>CAVPKT010000035.1:0-36938 GCA_963705775.1 uncultured Solirubrobacterales bacterium | reverse complement strand
CACTGCGGCCTGACCCGCGGCGCGGGACACTGAGGAAAGGCATTTCACGCGGAGGGGCCCGGCATGAGCAGCAAGATCGCGGCCGTGAGTAACCGGCCAGCGGGCCCGGGCGTCGGTCCGGGCCCGGTACCCGCCTGGCCGCCTGGGGCCGCGGGCTGGCGCTGTGGACGCTGTCGCTCGTCACCGCCGGGCTGCTGGTGGGTCTGCCGATTGCCGTGGGCGGGGCCGTGCACGCCGTCTTCACCAGCACGCGGGGTTTCGTCTGGGGTTCGGGCTGGGATTGCTGCTGCTGGTCCCCGGCGTCAGCGTGGTGCTGCGGCCGCTGGCCAATCTCACCCGGCGGCTGGCGGGACGGTGGTGCGGCGTGCCGGTCGCGATCCCGTACCGGCCGCTGCCGGGCGGCCACCGGAAGGCCCGGCCTGGCCAGGTGGCTGACCAAGGACCGCTCGGGGTTCATTGTCAACATGCTCCTGGTCCCCTATCTGATGGCGGCCGTGCGGATGTACGAGGACGGATTCGCGTCCCGTGAGGACATCGACGCGGGTATGAAGCTGGGCTGCGGCCACCCTATGGGCCCGCTGACGCTCTGCGACTTCATCGGCCTCGACGTTCTCTACGCCGTGTGCGATTCGCTGTATGAGGAGTTCAAGCGTGACGAGTACGCGCCGCCGCCGCTGATGAAGCGGATGGTCGCGTCCGGGCGCCTCGGCCGCAAGTCAGGACGTGGCTTCTATGAGTACGCCCCCGAACCCGTGCCGGCCCACGCCTGACATGAGCGCCACCGCATTCACGGATCTCTACGAGATACCTCAGGAGCTCGCGGACTTCCGTGACACGATCCGGATCATCGTCGACGAGAAGATCCGGCCGCGGGCGGCCGAGATCGACGAGACGGGCGAGTACCCGTGGGACATTCGCAAGCTGCTCGCGCACCAGGACATCCTCGGCCTCCCGTTTCCGGAGCGGTACGGAGGCACGGGGACCGGGACGCTGATGCAGCAGATCGCGGTCGAGGAGATTGCCAAGGCGTGCGCGTCGAGCGCGCTGATCCTGATGCTCCAAGAGCTCGGCTCGCTGCCGATCCAGTTGTTCGGCTCCGAGGAGCAGAAGCAGCGCTGGTTGCCGTCACTCGCCGCAGGTGAGATCGCGCCGGCATTCGCCCTCTCGGAGCCAGACGCCGGTTCGGACCCCGCCGCGGTCCGCACCTCTGCCGTTCGCGACGGGGATGACTGGATCATCAACGGCCAGAAGAATTGGATCAGCAACGGCACGATCGCCGACTACTACGTCGTGTTTGCGAAGACCGACCGCGAGCATGGACGGCTCAGCGCGTTCATCGTCGAGGCCGACCGGGACGGCTTCGACCCCGGGAAGGTCGAGCGCAAGCTGGGGATCAAGGGCTCACCGACGAGCGCCCCGTCCCTCACCGACGTCCGGGTCCCGGCGGCGAACCTGATCGGCAAGGAGGGAAAGGGACTTTCGGTCGCGCTCGGCACCCTCGAGCGGACGCGCCTCGGCGCCGCCGCCCAGGCGGTCGGCATCGCCCAGGGCGCGATCGACTACGCGAACGAGTACGCCAAGGAGCGGATTGCGTTCGGCAAGCCGATCAACTCCTTCCAGGCGATCCAGTTCAAGCTCGCCGACATGGAGACGCGGACCGCGGCCGCTCGCGAGCTCCTCTACAAAGCTTGCGCCACCGCCGACCGCGGCACCCCGGGGCTCGGCAAGTGGACCTCGATGGCGAAGCTGTTTGCCTCGGACACCGCGATGTGGGTGACGGTCGAAGCGCTCCAGATCCTCGGCGGCTACGGCTACGTCAAGGAATACCCGCTCGAGCGGATGATGCGCGACGCCAAGATCACCCAGATCTACGAGGGCACGAACGAGGTCCAGCGCATCGTGATTTCCCGCGAAATGACTCAGTAGCGGACGCCGCGGCGCGCTTCGAACCGTCCGACCCGTTCGCGAGCCTCGCCGGTTGCAGCTGTCCGGAGGATCGCCTCATGCTCGGCTCCGAGGCCCTCCCTCAGATCCCGCGCGAAGGTGTTGGCGAGTAGCCCGCGGATCTCGCCATAGGCCTTCGCCGGGGCCGCGGCCAGCGCGCGGGCTACACGTTCGGCCTCTTCGTCCACGTCGGGCTCCGGGAGCGCGCACGCGACGAGTCCCCACTCGGCTGCCGTGGCGCCGGTGATCGGCTCTTGGCTCAGCGGCAGCCGTCGGGCGCGCTGGAGGCCTACGAGCCGCGGCAGCCACCACGTGCTCCCGCCGTCGGCGCTCAGGCCGAGCTCGAGGAAGCCCGGGGCGAGCTTGGCGTCCTCCGCGATGATCGCCACATCGGAGCACCACAGCAGCCCGAGCGCGCCGCCGGCGACGGCGCCCTTCGCCGCGCAGACGACGGGCACCAGCAGCTCCGCGAGCTGCGCGAGCGTCTCGTGGTAGTCGCGGACCATCGGCTCGAGCTCGTCGGGGAGGCGGTCTGTCCTGGAGCCGAGGTAGCGCAGGTCACCGCCGACGCTGAACGCCGGACCCGCGGCGGTGATCAGCAGCGCTCTCAGATTCGGCTCGTTTGCCACGCACTCGACCGCTTCCGCGAGCGCCTCGACCATCGCCGGGTCAATCGCGTTGCGGGCGTCTGCGCGCGTAAGCGTGAGGCGGGCGAGGCCGTCGTCAAACCGAAGCTCGACGCGCTCGCTCATTCTTCGAGCGCCGCCGACCACGCGGCCGTGTCTGTGAGGTGCCAGAGGTGGGCGAGCTTTCCCTCGCGCGCGGTCCACAGGTGCGCGAGGTTTGCTTCGAACTCACGCCCGGTGGACCGCGCGGAGCCTCTGTAGCGGCCGAGCACGAGCAGCCGGCCGCCGGCGCACGGGATCCACGCCGTCGGTTCGACCCGCATCCGGAACACGCGTCCGAGCGCCCACCACGCGTTCTCGATCATGTCCTCGGCCGTCCTGATCGCCCTGGTCGTGTCGACCACCGGCATGCCCTCGGCGAAATCGGCCTCGAAGTCCGCGGCGAGGAGCTCGAGCAGCCTGTCGCGGTCGCCCTTCGCGAGCGCGGCGTAGACGTTCTCGACGAGCTCCGCGATCGCCGGTTCATCCTTGAAGCGCAACGCCGAGGGGTCGAGCAGCGGGTGCAGCGCGCCCTCCGGCAGCCACGCGAGCGTTTCGAGCTCGAGCGCGTCGAGGTAGCCGGTGTGGCCCGTCTTGAGGTCCTCGATCCGCAACCTGGGGCCGTTGGCGGCCCGATCGACGTCGACCTCGACCGCGGCGAACTCGCTCTTGACGGTGTCCGTCACGCGCCACCGATCCGTTGCTCGGTCTCGGCCCAGTAGCGATCGCGCACAACCCGCCGGAGCACCTTCCCCAGCGGCGACTTCGGGAGCTCGCTCACGAACTCCACCGAGGTCACCTTCTTGACCGACCCCACCTGCTCACGGCAGTACTCGATCAGCTCCTCTTCCGACGGGGCGCCGCCCGCGTCGAGCACGACGACCGCACGCGGCGTCTCGCCCCACCTCTCGTGCGGAACGCCGACGACGCACGCCTCGGCGACCGCCGGATGCCCGACCAGCACGACCTCGAGCTCGGCCGGCCAGATGTTGTACCCGCCGGAGATGATCATGTCCTCCTTGCGGTCGACCAGGTACACGAACCCCTCGTCGTCGAGATAGCCCATGTCACGGGTCCGGATGCTCCCGTCTTCGAGCGTGCGCGCCGCGGTCCCGTCCGGGTCGTTCCAGTGGCCCCACATCTGGCCGGGAGTGGCGACCGCGATCTCACCGGTGTCGCCCACCGGAAGCTCGGCGCCCTCGTCGTCGACGATCTTCAAGACCGTGTTCGGGGTGGGGCGGCCGACCGAGCGCGGATGCGCGAGGTGCTGGTGGGGCAACAGCATCGTCAGCGGCCATGCCTCGCTCTGCGCGTACCACTGGTGGAGCACGCCCGGCCCGAACAGCTCGATCGCGAGCTGCATCGTCTTCTCGCTGATCGGTGCCGCCGCGTACGTGAGCGCGCCGAGAGCGGTGAGGTCTCTCGTGCCCGCGTCCGAGTGTGCGACCAGCGCTTGGATCATCGTCGGGACCATCAGCGTCAGCGTCGGACGCTGGGTCTCGATCAGCTCGAGCGCACGGCCTGGGTCGAAGGCCTCCATCACCACGATCCGGCCGCCGACCTGGAGCATCGGCCAGAGAAACACGACCGCGGCATGCGTCAGTGGCCCGGCCGCGAGGTAGCCGCTGCGCTCGTCGATCTGCGGCGTCACCCAGCGGAACTCGTCGCCGCCTCGCAGCCAGGCCCGCGCGGTGTGCGCGATGCCCTTCGGCCTCCCGGTCGTGCCGGCGGAGAAGCGGATCACGTGGAAGTCGCCAGACGACCCGGTGGGCGACGGTTCGCTTGGGGACGCGTGCTCCAGCAGGCGCTCGTAGTCCGACCCGGGGCCATCCCCGTAGACGATCACGTGGTCGGCCTCGAGTCCTTCCGCCAACGACACGTGCACGATCAGCGCGCGCGCCTCGACGAGCTCGAGCAGGTACGAGTTGACCTCGGCCGTCTGGTGGGCGTACAGGGCGCTCCGCACAAAGCCGCCGAGCGCGATCCCGGCCACCTGCTCGACCGTCTCCGGGCCGTTCGGTCCTAGAACCGCCACGCGCTCGCCGCGCTTGACCCCGAGGCCGGCCAGGGCGTTCGCCAGCCGGCAGGCGCGCTCGAACAGCTCGCCGTAGGTCTGCTCGCGGCCCTCGCACCAGACCGCGACCTTGTCCCGATATGACCGGGCGGAGCGGCTCAGGAGCGTGGCGAAATCCATCGCTAGATCAGGAACGAGAGCGTGTCGAGAGGGCGATCGTTGTTGACAAGGAACACGTGCTTGCGCGCCATCCTCAGATCGCCGTCCGGCGTCCGGGCGAGGCCGTACTCGACGCGTCCCGCCCACAGCGTGATCCCTCGCTCGCGCGACTCGTAGGCGACGAAGTTGGCGCCGGCCCGTAACGGCTCCTCCCCGAGCAGCTCAACGTTCGACACCACGCGCCGGACCCGAGGCGGCGGCGTCGCCGCGTGCCGCTTTCCGGTGTTGAACTGCTTGATCCGCGTGGCGATCCGAGAGCGGTTGTCGTAGATCACCGACATCTGCGTCTCGGGGTCGGCGTCGTCTGAGCCGAACGGAACCCAGTACACGGCGTCGTCGGTCCAGAGCGCCTCCCACTCGTCGTAAGCGTGCTCGTCGGCGAGCCGCGCTTCGCGGTAGATGAACTGCTCCACGGCTTGGAAGTCAGTCATCCATCAGCTCCCCGTACCTGCGCCAGATCGCGCGCTGCGGCACCTCGTCGGTCGCGTCTCCGATTGTGAAACCGTCAGGGTCGGTGCGCTCGCGGTGCACGCCTCGCTTGAGCACGAGCCACTCGGGTCTGAGGGCTTGGGCGCCACGGAAATTGCGCTCGTACATCTCCGAGTCGTCCGCCAGCAGCAGTCCCGCCGGACCGACGGAGCCGATCGTCTGCTGCAACAGCCGGCGGTTGATGTCCGGGGCGCCCTTCAGCTGGACCGCGGTGACGTGCTGGACGGTCTGGTCGACCGCGAGCGGCTGGAGTACGAACACCTGAATCTCGGCGATGAACAGGTTCGGGAACACCATCACGTGGGGCGACCCGTCGATCAGGATCTCGCGGGCCTTGTCCGGGCCGTAGGACTGCTCCATCGCCTTCACGTACTCGGGCTGCTTCTCCGGAGTCGTTCCGAACCAGCCGAGTGGCTGGTCGATGCGCCTGAACTCGGGGCGGAGATCATTCTCGGTGTGTCCCCCGCCCAGGTCCCGCGAGACGGCGATCGACTTGTCGCCGTAGAGGTCGCCGATCCCGCTCTGCGCGACGCTGAAGATCGAGGCGTGGACGAACTGCGGGTGGTAGCCATCGGTCTCGTTCTCGAGCAGCATCTTCCAGTTCGCCTTGACCCGGTGCTTGACCCAGCCGGCCGTCAGCTCTATCTCATTGACGGGCGAGAGCCGGGCGAGGCGGTCGAACGCGTCCTTGGCTCCGCCGAGATGGTCGGTCAGCGACGGCCCGTCGTCCGCGAATGAGCCGAACACGAAGCCGTGAATCGACTCCACGCGCGGCACCCGCCCGAGCCCCAGCTCGGCCTTCAGCTCGGTGCCGCCGTAGCCCGAGTTGAACGGATACCCGAGCAGCTTGCCGGTGTTCGAGAACGTCCAGCCGTGGTACGGGCAACGGAACGCGCTCGAGTTGCCCCTCGGCGCGTCACAGACCATGTTCGCCCTGTGTGAGCAGCGGTTCAGCAGCAGGTGGATCTCCCCCTGCCGGTCGCGGGTCATGATCACCGGCTGCGGGCCGATCGATTTGAGGACGTAGTCGTTCGGCTCGGGCACTTCGCTCACGTGCCCCACGTAGACCCACGTTCGGTACCAGATCCGCTCGAGCTCCTGCTCGAAGATTTCGGGGTCCGTGTACAGCGAACCGTGGACTCGGTCGTGCTCGATCAGTGGGGCGATCGCTGTCATGCGGTCTGGTCAGCCTCCTAGTCCCATGCCACCCGAGACGCCGAGCGTCTCTCCGGTTATGTACGAAGCCTCCTCGGACGCCAGGAAGGCGACTGCCGCCGCGACCTCCTCCGACGTCCCGACGCGCCGGAGCAGCGTCATGTTCGTGATCGCCTCGATCGACTGCTCCGATCGTTCGTGGAGCTGCGGCGTGTCAATCGGCCCGGGGGCGACGTGGTTGCACGTGATCCCGTACCGCGCGTTCTCGCGTGCGATCGATTTGGTGAAAGCGATCACGCCGCCCTTCGCCGCGGCATACGCGGCGTTGCCGTGCGAGCCGATCCGCCCGGCCTCCGAGCCGACGTTGACGATCCGCCCGTGGCGCTCGCGCTGCATTCCCGGCAGGGCCGCGTGCACGCACGACATCACCCCCTCGAGGTTGACGGCCAGCATCCGCCGCCAGCGCTCCGGAGTCGTTTCGGTGAAGTACGCGAACTCGTCTTCGTAGCCGGCGTTGTTGACGAGCACTCGCAGTGTGCCGGCCTGCGCGATCGCATCGTTGACCGCATGATGATCCGAGACGTCGAACACCAGTGGCCGCCCACCGAGCTCTTTCGCCTTGCGCTCCACCGACTCGTGGTCGCGACCGTTGATGATCACGTCGTAGCCGTCGTCGGCGAGCCGAGAGGCGATCGCGGCGCCGATGCCTTTGGTCGAGCCGGTGATGAGCGCGGCTCCACTCACCGGTCAATCACCGCCCTCAGCCGATCGAGCGCCTCGGACGTCCCGGACAGCCTCGTGACCGCTCTCGATTCGCTCTCGAGCCGTTCCCCCACGCCCGCACCGACACCGTCCCAGATCAGGCGCTTGGTCGCAGCGATCGCCTCGGCCGGTCCGCTTGCAAGCTCGGCCGCGAGCCCTCGCGCCGCGGCTTGCAGCTCGCCGTCGGGGACGACTCTTGTCACTAGGCCGAGCTCAAGCGCTTCGTCGGCGCCCAACACGCGGTTGGTAAGCGCGAGGTCCATCGCCCGCCGGAGGCCGATGTGCTGGGCAAGCGTGACCGTCGCGCCCGCGTCGGGCGCCATCCCGACCCGCGTCGCGCCGAGCATGAACCTCGCCGACTCGGCGGCGAGCACCAAGTCGCTGGCGCAGACGAGCCCGACCCCGCCGCCGCCCGTGGCCCAGCCCTGCACCGCCGTGACGACCGGGGCATCGAGCCCGATCAGCGCTTTGGCGCAGTCATTGAGCCGAATCGTCGCGTCGCGGATGTACTCCGGGAGCCGGTCCTCCTGGGCGGCGAACGCCTTGACGTCGCCGCCGGCGCAGAAGTTCTTGCCCTCGCCGGTGAGCAGGACGGCGCGCGCGTCTCGGCTCTGGCCGAGCGCCTCGTGGAGCTCGGCGAGCAGCTCCATGTTCAGCGCGTTCGACGCCTCCGGGCGGTTCAGCCTGATGTGCGCGACGCCGGTGCCATCATCGCGGTCGAGCAGGACCAAGCTCACGCGACGACTCCCAGCGCCTGGTCAACGACGAGCTTTGCGGTCTCGGCACACGCCTGGACGCCACCGTTTCCGTATGTCCTCACGCCGTCGCCGACGTTGAACAGGTTCGCGATCGGAGTCTCGCGCGGGAGGTCAAGGCCGGCGATCGAACGCTGCGCGGGCCAGTCGCCGCGCATCACCTCGATTGACAGGATCTCGACGCGCTCGTCGAAGCCGGGGAACTCGTCACGGAGGTCGTCGAGGACGGCCTCGATCTCGGCGTGCTCGTCGAATTCTCCGACGGCGGGCTTCGGGACCCCGTAGGCGACGGACAGGTGCCGCCCCGCGGGTGCCAGCTCCGGGCACGTGGACGTCAGGTTCGCCATGTTGCAGAGCCTTCTCGTTACCCCGAACGTCACTATTCCGGGCGCGGCCATCAGCGGTTCGCTGCTTGAGATGTTGACCACGATGTTCGCGGTCGGTCTGAGGTCTCGGTCCATGCGCTCGAGGTAGGCGACGTCGAAGTGCTCACGCCCGGCGAGAGCGACGGTGGCTTCGGGACCGGCATTAGAGATCACGAGCTTCGGCTGGATCTCGGTGCCGTTCACTCGCGCCGCCGTCACGACCCCGTCCTCCACGCGCAGAGCCTCGACGCTCGAACTCAGCCGCACCTCTCCTCCGCTGTCCTCCACGGCGTCGGCGAGCCCCTGCATTAGCCCGAGCGTCCCGGTGGGCGAGAAGCCGAAATCGCGGAATGCTCCCTTTGTGAGGAAGTAGGTCATGAACGCCTTGACCGGAAGCTCGTCAGCGTTGACCGCGAAGATCGCCGCACAGAGGTTGCGGAAGATCGCGTGCACGGTGTCGTTGCGGGTGTAGCCATCGAGCCACTCCCGGACGGTTGTGCGCTCGTCGTCCGAGCGCAACAAGCCAGCCCCCTTCTTGAGCGCGCCATTTACGAGCTTGCCGACCGGCCCCTTGGACAACTGGACCTCGCGGCCCTTGATCCGGAACTTCGTCGCGGGCTCCGGGACCCGGATCTCGAAGGGCGCGCCGACGGTCCTGAATGTCTCCTCGAGCACACCGCCGTACTCGATCGCGATCGCACCCGTGTTGATCGTGTAGCCGTCCTTGTGGATCGACGAGGCGCGGCCACCTACGCGGTCTCGGCCCTCGACCACCAATGGCCTGTGGCCGTCGTGCGCAAGCCGTGCGGCCGCGCACAGCCCGCCCGCGCCGGCGCCGATCACGAGCACGTCGGAGGTCACGCCGCGACCTCTGAACGCTCGTTTAGTCCCAGTGCGCCGAGCGCGAGACCGGCCAGCAGGTCGACGAGCCGATCCGTTCTGAGCGCCTCGCGCGGCCACATCGTCACGGACATCAAGAGCCCGATCACCGCGTGGGCGATGCTCACGAGCTCCTCGTGCGGGTCGCCGGGCCGCAGCGTCTGGAGTGCGGCGACCCACCGGTCGACGTAATCGCGCTGCCGTCGCCGAAAGCGCCTGCGAGCGTCGGCCTCGAGCGCACGATCCTCGCGCGTGTACACGGTCAGCAGTTGGCGCTGTTCGAGCGCGAACTGTGCGGTCGCACGGATAAGCTGCCGAAGCTCCTCGCGAGCGTCCTCGCGAACCGGGCCGGCGAGCACGAGCATCCGGTTCATCGCCTCGTCGAACAGCGCCGCGAGCAGGTCGGCCTTGCCGCGGAAGTGGGAATAGATGGCGGGGCCGGTGATGCCGGCCTCGCTTCCGATCAGATCGACGCCGACGGCGCCGTATCCGCGCTCATAGAAGAGCCGCTCGGCGACGCGGAGGATCTCGCGGTCGCGGGCCATCGCGCCGGAGACACTAAACGATCGTTAAGCTAATGTCCAGCCCCAGGTGGGATAGGCTACGGCCATCTCCTCGACCTCCACACCGCCATGGCTACCGTCCGAGCTATATCCGTTCGAGAGCCACTATGCCGAGCTCGACGGTTCCTCGGTTCACTACGTCGATGAGGGGACCGGTCCCCCGCTCCTGCTACTCCACGGCAACCCGACGTGGTCGTTTCTCTACCGCGAGCTCATAAAGGGCCTCCGCGACAAGTACCGCTGTGTCGCCCCGGACCACCCAGGCTTCGGCCTCTCGCGCGCGGCGCCTGGCTACGGGTTCACCCCCGCCGAACACGCCGCCGTGCTCGAGCGGCTGATTCAAGAGCTCGACCTGCGCGATGTGACGATGATGGTCCAGGACTGGGGCGGACCGATCGGATTCGCCGCTGCCACCCGCCAACCGGACCGCTTCGCGGGGTTCGTGATCGGCAACACCTGGGCGTGGCCGAAATCGGACCCGGGCACACAGGTGTTCTCGCGTTTCCTGGGCGGGCCGATCGGTGGCTACCTGATCCTCCAGCGGAACTTCTTCGTCGAGAAGATCATTCCCGGCAACACCAAGCGGCGAAAGCTGCCTCGGAAAGTAATGGATGCCTATCGCGGACCATTCCCCACGCCCGACTCGCGCCGGCCGATGCACGTTTTCCCGCGGGAAATCCTGAAGAGCAGGCCGTTGCTCGCAGAGATCGAGCGCGGCCTGAGCGCGGTCGCCGACCGCCCAGCGCTGCTCGTGTGGCCGACCAAGGACATCGCGTTCCGCGAGCCCGAACGGCGCCGCTGGGAGCAGCTGTTCCCCAACCACCACACGGTGATGCTCGAAGGCGCCGGGCACTACATCCAGGAGGACTCGCCCGAGGAGATCGTCGCGGCGATCCGCGACTGGGCCACCTAGTCCAGGGTCAGTCTTCCGCCCGCCGGCGATGCTTGGGGGCGTCGTTCCGCTCCGAATGATTCGCGGAGACGAACTCGATGATCTGATCCTCGCCGGAGATTGCCGTGCCGTCTTCGAGCAGCAGCGTCGGAATCTCGTCGGTTCCCGCTTTGCGACGGAGCTCCTCGCGCTCGCCGGGCTCCGCCGGAACCTGCCGCGCGATGAACGACACGCCGAGTTCGGTGAAGCGCTCGCGCACCTTGCTCGAATGGGGGCACCACTCTGTTTGGTAGAGCTCGATCATGGTCCTTGAATAGCTACCCGTACGGTGGGCCCTTCTACCGTAAGGCGAATGCGAGTTGCCTTCGCCACCTGCGACGTGTTCCCGGACGGCTGGGACGACGACCAGCCCACGGCGCAACTGCTCGGCGCCGAGTTCGAGCGCTGGGACGACGAGGGGGTCGACTGGGATGCCTATGACCGCGTCGTGCTCCGCTCGGTCTGGGATTACACCCACCGCTCTGAGGAGTTCCTCGCCTGGTGCGATGCCGTCGGTCCGGACCGGCTTCGCAACCAGCCGTCCCTCGTTGCGTTCAACGCCGACAAGCGCTACCTGACCGAGCTCGAAGCGCCGACCGTCCCGACCACGCTGGTCGCCTCACCGGACGAGCACGTCGAGCTCGCTGATGAGGTGGTCGTCAAGCCGAACATCTCCGCCGGCGGTCGCGACACCGGCCGCTTCCGGCCCGAGAGCCATGACGAGGCCCGCGCGCTCATCGATCGGATCTGCGCCAGCGGACGCGTGGCGCTGGTGCAGCCTTATTTACACGAGATCGACGAGCAGGGCGAGACGGCGCTCGTGTTCCTCGGCGGCGAGCTCTCGCACGTGCTGCGCAAACGGCCGGTGCTCCGGCAGGACGGCGTGGCGCCAGTTTCCGACCATCCGCTCCGCGTCGCAGCGGTCATGCTCGATGATGATCTCGTGGGCCCTGGGACCGCTGACGCCGCGCAGACCGACCTAGCCCACGCGGTCCACGAGGAGATCGCCGAGCGCTTCGGCGTGCCGCTCTACGCGCGAGTCGATCTCGTGCCGGGTCCGGATGGCGCACCGGTGCTGCTCGAGCTCGAGGCGATCGAGCCGGCGCTGTACATGTGGACGGCACCCGGTGCGGTTGAGCGGCTGGCCCGGGCGGTTCGGACGTCGTAGGCTTCCGCGATCACCGCTGACGTCCCGTTAACCCGGCCGGCTTGGATCCGTGCCGACCTGTACCCGTTCGACAGCCACTACGCGGAGATCGAAGGCTCATTGGTCCACTACCTCGACGAAGGGAGCGGCCCACCGCTGCTCCTGCTCCACGGAAACCCGACCTGGTCGTTTCTATATCGCGACCTCGTCAAGAGTCTGCGCGACCGGTACCGCTGCATTGCACCCGATTACCCGGGCTTCGGTCTCTCGCGAGCAGCGCCCGGCTACGGGTTCACGCCCGCCGAGCATGCCGCGGTGATCGAGCGGCTGATCGTGGAGCTCGATCTGAGCGGCGTGACGATGATGGTCCAGGACTGGGGTGGGCCGATCGGGTTCGCGACGGCCACGAGGCAGCCGGAGCGGTTCGCGGCGTTCGTGATCGGCAACACGTGGGCGTGGCCGATAAGTGACCCCGCCATACAGGTCCTCTCGCGGCTTGCCGCCGGGCCGATTGGCGGCTATCTGATCCGGGAGCGGAACCTCTTCGTCGAGAGAATCATTCCCGGCAACGTCAAGCGCCGGAAGCTGCCCGAGGCAGTGATGGCCGCCTATCGCGGCCCCTTCCCGACACCGGAGTCGCGCCGCCCGATGCACGTGTTTCCGCGCGAGATCCTCCGCAGCAGGCCGTTCCTCGCCGAGGTGGAGCGTGGGCTCGAGACACTCGCTGACCGACCGGCACTGCTCGTGTGGCCGACGAGGGACATCGCGTTCCGCGACCGCGAGCGCCGGCGCTGGGAGCAGCTGTTCCCAGACCACCGGACCGTGGTCCTGGAGGGCGCCGGGCACTACATCCAGGAGGACTCTCCGGAGGAAATCGTCGCGGCGATCACGGCGTGGAAGCCTTAGGGTCAGGGTGTGGCCGTCCGCGCGCTCGTGTTCGACGTTTTCGGGACGCTCGTCGACTGGCGGTCGGGCATCGCCGACGCGTTCCGCGAGAGCGGTGTAGCGGGCGATCCCGAGGAGCTCGCGGACGGGTGGCGGGAGCGCTACGTCCCGATCATGCTCGAGGTCAACAACCGCGTGCGCCGGTGGGGCGATTTCGACGAGCTTCACCTCGCGACGCTCGATGACCTGCTGACCGAGCGCGGCCTCGAGGTCGATCCGGAGGTCCGCAAGCGCCTCGTCGGGGGATGGCATCGGCTGGATCCATGGGCGGACGTGCGCGAGGGACTCTCGGAGCTCCGCGGCGAGCGTGTGGTCGCGACGCTCTCAAACGGCCACATGGCGCTGCTCGTCGACCTCGTCCGTCACGGCGATCTGCATTTCGACTGCCTGCTCTCGGCCGAGCTCGCGGGTGCCTACAAGCCGGCCTCGCAGGTCTACAGGCTCGCGCCAAGGCTGCTGCGGCTGAAGCCGAGCGAGGTGATGATGGTCGCGGCGCATCCCGCCGATCTGTGGGCCGCCCGCCGGGCCGGACTGCGCAGCGCGTTCATCGACCGGCCGCTCGAGTTCGGGTCGGGGTCGGCGCCTCGTCAGGATCCAGATGCGGACATATCGGCCGCCGATCTGCATGAGCTGGCGGCCCAGCTGGGTAGCGTGAGTTCGTGACCGACCAGTTGACCGTCGCCGTGACCGGGCCCACCGGCACGTTTGGCTTCGGCCTGATGCCGCTGCTCGAGGTCTCGCCCGACGTCGGTCGCGTCGTGGGAATCGCGCGCCGGCCGTTCGACCCGGCCGAGTATGGCTGGAGCAAGCTCGAGTACCGGCAGGGCGACGTCCGTGACCAGGATGCGCTTCGAGAGGCGTTCGAGGGCGCGGACGTCGTCGTGCACCTCGCGTTCATCGTTACGGGCACCGTCGACGCCGACACGATCAGGGCAGTCAACGTCGAGGGCACGCTGAACGCGTTCGGAGCCGCGCGCGACGCAGGGGTGAAGCGGTTCGTGTACGCCTCGTCAGTCGCCGCGTACGGCTTTCACCCTGACAACCCCGTTGGCATGACCGAGGACTGGCCGACGCGTCCCGGCGGACCGGCTGTTCTACGCACAGGAGAAGGCCGAGCTCGAGAAGCTTCTGGCGACCGAGGCCTCGGATCCGGACGCGCCGGACCTCTACCTGGTACGCCCGCCAATCGTGCTCGGTCCGCACGCGCTCGGCGCCAAGGGCGCACTGCCGTGGCCGCTGGCCAAGCTCGGGAGCTGGCTGCTCGGGCTCGTCGACCGGCTTCCGATCCCGGTGCCGATGATCGCGGCCAACGTGCAGCTGCAGTTCATCCACGAGGATGATGTCGGCGAGGCGCTGATCAAATGCGTCGTGGGCGCCGGCCCGCCGGGCGCCTACAACATCGCCGCCGACGGCGTGCTGACCGGCACCGACATCGTGCGCGAGCTCGGGCTCTCGCCGATCCCCCTCCCCAGCCCGTGTGGTTCACGCCGCAGCCAGAACCGCAGCCGCGGTCCCGATGCCGTCGTTCGTGCCACCCGGAGTGAACTGGGTCGAGTCTCTGAGCCACCCTTCGATCATGGACACCACGAAGGCTCGCGATCAGCTCGGCTGGACGCCGGGCTATTCGGCCCTCGAGGCGCTGCGGGCGACGGTGCGCGCCCGGAACACCTCCTAGCTGTGGACGAGGCTGTCGCATAAAGACAGCGGGTTGTACGAAAGTGACAATCGGCAGCGGTCCTGGTGAGGACTTTGCGACGAGCGACGGTCGTGTTCCGGGCTCCAGAGCCAGCCTGTCGTCGAACGAGACCCCCGGCAGGGGGACTGTGGATGAAACTGTCGTCTGGCGACATGTTTCATCCCAAGCCTCGAACGATCCTGGCTCGATCAAGCCGCAAGCCCATTGTCACCCCATGACAACGCGGCCTACCCAGACCTTGTCCTAAGCGACAGCCTCCTACGTGAACAGAACCAGCCGGTACGCGGTAAACGCAAAGAACACCGCGAGCAGGCTCCAGGTGACCGGCCAGGTCAGCGTGGTGATGAAGCCCATCATGCCGCGCTCAAAAACACCGATGGCGACGACATAGCCGAGCGTCAGCACCAGCAGCACGGCGTAACAGACGATCGCCGCCGCGGTCGAGAGATCGAGCCCGATGATCGGCGCCACCACAAAGCCGAGCAGGAACCACGCCGTGATCGCGAGCACGTCGACCGCGATCCGCGTCCGCTCGCGCCCGACGATCGTCATGAAACCCGCGGCACCCACGACCGCAGCAGCGATGAACACGCCGAGCTTCCAGTGCGAGGTGAAGCTGAAGATCTGGCCCATCGCCTTGCCGCCGGACCAGAGCAGCAGCGGGACGAGAAAGCTGACCGCTACGTAACAGGCGAACATGTCCACGGTCTTGTCCCATGGGTTCGCGAACACAGGACGCTCCGGGATGAGCGCGGCTCGCAGGGCGGACGGCTGAAGCGCGGCGCGGAGTGAGGTGGGTTCGTCCGTCGGCATGGGGTCGGTTCCTTGCTGAATCCTACGTAGGAGAGCAGACTAGATGCTGTGAGCCCGGACGTACGGATCAAGCGGATCTACGAGCCGGCCGACCCCGGTGATGGCTATCGGGTGCTTGTCGACCGCCTGTGGCCTCGCGGAGTCTCACGTGAGCGCGCCGGCCTGGACGAGTGGGCGCGCGAGCTCGCTCCGAGCAGCGAGCTCCGGCGCTGGTTCGGCCACAAGCCGGAGCGATTCGACGAGTTCCGCTCCCGCTACCGCCAGGAGCTGGAGGAGCACCGCGAAGAGGTCGACGGGCTGCGCAAGCGGGCGGAAGATGCTCCGGTAACGATTCTGTACGCGGCTCGCGACCGCGAGCACAACGATGCAGTGGTGGTCGCCGAGCTGGTTCGGTATCAAGAAGCCTCCTAACATGCGCCGGTGCCGCGGATGCGATCCCGAGTTCTTCGGGGCTCCCTGATTGCCGCCACCGTAGTCGTGGCAGCGCTCGCGATCCTGTCGATCACGGGCGCCGGGCGCCGTCCGGCCCGGTCCACCGTCATCGATGCAGTCGGCGCAAATGTTCGCCCCGGAGGCGGGCCGATCTCGCGCCCCGGGGGCGTCGCGGCCCCCACTGCGACCGCGGCCCGCCACGCATCCACCGCCGGCGCCAGCCTCGCGAAGATGATCGGCCAGCAGCTGATGGTTCGAATGGACGGCACGGTCCCCGACAGTGGACTGTTGGCGAGGATTCGGAATGGCCAGGTGGGCGGGGTCATCCTCTACGGGGACAACGTCGTGTCTCCGGGCCAGACGAGGTCACTTGTCGTGCGACTGCAACGCGCCGCACGGTCCGGGGGAAACCCCCCGCTCCTGATCTCAACCGATCAGGAGGGTGGCGGAGTGAAGCGGCTGCCGTGGGCGCCGCCCGACGTGTCGCCGCCCGCGATGGGCGCTGCCGGTAGCGCCGTCGCGCGGACGCAGGGCCGACGGACGGGCGCGGCGCTCCGCGCCGCGGGGATCAACGTCGACCTCGCACCGGTCGTCGACGTCCCCCACTCGGCCTCCGTGTTCATTTGGCAGCAGAACCGCGCATTCGGAATGAGCGCCGCGGCGGTGATCAACAGCGCCGTGCCGTTCGCCGACGGCATGCGGGCGGCAGGCGTTGCGCCGACCGCGAAGCACTTCCCCGGCCTGGGTGGGGCAAGGACTGACACGGACTATGCGCTCCAGTCGATAACGAGCGAACCGAAGGATCTCGCCCCGTACCGCTCCTTGATCGCCGACCACGTCCCGCTGATCATGGCCTCCGTCGGCATCTACCCGAACCTTGATCCCTCGGGTCCGGCCGCGATGTCGCGTGCGATCATCACCGGCCTGCTGCGCCACACGCTCGGATACAAAGGGGTGGTCATTACCGACGACCTCGAGGCACCGACCGGATCCACCACCGCCCGGGCGGTCGTCCGCGCCGACGCCGCGGGCGACGACATCATCCTCGTGTCGACGACTGAAGCCGCCGGCGCCACCGCCTACCGGTCGATGCTCTCGGCGGCGCGCTCGGGGGCGATTCCCCGAGCCGTTGTCAGTTCGGCGTATCAGCGCATCCTGGTTCTGAAGCGCCGCTACGCCGCGAACTAGCTCGTAGTTCCTACCTTCCTCCTACGCGAATCCCAACGAGCTCTTCACTTGCTCAGGCAGGCTGCCCGGCCATGAACTCCATCAGCAGCGTGCTCGACCGTCCCGTCCTAGGTCCTCGCACATACCCACATCGCACTTCCTTAATCGCGCGGCTCCGGGCGCGAGTCACCTGGGCACACGTTGCGCTCGCCGTCCTGCTCATCGGGACAGCGGCTGCCTACCTCATCAACCTCAGCGCATCGGGCTACGGGAACAGCTTCTACGCCGCGTCCGTCCAGGCGGGCACGAAGAGCTGGAAGGCCCTGTTCTTCGGCTCGCTGGACTCCTCCAACTTCATCACCGTCGACAAACCGCCCGCCTCGCTCTGGGTGATGGCGCTTTCCGGGCGGATCTTCGGCTTCAGCAGCTGGAGCATGCTCGCTCCGCAGGCGCTCGAGGGGGTCGCGGCCGTGGCGCTGCTGTACGCGGGCGTGAAGCGCTGGTTCGGGACCGGCGCCGGCCTCGCGGCCGGAGCGCTGTTCGCGATCACCCCAGTCGCGGCGCTGATGTTCCGCTTCAACAACCCCGACGCACTGCTCGTGCTGCTGCTCGTCGCCGGGGCGTACTGCCTGATCCGCGCGCTCGAGAAGGCCGACACGCGCTGGGTCGTGGCCGCGGGAACGATGATCGGGTTCGCGTTCCTGGCCAAGATGCTCCAGGCGTTCCTCGTGCTACCGGCGTTCGCGGCCGTGTACATGTACGCGGCCCCGCACCGGACTGGGGCGGCGGATCAAACAAACGCTCGCTGGCGGCGCCGCCGTGGTCGTCAGCGCCGGCTGGTGGGTGGCGATCGTCGCGCTGTGGCCGGCGGGCACGCGCCCGTTCATCGACGGCTCGCCTGACAACAACATCTTCAATCTGATCACCGGCTACAACGGCCTGCAGCGGATCTTCTCGGGCGGGGGCCCGGGCGGCGGTGGCGGTGGGGCCAACTTCAGTGGCCAGACGGGCGTGCTCCGGCTGTTCAACAGCATCATGGGCGGCCAGGCGTCCTGGCTGCTCCCGGCGGCGCTGCTCGCGCTCGTCATCGGCCTCTGGGCCCGGCGACGCGCGCCGCGGACCGATCGCACCCGCGCGGCACTGCTGCTGTGGGGCGGTTGGCTGATCGTCACCGCGGTCGTCTTCAGCTTCAGTCAGGGCGTGATCCACACCTACTACACGGTCGCGCTCGCACCGGCGATCGGCGCGCTGGTCGCCATCGGGACGGCGATGCTGTGGTCGCATCGCGAGCGCTTGTACGCCCGGGCGATTGCCGCCGCCGCTGTCGCGGGGACGGGTATTTGGGCGTACGTGCTCCTGGATCGGACATCGTCGTGGCAGCCGTGGCTTCGCGGAGTCGTCGGGGCGACGACGGGGCTCGCGGTCGTCGGATTGCTCGCCGCGCCGGCGCTCGGCCGGCTGTGGCGCCGCGCCGGTGCCGCGACGCTGGCCGTCGCGGCCGTAGCGTGCCTGAGCGGGCCGATGGCGTACGCCGCCGACACGATCGCGACGCCCCACGACGGCTCGATCCCGTCCGCTGGACCGGCGGTCGCGAGCGACTTTGGCGGCGGTGGCGTTCCGGGCGCTGGACGGTCATCCGCGCGCGGTGTGTTCGGCTTCGCAGGTGCCGGCGGGCCGCCGCCCGGCGCGCGCCCGAGCGGCGCGTTCGCACCTCCGGGAATTGGTGCGTCCGGCGGCCAAGGCAGGCCCCGCGCGGGAGCATTTGGCGGCGGCCCCGGTGGTGGCGCGGCGACGACGAGCAAGGCACTCGTCAACGCGCTGCGCGCGGACGCCAGCCGCTACAGCTGGGTCGCGGCCGTCGGTGGCTCTCAGACGGCCGCGAGCCTCGAGCTCGCCACCGGCGGTGATCCGGTGATGGCGATCGGCGGGTTCAGCGGCAACGGCGGCAATTTGACATTGAGCGCCTTCGAGCGGTACGTCGCCAAGGGCGAGATCCATTACTACATCGCCTCCGGCGGCGGCGGTGGTGGGGGCGGACTCCCCGGTGGACCTGGCGGTGCGCCGGGCGCCGGAGCGCGCGGCGGCGGCGGACCCGCGGGTGGGCCCGGCGCCCGCTCGGGCAGCTCGACCCAGATCGCGAGCTGGGTCAAGAGCCACTTCAAGGCGATCACGATCGGCGGCCAGACCGTTTACGACCTGACCCAGCGAGTGTCGTGATGAGCTCCGGGACGGCGCCCATGCTGCTCCGAGGGAGATCAAGCAGCGGTGTGTCGGTGCCTGACGCGCTTCGCTCGCCGGTGCCGATGGTGCGACCGCCACTTCACCGCCAAGCGGGGTAGCGTCCGCGCCGCGGGAACGACCTGGCTCCCCACCAGGGGAGAGAGTGTGTTGAAGCTCCCGCTGAGAGTCGCGGTCCCGATACCCGATCCTGCGCACTGGCCGATCGCCTGCGCCGCGTCGGGGGGTGTGAACTGGGCCGTTCCGAGCGCTTCGCCACCGCCCGGCGTCGTAAGCACGAACGGCCCAGCCAGCGCGAGCCTAGCGAGGTTGATCGTGATCGCGAAGTTCGCGGTCACTCCACCCGAGTGCACCATCATCGTCCCCGGCAAATTGAAGTCAGGCCCGAACTCACACGTGTCGAACGCCGTCGCGACGTTCGTGAACGTCACGGAGGTCGATGCCCCGCTCGTCGCCATGCCATCGAAGGTGCCCGAGCACGTTCCGGCGCCCTGGTAGGAGAAATGGGCCCCCGGCTCGGGCACGACCGTGATCGGCGGGTTCGGCCGAATCGGCCCGCTGAACTGGCAGCTGCCGCTGAGGGTCTGAGGCTGCGCGGCAGCGGACGCCGCCCCGGCGGCCGCGGCCGCCGCGGTCGCGATCACGACCGCGACGCCGAGCGCCGAGCACGCTGTCACACGGGCACCGCTTCGCATGCGATCAGCCGCGAGTCGGCCAGCGCAGCGGCGCGATGGGCGTGGATTGCGAGGTATTCGGGGTCGCTCACCATCTGCACGAACGCGGCGCGCGACGGGTACTGGACGGCGATCACGAGATCCCACTCCACCTGGTCGGGCCGATCACCGACTCCTGGGCCGTGACGGCGAGCAGAATCCGACCGCCGATGCGCTCGAGGTGCGCGCTGCGCCCCGGCGCCGTAGCGCGCGTACGCCTCGGCGCCGCTGATCCCGTCGACGGCGTCGACCCCGTCGGCGGCCTCCTTGAAACGCAGCAGGTTGACCATCACGAACGGGCCCTCGTGATCGGAGCCGATCAGTCGCTCGAGCTGATCGGCGGTCGGTTCGATCGTGGCCGCCGCTCCGGCCATCACAGCAGGCTCTGGAGAATTCCCGGTGAAGGCGCAGGAATGAGCAAGTGGAACGGATTGGGATTGAGGATCACCGGCGCGCGCGGTGTCTGCTTGAAGTTGAAGTCGCGCAGGAGGTTGCCGAGGATCTTCGCGTTCTCGCGCACATCCGGCCGGGGATCGGGACGCCCGTCGGTCCGCGGGTTCAGCCGATGGCCGAGAGGAAATCGTCCTCGATGAACTTCAGGTAGGCGTCGAAGCTGAGCGTCTGGTGGTCGATGTGGCCCCGCCTGGCGTACGGGCTGATCACGAGGCCCGGGACGCGGAGACCGTAGCCCTGGCCGTCGACGGTCGGGGGATCGACATGGTCGTAGAAGCCGCCCCAGTCGTCCCAGGCCACGAAGATCGCGGTCGAGTTCCAGTCGGGGCCACGCATGATCGCGTTGATCACGTTGGTGACGTGCTCCTGGCCAGCGGCGATGTTGGCGGGCGGATGCTCGGAGTCGTCGCCGCTCGGGATCACCCACGAGACCGAGGGCAGATCGCCCGCGCGCGCGTCCGTGAACAGCTGCGTGGTCGGGACGACGTTGCCGACCTGGCTGTCCTGGTGGACGTCGCCGAACGCCGGCAGCGGGTTCCAGATCGACGGCGCCGTATCGACCTGCGGCACCGATGTGCAGGTCATCGCTCCGGACTCGCAATCGGGCTCGGTCCCCTGCTCTACGTAGTACTTCCAGCTGACCCCGTACCTGTGCAGCAGATAGGTGATGTCGGTCCACGCCGTAGATCGGCGTGGCGAGCGGGTTCGCGGCAGCAGGATCCCCAGCGCCGCGCCGGTGAGCTGCTGCTCGGCAGGGGTGCCGCCGCCGGGTAGTTCGGGGAACTCGTTGTTGGGCTTGCAGGTCGAGGCGTCGTAGCCGCTGGTGCATTCGCCGACCACCCCGAGACCATGTACAGGTGTGAGACGAGGCTCCACGCCGCCGAGGGCTCGAACATGTGGTCCTGGAGCACGAAGTCCTTCGCGTAAGTCCAGTAGTTCGGGATCTCCCCTGCGGTGTGGTAACCCATCACGTCGACGCAGTTCGGCGCTTGCAGGTCGACCAAGCAGCCGAGCCTGTCTGTGTCGAGGTCAGCGCCGGACTCGACCGTCTTGATGAACCCGTCCATCTTGCCGCCGTCGATGTCCTGGTACACGTTCTGCTGGTAGTGGGGACCGCCGGCATTCGTCAGCAGCCAGTTGTGGTACGGCGACTCGCAGTAGCCGCCCGCATTCGGATCGGGGACGCACGGCAGCGTGCCGGGGTTACCCGCGAGCCCCGGAATCCCGTCGGCGCCCGGGTAGGTGCCGAAGTAATTGTCGAAGCTGCGGTTCTCCTGCATGATGATCACCACGTGCTTGATCTTGTGGATGCCGCTCGGCGCGGGCTTGGGGCGGTGCAGCTTGGCGCCGCGGTTCGGATTCCTGTGCGCTTGCTTGCCCTTCTGGCTGCGAGCCGCGCTGGCACTTGCCCCCGTCAGCGCGAGTGCCGTAGCGAGTAGCGCGGCGAGGAGCATCAGCAGGCCCAGCACGCGCCCGCGACCGATCCCTCTGCCCATCTCCACGGGGCGAACGTTATAGGCTTAGTGACAGGGTGTCAACAGCGAGCCGATCAGGATCGGGCACCCGGAAACAACGTCCGGGTCCAGATCGTCCAGAGCGTGTCGAGCACGCGGTCGGGGTCGGCCGTTCGCTTCGGGTCCTCGAGGTAGCCGTTGATCATCCGGATCAGCGCGCGTGCGACCTCCGGGGCGTCGATCGGGCCGAGGTCACCGGTCTCGATCCGGGACTCGATCGTCTGCGCGGTGAGCTGCACGAACCCCTCGACCATCCCTTCGTACGCCTGCTCGACGACGTCGTGATGGTGTGCGGCATCGACGACAGCGAGCACCAGCGGCCGGTTGCGAGTCTGGAAGTCGACGAACCCCGCCAGCCGCCGGCGAGCCTCGGCAGGCCCAACCCGTTCGCTCTGGCTCCACTCCCGGCCGAGCTCGAGCAGCTCACCCCCACATCCTCGATCAGCGCCAGCATCAGCGCCGGGATGTCGTCAAAGTGCCGGTAGAAAAGCGTCCGCGTGTGACCCGTTCGTGCCATCAGCGCGTCGACGTTCAGCTCCCGGAAGGGACGCTCGCGCAGGAACTCGATCGCCGCGTCGAGGATTTGACGGCGGGTCTCGTCGGGCGACTGTCGCCGCCTGTTCCGTTGCGCCGCGAGGGACATGTCCGGAAACTCTAGCCCCGTGCCGTCGCAACTCACCCCGCGCGTCTCCGCCTGGCGACAAACCGGGACGCTCACCGAGATCGCGGGCCGTCAAATCTTCGTGCGCGGTCATCCCGAGCCCGGCGGAGGGCCGTCGCTGCTGTTCCTGCACGGATATCCGTCGAGCTCCTACGACTGGCGTCACGCCTTCGATCTCCTTTCCGGGCATCACGTGATCACGTTCGACTTTCTCGGATTCGGCCTCTCGGACAAGCCGCGCGACCAGGTGTACTCGCTTCGCACCCAGGCAGACATAGCCGAGGAGATCGTCGCCCGCTTCGGGTCCGGGCGGGTGATCGTCGTAGCGCACGACATGGGCAGCTCGGTCGCGACCGAACTGCTCGCACGCGACATCGAGCACACGCTCTCGTTCGAGCTGGACTCGGCCATTCTGCTCAACGCGAGCCTCGTCCGAGAGCGAGCGAGTCTGCTCTGGGGCCAGAAACTCCTGCTCAGCCCGCTGGGACCGCTGGCCGCCCGCCTGGCAAATGAGTTCTCTTTCCGCCGCCAGTTCGCGGGCATCTTCTCGCGCGAGCACCCGCTGAACAGCGAGGAGGGCGACGACCAGTGGGCGCTGCTGCGCCACAACGGCGGGCACCGGCTGCTCGAGCGCCTGATCTTCTACAACCGCGAACGCGTCACGAGCCCCACCGCAGAGCGCTGGCGAGATGCTCTCCGCGACTGGCCGGGACAACTCCAGCTCGTGTGGGCCGGTCTCGATCCGATCTGCACCGAGGCGGTGCTTCAGGCCGTGGTCAGCCTCAGGCCGCACGTTCCAATCAGTCGGCTCCCCGGCCTCGGGCACTACCCCCACATCGAAGACCCCGTCACGACCATCGCAACGATCGCGGGGGTCGTGTCCGAACGGCAGCGGGCCGGGTAGCGGCTCAACCCACCGCTACAAAATTCCCCCAAACCGTTGGTTAGGTGCAATCCTTAGCACGGGAAACACCAAACGGCAGGGGGTACTTATGACGACGGTAGAGCCGCTCTCGGAGCTGACGTTCGAGCCGCCGGGGCCAGGTCCGTGGAACCTAGACACAGTTCATTTCCCGCGTCCGGTGACGCACTACTGGATGGAGATGCGTCCCGAGCCGTTCGCGCGGGGCTTTCGCGAAGTGACGAGTTACTACGGGCTGCTGTTCGGGGGAATCGAATTCCAGTACGTGAACGGGTTCGCGTACTCCACGATGCGTCCGCTCGATGAGCAGGAAATTCCCGCGCGGCTCGCGCGCGCCCAAGAAGTGATTGACGGAAAGCTGTGGCGCGATCAGCTGCGTGACTGGGACGAGACCTACAAGCCGCGGTCGATCAAGGACGCACCGCGAGCTCCAGGAGGTCGATCCCGACGCGCTGTCCGACGAAGAGCTGGCGGCTTACCTGAAGCGCTGCCGCGAGCACCACGCCGAGATGATCTATCAGCACATGCGCTTCACCGGAGCGGCGGTGATCGCGATCGGCGACTTCCTCGCCCACGCGGGGGACTGGACCGGCGTGCCGCAAGCCGAGCTGCTGGGCATGATGCGAGGTGCGGCACCGGTTTCCGCGGGAGCATCGGGAGAGCTCGATGCGATGATCGAGGCGATTCGGAAGGCCGACCCAGCGGCCGCGGCGCTGCTCGCCTCCGACGGCGATCCCGGGAGTGCTCGACGAGCTGCGCGCGCTCGACAGCGAAGCGGGTCGCAGCGGTCTCCGGCTACCTCGAGCTGATCGGATACCGGCTGCTCGACGGGTTCGACATCGCTGGCCGCTACGCGCTCGAGCTCCCCGACGCGCTGCTTAGGGCGATCCGGATCGCCGTCGGAGCGAGGAGGACGGCGCTGACGTCCGATGTCGACGCGAAGATCGCCGAGGTCCGGAGAAGGTCCCCGAGGAGCACCGTGACGAGTTCGACGAGCTGCTCGGCGAGGCGCGGCTGATGTACCGGATCCGTGACGAGCGGGGCGTGTTCAGCGACATCTGGGCGTCGGGGATCATGCGCCGCGCAGCGCTCGGCGCCGGCCGGCGTGCTCGCGGCCGAGGGCCGGATCCACGACCCGAGCACATCATCGACGCGGCTTCGACGAGATGTGCGCGCTGGTCTCGGTACCGGTGGCCCGTCCGCCGACGAGCTCGCCGAGCGGTTCAATTGGCGGACCGCCCATGACGCCAAGCAGGCGCCGCAGACGCTCGGTCCCCCGCCGCCGGAACCGCCCGATCCATCCGGCTTGCCCCCCGCGGCCAAGCGCGTGATGCAGGCGGTGGGCCTGGCGATGGACTCGATGTTCATGCCCGGCCAGGAGGAGCACGATGAGCAGAAGCTCCGCGGCCTTGCCGCGAGCGCTGGCGTCTACGAAGGCCCGGCGCGGCGTGTCTCGGGTCCCGCCGATTTCGACCGGATCGTCAAGGGAGATGTGCTCCTCACCGAGTCGACGACTGAGGCGTTCAACATCCTCCTGCCACTGCTCGGAGCGATCGTCACCGACAGCGGCGGCCTGCTGTCACATTCGGCGATCGTCGCTCGCGAGTACGGGATCCCGGGCGTCGTCGGTACCCGAGACGCTACCGACAGAATCGGCGACGGCGCCCAAGTGCGAGTCGACGGGGACGCCGGCGAAGTGACGGTGCTGGATTGAATGACGTAGTCCCGCTCGAGGACGTCCGCGAGGAGCCGCTGTTCGGGGCCAAGGCGGTCGGCCTAGGTGACGCCGCCAGGGGCGGGCTGCCGCTCCCGCCGGGCTTCGCGCTCGCCGGGCCGGTCGTCGAGGCGGTGGCCGTGGCGAGGAGGACGCGATCGAGCGCGTCCTCGGAACCGTGCGTCCGCTCGGCGGGCCCCTGGCCGTCCGCTCCTCGGCGGTCGATGAGGACAGCGCCGAGGCCAGCTTCGCCGGGCAGCATCTGACGCTGCTGAACGTGCCGGGAGTGGAGCAGGTGAGCGAAGCCGTCCGCGAGATCTGGTGGTCGGCCAACTCCGACTCGGCGATCACGTACCGGCAGCGTGTCGGGCTCTTCACGCGTCCGAGCGTCGGCGTGGTCGTGCAGGAGCTGCTCGATCCGGTCGCCGCCGGGGTGATGTTCACCCGCAACCCCGTGACGGGAGCCGACGAGCGCGTGATCGAGGCGAGCTGGGGGCTGGGTGAAGCGGTCGTCGCGGGCCTGGTGATTCCCGACATGTTCCGTCTCAGCCGTTCCGGGGAAATCCTCGAGCGGACCCCGGGCTTGAAGAAGGTCGCGATCCGCTCGCTGCCGGACGGAGGGACGATACGAGGACCCGGTCTCCCCCGACTTGACCGAGTCGCTCTGTCTGACCGACGAGCACCTCGCCCAGCTGAACCAGCTGGCAGTCCGCTGTGAGGAGGTCTACGGGCCGGCCCGCGATATCGAGTGGGCACTCGCCGGCGACCAGATCTACCTCTTGCAGTGCCGCGCGGTGACCGCGCAGCGCGTAAAGGTCGAGCCCGCCGTGACGCCGGAGGAGTCCGAGGAGGCCGTGCAGGGAATCCCGCTGTTCGCCGAGCTCGACGAGAAACAGGTCAAGCAGGTGACGGCACTGTTCAAGGAGCGGCGATTCGCGGCCGGCGAGACGGTGGCCAAGGAGGGCGCCGGCGGAGCCGCGTTCTTCATCATCCGCACGGGCGAGGCCGCGGTGTCCGTGCAGGGTCAGCCTCGGCCGAACCTCGGGCCCGGCGACTACTTCGGCGAGATCGCCCTGATCGACGGCGGCGAGCGGACTGCGACGGTGACCGCCGTCACCGACCTCATCTGCCTCGGCCTCACCTACTGGGACTTCCGCCCATTCGTGCAGAGCGACCCATCGATCGCCTGGGGCCTTCTGCAGGCGCTGGCGAAGCGCGTCCGCGAAGATCGAGAAGCGCCCAGCTGAGAGTTGACGGCGCTCGGTCTAGCCCGAAGCGCCGCCTGACGCGACCCGAGCGGCGGACGTCTTACCCCGAGCGCGCAGCTGCGGGATCGTGGCCTCCCCGGCGAACTGCTCGCCGGTGACGCCCGTGACGAAGTGGCCGCCGCGGGTGAGGCCGCGCGCCTCGAGCCGGCGCAGCGCCCAGAGGACGTCGCGCCACGGCAGCGCCAGCCGCTCCTTCACATGGACGTCGCGGAACACGACGCCCCACCGGTGCAGCAGTTGCCAGGCGACAAGCTCGGCCAGCTCCTCGACCTCCTCGATCGGCTCGACGGCCGGGAGCAGCGTCCAGCGGCCTTCGACGCCGTGGCGCCAGCTGCCGCGCCGGCCGCGCGATCCGGTCTTCGGATAGCTCCGCTGGCGCTGGCGGCGGGCGAACCGGGTCCGCGCGTGCAGCAGCGTGCGGATCGCGTTGAACCCATCGGCGCTGAGCAGCCCGCGCGCGACGCCATCCCAGAGGCCCTCCTCGATCTCGGTCGGCAGCCGGTCGGTGATCGTCTGAAGCTCGGAGTGGAACAGCGCGCCGCGGTCGCGCAGTGCGTCGAGCACCTCGCGGCTGACGCCCTCAGTCGGTTCGGCAGGCGCGGCGCTTCCGCGGTGGGCCTGAAGCAGCCACGGGAGATCCTCGCGGAGCATGAAAGCAATCGGGGTTCGGCGCGACGGTGTCTTGCCCGTCCAGGGGGCGGGTTCGTCGGTGCCCTCGACCGCACGCTCGAGCAGCGACAGCCGCCCCCACGCGACCTCCCCTGACAGGCACAGATCGTCGAGCCACTCGGGCCGGTAGGACTCGACCCGCGCGGCCAGGATCCGCTCCCACTCCCCGGCCGGGAACTGGGAGCCCTGAAGCTGCTCGATCACCTCGGCAACACCGGCGCGGCCGTGAAGTTGGCTCCCGGGAGTCAGGTGCCACCAGGCCTGGAGGAACTCATGCCATTCCTCCTGCGTCACAGCACGAACCTGGGCTCGCCGGCGCTCGCGCGTGTAGCTGTGGATGCGGGCCAGCAGGCGCCGCGCGCACCATTGCTCCCCTTGGTCGGGCTCGAACCTCCCCGCCACCGCGATCCCGCGACCGCGGAGTGCCTCGAGCCCGATCGTGACCGAGGACGCGGCGAGCCCCGTCGCGGCCGCCAGATCCCGGACGGTCACGGGACCACTGATCTCCAGATGGCCTTGGACCATCCGCACACCGGCCTCGTCGGGGTCGGCGCCGTCGCGGGTCGCGAGCGTCGGCGGAAGCTTGTGGTCGGGCACGAAGTGGGCGTCCGGGAAAAGCGCCTCGAGCTCGGCTCGGCGCTCGGTCGCCGCCCACAGCGGCTCGGTTTCCCCGGCACGGTGAACGGCAATGCACCTCCCGTCCGCCACTAGAGATTCGAAGTGCTGCGTCCACTCCTCCCGCGCCTGGGCCGAGATCAGCGACAGGAGCACGTCGTGCAGCTCGTCGGGGTCACGTACGTCGGGAACCGCCTCGGACCGCACGCGCGCGATCGCGTCGGGATCGAGCCGGCCGAGCTCGCGCGGCTCCACCGGTAGTCCGCGGCGGAGCGGGACGGCGCGCGAGCGGCGCTCGCCGATCTCGGCGTCCTCGTCGAGGTACGTGAACGGGGCCCCGTTCAGGATCTCGTGCGCCAGGACGCTCGGCTCGACGGTATCGACGAAGTGCATGCGAATCGTGTCCTGCTCGAACCTGCCCACCAGCTGTTTGAGGCCTTCGATGTCCATCGCCTCGGTCAGGCAGTCGTTCAGGGTCTCGCGCACGAGCGGGTGGTCCGGGATCTCGACCGGGCCGGCCGGACTGTTGTCCTGGCAGGCGGCGAGGTCCGGGAAAACGGCCGCCATCAGGTCGTCCGACTCCATCCGCTGGATGTTGAACGGGTTGAGCTTCCCGCCCTTTCGGCGCAGCACCGCGAGCGAGCGGTTGAGGTTCCAGCGCCACCGGGCGGTGAACATGGGACTGCGGAGTACGGCTTGGGTGACGGCGTCCTGGACGTTGTGGGAGCGAAGAAAGGCGGGGACGTCCTCGAGCGGGAACGAGTGCTGCGGCCCGAGCGAGAGCAGCGCCGCGTCGTTGCTGGCTGCGGCCTGGAGCTCGAAGTCGAAGTTCAGGCAGAACTTCTTGCGCAGCCCGAGGCCGAGCGCCCGGTTGATCCTCGATCCCAGCGGCGCGTGGATTATCAGCTGCATCCCGCCGGATTCGTCGAAGAAACGCTCGAACACGATGTCCTCGTCGCTCGGCAACACGCCGCCGAGCGCCGCTCGAGCCGCGTTCAGGTAGTCGACGACCAGCGCGGCGGCGAATTGATCCACTCCGCACGCCTCCTCAACGTACGCGACAGCCCCGTCCCGCCCCCCGCTGTCCAGTCGCTCGGCGACCGCGCGCCGAAGCTTGGAGACCTCTTCCGACAGCTCGTCGGTTCGCCCGGGCGCCTCCCCGAGCCAGAACGGGATCGTCGGATGCTTGCCCGTCGCGTCGCGGACGCGCAGGACCATGTTCGTGACTCCCGAGATCTGCCAGGGATGCGTGCCGAGCAGGAACACGTCCCCCTGCATCGACTCGATCGCGAAGTCCTCGTTGACGCTGCCGATGAACACGTCGCCAGGTTCGAGCAGCACCCTGTAGTCGCCGGTCTCCGGGATCGCCCCGCCGGAGGTCAAACTCGCGAGCCGCGCCCCCCGCCGGGCCCGCAGCCGATCGTTGACACGGTCTCGGTGCACGTACGCCATTCGCTTTCCGCGGCCGGTCTCGATCCCGTTCGACAGCAGCTCGAGAATCTCCTCGAACTGCTCGCGAGACAGCGAGCGGTACGGCCAGGCCCGCTTCATCAGCGCGAACAGCTCGTCCTCCCCCACCCCTTCCTCTCCACGCGCCGCGGTCTCGGCGACGATCTGCTGGGCGAGGACGTCGAGCGGAAGCTCGGGCGGATGGAGGGCATCCAGCCGACCGCGTTTCACCGCCGCGAGCAGCGCCGCGCACTCCACCAGCTCGTCACGCGTGGTGGGGTAGATGACTCCGCGCGGCACGCCGTCGCGCTGGTGGTTCGCGCGACCCACGCGCTGCAGGAAGGTGGCGATGCTGTGGGGCGAGCCGATCTGGCAGACGAGCTCGACCGGGCCGACGTCGATCCCAAGCTCGAGTGACGCTGTCGCGACCAGCGCTCGCAGGTCTCCGGCGCGGAGGCGGTTCTCCACGCGCTGCCGGCGCTCGCGTGAGAGTGACCCGTGATGCGCCGCCACCTCGTCCTCGCCCAGACGCTCGCCGAGCTCGTGCGCGACGCGCTCGGACAGCATCCTCGTGTTCACGAACACCAGCGTGGTCCGGTGCTCAGCCACGTGCGCCGCAACTCGGTCGAGGATCTCGTCGAACTGCTCGGAGGGCATCGCGGCCTCGAGCTCGCCGTCGGGCATCTCCAGGGAGAGCTCGAGTGCACGCCGGTGCCCGCTGTCGAGCACCGCCGGCATCGGCTCGGCCGCGCCCACAAGCAGACGAGCGGCGGCCTCGATCGGCTTGACCGTCGCCGACAGGCCGATCCGCAGCGGCGTTCCCCGGGCGACCGCCGCCAGCCGCTCGAGCGAGAGCGCCAGATGCGATCCGCGCTTGTCCCGCGCGAGCGCATGGATCTCGTCCACGATCACGGTCTCGACGGTCGTGAGCGTCTGCCGGGAGCGCTCGGCGGTCAGGTACAGATACAGCGACTCGGGCGTCGTCACAAGCAGGTTCGGGGGATGGCGCAGCATCGTCTGGCGCTGCGAAGACGTCGAGTCGCCGGTTCGGACCCCGACCGTCACCGGCGCAGGCTCGTAGCCGAGCTCGCGGGCCACGTCGGCGATCTCCTCGAGCGGCTCCTCGAGGTTCGTGTGCACGTCGACCGCCAGCGCTTTCAGCGGACTCAGGTAGACGACCTTGGTCACACCCTCGATCTGTTTCCCGGCATCGTGCTCCTTGTAGAGAGAGTCGATCGCCGCCAGGAAGCCCGCCAGCGTCTTCCGGAGCCAGTCGGTGCGCAGATCAGTGTGTGCGGCCGGCGACGATCGACGGCCACCCGCCCGCCTGGGCCTCTGTCGGGCCGTCGCAAAGCGCCGCTCAAACCACGTCCTGACCGCCGGGTGGAAGCAATCGAGCGCATCGTCTGATGGATCTCGTGTGGTTGGCGGTGCTTGGAGCGAGGTCATCTCGGGAGTGCACCACATTGGTAGCACGACCACGGGTCGCGCTCGCTGCGCCGGCTATAGGCTGACGGCAGTGACGCGTCGATTCGAGATGGTGGATGTCTTCAGCGGCGCGCCGTTCTCCGGCAATCCCGTGGCGGTCGTCCTCGACGGAGACAATCTCCCGGACGATCAGATGCAGGTCATCGCCCGCTGGACGAACCTGGCCGAGACGACGTTCGTCCTGCCGCCGACCGACGCTCAGGCCGATTACCGGGTCCGGATATTCACCACTGCCAGGGAGCTGCCGTTCGCGGGACATCCGACGCTTGGGACATGTCATGCCTGGCTAGAGGCAGGAGGCGCTCCCCACCAGAGCGACGTGATCGTGCAGGAGTGCGGAGCGGGGCTCATCCGCATCCGCCGGGGTCCAGAGGGACTCGCGTTCGCGGCGCCACCGCTCGTTCGGTCAGGTCCGGTCGAGGAGGACGTCGTCGAGCGGATCGCCGGCATGCTCGCGATCAGGCGGGAGGAGATCGTCGACAGCCAATGGGTCGACAACGGGCCCGGCTGGGTCGGCGTGCTCTTGCGAGACGCCGAGGCCGTGCTGGCGCTGAAGCCGGGCACGGTCGAATTGGACATAGGCGTCGTGGGCCCGTACCCGGAGGGCCAGGACCCGGCGTTCGAGGTCCGCGCGTTCGTGGCGGACGACTCCGGCACATGGGAGGATCCGGTCACCGGCAGCCTGAACGCTTCGCTGGCCGGCTGGCTACTCGCAACCGGCCGCGCGAAGGCGCCCTACGTAGCGGGGCAGGGCACGGCGATCGGGCGCCGGGGCAGGGTGCACGTCTCGGCCGATCCCGACGGAACGATTTGGGTCGCGGGACGGACGGTCACACGCGTGACCGGGGCGTTGTCGCTTTTGGCTGAAGACTGAGAGAGGCGGCCGCGACCCGTCTCACTCCCACATTGTGGCTCAGCGCGCGACCTCGGTCGTCAATCCGCCGGAGCAGTGGACGCGGTAGATCGTGCCGCGATCCGGTCGCACGGCATGATCGACTCTGACCACGGAGACGAGGTGTCCACTGCTCGCGCAGACCGGGTCGAACCGCCGACGCTGGGCCTGGGAAACGTTCTTGTGGGTTCCCTCGGGGATCAGCGCGAGCACGACGACGGCCGCCGCAATCACCAGCGCAGCCGAGAGAAAATGCCTCCACGCCGTGTCGGATACCCCTCGGAGTAGGCGCTCGAGCCACGGTGTCATGACCGCCATGACGATAATCGAGGCATGCCAGATCCAGAGCCCGTGAACGATCGGGCGCCCGAAGAGCCCTGGCTCGAGGCCGTCGCCGATCGGCTCGGTAGTGACCTGCCCTCGACCCGAGGCGCGATTCGGGCGCGCCGAGCACGCCTCGTCGAGGCGATGTCTCCGCGCGCACGGCGAGGTCGCGATGAAGCCGAGGCGCTCGGCGTCGACCTGCGAGCGTGGCTCGAGCTGGCCGGTCTCGACGTCAGCGAGTGGGACGACACCGTGCGCGAGCTCGCGACGATGGTCGACCGGGGCGGCACCGTCGGGCTCGACCGCGCAGCGATCCCGCACGTACTTCAGGCATACGTGCGCGCCGTGGGCCGGGTCGCGGCCGTGGAAGCGTCGATCGCGCTCGACGCCTTGCGGAGCGTCGACGCTGACCGGCGCGCCGAGACGATCGGCCAGCTGCTCGACGCGCTGATCCCGGTGAGCGTCCGCGGCTTTGACCTCCTGCACCGGCTGATGCTCCAGGACGCGCTGTTCGAAGCATCGGAGGGCCTCACCGGTGACGCCTCCGATCTCGAGAACCTGGCGGTGGGGATGGTCGACCTCGTGAGCTCGACCGCCCACCTCTCGACCGTCGGCGCCGAGGATCTCGAACGGCTCGTGGACGCGATCTTCACCGCGGGACAGCGGGCCACATCGGGACGCGCCGCCACATCGTCAAGTACGTCGGCGACGGCGTTTTCATCGCATCAAACGATGTCGGGAGCGTGGCCGACGCCGCGCTCGAGATGATCGTCCGGCTGGAGGCCGAGCTGCCCCTTCGCGCTCGCGGCGGGATCAGCTACGGCTTCGTCGTCCAGCGCGCGGGGGACATCTTCGGGCTACCGGTGAACACGTCCCAAGCCCTCACCAAGGCAGCCCGGCCTGGCACCGTGCTGCTGACCGCCGAGGCCGCCGCGCTGCTACCTGCATCGCGCCGTGGTCGGCTTCGCTCCAGACGGCTCCCGCACGCAGCGCTCGGCGAGCGACGAGTCGCCACGCTGCGGGCGACTAGCTGAGACCGCCCGGCTCCCCGGTTACGGGGATCCGTCGCTCCCACGGCCGGGCGGTGGGGCTGTCAAGGGCGGCAGCCAACGCCGCCGCATCGAGCGCCCCCTCGTATGGAATGCCTCCGATGAAGGCGGTAGGAACCCCGTGCACGCCGCTCGCCCGCGCCAGCCGGATTTCGTTCAGGATCCGGTCGCGCCCGGTCCCGCTGGCGACGGCAGACCGGAACCGATCAGGATCACCGACCAGCTCGGCCGCCGCCAACACTGCCCCTTCGTCCGTCGGCGGGCGCGACAGGAAGCTGTCGTGGACGGCCCAGAATTTTCCCTGGGCGCGGGCCGCCTCGGCGGCCAGCGCGGCGATGAACGACAGCGGTCGCGCATCCGCGACCGGCAGCTGCATAGCCGCCTCGCGGATCGCTCTCGCGGCGCGGACCTCGGCCAGCGCGGACGCGAGCTCGGCCGCGGCGGGCGTCAGGTAGTCCCAGAAGACGATCACCTCCGCGCCGGAGTCTGGTCCTCGCACTTCGGTGGAGCCGTCGAGTGTGGAGAGCCTGCCGGCCTCGGTCCCAGTGCGCCAGTCGCGGAGCACCGCGCGGAGCTCGTCATCGTTGAGAGGCGCTTGGATCGGGACCCGTCGCGGACGGCGGTGTGCTCCCACCCCCCGAGTCCAGTTGTCGATCTCCTGCGTGGTGTCGTGGGCGAGCTCAGACGGCTTCTCGGGGCCAGAGTCATGGTCGAGATCGGCGTATGGGTGCTGATTGATGCCGCTTCCCTTGAGGGTGTACCAGCCGTAGACAACCGCGAAGAACCCGATGACGAGCACAGCCATGAAGATCAGGCTTCCTCCGACGACAGTGATTGCCGGTACCACCGAGAAGATCATCCCACCATCGGATGATCGCGTGGGCGTCTTAACGTCACAGTCGCGTGGCCGTCGCTGCCGGAACCGGCGAGCGGCAGCCATACGTGAAAAACCGTACGGCCGGGCTCTGACTCGAACTCGATCGAGCCGTTCAGCCGGTCGGTCAGGATCCGCCGCGCGGTATCGAGCCCGAGCCCCGTTCCTTCGCCGACGTCCTTCGTGGTGAAGAACGGGTCGAATACGCGATCGCGGATCTGCGCCGGGATCCCGGGACCGTCGTCGGCGATATCGACCCGCGCACAGACGCCGTCGCGCACCGTGCTTATCTGGATCGTGCCCGAGTCGCCCAGGGCCTCGATCGCGTTCGCCAGCAGGTTCGTCCACACCTGATTGAGCTCCGAGCCGCGCAGCGTCAGCTTGGGCAGCGAGCGGTCGTATTCCCGCTTGACCTCGATCGAGGTGTGCTTGAGCTTGTGGTTGAGGACCACGAGCGTCGTCTCGAGCCCCTCGTGGATGTCGGTCTCCACGAGATCGCCGCGGTCCATGAACGCGTACGCCTTGATCGCCTTGACGAGCTTGCCCATCCGGTCCGTCGACTCGGAGATCTCGGCGGCCAGCTCGCGTGCTGTGAGCGAGGCGGCGATCCATGCAATCGCGGCGCTGGTGCCGTCTCCGGCGATCGACGCCACCCGGTCGAGCCACGCCTCGTCGATGCCGGCCGCGGCGAGCGGCGCGGCGACGCGCCAAGGCTCGGCGACACCGAGTCGCTCGAGCGATTCGGTCAGTGCGTCTTCGGCGTCGGCGGCGTCCAGGCCCGAGAGTGCGCTGCACGCCTCGAGCCGGTTGATCGCCTCGCGCTGCATGTCCACCAGCTCCTGCGCCTGCTCGCGCTCGATGCCCGACTCGACGAACCGCCCGACGGTCGAGGCGAGCACCTCGAGCGCCTCGGCCAGATCGGAGGAAGCGCGTCGGGCGGCGGCAGCCGGGTTGTTGAGCTCGTGGGCGAGCCCGGCAGCCATCGTGCCGAGCGAGGCCAGCCGCTCGCGCGTCTGCTCTCGCGCCGCGATCCGCGTCGCCACCGGACGGATCGCTCGCATCACGCGGCGGTGGACAGGCCGGTTCGTGAGCGCGAGCTGGATGAAGTCGTCACCCTCGATCGCTGCCAAGCGAACGTTGGTTTCGGCGACCATGCGGCCGGCGAACCCCGTCTCGGTCAGGACCGGAATCGCTCCCATCCACGTCGGCGCAGTCTGGCGCGTGACCGGCTCGACCCGTCCCGCCTCGACCACCAGGCCCTGGACGATGCCGGTGAGCAGCAGCAGGAACTCGCGCGGTCCGTCCGTCCCCGCCTCGGCAACAACCGATTCGGCTGGTAGCTCGCGGATCACGGCGACCTGCTGCCACTGCGCGAGCTGCTCGTCGTCGAGCTCGTCGAACAGGTCGATCGTCCGCAGCTCCTCGATCGTTGGGCGCTCGGGCTCGGTCTTCGGCTGCGTCGCTGGCTCGGTCATGCGCTTGCCAGATATTCGTGGATCAGTGACACCGCCATCGAGCCCTCCCCGACCGCGCTCGCGACGCGCTTGATCGAGCGGGCGCGGACGTCGCCGGCGACGAACACGCCGGGGACGCTCGTCTCGAGCACATAGGGGTCGCGGGACAAGGGCCAACTGTGGTCGCGCACCTCCGGTCCGGCGAGGATGAACCCGCGCTCGTCGCGCGCCACGACCCTCTCGAGCCAGTCGGTCCGCGGCGCTGCGCCGATGAAGACGAAGCACGCGTCGGCCTCCTCGACGCTCTCCGTCCCGTCCGCCGAGCGGAGCGTCAGCGAGCTCAGGTGCCCGTCCTCGCCCTGCGCGGCGATCGCCACCGTGCCCGTTCTCACCTCGACGTTGTCCAGCGCCGCGATCTGCTCGATCAGGTAATGGGACATCGAGCGCGCAAGGGAATCGGCCCGTACCAGCATCGTCACCCGTCCCGCGTAGCCGCTGAAGTAGACGGCCGCCTGGCCGGCGGAGTTGGCGCCGCCGATCACGACCACGTGCTGGTCGCGGCAAGCACGCGCCTCGGTCATGGCCGCGCCGTAATAGATGCCCGCTCCGGTGAGATCCGCAAAGCCCGGCGCGTCAAGCTGTCGATAGGACACGCCGGATGCCACGAGCACGGTGTTCGAGCTCAGCACGCCCCCGCCCGTTAGATGCACCAGCCTCCCAGCGCCCTGCACCTCGAGCTTGACCGCCTCCTGCACCGTCACTAGCTCGGCGCCGAGCCGGCGCGCCTGGTCGGTCGCCCGCCGCGCGAGGTCCGACCCGCTTAGTCCGGCCGGGAAGCCCAGGTAATTCTCGATCAGGCTCGACTGGCCCGCCTGGCCGCCGGGTGCCTCGCGCTCGACCATCACCGTGCGCAAACCCTCCGATGCGCCGTACACCGCCGCCGCCAGACCCGCGGGGCCCCCGCCGACGATCACTAGGTCGTAGTGGTCGCCGGCCGGCTGCGCAGAGACCCCGAGCCGCTCGGCCAGCTCGAACGTGGTCGGCCGCTCGAGCACGGCTCCGTCCTCGAGCAGCGCGACTGGCAGCCGGTCGGCATCGACGCCCGCAACCGCCAGCAGCTCGCGCGCCTCGCTGTCGCGCTCCACGTCGAGCCACCGCGCGGGAATCCGGTTGCGAGCCAGGAAGTCGCGCAGGTCGTGCGACTGGCGGGAGAAACGGTGACCGATAACGCGCACCCCGCCGGCCTCGAGTGCCGCACCTGCTTCCCAGGTGGTGAGCAGATCCTCCACGATCGGGAATAGCTGCTCCTCGGGGGGATCCCACGGCTTCAGCAGGTAATAGTCGAGAATACCGAGCCCATGTTTCGCGACTTGGTACGCGCGGGCGTGGACGTGGTGAGACTGAATTTTTCGCATGGTTTGCATAAGAGAAGCTGGCGCCTGATCCAGATGATTCGGAAGGTGAGCCGGGATCAGCGCAAACCTCTTTGCATTCTTGGAGATCTGCAGGGGCCGAAGATTCGCACCTCGAAGTTGAAAGATCATCAGCCGGTGATGCTGAAGGCAGGCGGGCGCATCACGATTACGCCGCGCGAAGTGCCAGGCACGGCTTCGCTGGTGGGAACCACTTTCAAGACGCTGGCTGAAAACGTGGAGCAGGGCTCGCAGCAATACGTAATCGGCTCCAGTAGGTTACAACAT
>CAVPKT010000034.1:0-57094 GCA_963705775.1 uncultured Solirubrobacterales bacterium | reverse complement strand
ACACCGAGCGGCGATGATCACGTTGTCACCCTCCTTCCACTGCCCGGCGTGGCGACCTTGTGCTTGGCCGTGAGCTGGAGGGAGTCGATCACGCGCAACACCTCGTCGAAGTTGCGGCCGGTGGTCATCGGGTAGACGAGGATCAGCTTGATCTTCTTGTCGGGGCCGATCACGTACACGTTGCGGACCGTCTGGTTGTCGGCCGGCGGTGCGCTCGGCCGGGTCGCCGTACACGTCCGCGGCGAGCATCCCGTAGAGCTTTGAGACCCCGAAGTCGGAGTCCCCGATGATCGGGTAGTTGGGCGCGTGCCCTGCGTCTCCTCGATGTCATTGGCCCACTGCTCGTGCTTGTCGATCGGGTCGACGGAGAGGCCGATGATCTTGACGCCGCGCCGGTCGAACTCCGGCTTGATCTTCGCCATGTAGCCGAGCTCGGTCGTGCAGACGGGCGTGAAGTCCTTCGGGTGCGAGAGAACAGCACGGCCCAGACGACCAGACCGATCCAATCGTGGAAGCGGATCTTGCCCTTCGGTGGTATCCGCCTCCGAATCGGGCGCCTCGGAGCCTATTTGAAGTGCCATCTTGTCCGCCTCTTTTCGGTTCGGGATTGTCCTACAGCTTGACATGCCCCGCACGCCCGCGCACGCCGGAGCCCCAGATCAAACCCGGTGCACGGCCGCGAGCAGCCCGGCGTACGAGCGGACGAGCGCCGCCCGCTCCTGAGATGAGCGGGCTCCCCAGAGAGCACCCCTCTTGCACCCACCGATCTGAGTAATCCATCGCCAGCGCACGCTCCTCGGCAGCGCCGCGCACAGAATCCTCGGACACGCCGTACACGTACGCGTACAGCGCGACCAACGCGTGGACCAGCGGGCGCTCGTCGGGATCGCCATCAGAAGCGTGCTGGTGTTCGCGATGCACCCGCCACCATTCGACCTCGAGCCCCGCCGCCACCGCAGGATCGAAGCGTTCGCCGTGCCGGCGGTCAACGAGCGCGTAGAAGCGCTCCATCGCGCGGCGCGCACACCGTCCGGGTCGTTGTCCGGGGAGGGGGCCCAGAGCTGGTTGGCCCGCAGCACCAGCCATGCGCCCCAGAGTGTCGAGAGCCATGAGAGCCCGAACGTGCGATGAGTCAAGGCAATTGCAGAGCGCAGGAACGCCCACCATTCGCGCCGGTAGTACGCGACCCAAGCTGCGGTTCCAGCCGCCCGACGGCGCGCGAGTCGAAGTCGCGATGGGGTTTGACCGCTGACGCCCGCGAGCCCCCCACCCCGAATCGCCTCAGCCTGAAAGCCCGAACGTCCGCGTGGTCCCGAGCACGTGCCCCGGTTCGCGTCGAGTGCCTCGACCTCGAAGCGGGTGTAACCGGAGCGGACCGGCATCGGCGTCTCGAAGGCCGCCTTGTCATACCAGGCGACTAGCGTCTTCGGGCTCCCGCCGCTGCTCGCAAACACCTTCCATGATGCGATCTCGGTGGCGCCGTTCCAGCTCGCGTACACCATCGTCTTGCCGCCCCGCACCCGCGCGGCGGCGGCCGGCGGAGTACAGCGGCGTGCCGACCCACGGCTCGAGGCGCGCGCGATAACTCAAATCGTGTCCCGGAAACACCCCGTCGAGGAGCAGCTGGCCGGCGGCGCTGTACTCCGACAGATACGGCGCCGATCCCCAGCCCACCAAATGGTTGCCGCCCCGTAGCGCCTGGAGGCTGCCCATGTAGTCAGCATCGAACCCGGACCCGTGGCTGTATTGGCTGACGAGCGTCGCCGTGCGCGAGGTCTGGTCGAGCTTGATCACCAGCCCACGCGACGGCGCCGAGGGAGAGACGTACGTACCCCCGCCGGTTATCTGGCAGCAGTGATCGTCGAACACGGTCACGTTCGGTGAGCCCGGATGAAGCTGCACATCGTGCTGCCACTCGAACTCGGCGCCGCGGCCGAACTTGAAGTCCGAGTGCTTGCCGCCCAGGGTCCAGTCGATCTTGCCGGTCGCGATGTCCACCTTGTAGACGGCCCACGTGTCTCGCATCGAGACGATGAAGCTGCCGTCGCCCGGCACCTGGACTGAATTGACGTGGTAGGCGTCCCACGGGAAGCCGTTGGTCGGCAACGAGGCGCGTCCGTCGCTCAGCGGGATGTGGTCGAGTGCGTCCCAGGTCCGCAACAGCTTGCCGCTGCGAAGGTCGTACTCCTGCACCGCCGAGTCAATCAGCGCACCGTTGTACGCGCCACCATATTTCGAGAGGTCCCTTGGGATATTCCGGTTCGCCGTCACCCAGGCGTAGTGGCCCCTGATCACGATCTCGTGGACGGTCAGCACCCAGCCGTCCTTGCCGGTCAGCGTCCCGACAGTCCGATAGTGCTGGTCGACGATCACATACTTGCCGCTCTCGGTGGCTCCGGTGTTGGTGACCACTCCCTGCCACCAGGCGAGCACGGGCCTGCCTTCGTACGTCTGGCGGCTGAGGTTGGACGCCACCACCCGGGTCGGCACCGGCCTGAACCACACCGGCTGCAGGCGGTTGTCGAGGATCAGCGGCCCACTCTGACCGACGACCGGAGGGAAATTGAGGTCGTAGAAGTTGCCGAGCAGGATGTAGCCCGGCGAGAGCTTCGACGTCACGATCGGCCCGTCCGTCGCGATCTGGGGCGGGTGCAACCCGGGAGCGGACACGAAGCTATACGAGTCCTTGGTGACGTAAGCCCCGATCGGAGCGCCGTGCGAGCCTCCCACTGCGAAGTCGAGCCCGACGAACCCGGCGATCACGAGCCCCACGGCGGTCATCGCCTGGATTCGCCGCACCCCGGAGGCGGGCCTGGGAAGCCATGCGAACGTGGCCACTGCCGCGGCCCCGCAGAGGCCCGCGGCGATATAGAAGCCGAGCCTGAAGCCGTTGGTCAGCGCCTGCGGGACGTCCTGGCCCGTGCCGATCAGGTGGCTTGTGTGGGATGTTGCGAGTGTTACGAGGACCGCGATGCCCAGGCCGCCTCCAACCTGACGCGAGGTATTGACAAGCCCCGAGGCGAGCCCCTGCTGGCCTGGCTGTGCGCCCTGCGTCGCGGCGATCGTCGAAGGGACGATCGATAGCGCGATCCCCGCTGCCACGAGCAGACCCGGGACCGTGATGTACACCCAGCCGCTGCCGCTGGCTGCGAGCTTGGTGAGCAGCAGCATCCCGACCGTCATCATCGTCAAGCCGCCACCCAGCACGGGACGGACGCCGAAACGGCTCACGAGCTTGCCCGCGCTACGCGCCACGACCATGATCATCAGCGCCATCGGCAAGATCGTGACGCCGGTCTTCAGCGGAGAGAGACCCAGAACCTGCTGGAGGTACAGCGAGGCCAGGTACCACATCGGGAACAGGGCAGCGCTGAACAGCACCACGATCGTGTTGGCGTCTCGGAGCGGCTTGGTCAGTTGCTTGAACGGGACCAGCGGATCCGACGCGAAGCGTGACTCAATCACACAGAAGATGACGAGCAGGGCGATCCCGCCGATGATCGGCCCGAGCGCGTAGGCCGAGTGCCAGCCGCGTAGCCCGGCCTCCACGACGCCGTACACCAGCACGATCTGCCCGATCGTCAGCGTCAGCGCGCCTCCGAGGTCGAAGTCCCCCCCCTCGCGCGCCGGCGGTCGGCCACGAAGCGCCAGCCCACGAGGGCCGCGGCAAGCCCGATCGGCGGGTTGATCAGCAGCACCCAGCGCCAGCTCAGCTCCTGGGTGATCAGACCCCCGAGAAACACCCCCGCGGCACCCCCGAGGCCGTTCATCGCCGCCCACAGGCCGATCGCGCGATGGAGTTGCGGACCGGGCTCGAACGACGAGGTGATGATCGCCAGCGACGACGCCGCCATGAAGGCGCAGTGAAACCCTGCACGCCACGCGCGGCGACCAGCAGCTCACGCGTGGGCGCGGCCCCTCCGGCGAGTGAGGCGAGCGCGAACAGGCTCAGCGCCGCGACGAACGTTCGCCGCTGCCCGAAGCCGTCGGCCACCCTCCCTCCCAGCATCAGGAAGCCTGCGAACGCGATCGCGTAGGCATCGACGACCCACTGGAGCTCCGCGGAGGAGAAGTTGAGGCTGAACTGGATCGAGGGCAGCGCGACGTTGACGATGCTCAAATCGAGGATCACCATGAACTGAGCGACGCAGGACGGTCGAGGATCCACGTCTGCCGCGATCCCCCGCCGATAGCCCGCCCGCCTCGAGCGGCCTCCTCGCGGTCCGCGGGAGGCTCGACCGTTGATAGGCCGCCCTCGAGGGCGTCGTCGACCGTTACGTCCTCGACCTGGACGGCTCCGTCGCCGTCCGCATCAGCGTGTTGAGATGAGAGCTGATCTCGCTCGTGCATAAGCAGTGGTCCGGTTTGGGCCTCGGGGCCCCCCACTGGCTGCGTTGAGCTCGCCGGACCCGAGGAAGGATGGAGTCGCCGCCACCCGGTCGAGATGTTAGGGGCAGAGCACGTCGGAAGACGTGCGGGGGCAACTTCGGCGTCGCGGACGTTTTGTAACCTGCGGCCCGGGTATCGACGACAAGGAGTTTTTGCTGTGAAACGACTGCTGCTAATGACAACGATCGCCGCCGCCGCCGTCGCGGCCGGCTGTGGCAGTTCGTCCACGCACACGAACTCCACCCCCACCACCACGACCGCGACCACCGTCGCGGTCAAGCCGAAGACGGTGCACAAGCCTAAGAAAGCCAAGCCGAAGCCCAAGACGACCACGACAGTTACCCCCGTTCACACTGACGCCCCCTCCGGCGCCCGTGACGACCCCGGTGACGCCCAGGTCGACGCCGGTGACGCCTACTGCGCCCGCGCCGACCCCGCCCCCACGCCCACTACCTCCAAGAAGAGCGGCGGTAAGAAGACGAAGACAGTGCCGCAGGGCTACTAGCGCCCCGGCTCGGAACACCAGGCGCAAGCGCCATGTGACTTTTGCCCAGCAGGGCGTCGCCGCCGGTCGCTTACACTGGGGACCTCGTGGTCGATCGGCAACGACCGGGGCTCGGCGGGGCGCTGCTGGGTATAGATGAGCCGCAGGCGAGCGGCGACGGGATCGAGCGGCCGTATGACTGCTACGTGCCGAGACCCGTTCTCCGGCTGGCTGGCGACGACGCCGGAGCAGATCGTCCAGACCATCGAGGGCACGATGGTGTTCGCGGACGTATCCGGTTTCACCCGGCTGTCGGAGCGGCTAGCGCGTACGGGCAGGGAAGGCGCCGAGCGGCTCGTCGACACGATCACTTCGTGCTGGACGGCGCTGCTCGCCGATGCCTGACGCCCTCGGCGGCTCGCTCCAGAAGTTCGGCGGGGACGCGTTGCTGTTGATGTTCGACGGCCCCGATCACGCCGTCCGTGCTTCTCTTCGGCATTTGCGACGCGGCGCAGGTTGCGCCAGGTCGGCCGCATCAGTGTCGGCGCCACCCAGGTCGTGCTGCGGATGTCGGTCGGCGTCCACAGCGGCAAGTTCCCAGATGTTTCTGGTCGGAGATTCGCCCACCGCGAGCATCTGATCGGCGGTCCAGAGGCCACGACAGATTGCCCTAACGATGGAGAAGCACAAGCATCCGCCGGCCAGATTCTGATCAGCGCCGACCACGGCCGCCGCACTCCCGCGTGGCTGGCCCGGTGCCCCCGTGCGGGCCCGGCAGGTTGATCGCCCGCGTGCCGCCCGATGCCCCCGCGCGCTCGCCTGCCGCCCGGGCTCGAGCGGCCGCCAGAGGAGGGCGTGTTGAACTGTCTTCTCAACCGAAATTCGCACCAGGTGACTTCCACCGGGAGTGAGCCCGGAGCACCGGACCGCCACGATCGCCTTCATCGAGTGCGGGAATCTGGACGCGTTCATCGCCGAGCGGGGTGCGCAGGCAGCGGCTGAAGGGCTCGAAACGCTCGTCCGCGCAGCCCAGCGGGCCGCCGACCGCTATCAAGTCTGCTTCCTGGCCTCCGATGTCGCCCCGGACGGCGCGAATCCTTCTTCAGCGCCGGCGCTCCCACGGCTACTCGGCGACGACGAGGAGCGCACTGCTGCTCGCGCTTCGTGACGTGATCGAAGTCAGAGCAACAGCTCCCGGTCCGTATCGGGGTCAACCGGGGGCACGTGTTCACCGGCGAGGTGGCCGCCCGTATCGCCGCACGTACGTCGCCATGGGTGACACGACGAATCTCGCGGCGCGGCTGATGGCCAAGGCCTCCTGGGGAAGATTTACGCCACCCGCGGCGTGCTCGAGCGGTCCGCGTGGCGTTTTCAGACCACCCCGAGGTGCCGCCATTCCAGGTCAAGGGGAAGTCGCGCCCGATTCAGGCCTGGGAGGTCGGCCCCCCGCACGTCGTACGGCCAGCAGCGACGACGGACGGCGGCGGTTGCCTTTGATCGGCCGTGATCGGCTGGCTCCAGCTCGATACGGGCATCGGTCGACGCCGGCGCGCCCCGAGGCGCGGGCTCGCTGATCGAGATCGTCGGCGAGACCGGCAGCGGCAAGTCCCGGCTGCTCGCCGAGGCGCGCGACCTCGGCTGCCGACATGCGCCCTGGTGCACGCGACCTGCGAGGCCTATACCCAGCAGACGCCGTACGCCACCTGGCGCGAGCCGCTCCGGGAGATCCTCGGTGTGTCCTTCGATGACCCCGCCGATCGCGTCGTCGCAAGGCTCGTCTGCCCGAGTTGAGGGATCGGCACCCCGAGTTGGTGCCGTGGCTCCCGCTGCTCGCGATCTCGTTCGGCGTCGACGCGCCGGCCACGCACCGCGGTCGAGCAGCTCGCGCCCGAGTCTCGTGCAGTCAAGCTCCACGAGGTCGTCCTGACCTTCCTCGGACAGGCGCCTCGTCGTACCGACGCTGATCCAGATCGAGCACGCCCATCTGATGGACGCGGCTTCGGCCGGGCTGCTCGAGGCACTCGCGGGCGAGCTGGACTCCTCCGCTTGGGTCGTGGTTATCACGCGGCGCGACGTCTCGGCGGCTTCGCCGCCGCGGAGGCCGCCTGGACGGCGGGTTGAGCTCGGACCGCTCACGGCAGCCGACCTGCGCGCGGTCGCCGAGTCGACCCCCGAGGCGGTCCCGGCTGCCGCCGCACATCGTCGAGTTGGCGGTCAACCGGGCCGGTGGGAGCCCGGAGTTTCTGCTCGACCTGCTCGCGTCGGCCGACGGCGGGGGGTCCTGGAGCTCCCGGAGAACGTCGGCGCAGCGGCCCATGGCGCGGATCGATGCGCTCGAACCCGGCGACCGTGCACTCGTCCGGCGCGCACTCGGTGCTCGGCCTGACCTTCCAGCCCCGCCACCTCGAACCACGTGCTGCCGGACCGCGCGGAGCTCCCGGACGAACACGACTGGAATCGTCTCTCGTCAGTGTTCGCACGGGGACCCTGACGGACAGGTGCGGTTCAAGCGCCCCGCGCTTCAGGAAGCGGCCCACGACAGCCTCCCGTTCAAGCTGCGACGCGCCCTGCACGCGACGGTGGCACGAGCATGGAGGTCGATCCGGACCTCGAGGCGGACCCCTCGGTCCTGTCGCTGCACCTGCTCCTGGCGGACGAGCACGCGCGGGCTCACCGGTACGCCCTACTCGGTGCCGAGCGGGCGACCGCGCGCTTCTCGCACGCCGACGCGGCGCGTCTGTACCGGCGGGCGATCGACGCCGGCCGGACCGCGGGCATGCTCGCCGACCCGAGGCGAGCGCCGGCGATCGCCAACGCCTGGGAGCAGCTCGGCGAGGCGCTCCGGTGCACCGGGAAACCGGCCGCCGCGGCACGGGCCCTCACGATGGCCCGGCGTCTGCTCGGGGACGACCCCGTCGCCCAGGCCAGGCTCAGCCACCGCCATGCGCAGGTCGCCGAGCGAAGGGAAACACTTACCGCGGCGGTCCGCTGGCTGAAGCGTGGGTTGCGCCGGCTTGACGGCGTTGAGAGCGACGAAGCGACGCGGTGGCGCGCCCGGCTGCGTTCGTACCTTGGCGGCGTCCGCAACCGGCAGGGCCGGTTCCAAGAGTCGGTCGGACACTGCCGCCAGGCAATCGTGGAAGCCGAATCCGTCGGCGAGCTCGCCGCGCTCGCTCGCGCGTGTTACTCGCTCGACTGGGCACTGTTCGAGCTGGGACGCACCGACGAGGTCGTCCATTCCGGACGCGCACTCGAGATCTACGAGGAGCTCGGCGACCCGGAACACGAGGCGACCGTCCTTCACAACCTCGGCATGTTCGCCCACTACGAGGGGCGTTGGGACGAGGCGGTCGAGCTCTACCAGCGCTCCGCACTCTCTAGCGAACGCGCCGGCCGCCCAGGCGATGTGGTGTACACCGACTGCAACATCGGAGAGATCCTCTCCGACCAGGGTCGCTTCGAAGAGGCGGCGGTTCATCTCCGACGGGCGAGCCGCGTTGGCGCCGCGATCGGTGACAGCCAGAGCGTCGCTTTCGTGGACGTCCTCCTCGGACGGCTCGCGGTGCGCGACGGTCGCTATGCCGAAGGGCTAACAATGCTGGAACGCGCGGTCACCGCCCTGAGCAGGTTTCGGATGGACGCCGACGCCCACTTCGCCCGGGCGGTGATTGCCGAGGCCACGGCGCTCGGAGGCGACCCGGCGCGCGCACTGGAGCTCGCGTCCCGCGAGCTCGAGACCGGAGAAAAGCAGCTGCCGTTGCTGCTCCGCGCTGCGGGCATTGCGCACGCGCGCCTTGGCCGGCCGCAGGACTCTCGCCGTGTACTGGCGGACGCGTTGGCGGCGGCACGCGAGCGTGAGGCGCCCTATGAGCTGGCGGCGACGATCGAGGCCCTGGCGGCGCTCGGGTCCGGCACTGATGAGCTCATCGAAGAGCAACGCGCATTGCTCGGCCGCCTCAAGGTCGAGCGCCTTCCATCTCCTCAGCTCGCCTGACTCAGGCGCGGCCCCTCGGATCGCCCGCCCTCCCCTCCGGGAGGTCAATCTGCAGCACGATGTCGAACCCGATCGTGTTGTTGAGATCGAGCTGGCTGCCCTTGGATGCGATGCAGGGAGGGCTGCCACCTGCCCCGCAGTTCGGCAGCAGACCGACGAACCCGCTGGTGCCATCGGGGAGGGTCGTCGGCGCTGCGGCCGTGCCCGCGCTGGTCGTGAACTCGTATGGAGCCTCCAGGCAGAACTGAGTCAAGGAGAGGATCGCGTTGACCGTCCCCTCCAGCGGGATCGCAGGCTGCTTGATGATGTAGTCGAGCGTCTTGGTGCGGTTCGCCGAGCTCATCAGGAACTCGAACCAGTTGGGATCCTCCTGCGCGTAGCCTGAGCACTGGAGCGGCGCTCCCACATTGATCGACTCGGCCAGCGTCCCGTCGTTGGTCTGTGTTGTGTCAGGATTGGCCGTCACGCTCATCTGGCTGGCGGCGTTTACCAGTTGCGTCTGACACGTCACGTTCTGCAAGCAGGGGGTCTCGGTGTTGTTCTCGTCGAAGGGAGTCGAGTGAGCGCCGGCGAGGCCCGGACTGGCCGCGGACAGCGCATACCGGTTCTGCGGGCGGTCGAGGCTGAGACCGCCGAAGCTCGCGACCCCGGCGACCGTCGTGGCGGTTGCCCTTCCGGCGAGGTTCGCTCCGCCGGGATTGCTGTGAAGGCCGATGGTCACCGCCGCGTTCGAGGACTTCACGACGTTGCCGAACCCGTCGACGATCGCGACGGCCACCGGCGGCCCGGACGGCACGTAGTCGAATCCGCTGATGGCCTGGTCGACCACGGCGTTGTGAGGCTGAATCGCGAAGCGCAGCGCACAACTCGTCGCCACACTCGTCGATCGGTGACTCGACCCCTGTTGTAGCGACAAGGACCGCCCGCCGTTCGCCGCGGCGGAGCCCCAACGGTAAGCCGCGGACCCGCATTTCTCGGCGGGGACCGCTGTGACCGTGACGGCGAGCGTTCGGCCCGACTTGAGCTTCAGGCCGCTCAGACGGACCACGCCAGCGGTGACGCTAACGCTGCCGCGCGCACCCCCGGCGAGCGAGGCGTGTGTCACGGTGAAGCCGTGCGGCGCGACGAAGGCCGCCGAGCTGAGGGGGATCCCGCCTGACGAGGAATTTCGGAGTGCGAACGTCAGCTTCGCGGAAGTGCCACCGGGGACCGTCGACGGTGAGATCCGCAACGCGTAGTGCCGCAGGCACCCGCCGACGACGCGCGTCGACGGTGCGCCGGATGTCAGCGTGAGGGACTCGCGTCCGCCGGGGAAGCTGCCGTCGTTCTCCCATGCGGTGGTTTGCCAGCCGTAGCTCGCGGCGTGACAGCGCACTGGGACGGCGGCCTTGACGGTCACCCGCAGCGTCTGCCCGCCGACGACGCTCAGGCCGCGCAACCGGATCACGCGACGCCCCACGCCACCGCGCGAGGCGCTGACGGCATGAAAACCGGCCGGCAACGTTACGTTCACAGCCGTGAACGGCTCGACGTTTCCCGGGTCGTTCGTCACCGCGACCTCGAACGTGCTCATCGTGCCGCTGACCGCCTGTCCCGCCCCAGAGACGGACACTGAGTACGCGTCGACATCCGACCCCGCGCCTCGGTCGAGCGGGGACGCCAAGGCGCTCGCTGGGGCCGCCGCGGCGCATGCCAATAGAGCCCCAACCGTGAGAACGTGTAGCCGTCGCATCCGTACCCCTTTCCCCGATTCGACGAGCTTGCCCGACCCGTCGCGTCTCCTGGAGCGTACCACTATCGCGGATGAACCTGGAAACAGTGCATTTGGTCGGCGGACGCCGAACGGCCCGTCCCGAGTAACTTGCCCCGAGCTATGGATGCCCATCGCGTAGTGGTCGTCGGGGGAGGCTTCGGCGGACTTCAGGCCGTCGCCAAGCTCCGCCGCGCGCCGGTCGAGGTGACTCTGATCGACCGGCGGAACTTCCATCTCTTCCAGCCGCTGACCTACCAGGTCGCGACGGGCGCGCTGTCGCCCGGCGAAATCGCGTATCCGCTGCGGGCGATCTTCAAGCGCGACCAGCAACGTCCGCGTGCTGCTGGCCGAGGCGTCCGACTTCGACCTCGACGCGCGCGAGGTGCAGCTCGAGGCGTCGGTCGGCGGGGTGCCCGCGCCCGCATCCGTCGGCCTACGACACGCTGATCGTCGCCGGCGGCTCGCGCTACTCGTACTTTGGCCACGACGAGTGGCACGAATCGCGCCGCCGAGGTCAAGTCGCTCGAGAGCGCGCTGACGGTCCGGGGACGGATCCTCAGTGCGTTCGAGGCGGCCGAGAAGGAGCCCGATCCCGAGCGGCGCGCCGGCGCGGCTGACGTTCGTCGTCGTCGGAGGCGGGCCGACCGGCGTCGAGATGGCAGGCCAGATCGGCGAGCTCGCGCGCGACACGCTGCGCCGCGACTTCCGCACGATCGACCCGCGTACCGGCCGCATCCTGCTGATCGAGGCCGCTGACCGCGTGCTCGACGACCTTCCCGCCTTCGCTGTCGGCCAAGGCGCAACGGTCGCTCGAGCGCGATCGGCGTGACGCCGCTGCTCGGGCGACACGGTCGTCGAAATCGACGCCGACGAGCGTCACGGTCGACTGCCGGCGACCGGAAGTCCGAGCGGATCGCCGACGCGACACGGTCGTCTGGGCCGCCGGCGTGACCGCGTCGCGCTCGGCCGCGAGCTCGGGGAGGCTGACCGGCGCCGAGCTCGACCGCGCCGGGCGAGTCGCCGTCGAGCCCGACCTGACCCTCCCGGGCCACCCGGAGGTCTTCGCGCTCGGCGACATGGTGCGGGTGCGCGCAGCCTGACGGATCGATCGTGCCGCTTCCGGGCGTGGCGCCGGTGGCGATGCAGCAGGGGCGCTACGCGGCCAAGGTCGTTCGCGCGCGGCTGCGCGAGCGGGAGCCAAAGCCGTTCCGCTATCGCGACAAGGGCAACCTCGCGACGATCGGGCGCGCCTCGGCGGTCGCGGACATCAAGGGCTCCACCTGAGCGGCTTCCTCGCCTGGCTGACCTGGCTCGTGGTCCACCTTTGGTACCTGGTCGGCTTCCAGAACCGCGTGGTCGTGTTCATCCGCTGGGGGTTCAGCTTCTTCACACGGGGGCGCGGCTCGCGACTGATCACTGCCGGGGCTGCTGATGAAGCCAGGACAGAATGGCGCGAGAGTGAGTGAGTACGGTCCCGTCCGGGAGCTTCATCGCCGGTAGCTTCTCCTGGCCGGTGGCTTCACGAAGCTCGTGGCGGGAACCCTTGCGCAGGAACGGAAACGGGCTGCCGTGGGCCGCGACGATCTTCTCGTATTCGATCCCCGCGGCCCGAAGCGCCTCCTGCACGCGGCGGCAGGGGTGCGCCTTCGGGCCGCCCTGATCGCCGTGGCAGACGTATAGCTTCGGTTTCTCCGCCATCTCCGGGGGCCTAGCGCTAGCGCGGCCCGGGAACTCCTCGGAACTGAAACGCGCCTGGATCCCGACCAGGCTGCACGAACCAGCACTCGCCCGTCATCTCGCCGGTGAACAGGGCGAGCACCGCGGCGGCAACCGACTCGGCGGGAATGATGGAAACCCGCGTCTCGGACAGCATCTCGCGGATCGGGTCGATGATCGAGGACTCGGCGAAGCCAGGGCAGAGCGCGTTGAAGCGGATGCGTCGATCGGCGAGCGCAGGGCCGAGCGACCGAGCGAGCCCGACTACGGCGTGCTTGTTCGCCGCATAGAGGGGGTCGAACGGGACACCGATCAGCCCCGCGAGTGACGCGGTCGCGACGATTGCGCCCCCGCCGCGGGCCTCGAGCGCCGGCAACGCGGCGTGTGTGCCGAATACGACCCCGTCGAGATTGATCCCCATCACACGCCGATAGCGATCGAGGTCGAAGTCCTCCCCCACGCCGAAGCCGCTCGCGACGCCGGCGTTCAGATGTATGAGATCGACGCCGCCGAAGCGCTCGACGGCGGCGGCGACGAGGGCATGGTTCTGCTCCAGCCGCGACACGTCGGCGACGAACGCCTCGCCACCCACCTCCTCAGCAACTCGGCTGGCGCCGTCCTTGTCTACGTCGACGACCAGAACCCGTGCGCCGGCGGCCGCCAGCGCCCTGCACGTCGCGCTCCCGAGACCGCCCGCTCCACCCGTGACGATCGCGACCTTGCCGTCGAGCTCTGGCATCGGCGCGGGACTCTACCCGGCGTCGATCGGCACCAGCGTGCGTCGGCGGAAGCGCCAGCGCCCTTCCGTGCGAACGTACTCGTCCTGGTACTCGCCGACCAGATCGACGTACGTGCCGGTGCCGCCGGTCTTGGCCACGTGCAAGACCAGCGCCGCCGTCCCCTGACGACGTCCGGCTCGACCGGGTCGAGCCGGAGCAGCGTCATCTGATGTTGCGTCCGCCGGCTCTGCTTCTGGGCCCGGTACTCGGCCCATTGCGCGAGGCCCTCCTGCCCGACGATCTCGCGCCCGCGGACTTCAGCACCGCTCGTCAGTGCACAGCCCCGCGACGTCGTCCCAGCGCCGGTGATCGAGCAGCCACGCGTACTCGGTCACGAGCGACTCGATCGCGAGGCGATCTTCCATCGGGAGATCCGCCGGCACTACGGGGCTTTCGTGATCACGTGGCCGGTGGGAGATATCACGTACCACAGCCCACCGGTGATGTTCTTGGCCTGCCCGTTGGCGCTGCCGGGCCCCTGGTCGGCGATGTACGCATACAGCGGCCAGCCCGCGTACGTGACAACACTGCCGCCACCGGGGTTCGGATCCGAGCTCAGCAGTGACGCTTTGACCGCACCTCCGGCCTTGGCCTTTGAGCCCGAGAGCTTGACCGGCGGCCAGATCGCGGCGCAGCCACCCTTGCAGGTGACGGCCTTCGCCTTGTCGGGCGCAAAGATGTACAGCGTCTTGCCCTGAGCGTCCACGAGGATCGGGCCGAGGCCCGCGACCGTCGCCGTCTTGATCTCCGTTGCAGCGGCTGCCGGGGGGCTGGAACTCGAGGTCGAGCTGGAGCTCGAGCTCGGCGTCGAGGAGGCGGGAGCGGGCGCGCTCGTCGTCGACTTCTTGCTGCTCGAGCCACACGCGGCTGCGAGAAGTGCGAGGACGGGCAGAAGCACGAGGACCGATGTCTTCCTCATGGCAGCTCCTTATGATCGAGGTCCATTAGGTTCACCAATGAAAGCGAGCAGCGACCGACGGGCACGGCCGGTCGCATTCTACGTCTGGGTGCTCCTTGTGCCGGCTCGGCTTGGATGAGAGTCAGAACACGAGGAGGACTCGCGCTGGCCACCGCGCTCGCAATCACAGGCTGCGGCGGGAAGCAGCACCACGGGCACGCGACCTCCGCCCGAACTACCCGCGCGTACACGTGGCTATTGCCCACGGCTGGCCCCCAGCCGACCGTCGCCGCGGAGAACCGCCGCCGCGGGACGCGCGCGTGGCGGCTTCCGGGCCCAGCGGGCGCCGTCGGGGGTCTGGCCCACGGTTCGGTCAGCGGCTACGTCGCTCACCCTGCAATCGCACCCGGCGGCGTGCAGCGGATCTTCGTCAGCGCACCCGGAGCGGCCTCGGTCAGGATTCGGGTGTTCCGAATCGGCTGGTACGGGGGGCTCGGCGGGCGCGAGGTCCTGGACTCAAAGCCGCTTCGGGTCATCTCGCAGCCGCCATGCGCGCACGACTCGAGCACAGGCTTAACAGACTGCCACTGGCACGCGACGCTCAGCTTCCCCGTCCCGCGCGCGCTTACGTCCGGTGTCTACATCGCTCGGCTGTCGGCGTCGACGGGCGAAACCGACTGCCTGTTCGTCGTGCTCTCGGCCACCCGCCAGGCATTGATCGCCCAGGTCCCGACCTCGACCTACGAGGCATACAACAGCTGGGGCGGCGACAGCCTTTACCCCGGCGGTTCGCAACGCGTCAGGCTGACCGGCACCACCCAGGGGGTCGAGGTCTCCTACGACCGCCCGTACGACAGCGTCAACGGCGCGGGCCAGTTCTTCGCCCGCGACGTGGCGATGGTCCGGTTCCTCGAGCGCTATGGATACCCGGTCTCGTACACGACGAGCGAATCCGTCGACGGCGATCCGGGCCAGCTCCTCGGTCACCGTGCGGTGATCGACTTCGGCCACTCGGAGTATTGGTCGATGCGCCAGCGGCGCGGGTTCGCGCGTGCGCTGCGTGCTGGGGAGAGCCTGCTGTTCTTCAGCTCGGACACGTTGGCCTGGCACATTCGCTACGCGCACGGGGACCACGTGATCGTCGCCTACAAGGAGTACTCCAAGCTCGATCCCGATCACGCCGACCGCACGGACGACTTTCCGGACCTCGGCGCGCGCCTCGCGGGCACCGCTTATCTCGGCTGCATCACCCCGCGCCTGAAGCAGCCCGGGCCGCCCGTGTACGACTACTTCCCGTGGTCGCCGGCGCCAAGCCTCCGGCCGTCGTGGTTATTCGCGGGCACGGGGATCACGGTCTCGACCAAGATCCCGGGAATCGTCGGTTACGAGCTCGATCAGCGCACGCACGCGTCGCCGCGCGGGACGCAGGTGGTGGGCGGCGGCAAGAGTCGGTGTATGAGCACCGGTCACACCGAGCCGGGCGAGCCGGTCCCGGGCCGCCGCGCCGACCTCGCCGAGACGACCCTCTACACCACCCGCTCTGGAGCGATCGTGTTCGACACCGGAACCCTCGGCTGGGAGCTCGGACTCGAGCCGGTCCCGAGCGCGTCGCCCGACGCGCCCCGCGCACCGGATCGGCGGGTGGTCGCGATGACGCGCAACGTGCTGGATCATGTGTTGCGCCGATGAGTCCTTATGCCCTGTGCCGCGTCGAAGCCTCGGACCTGGACGAGGTGCTCCCGCTGATGCGTGCGTATTGCGACTTCTACGAGGTCTCCCCCACTGACGAGGATCTGCTCACGCTGGCGCGGGCGCTGACCGATGACCCTGATCGCGAAGGCATGCAGCTGCTAGCGCGCGATGAGGGCGACCGGGCGGTCGGGTTCGCGACGGTCTACTGGACGTGGTCGACGACGAGGCGTGCCGGATCGGCGTGATGAACGACCTGTTCGTCGCTCAGGCAGCCCGGGGCAGCGGGCTCGCTGAGGAGCTCATCGAGGCGTGCCGCGCCGAGTGCGTGCGCCGAGGAGCACGTCGGCTGGCGTGGCAGACGGCGCCCGACAATCTGCGGGCCCAGGCGGTCTACGACCGTGTGGGCGGCAACCGGGAGCAGTGGGTGGACTACTGGCTGCCCTGCTAGCGGCCGGGCAAGTGATAGATGAACACGGTCCCGCCTAGGGCGTCGTCTCCGGTGCTTCCGCCAACCGGCAGGATCACGCGGCCGCCGATCGCGATCGGGCTCGACCAGTGCCCGCCGGAGGCCGGAAGCTGCGCGACGGTCGTCCCGGAGCCGGGGCGCACGACACGCACCGTGCCGCCCTGCTCGTCATAGACATACAGGAGCCCGCCCGCGACGACCGGGCTCGTCCCCGGAGTGGCGTCATGCCATCCGGCGTGCAACCGGCCGGCGCTCAGCACGTACTCCGCGGTTCCCGAGTCGTCGGCCACGAACACGGAATGGCCGAAGACCGCGGGTGTTGTCAGAACCTGGCCCCCACCGGGCGAGGCGAGCGTCTGGAGCTCGCCGCCGGTGCCGCCGATTCCCTGCCGGGCCAGGTCGAGGAGCGAAAGGACGGCCTGCTTTCCGCCCTGGACAGCCAATCCACCCGGCAGCAGGGCCGGCTCGGTTGAGCCCAAGTCGGTGTCAGACGAGTTCAGCTGGGCCTGGTTCGGCGGCGTCCACGTGTGCAGGATCCGGCTCGCGTCGGCGCTCAGCACGATCACGCTGTCGCCCCAGTTGGTCGAGCCGTTGAACGGGCCGTTGCCGGTTGCGACCACGATCCGGTGCGTCCCCGGCTCCACCACGGCGCCCTCCCGCCCCCAGATCGCCGAGCCCCCGAAGGTCGTGTCCGCACTGCACGAGCGCGGCGGGTCGAGCAGTTGCAACCGGTCCGAGCACTCGGCGTTCCAGACGTGAGCGACATGTCCGCTCGAGCGGTCGAGTAGCGCGACGTGGCCCTCGTACGTGGGCGCGTCACCGAGTATCCACCGATCGCGGTGATCACATAGCGACCGGAGATGTTGAGCCCACCCTCGATCTTCTCGCGCGCGGCATCGAACGTGACACGGCTCTGCCATGCCTGCCGCCCGGTCGCAACCGAAAGCTTGTGGATCACCCCGTCCGGACTCGCCGCATAGACGTAGCGCCGGTCAGGATCGGCAACGGGCGAGGCGGTCGTGATCTGGGAGCTCCCCTGGTAGGAGCGGATGTTGCTCGGGACGAACTCCCACAGCTTCGCCCCCGTCCCGGATCGATCGCGATCGTACGTCCGTACGTGGTGGTGACGAACACGACGTCACGGACCCGGCCCCGTACCCGCACGGCGTGCAGCTGGATCGCAGAGGAGTCGGCGACGCCATCGATGTGGACCGCGCGGCGCTTCAGATGTGAAGCGTTCGCGGCGGTGATCCCCGTGCTCCCGGGTCCGACGCCGGAGCGCTGGGCGTTGTAGTCGAAGGTCGTCCAGTCGCCATCCGGAACATCCCGCGCCGGTTGCGCCTTTCGCGCTGCTGACGCTGCGCTGGCCGTCTTGGGCGCCGGTCCAGCCGAGGGTGAGCGGTGCGCCGCGTGCGCACCGCACGCTGCTGCCGCCAGAACGGCACAACCTACGATTGGGACTCGCGCAGCGCGCGACGCTTTCACGGCACTTGTAGAGCGTGCAGAAGCCCCGAGACCCGAGAGCCGAGCTGCCCGACTCCGTTCTGGACCTGGGACACCGTGGAGCTCACGGTTCCGGTGAGTCTGGACACCGCCGATGCGCGGCGTGAGGAAGGATCCTGTCGACGGTGCGGCCGACGTTCTGTAGCGCGCTCGTCGCGAGCTGGCCGATCGGGCCGGGAATCCGGTTGGTGATCGAGGTGCCGAGTGACACGACCCCGTTGATCAGCGTCGGCGGAGGCGGCGGAGGCGTAGTCACGGGCGGGCCGCCCGGAGCCGGCGTCGGTGACGTGGGCGGTCGTGCTGCCCGGGGTGGGATCGGGGTGGTCGGCGGTGGACCCGCTCCCGTTGGAGCCGCCGGGGCTACGGGGGTGGCCACCGGTCCGACCGCCACCGCGGGTCGGTCCCTTCGGCAGAGCGACTGAAGCGACCAGCGTCGGAGCTGCGCTACGGGCGACGACCGGTAGCAAGGCCGCCACCGCAGTCCCATTGCCCCCAGGCGTTGTGACGGAGCTTGCGGACCGCGCGCCGCTGGGGAGCGAGGGCCCGCCCAGCGCCTGCCCGAGGCCTCCGAGTGAGCCGAAGCCGCCCGCAAGCGCCAGCAGAACCATCGAGCCGAAAACCGCCGCTGGGACGAGCAGCGCAGCGCCAGAGGCTCCCGAAAGCTGCCGCGTCCATGCCCTCGCCAGCGACATGCCTTGCATGGTAGCCGTACAACGACGACGCCAGCGCCGGTTATCGTGATTGCACCGCATGCAGCGTTTTTCGATCGCCCGCTCGCTGCGCCTCGCGCTCATCGGCCTGACGCTCGTCCTCGCGGCCGTCGCCGCGCTCGGCGTCTCGAGCCTGTACAACGCCCGGCAGAGCTACGAGAACACGCTCAGCCACACCTCACAGCTCGCGACCGCCGCCGCAACCCTGCCCGCCGCTTGGCTCGATGTCCCCTCTGCCTACGCCGTCAGCGCCGGCGCGGCAACACAGCTCGCAGCCGGCGACCCGCAGAGCGCCCGGCTGGTCGGCGAGGAATTCGCGGCCGAGAACCAGGCCCGCCGGCTGGCGACCAGTGGCGGGCTGATCGCGGCCAGTCGGGCTGGCGGTCCGCTCGAGCGTGCGCGCACACTCGCGGCGCAGGTCCAGACGCGACAGCACGCGCGACAGGAGGCCGGGCGCAAGAAGGCTCGCTCGGATTCGCGTCGGGCGCTGATCCTGGTCGCTGCGGCCGGGCTGCTCGCGCTGTCGCGGCGCTGGCGCTGATCGCGCGCTGGTCGCGCGCGATGCGACGGCCGCTCGACGAGCTCGTCGGCGCGACCCGTGACCTGGCCGCCGGCCAGCTCGACCGCCGCGTGACGCCAGCGGCCCTCGCGAGCTCCTCGAGCTCGGCTTCGCTTTCAACGCGATGGGCGAGGATCTGGCCGTCGCCCAGCAGCGGCTCGAGGCCGAGCGCGAACGGCTCGCGGTCACGATCGAGAGCCTCGGTGACGGCCTGATCGTGACCGAACCCGACTCCATCACGATCCGCGCGGTTAACCCACGCGCGACCGAGCTGATCCCCGAGCTCGGCCCCGGCGGACGCACCGACAGGGCCATCTGCCTGCGCTCGAAGCCGCACTCCATGGCGAGACGATCGTCGAGCACGGTGGACGCACGCTGGCGGTCCTCGCCTCACAGCTCGGCGGGGGATCGGACGGGGTTGTCTGGACGATCCGCGACATGACCGAGCGCGCGCGACTCGAGCGCGCCAAAATCGAGTTCGTTGCGACTGCGTCGCACGAGCTGCGAAGCCCCCTGACCTCGATCAAAGGCTTCGTCGAGCTGCTCGGTCGTTCACCCGAGCACATGACCGAACGGCAGCGCGAGTTCGTCGAGATCATCCTCGCTCCACCGACCGGCTCGTCGACCTCGTCAACGATCTGCTCGACGTCGCGCGGATCGAGGCCGACCGGGTCGAGATCAACCGCCGCCCGATCGACGTCGGCGAGGCCGTGCGCGAGGTCGCCGAGCTGATGGGCGCCGCGCATCGAGGAGAAGCGCCAGCAGCTCGGCACCTACGTCGCGCCGCTGCTGCCGCTGGCGCTCGCCGACCCGAGCCGGGTGCGCCAAATCGTCGCCAACCTGCTCACCAACGCCCACCTGTACACGCCGGAGGCGGGGACATCCACCTCGGCGTCGAGCCGACCGCGCCTGGGTGCAGATCTTGGTCGAGGACTCGGGTGTGGGGATGACCTCCGAGCAGGCCGCGCACGTGTTCGAGCGCTTCTACCGCGCGCGGGAAGGCGGCCAGCCACGCCCGGGACCGGGCTCGGGCTGTCGATCGTCAAGTCGCTCGTCGACCTCCACGGCGGCGAGATCGAGGTCGACTCGGAGCCGGGCCGCGGGACGATCTTCCGCGTCCGCCTGCCGGCGGCGATGCCGCGACCCGGAGTCGCCGCGCGCGCTCCAGGTGATCCGCGGCCGCCGCGTGCTGGTGGTCGACGACGAGCGCAGATCGCCGAGCTGATCGCGGGACAGCTCGCCCCGCTCGACATCGAGACCGAGTTCGTGACCGAGCGGCCAGGAGGCACTGACGCGCTGCGCTCCCGGACTTCGACGCGATCACGCTGGACATCCTGATGCCGGACATGGACGGGTTCGAGGTGCTGAAGGAGATCCGCGCCGATCCGGCGCTGCGCACGACCCCGATCGTGTTCGTGTCAGTGTTCTCCGGGCGCCAGGAGCTCGCGGGCGAGTGGGTCGTGGCGAAGCCGATCGACGCCGACGAGCTCCGCCAGGTGCTCGGCGCGGCCGTCGCCGCGGGGCGCTCGCGGGTGCTCGTGGTCGGGCGCGAGGAGCTCCGCCCCACGCTCGAGCCTGCGCTCGACGAGCTCGGGATCGACCACGACTGGGAGATGACCGGGGCGGCGGCGGCGCGGGTATGCGGAGAGCGGCGCTTCGAGGTCGCGCTCGTCGACGTGGGCATCCGCAATCCCCGCGCCGCGCTCCAGGCGCTCGACCTCCGCGGCCGGCGGCTCCGCCGCGCCGTGATCCTGTTCTCGACAGCGCACCCGCCGCCGCCGGGAATCTAGAGGCTGGGGATGGAGGTGGTCCCCGTCGAGCAGGCGGCCGCCGCGCTGATGGCGGCGCTCCGCGGCGGAGGGTGATCGGCGCAGAGGAAGGCCTCGGTCCCCCTCGGAGGGATAAGCTGCCGTCATGGCGGTCCGGACCGAGGCCGATTGATCGAGGAGATCGAGCGGTTGAAGGCGGAGCTCGCGCGCCGCGAACGCGAGTCGACCGACAAGGAGCGCCAACTCGAGCGCTACGCCGCCGATCTGCGCGAGACGTTCAAGGAGGAAAAGTCCGCGCGCCAGGAGCTGCGCCGCTCGTATATGGCCACTGTCCGGCGCTGTCGAACGCGGTCGAGGCCCGCGACGCGTACACAAGCAAGCACGCCGAGCGCGTGGCCGCGTACGGGCTCGAGATCGCGGGGCGCTCGGCATCACGTTCGTCGGATACCGAGGAGATCGAGTTCGGCTTCCTGCTCCACGACATCGGCAAGGTCGCGATCGCCGACGCGATCCTTTACAAGCCCGGTTCGCTGACCGAGAAGGAGCGTGCGTTGATGGAGCAGCACCCGGTGATCGGCGCCGAGATCGTGCGCGGGATCGAGTTCCTCGGCGCGGCGCTCCGAGGTGGTTCGCTCACACCACGAGCGCTGGGACGGCCACGGCTACCCCGACGGCCTCAGGGGCGAGGAGATCCCGCTCGCGGCGCGAGTGTTCTCGGTCGCCGACGTGCTCGACGCGCTAACGACCGAGCGCCCGTACCGCCGGCCTCGACACTCGGAGTCGCGCGCCGGATGATCACCGAGCAGGCGGGGAGCCACTTCGACCCGCGCGTCGTGAGGCCTTCAACTCGATCCCCGACGCGACCTTCGAGCGAATCGCCTCGGAAATCCGGTGACGGCTCGCCGATGAGCCCGTGGGTCCTGATCGTCGACGACGATCCGTTCGTCCGCAAGCTGATCGCCACGACGCTCGAGGACGTGGCCCGAGTTCGAGCTCCATGAGGCGGCCGACGGCGTCGAAGCGCTGGAGGTGGCACGGCGCGAACTGCCCTCGCTGGTGTTCCTCGACGTCGACATGCCGCGCGCTCGACGGCATCGATGCGTGCCGCCAGCTTCGTGACCGGACGCGACCGCGTCGACACGACGATCGTGATGCTGACCGCGGCGTCCCGGCGACAACGTCGAGCGTCAGGCGGAGGAGGCCGGCGCCGACCTGTTTCTGACGAAGCCGTTCAGCCCGCTCGATCTCCTGCGGCTGGTCGACCGGCTCGGGGGACGGCACTCGGAGCCCTGACGGCATCCGGCTACGATCGCTTGAGATGAGCGGAGCGGTCGACCACCGATGACGAGACGCGCCTGGGTGGCCTTCGCCGCCGTCTCGGTCATCTGGGGGATCCCCTACCTGCTGATCCGGATCGCGGTGCGCCACGGGGTCACGCCCGGTCGCTGGCATGGGGGCGCGTGACCCTCGCGGCGGTCGTGCTGCTGGCGCTCGCGTGGCGCGCCGGTACGTTGCCCTCGATCCGGGGCCGCTGGGGGACGCTGCTCGCGTACGCCGTTGCCGAGATCTGCATCCCTTTCCCGATGATTGCTGCCGGCGAGACTCGGCTGTCCTCTTCGCTGGCGGCGATCCTGATCTCGTCAGTCCCCCTCATCGGCGCACTGCTCGCCCTGCGCTTCGATCACTCGGAGCGACCGACGCCGGTCCGCGCTGCCGGGACTCCTGCTGGGCTTCGGGGGCGTCGTCGTGCTGATGGGGATCGACCTCGCCGGGAGTGGCGGCGAGCTCCTCGGCGCTGGCGCGATCCTGCTGGCCGCGATCGGCTACGCGATCGGCCCGATGCTGATCAAGCTGCGAATGGGAGGGCTCGACCCCCGGGCCGCGATCGGAGGCAGCCTGGCGATCTCCTCGGTGCTGCTCGCCCCCGCGGTCGCTCTCGATCCGCCCCACTCGGTGCCGTCAACCGGCGCGATTGCATGCGTGATCGTGCTCGGCCTCGTCTGCACCGCGGCCGCATTCGTGATCTTCACCGTGCTGATCAACGAAGCCGGTACCAGCCGAGCAACTGTGATCACGTACATCAACCCCGTGATCGCAGTGGGCCTAGGGGTCGCACTCCTTGGCGAACAACCCGGAGCCGGCTCTGTGGCTGGGCTACTGCTCATCCTGGCGGGGTCATGGCTGTCAACAGACGGCCGCCTCCCCCCTGGCCTCGCACGGGTTGTTGCTGCATGGAGGGGGGCATTGATAGCCCCACGGCGTGCATCGCGTGAAGTGCGTCAGCAGCTCATGTAACGGCGCGTAGCGTTCTGCACGCCGGGGGGCTGTCAATGCCCCCTAGCTGATCTTGATAAGGATCAGCGTGTTGACGATGAACGCCAGGGCAAAGGCGATCGTCCACCGGTTGAGGTTACGCTCAACCAGCGATCCCCCACCGAAGGGGCCCGCCCCCGTGCCCACGCCGAATGCACCCGACAGCCCGGAGTCCTTTCCCGAGTGCATCAGGATCAGGAAGATCAGCATCACGCACAGGAACACCTGCACGACATCGAGCACGCTCGTCATCGCTCGCCTGATGGTAGCTGCTCCGGCACGCCGTTCCGTTCGCGCGCGTCGTCGAGCGCCCTGAGGATCTCGATCGCCTCGGCGCGCAGCCCGCGGTCGATGGCCTCGTAGTCGGCCTCTGAGAGCTTGCCGGTCCGGTGGTCGAGTTCGGCGTCGCGGATCTCGGTGTACTTCGCGTCCCGAGCAGCCTCGAGCTCCGCGACCCTGTCGCGCTGGTCACGAACGGGTCCGGGCCTCCGCTCGTCGACGAGCGCCTGCCACACCGGCCGGGTCACAAACAGCGCCACCACCGCGAGGACCGCGAGCACGATCAAGAACTCCATCAGTTCGAGTGAAGCGCGCTACGCGGGTTCGCGCACCAGCCGGCCCACACGTGCCGCGGAGCGCGCCCGGAGCCGAGCCAGCGTCGGAATCGGCCACAACGCGATCAGTGCGCCGCCGGCGACGATGATCCCGCCGATCCAAAGCCACATCACGAGCGGTGAGACGATCAGCAGGAAGGTCACGGGCCAGGGATGGGTGATGTAGCGCGCGCTCAGTTCCGCGATCGCCCGGTCGCGCAGCTGCCAGATCTGGCCCTGCGGCCCGAGGGCTGCTTGCGCCTGGGCTGGAGGGAGCCGCATCAGCTGCCTCTCGTATGCCCCACAGTCCGGTCGACCTTGTGAGATCAGCCCTGCAGCGGCCGCAGGCTTGGATTCACAACCGTCCAGATGTCGTGGGTGACCCTGGATTGCAACCCGATTTGGCTCTCGTCGGAGCCGTTGAAGAACCGGCTGATCGGGCCCAGGGTCGGATCCTGGGAGGGGTAGAGCCCGTGGCTGGTCTTGAGCACGGCGACGCGGTGCCCGTGCTTGGAGACCGCAAGCTGGGCCCCCAGTGAGAGCTTCTCCGATGTCGCCTGAACGGTCGGCTTCAAGTAGCGGACCGTGTAGCCGTCGATCTTGGCGCTCTGGCCCGGCATCAGCGTCGCGTAGCGCGAGTGCGCGAATGACGTGGACGCGGCAACGCCGATCAACGCGACAGCGACCCCGGCGTGGACGATGTAGCCGCCGTAGCGGCGCCTGTTCCGCCGCACCAGCTGCGCCAGGGCGACCGGCGGCAATTCGTGGGACATCGCGCCGCGAGCGCGGGTCCCGCGCACAAACTCCTGCCCGACTGAGGCGAGCACGAACGCCCCGCACGAGAACATCGCGATCGCGAATGCGTGGCTCGTCGGCCCGATCGCGATCAGCACCACAACCAGCGTGACGATCGCCGACGCAAGCGGGAACGCGAAGCTCCGGCGCAGGTTTGCGAGCGTGACGCGCCGCCAAGCAATGATCGGCCCGATCCCCGACAGCAGCACGACGATCAGCGCGAGCGGCACCACGAACGGCCGGAACGCGGGCGGGCCCACCGAGACCTGAGTCCCGGTTATCGCCTCGGAGATCAGCGGGAAGAACGTAACCCAGAAGATCACGAGCGTCAACGCGACGAGAACCAGGTTCTGGAACAGGAACACCGCCTCCCGGGAGAGCAGCGAATCGAGCCGCGCCTCGGAGCGCAGCGCGTCGCGGCGCCAGATCATCAGCCCGACGGAGCCCGCCAGCATGACTCCGATCAGGGCCACGAAGGAGATGTTGAGCGTCGGGTCCGAGACAAATGCGTGGATCGTAGGACAGGATCCCCGAGCGGACGAGGAACGTCCCCACGATCGCCATCGTGCCGGTGCCCAGGATCAGCCCCATGTTCCAGCGCTTCAGCATCCCGCGCTTTTCCTGAATCATGATCGAGTGCAGGAAGGCGGTGGCGAGCAACCATGGCATCAGGGCGGCGTTCTCGACCGGATCCCAAGCCCGAGTAGCCACCCCACCCGAGCTCGGTGTACGACCAGCGAGCGCCGAGCATGATGCCGACCCCGAGGAACAGCCAAGCCGCGAGCGCAAACCTCCGCGTTACCTGGATCCACTCGGCGCTGGTCCGCCCAGTGATCAGCGCTCCGACGGCGAACGCGAACGGGATCGTCAGCATCGTGTAGCCGGAGTACAGGAACGGCGGGTGGATCATCATCGTCGTGTGCCGGAGCAGCGGATCGAGCCCGGCACCCTCGGTCGGCGGATTGGCCGAGGTCGCGAATGGGTTCGCGAAGAACACGCACAGGGCGGTGAAGAACGTGCTGAACCCCAGCAGCACAGCGGTTGCGTACGGCGCTATCTCCCTCACCTTTCGCCGGGAGAGAAACAGGACCAGGCTCGACCAAAGGGACAGGAGCAGGATCCACAGCAGCAACGACCCCTGCTGGGTCGCCCACACCGCGGCCGCCTTGTACTGCGTCGGCGTCGACGTGCTCGACCCGTGGGCGACGATGTTGAACTCGAACTTGTCGCTGAGGAAGGCCCATTCGAGGATCCCGAAGGCGAGCGCCATGAGCCCGAACAGCGCGTACATCGAACGACGGCCCGAGTCGACCCACTCGCGGCGGCCCGTACGCCCCCCGTATACGGACGCTCCCACCCCGTAGATCGCGACGGTCAGCCCGAGGATCAGGAGCGCACGGCCGATCAGAGCCATCTGGGGCCTCCCGACCCGCGCTGCACCGGATCGCCCATCAGGCGGCGCCGCTCGCGGCCTGATACTTGGACGGGCACTTGGTCGTCAGCGAGTTCTGCTGACCGATGAACTGGGCGCCCGAGCCGCGCTCCACGGTTACAAGGACTCCCCGGCCGGCGGCGAACGGATCCGGGACTATCCCGGTGTAGCGCACAGGGACCGAGAGCCTGAGCTTCGGGTCGCGAACCCTGAAGTACAGGGCCTGGGAAGCCCGGCGGACCGAGCCGTTGACCACCGTGCCGGCCAGGATGTACGAGTGCCCGGGTTGCGCCTGGCGCAGCAGCTGCGAGGCGGTCAGCTCTTCCCGTCCTGCGCTGAAGCTCGTGTAGATGAGCGCGGATGCGAGCAGCAGCGCGGCGGTCAGGGCGAGCGTGAGGCGGATAGCACGCTTGCGGCTCGGATCCATAGCCGGATCGCATTTTCACACACGGGCGCGTGCCGGCACCCCGCCCCGGGGAGACGGCCAGCATCCCGACGCTCGGCTCACGGCCTGGTTGTGACATGCCGATTAGCAACGCGTTAGGTCCAAGGACATTCGCGCGATTGGGCGAAACCAATCGTCGTCCCGATCGTTCTTCCTATGACAGTGCAAGTTCGACTCAACCCACGCCCATCCAATCTCAGCCGCCGGCGGCGCTTCGCGCGCGACGCCCACCCCGCGCCTCGTCCGAAGAGCCCGGCCATCGAGAGCCAGCTCCGTCGCGCTCGCTTCGCTGGACCCTCGCAGGACGCGGCCTTGTACAAATGCCAGTGCGGCTACGTGTTCAAGGCACTCGTTTCGACCTCGGTCGACTGCCCCCACTGCGGGGGCGCCCAGGCCTGGTAGCTTCACGCTTGCTTGACGGTCTGGCGCCGCGGGCTCGGCTTAAGCTCGGCGAGCGATTCCTCGAGCCAGCCGATCAGCTTCCACACGTCGCGCATCTGCTCGCGGTCGGCCACGATCCCGAAGTCGAGATGCCCGCAATAGCTCATCACGGTGATGTTCAGCCCCATTCCGTCGGTGATGACGGATATCGGGTAATTGGCCCTGAGCCGCGATCCTGCCATGTAGAGCGGCAACTGCGGGCCGGGCACGTTTGAGCAGACGAGGTTCCACACCGGCCGGCGCGTTGCCGCGAGCGAAAATGTGACTTGCGAGGCCCGCGCGAACACCGCGGGCGGGATGACTGGGTAGCGTCCTGGAGCAGCTGAGCCCGGGAGCGCCTTGTGCCGCTCCTTGGCCGCGCGCATCGCCTCGTGCGTCAACCGCAGACGCTCGACGGGGTCCTCCTCATTGGTGAATAGCGGGCGCTCATCACCCCGATCCGATTGCCATAGGTGCCGCGTTGCTCCTCGCTGCGAACGGACACCGGCACCTGCGTCACGAGCGGCGTGTCCGGCAGCTCTTCGCGCTCGACAATCCACCGGCGAACCGCGCCGGCGCAAATCGCCATCACGACGTCGTTGACCGTGTAGCCGTACTCGTTCTTGACCGCCTTGACATCGTCGAGCGACAGCTGCCCGAACGCGAACCGCCGGTGTGCTGAAACCCGCCCGTTGAACGAAGTGCGCGGCGGTGTGAGATTGACGCGTTCGAGGACCTCGACTGACGGCGGCGAAGCGTTCGGGCGAACTGAGCGCTCGCCCGCCCGAGGTTCTTTGCACCCGGCAGTTCCCGAAGCAGGGGCGTCTCCTCGAGGTTCGGCAGCGTCGAGGGCAGGGCCGTTAGCACGCGCTGGAGATAGCGCGGGGTCGCGAGCAGCGCCCGGGCCAGCATCGCCAAATCGCTCGGTTCCCCGTCCACGAACGTCTCGAGGGGCCGGCGGGGCTTCCCGCCCCTCCGGGGTGAGGTCGAGCAGCACGCCCATGATCTCCGCCCAGACATCCCATCGACCATGGCGTGATGGATTTTGGTCAGGACCGCGACGCTGTCGTCCCGCAGACCGTGGATCAGATACACCTCCCAGAGAGGCCGGCTGCGGTCAACGGCCGCGAGAAGATCCGCGCCACCTGCTCTGCCAGCTTCTCGTCGGTCGGGGGCGGCGCGAGCGCAAGTTCGCGCACGTGGTACTCAAGGTCGAATTCGGCGTCGTCGATCCAGTACGGGTAATCGAGACCCAGCGGCACCGGTTTCAGACGCCAGCGAAACGGCGGAAGCAGCGGCAGGCGCTCGGCGATCAGGTTGTGGATGTCGGCGAGCTCTAGCCGCCCGTCGGGGCGCGTGCTCGGGTCCAGCACGGCCAGGCCTCCGACATGGCCCGATTGGCGCGGTGTCTCCAGCGCCAGGAACTGCGCATCAAGGCCGGTTAGCTGCCGCACGCTCTCCTCGCGGAAGATCCTATCCGCGTCCGGGTGGCGAGTTCATCGCGACGTAACTGTTGGCTGGTCTACTGGCCCGTAACCCGGCGCCGGGGACCGTCCCAACAACCGATAGGAGCACCAATGCGTTTCTTCCCACGCGCGTGGGCGGGCATCAGCCTGCTCGCGGCGGCGACGGCTGCCGTAGCGGCGATCCCCGCGTCGGCGGCGGCCAGGGAGCATGCCTCACCCGTCGTCGGGCACGTCTACGCCGACGACAACACCGCCGGCCCAAATACGATCGGAGCGTTCGACCGGCACGCCGACGGCGCGCTCACACCTACCCCCGGTTCCCCATTCGCAGCCGGAGGAGCCGGCACCGGATCTGGAATCGCATCGCAGGGCGCGGTCCAGATCTCGCCGAATGGACGGTTTCTGATCGCCGTCGATCCCGGCAGCAACCAGATCTCGGTCCTGCGGGTAAGGCCCGACGGATCCCTTCGTCTCGTCCATCCAGGCGTCGTTGACTCGGGCGGAAACGATCCGGTCAGCGTGACAATCCACGGAGACCTTGTGTACGTAGCGAACGCCGGCAACGGTGGCAGCAGCTACACGGGGTTCCGGCTCGCGGACAACGGGCGGCTCGAGCCGCTACCCGGCTCGACGGTCTCGCTACCTGATGGTTCGCAGCCGGCCGACGTGCTGTTCAACGGTAATGGGACCAAGCTCGCCGGGACCCGCGTCGGGTCGTCCGAGATCGACAGCTTCACAGTCGGCGACGACGGCCGCTTGACCGCGGCGACGGGATCCCCATTCCCGCCCAGGGTCTCGGACCGTTTGGGAGCGAGTTCCGTCCCACCGACTCAAGCCAGTTCTTCGTCTCCAACGCGCACAACGTCAGCGCCGGCACTGGCACTATCTCGGCGTTCCATGACGCTCGCATGGCGTGCTGACACCGATCGGATCGTCTCCGTTCGCTGATCAGCAGACGGCTCCGTGCTGGGTTGAGATCAGCCATGACGGCCGTTTCCTGTTCACCGTCAACACGGCCTCGGGCTCGGTCTCGCGTTACTCCATTGCCGATGACGCAGCCTGACCTTGCTCGGCTCGACGCCGCTGGCGAACGGTGTAGGGGCGGGCGCGGAGGACGCACGCCTCAGCCCGGACGGCCGCTGGCTGTTCGTGGTTGAGAGCGCCAGGCACGCGATGGCGACGCTGGCCGTCAATGGCGGTGCGTTGACCGAGGTCGGGGCTCGCCGTCCTCGCTCCCCGCCGGCGCGGCGCCCGCGGGCGTGGCGGTCAACTGAAATCGGTTTGCGGATGCCGGGGACCTCGCCTGGTCCCCGGCATCGCGGCCGGCGTCGCGGATGTGGCAATTCGGGTTGGTTGGGTAGCCACGTAGGGAGGCCCACGACAAAGGAGGGATGATGGAAACCGCTTCCCCGATCGATGACGTAAGCGACCTGCCCGGAAACGCCGTCTATGACCAGGAGGGCAAGAAGATCGGCGACGTCGGCGAGATCTATACGCAGGACGGAGACCCTATGTGGGTCGTCGTTCAGGCATCCACCGGCATGGCGACCAGCCGCAACGTGTTCATCCCCCTGGCCCGTCTGAAGCGCGAGGACGGGAAGATCTACTCCTTACAGCACGCAGCACATCAACGATTCGCCCGAGGTAGAGGCGACCGACGAGCTCTCCCAGGAGGACGACGCGCGCCTGCGTGCCTATTACAGCGTCGGGGTCGGCGATGGCGAGCTGCGAACCGACAACGAGGGGTCCTACGCGTCCCGCGTGCCCAAGGGAGATGGCCCGGTGAAGAAGCACGACGGGCCGTCCACCGGCTCGTCAGCCTGATGCCCCACCGGATCACTCCGACCGAGGCGGGGCGCGGAACCTTCGGGAACTCGACGAAAGCGACTTTTTCTGCCATATAGGGCAGAAACGTCGCTTTCGTGAACTTCGGCCGCTTCGCTCCGCACCCCCCCGCGGCTCGTAGAATTCGCCGCCGCGCGGACGTAGCTCAGTTGGTAGAGCGTCGGCTTCCCAAGCCGAAGGTCGCGGGTTCGAGACCCGTCGTCCGCTTGAGGGAAGGGCCTGGAAATGCGTGTTTTTTGGCTTTCAGTGGCGGTGGGTGGTGCGAGCGGGCAACCCTCGCGGGCAACGGTCATCTTGTGTCGGTTGTTCAGGCGGTCGTTGTCGAAGCCGTTCTCGTGAAGGTTCTTGCGTTCGCGCGATCCCTTCTCAAACTGGAGAGCATCCACGCCCGATCCGGTGACGGCCGTGGATGGGCGTTGCCGGATCGGGCGTAACCCAGCGGGAGGCGGCGGTAATAGGGCGAGTGCTTCTAGCGAACGACGGCTGCGGCCGGCTCCCTGCGGTCCGGACCAGGGTCGCGACCGCGCTCGAGGACCAACGTATCGGCTTCCAGATCGCGCGTGCCGGGTGCGGCGCCTGCGACGATGCCATCGCTTACCGAGCGCTCGCGCGGCTGGTCGACGCGGTGACGAGTCCCTCGTCGCCGAAGCAGTCGTGTCTCGACTGCATGGCGGGACGCGAAAGGGATCGTTGGCGAGATGCGCCGCAGGCAGGCGCTGCCTGGTACCGCGCGACGCGGTAGCGAGTTGAGTCCTGTCACCCAGCTGTGCGGGCTCGCGCACGTGCGCTTCGAGAAATTAGTCTGATACCGTACTTCTTGGTGATTGATGCCGATCGGGTCGACGCGGCAACCTCGGGTTCCTGCTGGCGAAAGCCTCCCAGCACTGGAACGAGCTGCTCGCCGAGGGGTTCGCAGAGCGTGGCTTTCCCGAGGTGCGCCCGTCGTATGGCTCGGTGCTGCTACCGCTGTTCGAGGACGATGGGCTGAGGATGGGTCAGATCGCTGAGCGAGCTGGATCTCCAAGCAGACGATGACCACGATGGTTCGTCTCTGCGAGCGCCATGGCCTGGTTTACCGCGAGCGCGATCCACGCGACGCCCGCGCATTCCGCATCAATCTCACCGAGCGATCGAAGGACTTCAGGCCGGTCGCCGAGGAGATCCTTCGAGAGCTTGACGCCAACGTGCTCGCCACGCTAGGCGGGCGGCAACGAAACGCGCTCATCAAAGCGCTGAGAGGAATGATGAACCTATGAGAAGCGAGACCGTGACCACGGTCGTTCCCGCACCGCAGACGGCGGTGTTCGAGTACGTGTCCGACATCGAGAAGCTCCCCGAGTGGGCCACCGAGTTCGCGCGTGAGCTCAAGCGTGACGGCGAGAGCTACAAGTCGTTGAACGGCCTGGAGGTTCTACTTCGAGATCAAGGCCGACGCGCTGACCGGCGTGATCGACATGTTCTCCGGGCCCTCCAAGGATCAGATGGCGATCTTCCCCGCCCGCGCAGTGGCACTGCCCGACGGCCGCACCGCCTTCAGCTTCACGATGTTCCAAGGACCCGACATGCCTGACGAGCTGTTCGAGTCTCAACACCAGTCGCTCAGGCGCGAGTTCGCCAACATCGAGGCCGCGTTCGCGGACTGATGTCGACCGGCCAGCGGACCGCGAGAAGACGCTCGCGCTCGCCGATGCTGGCTTCGAAGAATGGTTGACGCCGTCGTTCGCCTAAGCGCCCGCGACGACTAGTTTGCCGTGCCTCGCCGCCCTCCATCGCCTGGTGCGCCTCGGCGATCTCCTCGAAGGCGAACACCCGCGTGGGCTTTGCCTGGTAGACGCCCGCCTCGGCCTTGGCGACGATCTCCTGGAACGGGATCGCCGAGATCGGGTAGGGCCCGGTTCCCACCTCAAAACTCCCGAAGAAGCTGAACTGCACACCGCTGGGCATGTCGGCGGCTGGCAGGAAGTCCGCGACCGGGCCAAGACCGCCAAGGAACCCTGCCTGGCATACCCGGCCCTTTGCCCGGACGGCACGCAGCGAGTCCCGCAGGACGCTGTTCCCGACCAGGTCGAGCACCCGGTCGGTGCCGCCAGGCACCAGGCCGCGAACCCCGCCCGCGATGCCTCCGGTCTCGATGACGACACCGTCGGCGCCCAGCGAGCGCAGCAGCCCGGCGCGATCCGCGCGCCGGGTGGTCGCGATCACCCGGGCACCGAGGTCGCTGGCGATGTTCACCGCCGCCTGGCCGAGTGCGGAGGTCGCGCCCCGGACCAGGAGCGACTGCCCCGCCTCCAGCCCGAGGTTGCCGCCCAGCGCAAGCCAGGCGGTGGCGTAGCTCTCCGGGATCGCGGCCAGGTCCGCCCAGTCGAGCGAGGTCTCGATCCTGGCCACATTCGCCGCCGGGGCCACGGTGTACTCGGCGTAGCTGCCGCTGCGGGTGCGGCCGAGGCCGCCCATGATCGTCAGGACCCTGGTGCCCTCGGCCAGCACGCCGGATGGGTCCGCCACGACCGTGCCGACGGCCTCGATGCCGCTGACCGGCGTTGCCTCGGGCCACTCGCCCTTGCGCATGTGCGTCTCGGCATGGTTGACGCCGAACGCCTTGACCCGGATCAGCACCTCCCCGTCACCCGGGACCGGGTCGGGAACCTCCTGGATCTGCAGGACCTCCGGGCCACCGGGCTTGGTGATGACAATCGCGCGCATCCTGGCTACCTCTCCACCGGCCGCCAAACCGATGTTGTTTAGTGATCGTTCAAAAATTGATGCCGAAGAGAGGCGGCCCGCAGGCCGCCGGCGATGCTCCTCGGAGCGATAAACGAACGATCGCTCAAAAACTTAGCGGTGTACCGGAACCCCTGTCAACGGGGAACTGCCGGGGAAGTCGGGCGCGCGGCTCCCCCGCTGCTCAGGCCAGGCGGCGAACGCCGCCTCGACGATCGTCTCGAGCACCTTCCGGTCGGGTCCGTCTTGCCGACGACCATTAGCCCCATCCCGGTGGCCATCAGCTGGGTCGCCTTCGCGCGCGGATCCACGTGCTCGCGACCTCACCCCGCCGCCTGGCGTTACGGAGTGCCCGCTCCGCGTTTCGCTCAAGCCGCGGCATATGGCCGCGGACGATCGCGACGACCTCAGAGTCCTCAGCCGCCAGCTCCACCGTCGAGTTGACCATCAGGCAGCCCATCCGGCCCTCCGGATCGTCAAGTCATCGACCAGCCCGTCGAAGTACGCGCGCACCTCAGCCACGCCTGCTCCCGGTCCTCGAGCGCGCCCAGCTTCTCCGGCACGACCAGCTTCGAGTAGCGGTCGAGCGCCCTCAGGAACAATTCTCGCTTGCCGCCGGGAAACGCGTTGTAGAGGCTGCCCGGCCGCACGCCCGTCGCCTCGACCAGGTCATCGACCGACGTGTCACGATACCCGTGCTCCCAGAACTCGCGCATCGACCGGTCCAGCACCTCATCGGGATCGAACTGCCGAGGCCTTGCCATGCGCACAGAATAGCCGAACGACCGCTCAAAAACCTTACGAAGAGGTGAACGCCGAAGCTGACCGTCCATCTCGCTTGGCGACACCGCGGGGATACCTGGCGTCGCCGTCCCACCTGCTCCACGCGGAAACCGCGGATCTCGCAGACGATCCCTTTCGCGCATCCGCCATGCAATCGAGACACGACTGCTTTGGCGACCAAGGGGGCGTCAGCCGCTAAGCGCACAAGGCGACTGGCCGTCGGTGGCGATCATAGTGCCGGCGCGTCTCAGCTGTCTCTGATTAACCGCTGAGGCGATCGAAGCTTGCTGCGGCAGGTCTCCGGCCCTTTAGCGAGCGACCACTTGCGGCGCCATCATCCTGGCCATATGTCCGTGTACACCCCGAGCCAGCGAGAGCTTCAGAGAGAGCAACGACTCCTGAACGACCCATATTGGCAGTCTGAGCGCGAGCCACTCCGCGACCTCTTGACGCGCCTGGCCGCCGCGTCGGATGACGAGGGATTCTTCGGAGTGCATGTCTCGCTCATTGCACGTCTAAAGGCCCGCCAGAAACACATTAGCGACCTGCGTAAGCGAAGCGAGAACCTCGCCGCACGGCGCCGTGAGCTCGCGTCGATGGAGCCCAAGCCGCTTGATGATCTGCGACGCGTGCAACGGGAGCTCGACGCTGTGCAATGGGAGTCAACGGTTCAGCGGGACCTGCATTGGTTGCTGCTCGACGTTGGCGACGCGCTTGTGTGGCGGCGCCTCGGATTTGATCGTGCGGCAATCACTGCTCTCGGCCAAGGACACCGTGTCGCCTGGCTATCAGGCGGGTCTGGGTGGGACGCAGAAGTAGCTGGCGTCAACGAGCTGTGGAATGACGCCACATTCGCCGTGATTAACGACGCGACGACATGTCTCCGCCTTGGCGATCTGACCTGCTTTTTCGATGATCGCGTCGAGATACGTGAAGTGAAGGCCGGAAAAGTGGTCGCCGACGATCATCCTCAGCAGATTCGTCTTCGTGAAGCAATCACCCTTATCAATGAGGGTCGCGGGGTTGTAGGCGGCGATCGTCGGGCCATCGTCCGCTGCTCCCAACCCCTGGAAACCCGTCTCGACCTGCTTCCTCGACTGCTTGCGCGAGCACGGCAGAACGGGCGATCGGTTGCTGCGCTCTCGCGCTCGCAGCTGGTCATAGCTCACGATTTCTCACACTCGCCGCAAGATCGGTTCGACGAGGCGGAAGCGCGCAAGGCGGCGGGATGGCCAGCCGATGACACCGTGCTCGATTGGGGCAGTTCGCTTCGCCGGATGCGTGACCGGCATTACAACTTTTCCATACCTCGCCCCGCTCGCATTGCTTCCTCTCGACATCGAGGACAAGCTTGATCTGCTCTTAGGGCAGCTCGATTTCTCCGTCTGGATCAATGTGAGCTCGGTCGCGTCCTTCTTGAGAGGGCGTGGCCTGCTTGCTGAACCGTTCGCGCCTCCGGAGTCGACGCGGTGGTTTCTATGGCCGGCCGTCGGCGCGGCGACGAGCTCACAACGGTTCACGTCACTGCGCATGTCCGAGAGATGATGGCGATCGAACTAGTCACGCCCGCTTATGTCGCGAAACTTGCCGACACGTTGCTGAGCAGCCTCGACAGCTTTCCAGAGCTCATCGACGAACAGTCGCTGGTGGTACCCGGCGACGAACGCTCTACATGGAGCGGTTCGGAGCTAGTCGAAACCCACGACCACTGGCTGGCACGGCAGCCAACGGCCAACGATTGCTTCGCTTTGGTGGCGCTGGCCCACGGATGATCCTTATGGCGACGCACGAGTTGGCAAGCCGCTTGAGGAGCTCTTGCACCGAGGCGCGGTCGCGTCCGCCCGGCGCCGTAGCGTAATGAACCACGTCTAGGTTCACAGCAGCATTGTTTGAGTTCGAGCGCACACCATGGGCACAGAGGCCGGCCACTTCGCCGGCTCGTGGGCGAGCGGGTGCCAAGGACGCCGCGCCCTAACTTCCGGACGAATGTTCCTCGAGTGTCAGACGATGGATGCGGCGAGTCCGACCGCAGCCAGGCTCCTCCTCCACTAGCCGCGCTCGAACAGCAGGCGTTCGAAATTGTCGGTCCGCTCTTGGTGGCACGGGCGCAGGCGGAGCTGACCGCAGAGGAGGAGCGCGGTCGGGCGCTACTTGACCAGCTCGTAATCGTCGGCGGCATCGCGAGCCTGGCCCTAACAGTGGGCGCTGCCGGCGTCACGCTCATAGGTCGACATCTTCCGTGGGAGCACGTCGGGCTGTTGGCAACCCATGTGGATATCGGCACGATCGTCGTTGTCATGCTGGGCGTTTTCGGCACCGTGTTTCTTGTTGTCGCCATCGGTGGACTGCTGTCCCTCGTAGTGCAGGCTCAGGATCGCGGAGCCGCCCCGCGCCGCTCAAGAGTTCATCGACGGTTACCAGATCCAGCTGGACAAGCCACTTCGAGTCGTCGTACGCGATCAGCTGGTTGAGCTCGGCCGACGCGCCACTGAGGTAGGTGGTCTTAACGAACGGCGCCAGAAAGTCCTCCGCGTCGTCATCTTGAGCTTGAGCGTCGGAGCTGCAGCAGTTGTCCTGCTGGTCGCTATCCTGCTAATCGGACATGAGCGCGTGACCGATGTAAACGTTACGAAGCCGTCAGTCCTCAAGGTTCATCCTCAATGACCCCCTGGCCACTCTCGCTCCTCGCTCACGAGACTGAAGCCGCCGAAAACGCTGACGGCGTGCTCCAGATGGACCGATTCCTCAGCGATGCCGACCGCGAAGCCAGTCTCAAGGTGTTCGAAGCTCTCCGGAATACGCCAGGTTCAACGCAGACAGAACTTGAGCAAACGCTTGGCTCCGATACCTATGCTGCAGCTGCAATGCCAAGCATCCTCGCGCAGGCACGTTCAGAGGAGCTTGTGACAGTGGACAACCCTCGAAGCCCCGACGCCCGATGGGAGCTCACCGAGGATGGGAAGACTCGTCTGACCAAGTACGAGACGAGTCTGGCTCAGGTCGCGTCGGCGCATCAAGCACGTCCCTAGTCGACACCAGCGGCGCACGCGGGTCTGTCGGGCTCTCTTCAGGACGATCGCTTTGGCCCAGCCAGCGACGCACAGCTCACGAGGGCATCGGCGACGCTGCGATCGCGTCAGCGGGATTTGCCCTCACCGCCGGACCGGCCGTAGGATCGTAGAGGGCCGGAGGATATATCCGCAAAGGAGGGTTGACTCGTGTCAGGTCCAGTTCCTAGGGGCCTCTTAGTGGGGCTGATGACGATCGCTGCGTGTAGCGCCATCCCGGCGTCCGCGATCGCGGCTCGTGCGCAAACTCCAGCGGCTCACATCGCGGAGCTATGCTCGCCTCCGCGTGGGCCCGGAGACAACGCCGTCCACAGCGGAAACGTCCGCGCGCGCAATGTCAGTTGTACTAATGCTCGGCACGTCGTTCTGCGCTGCGTCAGCTTTAGCTACGGTCGCTCAGGGACATGTAACGCCGTCTCTCGCGCGTGGCGCTGTACCTCGAAGAGCCTGGGCGGCGCGCAGTCGAGCGAACGCTGTACGTCTGGCAACAAATCCGTCAGCTGGATCTGGCTTGATTGACTTAGCGCGGCTGGGGTTACACCCGGTGTCCTGTAGGGGACGATCCGATGAGCGAGTCGTCTGACGTCACGGCGCACAGTCGGAGGCACGACAGCTGAGTCCATCCATCTTGAGCAAGTGGACCTCTGAGAGCTGCTTTCTCAAAGGTGACGCTCAGGGCGTGATTTCCCACGTGGCGAAGGCTTTCGGCCGCTCGTGACGGACTATCGCTTTGATCGGCGCGTCGCGCGACACCGCACGAGCGCAATGGCGACGAACGGCGCGTCCGTGTCGGGCGGGTCGCCGCCGAGCCTCAACGATTGCGTTCGCCCAGGACTGTGCGCCCTGCTCGTGGCGAACAGGAGGTGCGGCGCAAGCTCGCGGACGAGACCTGCTCTGCTGGTCGCGCGAGACTCTTCCAATCGCGGCCTGCAGCGTCCACAGCCACCCCCGCCGCTCTGTGTCCGGTCGCGGCAAATGCGGGTTGTGAGTTCTAGGCGGCCTGATGGGTCTCGGCGGCGACCTCGGCGAGCCGCCGTACCGAGGCGCCCATCATCGCCCGCTGGAATTGCTCGAACTGCTCTACCTTCTCGTCGGGAATCGCGACATGGACCGATGATTCGGGTCGGCCTGGCCTTCGTCGAGTGGCTCGAGTCGCCAGTCGTAGACGAAGTCGTGGAGCAGGCAGGAGATCACGACTGCCGATCCCCGCGTCGCGCACCTCGAGGCGGTTCGGGATCTGCAGCTCGGGAAAGTCGATGTGCTGGAGGGTGAACTCGCCGTCGCCGACCGATGTGGTCTCCATCCCTTCCACCAGTCGGTGATCCGCGCGGGATCGTAGAGGATCTTCCAGACCTCCCGCGGGGGCGCTTCGCTGCGGGCGCTGTCTTCGAACTCGAGCATCTCTTTCTCCTATGGTGTCGTGGTCGGTTCTGTCTCTCGGAGCGCGGCAAGCTCGGCCTCGACCCGCTCAAGCTCGCGGCCGGGCTCGATCAGACCCACGACCGGCGGCCGGCCGAAGTCGGCCAGCACCGCCATGTAGCGGTCGCCGGGCCGCTCCGCGGCGGCTCGCGGTCGCCAGGTGCGCGCCGCCTCCTCGAGGCGCTTCGTTGCCAGCGCATGGTCGCCTCGCGCGAGCGCGATCAGGCCCTGCACGCACGTGAGGCGGGCGACCAGGGTGTCGGGGAAATCGCCCGGGCCGAGCGGTTCGAGCGCCGTCGCGTCGAGCTCGTCCTCCGCTTCCTCGAGGCGATCCAGCGCGACGAGCGATTCTGCTCGTGCGAGGCGTGCGAGGGGTCTGCTCACGGGGGGATCGCGCTCGAGCGCCGCGCCCAGCAGTTCCGCGGCGCGCTCGTGGTCGCCGGCGGCGTGGCAGGCCATCCCCCGGTCGTGGTCGGCCATCGCGGTCAGCGCGGGGTCGTCGAGCCGCTCGGCGAGCTCGGCTTCGGCCGCGGCGCTGGCGTTGGCCTCCTCCAGGCGTCCGAGGCGTACGAGGATGTGGCAGCGAGCGGCGAGCGCGTTCGCCTCTAGGGGCGCGAGGCCGGCTTCGCGCACGATCGCTCGGCACTTGTCCGCGAACGCGAGCGAGCGTTCGAACTCGCCGTTGCAGGCCGCGCTGACCGAGGCATTGATCAGGCACGCGTACGACATGTCCGGGCGGCCGATCTCGCGGGCGAGCTCCGCCGCCCGCGTGAACGGCTGGTAGCTGTCGGCGAAGCGGCCGGTGCGGATCAGCAGGTGACCGCGAGCGACCTCGCGATCGAGCGCGGCGGCCCGGTCGGGATCCTGGTCCCGGTCGAGGCGGTCGAGCAGCTCCTGCGAGCGCCCGGCGTCGCCAGCGACGGCCTCGGCCCACGCCAGGCCGGCGAGCGCCTCGGCGCGCGCCGCGGGCATCGGAGCTGCCGCGGCATCGAGGTGCTCGAGTCCTCGGAGATAGGCCGTCCGCGACTCGCTCGGGTAGCAGAGCGCGCCCCGCAGCCAGCGGCCCCGCCTGATCCAGGCGAGCGCCTGAGCGCTCGCGTCGGCGCTGGCGAGGGCCGCTTCTGCCCGCTCGAATGCAGCGAGCGCGGCTTCGCGCCGGCCGCGCCACGCCTCGACCTCGGCCAGCTCCTCCAGCAGCGAGGCTCTCTCGGGTGCAATCCGCGCGGCCTGCTCGAGGAACTCGGCTGCCTCGGCGTAGGCGGCCACCGTGCGCGCGTCCTCGGCCGCGCGCTCGAGGTGGCCGACCGCGGCCTCCTCGCGCCCGGCGAGCAGGAGATGCTGAGCCGCCTCGGCCGCCCGGCGCGAGGAGCCCTGCTCGGCGAGCACGGCGGCAAAGCGCTCGTGCAGCGCGGCGCGCCTCGGCTCGGGGATCTCGGCATAGAAAGCCTCCCGCAAGCAGCGCGTGCCGGTAGGCGAGGCGGCGGGAGCGCGAGACGAGCAGGCCGGTCTCGATCGCGGCGCTCGCGGCCCCGGACGGATTCGCGATCGGCAGACGCTCGAGCTCGGCTGGCTCGATGTCGCGCGCGGCGACCGACACCAGCTCGGCGAGGAGCCGCGCCTCGCCGTCGAGGTTCGCCGCGGCCGCCCGGACCACCCCGCGCAGGCTCTCGGCCGGGCCCCCCTGGCCGGCGGCGATCGCACGCGCCGTCTCAAGCGCGAGCAGCGGGTTGCCATCGGCCAACGTCACGACCCGCTCGAGCTGGTCGGGCCCGAGGCTCGCGGCGGCGCGGAGGAGGTTGCGCATGTCGTCCGCAGGCAACGGCGCGAGGTCGATCTCGCAGACCGGTATCCCGCGCTGCGGCAGCCGGTGAAGCAGCGCATCCACGTCGGGACGAGCGGGCAGTTCGCGCCGCGTCAGCACGATCAGCATCCGAAGCCGCGGAAGTCTTCGCGCCACGTAACCGATCAGCTCGAGGCTGGCGGGATCGGCGGTGTGGATGTCCTCGAACAGCAGCAGGCCTGGCCGCTTGCGGGCCGCCCACTCGAGCATCGCCACCATCGCCTCGAACAGCCGTACCCGCTCGAGCTGGGGCGATGGGGAATGGCGGGGCAGCGGCACCGGGCCCGATGCGGCCTCGAGCTCGGGCGAGAGCCGCGCGAGGTCGGCGACCCAGGGCAGCTCCTCCGGCGGCGCTCCGTGGATGCGGACCAGTCCACGCAGGAGCTCGGCCCAGAGGCCAAACGGCGCCCCGCCGCCAAGGTCCAGGCCGGCGCACCACGCGACCGCGGCCCCCTCAGCCCGTCGCCGTCTCGATCAGCTTCGCGGCGATTCGGGTCTTGCCGATCCCTCCCTCTCCGGCGAGCGCGACGACGCCGCCATGGCCGCCCCGGGCCTGACGCCAGACCTCGACCAGGGCCTCGAGCTCGGCGATCCGGCCCGTGAACGGGTGACCGTCACCGAGTGGCACCGCATCATCGCTCGCCTCGATCCCGGCCAATGCCCGCTGCGCCCCGGACGGGTCCGCTCCGCCGAGGTCACGAGCCAGAGCCCGCGTCTCCTCGGACGGGCCGATCCCGAGCTCGGTACGAAAACGCGCTCGAAGCTGGTCGTAGGTGTCAGCACCCCGGCCCGGTCACCGGCGGCCGCGAGCATCCGCATCAGGTCTCGCACCCCCTCCTCGGAGAGCGGTATCGAGTGCCATCCGACGCCGAGCCCAGCGGATCGCCGCGACGCGATCCTCACCGGCGTCGGCCTCGGCCGCCAGCTCGGCGAGCACGGCGCTCAGCTCGCGCTCCTGCTCCTCGCGCGCCTCGAGCACCCACTCCTCGTCGAGGTCGCTGAGCAGCCGGCCGCGACAGAGATCGACAGCGCCGGACCGATCGCCGGCCGCGAGCCGCCGCCGGAACTCCCCGAGATCGGTTCGCACCGCCGCCGCGAGCCCGACTCGCTCACGCGTCGCCTCGAGCTGGGAGGCCGCCGGGCCAAGCGCCGACCGCAAAGCCCAGCAGCGCGCTGCGGAGGCTGGCGCGCGCGCTCGAATCGAGCACCTCGGGCCACAGGCGCCCCGCCAGCTCTCGGCGAGCGTGAAGGCCGCGATGAACCGCCAGCCAAGCGAACAGGCTGCGCGGCTTTCCCGGCGGCAGCGCGACCTGCTCGTCCTCGACCTCGACCTCCAGCGCTCCAAATAGCCGCACCAACACCGCCGACAGCGTATCCGGGCTCGCGTCCGGGTCCTCGCTGTTTGACGGGGGATTGACGGAAGGCTTGACGAGGGCTCTACGGACGCCGGCGAGGATCGACGAGACAAATCAGCGGGGCCGTCCACAGCGGTCCAGAAAGGAGACCGAGATGGCAACCACAGGCACACGCCAGGAAACCGAGCACAAGGGATTCCGGCAGCCCGACGAGACGCGCGAGTTCCCCAACGGCCGCGCCGAGATCCTCAAGATCGGCGACGGCGAGGTCGGGCGGTACACGTTCGAGCCCGGCTTTCGCTGGTCCAACGACGTCAAGCCGATCGCCAGAACGCGACAGTTGCGAAGCGCCGCACTTCCAGTACCACGTCAGTGGCCAACTCGCGATCCGCATGGACGACGGCACCGAGTTCGTCGCCGGCCCCGGCGAGATCACCTCGCTGCCGAGCGGCCACGACGCCTGGGTCGTCGGCGACGAGCCGGCGGTGGTCATCGACTGGTACGGCGCCAGCAACTACGCCAAGGCGGAACTGAGATGACCGCTATCCAGACAGCACAGGCAACGGCCCCGGAAACGACCGCGTTCGACGAGCTCAGCGGGGCGTTGCGCGGAGCGCTGCTGCTGCCGACGAATCCCGACTACGACACCGCCCGCAGGATCTGGAACGGCGCTGTCGACCGACGTCCGGCGACATTCGCCGTTGCACGGGCGTGACCGATGTGGTCGCGGCGGTGTGTTTCGCGCGCGACCATGACCTCGAGATCGCCGTACGGGGGGAGCCATAACGTGGCCGGCACCGCAGCGTGCGACGACGGGCTCGTCGTCGACCTCTGGCGATGCGGGCCGTGCTGGTCGACCCCGCCGCTCGCGCGGCCTGGGTGCAGGGTGGCGCGCTTTGGGGCGACGTCAATCACGAGGCGCAGGGCCACGGCCTCGCGGCCACCAGTGGCATCGTCAGCCATGTCGGCGTCGGCGGTACGCCTCGGCGGCGGCATCGGCTTCCTCATGCGCAAGCACGGGCTCGCCGTCGACAACCTGCTGGCGGCAGACGTGGTCACCGCGGAGGGCGAGATCGTCCGCGCGTCCGCCGACGAGCACCCCGAGCTGTTCTGGGCGCTACGAGGCGGCGGCGGCAACTTCGGCGTCGTCACCTCGTTCCAGTTCGCCTTGCATCCCGTCGGCCAGACCGTGATCGCTGGGCCCGTCTTCTGGGCGGCCGACGACACCGCCGACGTGCTGCGCTTCTACAGGGACTTCGCCGCCGACGCGCCCGACGAGCTCGGCACCGTCGTCCGACTCGGCACCGTCCCCCCGCTGCCCGTCATCGCCGAGGAGCTGCACTGGCGGCCGGCGATCGCCGTCTCCTGCTGCTACGCCGGCCCCGTCGAGGACGGCGAGCGTGCGGTGCGGGCCCTGCGCCGGTTCGGGACACCGCTCGTCGACCTGATCGGGCCGAAGCCCTACGCGGCCTTCTCGGCCGGCATGGACTCGACCGTCCCGCACGGATTGCACTACTACTGGAAGGGGACGAACCTCGCCGGCCTGTCCGACGACGCCATCCGGGTCATCGCCGATCACGCCTACGGTGCACGCTCGCCCCGGTCCTACGCGGCGATGTTCCACATGGGCGGCGCCGTCGCCCGAGTCCCCCAGGACGCCACTGCCTTTGCCCATCGCGACGTGGCGCACAACATCATGATCAGCGCCGGGTGGCTTCCGGACCAGTCCGGCGAGCTCGCCGCGGCCGAGTCCGCCTGGGCGCGGCGGTTCCTCGAAGCCCTCCAAGCACACCGCGCAGGCAGCGTCTACGTCAACTTCCTTGACTCCGACGACGCCCGCAGCCGGGTTCGCGAGGCCTACCCCGAGCAGACCTACCGGCGCCTTGCTGAAATTAGGCCAGTTACGACCCCGACAACGCCTTCCACCACAACACGAACATCCCACCCAGCTGACGATCACGCCCACCCGATCCGGCAAGAGGTCGAGGAGCGGATTCGGGAACGCTCGCGAAACGCTCGCTCAGCGACGGTCGCGCTGTCTGAGCACACGGCGAGCTGCCGCCCGCGCCGGCCGGCGCGTGCCCGCGGAGTTGCATGCGCACAATCACCCGCGGGCACGCGTGACGATGCCCGAGGGCTGCTTACGCACCGACGCCGGGCACGACTGCAACGACGCCGACCTGCGCGGCCACCGGATTCGTGGATCCGCCGGCCGTCGCGAGCGCCTTGCTCTGCTTCCGCAACGGGCATCTCAGCCCAGGCGGTCGCGTACACCGCACCCCCAATGCGCGGAAAGCGAGCAGCATGCTGGCGATTGCTTTTGCCTCTGAGACTACGCTCGGGCCCGCGAGCGTAGTCTGGCGACAACCCGGTCGGGGGCGGAACAAGCGAAATCGATTGGGGAGTTCGGGACCGCGGAGCCGGGGCAATCGCGTCGCGATCCGGACCGCTTGTGACTCGCCATTGGATTGGCGACGTCACGACTGTTGGACCCGGCGTGGGGTTCAGGCGCCTGGCGCGGCAGGCGATACTGGCTCATCGTCGCTTGAATCGACGTACTGATGATCGACGTCTTCGGCGATGAACTCTGCTGAGGCCTCGGATTCGTAGCCGAGGCTCTGAGCCCAAAGCTCGATGCCGAAGTAGTGCAAAGAGACGAGTAAGCCTGTTTGCAGCCGGTCCGAAATGACCTGAACGACAAGCGCGTGATTCGGGAACGTCGAGTTGCCAAAGCCGTGCTTGAGTGGAACAGAAGCTCGGCGCAGCACCGCGTCACGAACGTGGTCGTAACGAGGTTGAGAGGCCTCGTCGGGGCCCTTTGCCAGCCATAGCATTCCGAGCCCGACCTTCATGAGCGCGCGAGCCGTCACCTTCCTCTGACCGGGACCGATGTTCGTCCACTTGACCCGAGCCGTGAGGAGGCCGTCGTTTATCGCTGCGTGCCGCGCATGGCTGGTCTCGACTCGGAGATCTCCGTTAGCCGAGCGGTTCATCTTCAGGTTCGAAGCCATGACCTCCGGAGGCTGTCCCTTGCGGCCAGAGATATTGGTGAGCGTTCGGGTCAAGGCAGTGAACGGATGTGCTCTTAGACGTTCATCAAGATCGGCGAGCGGGCCGTGGTTGCAGTCGTGGCACACCACATCGGGCGGAATGACCCACCACCAGTTGCCGAGCGAGACTCCGAGAACATGCTCTTCGCCCCCTACCGGATTCGCGGCCCCGCAGTACAAACACCGTCGCTCGGGAAGCGCGGCCCATTGACGATGCTCGGGCCCGTAGATCGACCGAGGGCGAGAGCTGACGTCGGGACTCACGTGCTGGCGAGCAGCCAACGCGGTCGCGACCACAAACCGTTCGTTCGACAGATCGAGGACAGGCATCGGCGGCGCGATCGTCACCTCCTCGACTGTAGTAATCGAGCGACGGGTCCGCCTCCGGAGAGACTCGGCAGGAGCCTGGGCCGCTGAGGAAGAGATGCCCGCCGGCTACACCTTGAGGCTGAGGGAGCCAACGATTGGCTTCGCCGGCGAACTACCTGACGCGCCGCGATAGCTTTGGCGACGATGAGCTGCGGTCCGGCGACGCGCCGGACCGCAGCCCGCACGATCGCTCTTGTCTCCGGTTGTGCACAAGAGCGGTCGGCTTACGTTGTGCTCCTCTCAGCGCTTCGGTACGAGACAGGCGGTCGCCGGGATCATGGGTGCCGGTCGTTCGTGGACGGCTTGGATGATCTCGGTGTTGTCGATCCCGCCTAGGTATGCCGAGGTGATCCCGAGGTCGGCGTGTCCCAGCTGGCGCTGGATGACCAGGAGTGGAACTCCTTCGCGGGACATCTCGACGGCGTGCGCGTGTCGAAGTTGGTGGGGCGCGAACCGGCGTCGTACCCCGGCCGCCTGGCGGCGTGACGCAGCTGCGCCCGCAGGCCCGCCGGTGCGCATGGTCGTCCGCGTGTCGGGCCACGCAGAATGCAGAACAACGCGCCGATCGGCAGAGTCGCGCGGTGAGTAAGCCACGGTTCGAGTTGTTCCCAGGCCCAGCGGTCCATGCCGACCTCGCGCCGCTTGCCGCCTTTGCCGCGGCGGATGAGGATGGCTCCGCGCTGCTGTCGAGATCGGTTTCGACCAGCGCGAGCGCCTCGCTGATCCGCAGACCGGCGCGCCACAGCACGACGATCAGGCCCCGCAGGCGGAGACCGTCGGGATCATCACCGGCAGCGCCCATCACAGCGATGATCTCCTCAACGGTTGGGGGTCTGGCGGATAGCGCAGCCCCTTGTTGCGCGGCGGATGGCCCGCGTGAAAACTCGCCAGTGTGGCCGGCGATCGGCGCCGCCCAGCCCGATCGAGCAGCAGTACTGATTGCATGACGTCCTCCCTTCGGACATTGGTCAACCTAAGCATCGTCACGCCGGAGCGTCTCCGGCGTCCCATCGCGATCACTCGCTGAGCTCCGGCACGCCTGCAAGCGATACTGGCCTGGGTCCGCGTTACATTTGGGATGCAATGACGCCGCGCGAGAAGCTTCACCATCTGGTCGATCAGCTCACCGAAGCGGAAGCCGAGGCCGCGCTCACCCGACTGGTGCGGGAGCGGGAACTGCTCGCACGCTGGACCGCGACCGAGGACGCCGAGGCGACCGAGGACGCCTGGGCGCTCGCGAACGCCCGCGAAGCGATCCGCGAAGAGCGTTGGTAGCCCGCGGCGAGGTCGCCTGGCTTGAGCTCGAGCAGGAGGGCCGCCGTCCCGTTGTCGTGCTCACGCGCGACGAGGCGCTCCCACGGCTGCGCAACGTCGTCGTCGCGCTCGTGACCCGCACGATCCGCGGGATCGACACCGAGGTCGAGCTCGGACCCGAGGACGGGATGCCCGTCGCTTGCGCAGTCAGCCTCGACAACCTCCGAACAGTGCCCCAGGCGCTCCTGACCCAATCAATCACCCGACTCGAAGCAGAGCGAATGGACGCGATCTGCCGAGCACTCGCTCGAGCTGCCGGCTGCTAACCGACCGCCGGTCCGTCGCCGATGCACTCGTGCGCTCGACGCCGACGGGAGTACGAATGCGATCGTCCGATGTGCGTCGTCGACGCGTGCCTCTGGGGCGGGAGCAGTCGTGCCGCTCCGCAGGGAAGGGGGCGCCTTATTACTCCGACAGCCCGGCGACTGCGAGGGCCTCGGCCGAGTCCTTGTACCCCACGATGGTGGTGATCTTGGCATCTCGCAAGGTCCACACCTGCCCATGACGCCACTCCGTCACTGCGCCCGAGGCTTTACCGATTCCCCGCCATACGGCGATTGCGACAACCCGATCGCCAGCGTCAATGAGTCGTTCGGCGGTGAGGGTGAAGTCCTTTTGGACCTCGAACCACCCTTTCAGGAACTCCCCTGCTTGCTGCGGCCCGACAGTCTCAGCTTCCGCTCCGACTGCGTCCAACCATCGGACGCGAACGTTCGGGTCGAAAGGCTCCGTGACCTGAAAGTTGCCATGTTCGTACTCCGCAAACACACGCTGCACGATCTCCACGTTCTCTTCCGACATCGCCTACTCCGACAGCCCTGCGGCTGCGAGGGCGTCGGCGTGATCCCAGAAGAACTCCTGGTAGAAGATCCTGCCCTTGCGCATCGTAAAGACGAGCGTCACCTCCATGTTCAAGTCTGGGCCGTGGCCCGCGCCACGCCAGATGTATCTCACGGCGACTCGGTCGCCCGCGTCGATGAAGTCGCTGACCGGTACCAGGGTGTTGGCGTTCCAGGTGTCGCGGAGTTGCCCGTGAAAACGCATGGCGGCCTCGCGACCTACGTAGGGCCCCGGCTCCGGCCAATCCTCCACGGTCCGCACAATGACGTCGGGGTCGTAAAGCTCACGAAACGCATCCATGTCCCCCGCGTTCCACACCTCGAACAGGGCTCGCACCAGCTCACGTTCTCCTGTGACATCGCCCACGCAGTATCTCGCTCTGTCCAACGTCGGGCCGCGTAGCCCAGACGCCCTCGCATCCGATGCGCAGCGACGAGAATCACCAGCGGAACCGTCGCGCCTCCCTTCGCCCAAACTCAGCGGCGCGGTTCAGCGGAACCGCGCCACCCGCACCACGATCGCATTTCCCGGAGCGATCGTCCGGGCGTGCCCGGAGCCGACGATCCCGTGGCGACCTTCCGATGGCCGACGAGCATCGGCGCCGGGACAGTCCCCTGCGACCGCTTTTGCGAGGTGTGGGCCGTCCCGAGCTCGCACCTCGTTTGCGACGAGGACGAGCGTCGGTGCTGGAGCGAAGCCGCGAGCGCGGTGAGGGGTCAACCTGAGAGGATCGGATCGTGAGATATGTTCGCCTCTACTGTGACGTCAAGGGCGAGTCACGCTTCGAAGACTCGGAGTTCACTTTCCAGAGGGGTGACTTTGCCCCACCGGCTCCTCCGTTGGACGTTTCCGAGGTCTTCGACGCATCGGCGTTCATGCTGATCCGACTTCCGGCCGCGTATTGGATCTCGATCAAGTGGGGCTGTTTCGGCCGGTTGGCGCGACACTCCCGCGACCGGGCCAGGGTGGTCGATCAGGCGTCCGTCGGCTGCTGCCCAAGTCCCGCGGCTTCGAGCGCCTCGTCCTGATTCAGGTATGCGTGCAGCTTGCGGATCGATCCCTGGTCGAGCTCGCACACATACGCAACGGGCGACTCAAGCTGGACACCACTTGCCTTTCCCCGCGCCCGGATGTGACCGAGGGCTACGACGGTGTCGCCGAGCTCGCGGATCTCAGCGATCTCGACCCTCAGCTTCCACACGGCCCGCCACTCCTCCCAAAACGCGCGGATCCCGGCGCGCCCCCTCCACACCGCCTCACGACCTTCTACCTGCGCGGCGATGGACGAGACAAGCTCCGCCTCCGGGTGGAATGTCGGAAGGCCCGCGTCGATGTCATCGCGATTCCATGCGTCGAGGCACCGACGTACCACCTCCACGTTCTGCGCCGACATCGCCCTGGAGTATCGCGCGCTTTCGGTGTCGACAGACCGGTCGCTTGTCGTCCTGCTGCTCCCTCAGGCGCGCCGACCGCAAGCCCCGCTCTCAGGTTCGCACGCAAAACCAGCACTCTGGCCGGCCGCCCAAAAGGAGCCTGTTGCTGCAGGCGAACCGTGACGGCGAGCCTCTCCCTTCGTGGGTAGAACATCGCCGTGCGAAGCTCCCACGCGCTTAGCCACTCGTCAGGTTGCAGCTCCTTTTCACGCGCGAACGCGCATCTGCCGACGATCGCTTCCCCGATCTCGGCCCTCCGCGACCGGACGAGTCCTATGGCGACGAGGGACTCGTCACCGCGTCGACCAGCCGCGCGAGCGCTCGGTAAGCGATGGCATCGTCGCAGGCGCCGCACCCGGCACGCGCGATCTGGAAGCCGATACGTTGGTCCTCGAGTGCGGTCGCGACCCTCGTCCGGACCGCAGGGAGCCGCCGCAGCCGTCGTTCGCTAGAAGCACTCGCCCTATTACCGCCGCCTCCCGCTGGGTTACGCCCGATCCGGCAACGCCCATCCACGGCCGTCACCGGATCGGGCGTGGATGCTCTCCAGTTTGAGAAGGGATCGCGCGAACGCAAGAACCTTCACGAGAACGGCTTCGACAACGACCGCCCTCGACGACAACACACGATCAGCCAACCGAACGACGTTTCTGACGCGTACGCCCTTGAGCGGCGATCCTCGCAGCCCATCTCTCGATCTGGGGGCGAAGCCAGAGTTTGACCCGGCCCCGGCCGAGGTCGACCACGGGTTGCGGCATGTCTTCGTACGTGCGCTGGTATTGGAAGACCGTGTTGCGGTGGGAAAGCCCCAGGATGTCGGCCACCCCCTGCGCATCCACGAGGTCTTCCGTGGCGACCTTTGGGGACACAGTGGCGATCCTACATTTGTAGGCGGCGGATCCGTCTGCGGACTCCTCTACCCTACATTCATAAGATAACGAAGAGTGGCCCCGGCGGCGCTGACAACACCCCGGGGCCCGGCCGGACCTATCTAGGAGGTACCGACGATGGCAGCGTACGCCACACCAATCACGGAATCAGCCGAGTCCAACTCCACTCCGGGTAGCTCCGGTTTCCTGACCCGCGATGAGGTAATGACAGCCCGGGAGGTCGCCGATCTACTGAGGATGCCGACCTCGACCGTTTACGAGCTAGCGAGGAGGGGCGTACTCCCCGCCCGCAGGCTCGGGCGCACATGGCGGTTCCTCCGGCCGCGGCTTGAAGAGTTGCTAGCGGGCTAGCTGATCCCGCTGTCAGGCGGCCTGCAGCGGCTTGTCCGACTCGAGCGAGAGGTCAAACGAAGCGAGCTCGATCGCGACCGGAGGTGCCTCACCCTCCGACGGAGCCAGATACAGCGCGACCGCCTCCTCGACTGACTCGATCAGCTCTGCCACGGTGTCCCCGGATGCAAAGCAGCCAGGTAGCTCCTGGACCTCGGCCCAATACGAGCCGTCTTCCTGGTGAACATCGACATGTAATGCTCGCTTCTCCATGGCGGATCCTGCGGACTCGATCATAGACTGGCCTGTCTCCGTATCGCCGCATCCAGACCTTTGCTGTAGGTCCTGCCCTTGTGCTGCGGCAACGTGATCGGACGCTTGCCTGGCTTGACCATCTTCACCTGGTGCTTCCCCCCACGCTCTCGGATCCATCCCTCGCTCTCGAGCGCCTTGATCCACTCTCGCTGATTACGCGGCATGGCTCAGCTCCGACGCCAAGGAGACGCCGCTGAGCGCGTGAGTGAAGCGGTCAGCCAATTCGCTCGCCGGCCTCGCGTGCAGATAGCGTTCGGTCGTGGAGAGTCGAGAGTGGCCCATGGCGGACTTGACGCTAGGCAGATCGATCCCGCCGGCGACAAGCAGCGAACCGTAGGTGTGTCTCAAGTCGTGAAACCGCAAGGGCTCAAGGCCGGCAGCGTCACGGGCACGCTCGAAACGACGCCGGAGCGCTGACGGGTCAAGCCGGCGGCCGAGGCGGTTGGCGAATACGTAGTCATCCGGGCCGATGAACTCGCCGCGGCGACTCAGCCGTTCGAGCGCACCCGCAGCCTGATCCGGCAGTGGAACCTCGCGGGCGCGACGGCTCTTCGTCGAGCGCAACTCGATCTCAGCCGAGAGAGCGCGGCGGACGACGATCTTGCGGCCGAGGAAATCGACGTCGCGCCACCGAAGCGCGACGAGTTCACCCCGGCGAAGCCCTGCATAGGCTGCCACGCGGACCAGCTCGGCGTCCTGAACATCTTCACGCGCGCGAGCAGCTGTTTCGCCGTCGCCCATGGCGACCCGAATCGGGTCGCGGTGCTTGCCTTCGGCGAGCGCTCGAGCGAGTGCCTCGATCTGTTCCGGCGAATAGAAGGCCAGTGGCGCGGCGTCCGGCTCCCGACGACGATCGGCGTGCTGGGCTGGATTGGTCGCGAGACCAAAGGTGCTCGGTCGCATCCCGTAGTGGAAGATCGCGCACACGAGCTGGCGAGCCTTATTTACGGTTCGTGGTGCCACACCGGTCGAGGCAATCGACCGCAGAACTTCCTCGACCTCACGGGTCGTGATCTCGCGCGCCGGACGGTCGCCGAGCGTGGTCATGATCAGCCCGCGAAAGGTTCCGGTGCCTCGCCGATACACCTGACCCGGCTCGGCAAGAGGCACCGGTGGTCACGCAGCGTGGACGGCTTCGCGCCCTTCACGTCCTCAAGCCACCGGAGGTACTCGCCCGCGAGCTCACGGAAGGTCACGCCTCGCCGACGGCGCTCTTCGGCGTCGCGCTCGACCAGCGTCTGCTCCTCGTCGTGCTCACGCGCGAGCGCAAGCATCCGAGCCGCGGCTTCGGCCTCGGTCAGCACGCCCTCGGACGGTCGTCCACGCTTCCGCCGCCAACCACCGCCGCGGTCCGCTCAACCCAGGCCCGACCAAGGGCGCGGACATGGCCGGCCGTTCCGCGACCACTTCCCGTACCAGAAGGGACCGGTCGCGCGCTCCCGGATGAAAGGCGACTTGAGGACGTCATCGAGAAGCACCGTACAGCTCACTTCGGACGGAACGTCAGTCCGGGCAACGGTGCGAAAAGTTGCCCGCGCGGGCAACGGTCGGGGGCAACCTTCCTGCCCAGAAACCCCTATTTCAACGGCATTTCAACTAACCAGATCGCCCGTAAATACAGGAGCCAGACACCCCGCTCCGGCTTCCTCAAGCCGAAGGTCGCGGGTTCGAGACCCGTCGTCCGCTCTTTGAAAGCCCCGCTCAGGCGCGTTGGTAGGGAGGCTCTTGATCAGCCGCGCGCGGCCCCGCGACCCGCCGCTTTCCCCTTCACGATTGTCCTCCAGCCATCGCGAGGGTCAGGACGTTCATGTTGCCAGTCGCCCATTGGAGGGTGAAGGTCAGTCCGGCGATCCGCCAGCCGTCTGGGGTCCGTTTGAGCTGGTAATCGTGCCGGCCGCCGACCGTCCAGATGGGGTCGCCGGACGCGTTGGCGAGCACGTGTGTGCCCGCATGTTGGCCGCGCAGGTCGCCTGGTCACCGTCGAGGCTGATCACGTGATTGGTGATCTGGTGGTGGACTGCGTCCATCGCCTGCAGCGTTTGGCGGAATCCGTCGACGAACTCGGCGACGGGAGCGGTGTATGGCTCGCCGCCGGTGAGTGACGTGCGGTCGTGGTAGACGGTGTCGGTGAACAGCTGCCCGAGCGCGTTCCAGTCGCGCCCGTCGAGCGTCAGCGCGAGGCGTCCGATCAGTTCGAGGATCGCGAGGCGGTCCTCGACTTCGGTTGTGTCGGAATACGACGTTGTCGTGGTCATACTGCTCCCTTGCTAGCCGGTCGTCTGGAAGTACACGTCGAGCATGCGGAACGATCAGGCGATTACGCATCACCTGATCCGAGTGATTCGCTCCGACGGCGAGCCGTACACCGTTGTTCAGGCCATGCTTCTGGCGCGCACGCCGAAGCCGGTCAAGGCACGACGAACGTGAACGGCTCGTCGGCGAACACGCCGCTGGTGCCATCGTTCCCGAGAACGACGTAGTCGCTAGCCGGACATTGACCGGTGAACGTCACATTCGGAACGTGTACTTGGACCGTTGCGTGTGGATGGACGGCGTCGAAGCCAACTGAAGCGACCAGGTAGTCGTCGTCGGATCGATCCCGGACGCGAGCTGGACGCAATCGATGCCCAGGGCCCCGCGAGTCACCGTTGCGTTCCGGCTTCGCGTAAGGGTGCCGTTGGCGGCGACCTGTCCGTAGGCCCGGCGGTCCGGCCGAGCCGGGCGCACCGGTGTCTCCCTTTGGCCCGGTCGCGCCAGTTGCGCCGGTCGGACCGGACGGAAGCTGACCCGGAGCAAAATCCACCGACCGCAGCGAATGGTCCTTTACCTGCTTGGAGGTAACGGAGTTCTTGGCCAGCTGGCGCGCGTGAATGGAACCGTTCTTGATCTCCGCGCCGGAAATCTTCGTCGCGGCATAGGCGGTGGTTCCCCCCAGCGCGACGATCAGGGCGAGCGTCGAGATTGCGTTCGCGTAGCTTGTGCCGCCCAACAGCCTCCGCATGAGATCTCCTCCGAGTCGGGTTCGAGGGGCACTGTATGGCATGCGGCTTGACGCGCTTGTTGCGGTGCCTACCGATGGGCAGGCCCGAGGGTCGCGCTGTCTCGGCGGACTAGGACAACGCGCTTGACTTTCCTATCTGGAAAGTCTAAGGTTTACTTTCCCGACAGGAAACTGGACAGTTGTGAAAGGAACAGACATGGACGCCCCGATAACCCCCGACCAGGCGCGCCTGGCGCTGGACGCAGTCGAGCGCGGCCGCCTGCGAATCATCGACGAGATCGGCCTTCCCCGGTGGTACTGGTGGGGGCTCGCGCTGGGCTGGATCGCCCTCGGTATCGTCACGGATCTCAAGAACACATGGGCCACGGCTGCCGCCACGTTGGTGTTTGGTGCGGTCCATGCATCGATCGCGGCGAGAGCGGCGAGCGGCCGGCGCAAAACCCAGCGCGTCAGCGTCCGCGCCGAGCTCGTCGGTCGCGACACGGCAAGAATCGTTGTCGGCATCGTGGCTGCTCTCGGATGTCTCACCGTCGGGCTCGCGCTGGCCGCGCACGCCGACGGCGCGCGACATCCGGTCACGATCGCGAGCCTCTTCATCGCCACGATCATCGTGCTCGGACGGCCCCAGCTGATCGCCGCCGTCCGGCGCCGCGCGGCGCGAACGCCGGGGCAATGACCGCGGCGAAATTCGACGAGCTGATCCACCCCAGCACCCGGCTATCGCTCGTCGCTCTGCTGGCAGCCGCTGACTGGGCGGACTTCGCGTTCCTGCGCGACGAGCTCGCGCTTTCGGATTCGGCGCTGTCCAAGCAGCTCTCAACCCTCGAGGATGCCGGGTACGTCGAGATGGAGCGGCCCGTGCGCGAGCACCGCCGCCGGGTCCGCGCCAGACTCACCCCGACTGGAGCCGCGGCATTCGACGGACACGTGGCCGCTCTCCGCTCAATAGTCGACACGGCGAACGCGGTCGGCGAGGCGTCGTAGGATCCGCAACGTGAGCGTGGTCAAGATCAACGCTATAACCGTGCCGCGCGAGCATTTTGCGGAGTTCGAGCGTCGGTTCGCGACGCGGGCGGGCAAGGTCGAGGACGCCGCAGGGTTCGAGGGCTTCGAACTCCTGCGCCCGAACGACGAGCGCGAGGTGTGCCTCGTACTGACGCGCTGGCGCTCCGAGGAGGACTTCCAGGCGTGGGTCACAAGCCGCGACTTCGCCGCCGGGCACTCGCAGCACCGAGAGAAAGGCCCCGTCGGCATTGCCAGCGAGCTGTGGTCCTTCGACGTGCTCGAACGCAAGGGCGGCTAACCCGCAGCGGACGCCTGCTCGCCGCGTGTCACGACGTGGCGGCAATATGCTCGCCAAGAGATGGCTCGTCAGACTGTCGGCCCGCGCCGCACCGACTCGCTTCAGAATTACGTGCGCGCGACTCGGATCATCGGCGGCCTCAGCGTGCTCGCCCTTTCCGGGGCGATCGTCTGGGACCTCGCGAACGACGGGTTCTGGTCGCGTCACACGCTCTTCACGAGCCTCGTCGCCAGCTTGATCGTCGTCGCGGTGACCGCGGCGGTCCTCAACGAGGTACTCGAGCGCCGGCAGCGCGAGCGCTGGTCCGTGCTCGCGCAGTACGCGCTGTTCCAATTCGTCCGCACGGCTCGCCTAGTGTGGAGCGGTCTGCTCGAGCTCGCCGGTCTCGTTCCGGACGGCGAGCTCGGGGACGCGGCGCTAACGGCCGGCTCCGAGGCGGTGCGCGACACGCCGCGTCTCGCCGCGGAGATGGACGAAATGCTCGCGAGCGCTGACCGCCGCGAACAGCTCCATCGCCTGATCACGCGGCTGCTCGATCACAGCCAGGACCTGCTGGGGCGCTGGGCCGACGTGATGGTCAACTCGGGCATGTACGCGGAGATCATCGATCGCCACGTCGAGCTCTACAGCCGTCTGTACTGGTGGGGCAGCGTGCTCGACGAGTCGGAGCCGCTCGAGGAGCACCTGAGCCGACCGACGCTGAGCCGCGTCAGCCCGGCGACTCAGGCGGTAGGTCCGGTCGAGGAGGAGTGGCTACGCGACAATCTCGTGGCTATCGCCCAGCTCGCCGAGTCGCTCGATCGAAGCTCGTTCGAACTCGCGTTACGGATCGTGCCGCTCGACTGGTGGGCTGCGCAGCTGCCCGACCGCCCATCCACCGCTGAAAATCCGGGCGACCGATGACTCGGAACTACTTGTGCGTCTGCGTCGCCCAGCGAAAGCCGGTCGCGTCCGGCCGTGGCGGCAGCGGGCTGGGCGGCAGGGTGCCAGGCGGGTCGTCCTCGTTGTAGGCGCTTGGGGCGACGTCGTTGGGCGCGTCCCGCGTGAAACAGCGCCGCGAGCAGCTCGATCTGACCGCGGCCGACGCCCAGCTCGCCCATACCGCCACCGTACATCGGTCGACGCTCGCGCGCGCACCGCGCGTAGACCTCGAATAGCGCACACAGAGGTGCCAGGTGCCGCTCGACGCGCTCCAGAGCGCGAGCACGAACCCGACTACGACCCCGACCGTGAGCTGCCCCGTCTCGGTGTTGGCGAGGCCTTGCACGAAGCCGAGCAGCAACTGCCGCGAGCTGCCAGGCAGGGTGGGGCCGAGCGCTTGCACCGCGCTCGTCATCTCTTCCGGGTCGACCACCAGGCCGTAGACCGAGATGAGCGCGACGAGCCCGGGAAAGACCGCGAATAACGCGCTGTACGCGAGGGCCTGGGACATGAGGCCGAGACGGTGCTCCTTGAGGCTGCGCCAGGCGCGCCCGCCGAGCCGCCGCACCCATTCGCGCGAGAGGTGCCACGGACGCCGGGCCTCCTCGTCGCGGTCGGGCTGCTCGGGGGCCTGCATGGGGTGAACGTCGGACGCCATGAAACCTCGCGCAGCACGCCGTGTACCGCGACGGTCTCTCTCGAGCTCGTCCAGAGGAGAATGCGGCCGAAGACAACGCGCGTTCCGCGGATGTTCAGCGAGACGACCGCGTCGAGCGGGCGTTCTTGCCGCTGCTGGATCGCCTCGGCCTGCCGAAGTTCCAGGCGCTCGTGCGCAACCGGTCGCAATCGGCGCCGGGCTCTGAGCCACATTTTGGTCGCCACCGGTTTCGCCGTGCCGCCATCCTATCGTGGGCGCCTCCCCTGAGCGGGGGCGTACACGCAAACCGGAGGCTCGCGATGAAACTTTATTACAACCCCCTCTCCCCCAACGTCCGCCGCGTTCGGCTCACCGCGGCCGTGCTCGGTATCGAGCTCGAGGAGAAGAAGCTCGATTTCGCGAAGGGCGAGCACAGAACCCCGAGTACCTGGCGCTCAACCCCAACGGCGCCGTGCCTACGCTGGTCGACGGCGACTACGTGCTCACCGAGTCGCGCGCCATCATGCAGTACCTCGCTTCCAAGAAGCCCGAGTCGGGGCTCCTCCCGCGCGACGAGGCGGCGCGCGCCGACGTGACCCGCTGGCAGTTCTGGGACGCCTCGCACTTCTCGCCGCACCTGGGCACGCTGGCCTTCGAGAAGCTCCTCAAGGGCATGATGGGCATGGGCGACCCCGACGCGCGCAAATCGAGGAGTCGCTGGGCAACTTCCGCCGCTTTGGCGCGGTCCTGAACAAGCGCCTCGAGGGAAGCAGTACGTCGTCGGCAGCGCCCTGACGATCGCCGACCTGACGCTCGCGTCGTCGCTCATGTACGCCAAGCGGTGCGACGTCCCCTGGCCGAGTTCCGAACGTGAGCGCGTGGTTTTCGCGCATCAGCGACATGGACGGCTGGAAGAAGACGGCCCCATGACCGAGCGCCCGGCCTCGTGGGCCGGCTTTTCGCGGGGGCCCGGGCCGGCTACCATTTGAGGTTCGATGCACGAGGTGGGCAATCCCGCGGGGCGGCTCGTCACGTATCGCGTCGTGCCGCCCGATGACCCCCCCGACCGCGACGTAATGGAAATGCGCCACCAGGTAGTAGCTGTTCTTCGTTTGCCAGTCCAACGCGGCTTGGGCATGGGTGACGCCGCTCAAGCCGCCGATTGTGAATTGAATGAGAAAGGCGATGCAAAAGAGCATGGGCACTTTAAGGCGCAGCCGGCCTCCCACCATTGTCGCGCTCCAGTTGAGCACCTTTTCACCGTGGGAATCGCGATCAGCATCGAGGCGATGGTGAAGAAGATATCGGCGGCGCGGCCGAGGCCGACCGTGAACATGTGATGCGCCCAGACGCCGAAACTGAGGAATCCGATGGCGACGGAAGAGGCGGCGACAAACTCGTAACCGAAGATCGGCTTGCGCGAAAAGACCGGAATGATCTCGGAGACGATGGCGAAGGCGGGGAGGGCCAGCCAGCGCGCAGCA
>CAVPKT010000033.1:0-52621 GCA_963705775.1 uncultured Solirubrobacterales bacterium | reverse complement strand
CCCCGCGGGACATCGCGGTTCCGCACGTGTGCGAGCTCGTGTGCGACCACGACGCGTACCTCCTCGCGGGTGTAGCGGTCGAGCAACGTGTCGAACAGCACCACCCGCTTCGTCGGCCCAAGCCCGGTCACGTACGCGTTCGCCGCCGTGGTCCGCCGGCTGGCGTCGACCGAGTAGACCTCCCTCACGCGGATCCCGGCCGCGTCGGCGAGCTCGAGCACGTCCGACCTGAGCTCGCCCTCGTCGAGCGGCGTGTAGTTGTTGAAGATTGGATCGAGCACGACCGGCGCCAGTCCCGCGAACAGCGATCCGACGACGACCGACCCCCCCGCGCCGAGCGCCCACCAGTCCCGCGGGTAGCGCCGGATCGCGGCCGACGCGATCGCGCCACCGGCGCCGGCGAACACGGCTTCGATCGCCGTCGCTTTCGACAGGTCGACCACCCATCCGCGCCAGGACTGGGTCACCAGGCCTACCTTGGCAGCTCGCCTGCGCGAAATTGCACGCAGCGGCAATGGCGGCGCCGATAGGGCGATCGCAAGCCCTGCTCCGGCTGCCGCGCTCGCAGCCAGCGGATGCCGGTGCCGGCGATCCAACCATGAGGGAGGCCGCCGAGCCAGGGCGCTCAGCGCCACGAGCTCGACCATGCTGCGGGTGAGGGCGAGTCCGAGTTGCGGCCTCGCAAACGCCGCCCCACGCTCAATCTCCTCGGCAGAGAAATAGGATCGCAGCTCAACCGGCGCCGCTTTGGGCACGCCAGGCCGCGGAGACAGCAGCCGCACGCCCGCCTCGGCGGCACCGGCCGCGAGCAGGAGAGATGCGAGCAAACCCATCCAGAGCACTCTAGTTATGCGGATCGCCGTCGTGTCCGACATCCACGGCAACCGCCAGGCGTTCGAGGCCGTGCTCGACGAGATTGCCGCCTCGGACTGCGAGGAGATGTGGTGCCTCGGCGACCTGGTCGGGTACGGAGCCGATCCGGATGCGTGCGTGGAGCTGGCGCGACGGCACGCCGCGATCTGCCTGGCGGGGAACCACGACCTGGTGGTCTGCGGAACGCTGCCCATGGAAGAGTTCTCTCGCGGGGCCGCGATCGCCGCGCAGTGGACGCAGCGCACGATCACCCGGGAAACGCGCGAGTTCCTGGAGCGGCTCGAGCCCACGAAGGTCGGGGAGGAGGTCGGGCTGTATCACGCAAGCCCGCGCGATCCCGTCTGGGAGTACGTCCTATCGCCACTCCAGGCCGACTTGTGCCTCGACGCACAAGAGCACAGGGTGTGTCTGATTGGCCATTCGCACGTGGCGCTGGCGTTCTGGCGCGCCGCTGGCGAGCTGACGACCGGTCAGACTCGCGATGCCGATGAGCAGCTCGACATCGCCGAGGGAGAATGGCTTATCAACCCCGGAAGCGTGGGTCAGCCCCGCGACGGCGACCCCCGGGCCGGTTGGCTGAAGCTCGATCTCGACGCTTGGCAGGTCACCTACCGAAGGACGGAGTTACCTGAGCATGCCGGGCGCCGGTGAGGCAATTCGCGCCGCCCGGCTGCCGGTCTCGCTGGCCGAGCGGCTGGAGTTTGGACAGTGACCCCGCCTCCCTGCGCCGGACTCTAACCTCAAGCCAACGGGACCACGCTTAAAGTCATGCCGCGGATGCGCCGCGGACTCCGCGCACTCGCTGCCGGCGGGCTGGGGCTCGCCGTTTCTCTGGTTGCTGCCTGTGGCAGCAACTCTGGGCTGCTCTCGTCCAGCGATGCGAGCACCCTCCAAAATCTGATCCAGCAGGTGTCTGCCGACGTCAACTCCGGGAACTGCGCGGCGGTCCCGGGCGATCTCGGCTTCCCTTACGCAGGCCCTGGACAATCTTTGCCCAGCTCCGTGAGCTCGAAGCTGCGGGCCAGTCTCAATGAGGGCGTAGGGAAGGTCACGGCCCTTGCGCAGCGGAACTGCCCAGCGACGGCCACCGCGCAGAGCACAACGAGCACACCATCCACCACACGCACGACGACCTCAGCGAGCCCCGACGACCTCCACCAGACGCCTACCCACACCGCCACCGCCCCGCCGACCACAACTGCAACAACGCCTACGAACCCGGGTACTACTAGTACGGGCCCCGGCAGCGGCGGGACCGGATTGGGGAATGCAGGCGGTAATGGCGGGGGCGGCGGAAATGGAAACGGGAACGGCAACGGACACTAGGAAAATGGCGGCTAGCACCACGACGATCGCTGGGCGGTACCGGCTCGAGGGCCGGCTCGGAGTCGGCGGCATGTCCACTGTGCACCTGGCGTTCGATCAGCGGCTCGAGCGATCGGTGGCTATCAAGCTGCTTGCGGAGCATCTCGCGGACGACCCGACGTTCGTCTCGCGCTTCCGGCGGGAGGCACTGTCTGCCGCGAGGCTCGTGCACCCCAACATCGTCCAGGTATTCGACTTCGGCTTGGACGAAGCCCAGCACCAGCACTTCATCGTGATGGAGCACGTGCCGGGTTACTCGTGCGCCGAGCTGCTCCGCGACCGTGGTCATCTCGACGTCGATCAAGCGGTCGAGATCGTCACGCAGGCCTGCCGCGGGCTCGAGTACGCCCACCGGAACGGCGTCGTCCACCGGGACGTCAAACCGGGGAACCTGCTGGTCTCCGACGCGGACGTGGTCAAGCTGGCTGATTTCGGGATCGCCCGCGCCACTGATCAGTCGAGCATCACGCAGGTTGGATCGGTGCTCGGGACGGCGGCGTACCTCGCGCCTGAGCAGGCACGCGGGGAGGAAGCCGGGCCACGCGCGGACATCTACTCGCTGGGGGTCGTCACGTATCAGCTGCTCTCAGGCCGCCTGCCCTACGAGGCCAACTCGCTCTCGGAGCTCGCCCTCAAGCAGCAGCGGGAGCTGCCCGCCGAGCTCGAACAGGTCAATCCGGACGTTCCGCGCGAGCTTGGCGATGCAGTCTCGATGGCGTTGGCTCTCGATCTGCAGGAGCGACCCGCCAACGCGCTGGACTTCGCCGAGGCCCTGCGACAGGGGATGCACGGGATCGATCCGATCCGGGCCGACGCCAGCACCACCTCTTTGGAACCGGACACCGCGGCCACCCGCGCGCTGCGCCGCGCGGAGACAGAGGCGACACGCGTGACAAGACAAGAGCGGCCCGCGAGGGCGCCCCGTGCGACCCGGGAGGTTCCGCCGCCGGCGCGTCCGCCGGTTCGCGAGCCGCGGCGAGCGTCGGCGGACGTCGCGGCGCCCCCTCAGCGGAGGCGTGCGGGTCGCGCGTTCAGGCGCTTCGTCGGGTTGGTCGCCCTGCTGCTCATCTTCGTGGCCGCCGTCGCGGTCGCCGTCGTGATCGCAACGAGTACGAGCTCAACCGCCCTGCACATCCGCAACGTGATCGGCAACGACTTCAACAGCGTCGTCAATCAGGTCCAGCAGCTGGTCAGCTCCAATACAAAGTAGTTCCAGACGGCATTTCTGCCGCCTGGAACCACTAGGCCCCTAGCCCTTGGGATGCGTGCACGCGCCCGACGCGCCAGCCGTTTGCCCCGGAGATCCGGCGGGTCGGGATGGTTCGGAAGTGCATTGCATCGTGGTAGGAAAGCTATGCCGTCGGCGGCACCAGTTCTTGCGACATTAGTCACAGCTTGATTGACACAATCGGAAGCGATGACAGCGGGACCAACACCTTTTCCTAAAGCAGCTCGCCGAACCTGATGCCGAGGCACTGCTCGCGCTGATACGGCGCAAGTCGTTCCCTCGCGGATCGCTGATCATGCGCGAGGGCTCAGCAGGGGACGACGTCATGCTGGTGCTCTCCGGTCGCGTGAAGGTGATCGCGAGCGGCGCTGACGAGCGGGAAGTAGCCCTGGCGCTCCGGGGACCCGGCGAGCTCGTAGGCGAGATGTCCGCCCTCGCCCACTCGCGCCGGACCGCCACGGCGGTTGCCGCCGACGACGATGTCGAGCTCGGGATCGTCTCGGGCCCGCAATTCCAGCAGTACCTGCACGACCATCCTGACGTGGCCGCGGTGGTGATCCGCAGCCTGGTCCGCAGGCTGACCGAGGCCACGCGAAGTCTCGTCGACCTTGCGACGCAGGACAGCGTCGGGCGCGTCGCCCGCCGGTTGCACGAGCTCGCCGCGGATCATGGGTCGGGAAGAGCTCACGGGGCCGCTCGAGATCGAGCTGACGCAGGACGAACTCGCCGGTTGGACGGGTACAACGCGTGAGACCGTCTCGCGCGCGCTCAGGCTGATGCGCCAGCTCGGTTGGGTCGCAACGGGCCATAGGACCATCACAGTGCTCGACCCGACTGCGCTGCGGGAGCGCGGCGGCGAGCGCTCAGGCTAGGCCGCCGGCCCGGACTCCGGCCGCGGCCTCGCGCAGCCGGCCACTTCCGATCGCGTCACGCAGCTCAGCCATCAGCCGGGCCACGAAGCTCAGGTTGTGGAGCGTCAGCAGCCGGATCGCGGTCAGCTCCTTGGCACGCAGCAGATGGTGCAGATACGCGCGCGAGTAGCCTCCGGCGCACGCCGGGCAGTCGCAGGACTCGAGCACGGGTTCCAGGCTCCTGCTGAAGCGTCCCTTGAACAGGTCCATCCTCCAGCGACTCGCTGGGTCGGGGACGAGGGCAACTCCGTGGCGAGCGAGCCTCGTCGGCATCGCGCAATCGAACGTGTCGATCCCCTGCTCGACCCCGGTGATGAGATCGTCGATCTCGCCGATTCCAAGAAGGTGGCGTGGCATGGACGGTGCCCTCCGTTCGAGTTCCCCCGTCACCCAGGAGACGACCTCGTACATCTGGGCCTTGTCGCGCCCGAGAGAGCCGCCGATCGCAATCCCCTGGCATTGGCTGGCGGCCACGGTCGCGGCCGACTCGAGCCGGAGGTCGTGCTCCACCCCGCCTTGGACGATTCCGTACACGGCCTGATCGCCGGGCCCGTGCTCGGCGTGCCAGCGGAGGCAGCGCTCGAGCCAGCGATGCGTGCGTTCGGTCGAGCGTGCCGTGTACTCGCGGGTGACATGGAACGGCGTGCACTCGTCGAACACCAGCGCGATGTCCGACCCCAGGGCCGCCTGGACGGCCATCGACTGCTCCGGGCCGAGGAACCGCTCCTCGCCGTCGACGTAGGAGCGAAAGCGGACGCCGTCCTCGTCGATCGAGAGGATCTTCCCCTCCCCGTCGGCGTTCCGGCCTCGACCCTTGATCTCATCGGCCACCCCGCCGTGACCCATCGAGAACACCTGGAACCCACCCGAGTCGGTGATGATCGGGCCGGGCCAGCGCATCAGCTGATGGAGACCCCCCGCCTCCTCAACGAGCTCCGGCCCCGGCGCCAGCATCAGGTGGAACGTGTTGCCGAGGATCAGCTCGTACCCAAGCTCGCCGACCTCCCTGGCTTCCAGCCCCTTGACGGCACCGCGAGTGGCGAGGGGCACGAAGGCCGGCGTGTGCACCACGCCATGCGCCAGCGATAGCTTTCCCGAGCGAGCAAGCGTCTCTGGGTCCCGGGCCAAGACCTCGAACATGACCGAGACGTTATTAGGCAGACGCGCGGGAGCCCTTACCTCCCGACGTGCGTCGCAAGTGTCAAATCCCGTTGCCGTTCAGGAGTCGCTTCCAGAACTCGGCCAGCTGCTCCAGATCGGCGGGCGTGAAGTGCGCGAGGAAGTCCTCCCGGACCGCCTGGATATATGCCGGGCGCACCTGCTCGAGGCGCCGCATGCCGCGGGTCGTCACCACCGCGTAGGCGCCGCGCGCGTCGTCCGCGCACGGCCTGCGCCGGATCAGTCCTTCGCGTTCGAGTCGGTCGATCAGCCGGCTGAGACCGCTCCGGGACAATGACACCGCCGCCGCCAGCTCGCTCATCCTCATCCGCCGGCCGGTCGCCTCGGAGAGCTCGACGAGCACGTCGAATGAACTCAGCGGAAGGCCGTGAGCACGCTCTAACTGGGCGTCGAGCTCCTTCGAGAGCAGTGCGTGTGCCCGCACGAAGCCGCGCCATGCGCCCCGCTCGGCCCCGGTCATGCTGCCTGAATACGCTCGCATCGACACCTCTGCCCGCCCGGCGACCGACATTACACCAGCCCGTGGCGCATCGCAGAAGCGGGCGCAAAACGCAGAGGTTCAGAGGATCAATGAACTACCAGTCATCTCCAGGGGCTGCTCGAGCCCGAGTACCTGTAGGACCGTCGGCGCCACATCCGCGAGCACGCCCCCGTCGCGCAACTGCAGGTCGGGGACGGTCAGGATCAGTGGCACCGGGTTGAGCGAGTGAGCGGTGTTCGGGCTTCCATCGGGCTCGAGCATGTTGTCCGCGTTGCCGTGGTCCGCGGTGATCACACACGCTCCGCCCGACTCGTGCACCGCACCAAGCACTTCCCCGAGGCACCGATCGACTGTTTCGACCGCCTTCACGGCGGCCTCGATCACACCTGTGTGGCCCACCATGTCGGCGTTGGCGAAGTTGATGATCCCGAACGTCGGTGCGTCGGCCCGCCACGCCTCTACGAACGCCGCCGCTGCCTCCGCAGCGCTCATCTCCGGCTTGAAGTCATACGTCGGCACCTCACGAGGCGACTGCACGAGCTCCCTTCGCTCACCCGATTGAGGCTGCTCCTCGCCGCCGCCGAAGAAATAAGTCACATGCGGGTACTTCTCCGTCTCGGCAACGTGCAACTGCCGCAGCCCGCGGCCAGCGAGCACAACGGGTAGCGTCGTCGCCGGGCGATCGGGAGCGAACGCCACGGGGTAGGGCCACCCCTCCTCGTACTCGGTCATGGTCGCGTACCGCCCGACCGTCGGCGCGCCACGGCGGTCGATCTCCTCGAAGGCAGGATCCGCTAGCGCCCGAGTCAGCTCGCGCATCCGATCGGGGCGGAAGTTGAAAGCGATCACGCTGTCCGAGGCCCTTATCCGTGCCTCCCGGTCCCCCACGAGCACCGGCTTGATGAACTCGTCGGTCTCCTCCCGCTCATACGCCTCCCGCACCGCGGCCTCGCCCGAGACGGCACGGTGGTCGGCGACGCCGTGCGCGAGGAGGTCATAGGCGAGCTGGATCCGGTCCCAGCGGCGGTCGCGGTCCATCGCGTAATAGCGTCCGATGACCGTTCCAATTCTGCCCGCGCCCGCGTCTCGCATCCACTCTTCGACCGCCGCCAGATAGCCGGCGCCGGAAGTCGGCAGCGTGTCGCGCCCATCGGTGAACGCGTGCAGAACCAGATCCTCGATGCCCAGCGAGGCTCCCATCCGGATCAGCGCCTCGAGGTGCGTGAACCCCGAATGCACCCCGCCGTCGGACACGAGGCCGATCAGGTGCACGCGCTCGGCGCCTGACATCGCATCTCGCAACACCTGGTTCTCTTCCAGCGTGCCCCGCTCGACGGCGAGATCGATTCGCATCAGGTCCTGCATCACCACCGCCCCCGCTCCGAGGTTCAGATGGCCGACCTCCGAGTTGCCCATCTGCCCGTCGGGCAGACCAACCGCGCGGCCCGATGCGTTCAGCGTCGTGTGCGGATAGCCGGACCACAGCTCGTCGAACACCGGCGTGTCCGCGAGCGCCACCGCATTGCCGGGCCCCGGTGCAGCGAGGCCCCACCCGTCCAGCACGATCAGTGCCGCCGATGGCGCCGGCAGCCGGGTGGGACCCTCCGTGAGCTCCGCCATCAGGCTTCGGCGACGATCGCGGCGAGCGACTCCGGATCGAGGCTCGCACCGCCCACCAACGCTCCGTCGACATCCGGGAGGGCAAGCAGCTCGGCGGCATTGTCCGGCTTGACGCTTCCGCCGTAGAGGATGCGGGTCCGCTCCGCCTGCTCGGGCGAGCGATCCGCCACCAGCGCGCGCACGAACGCGATCGCCTCCTGGGCCTGCTCGGGCGTGGCCACTTGGCCCGTGCCGATCGCCCAGATCGGCTCGTAGGCGATCACCACATCGCCCAACTGCCGCTCCTCGAGCCGCTGGAGGTCCTCCTGGACCTGGTGGCGGAGCTTGCGCTCGGTGTCGCCGCGCTCGCGCTCTTCCTCGGTCTCGCCGACGCAAAGGATCGGCACGAGCCCCGCATCGAATGCCGCCGGGACCTTCAGCTGAAGTGCCTTATCCGTCTCGTTGAAGTATTCGCGCCGCTCGGAGTGACCGAGGATCACGCCTTGCACGCCGGCTTCGACCAGCATCGGCGCCGATACCTCGCCCGTGAACGCGCCCTCCGGCTGCTGATGCATGTTCTGCGCGTAGACGGCCACCCGGGACCCGCGCGTCGAATCAACCAGCGCACCCAGGGCCAGGAACGGCGGGCACACGGCCACCTCCACTCGGTCCGCGGTCGATACCCGAGGAAGCAGCGCCGCGATGAACTCCTCCGCCTCGGCGACGGTCTTGTGCATCTTCCAGTTGGCCGCGATCAACGGGGTCCTCATTTCAACGCCTCCACCCCGGGCAGTACCCGTCCCTCGATCAGCTCGAGCGCCGCGCCGCCGCCAGTCGATAGGTGGGTGACTCGGTCGGCCAGCCCGAACCGCTGCAGCGCCGCGACCGAGTCGCCACCCCCGGCGATGGTTGTCCCGGCGGCGTTCGCGACGGCCTCGCCGACGGCCCGCGTACCGGCCGCGAACGGCTCCAGCTCGAAGGCGCCCATCGGCCCGTTCCAGAACACAGTCCCGGCGCCGCTGATCACCTGGGCGTAGCGGTCCGCGGTGCGAGGTCCGATGTCGAGTCCCATCCAGCCCTCCGGGACATCGACGCCGTCGAGGTCCTGTCTCTCCGCCTCGGCAGCGAACCGGTCGGCGATCACGAGATCGACCGGAAGCTCGAGGCTCGCGTCTGAGCCGGACGCAGCGTCCAGGAGCTCGCGAGCCAGCTGGACGTCCTCGTCTGCGCAGAGCGACGCGCCGACCGCGTGCCCCTGGGCGGCGAAGAACGGAAAGCACATCGCTCCGCCGATCAGGATCGAGTCGGCGACCTTCAGGAAGCGCTCGATCACCCCCAGCTTGTCTGACACCTTCGCGCCGCCGAGCACGGCTACGAGCGGCCGCGCCGGGTCCTCGAGCAGGCCCGAGAGCACGGTGACCTCGCGCTCGAGCAGCAGTCCGGCCGCCCGGTCGGACAGGATCCGCGCCACACCCTCGGTTGAGCTGTGAGCGCGGTGCGCCGAGCCGAACGCGTCGTTGACGTACACATCGGCCAGGTCCGCCAGGCCGGCTGCCAGCCTCGGATCGTTCTCAGTCTCGCCCGACTCAAAGCGAACGTTCTCGAGCACGAGCATCTGTCCAGTCGACAGGTTCTCGGAGAACGCGCGCACCTCCTCGCCCACCACGTCCTGCGTGAACGTGACATCGGCCCCGCTCAACTCGGCGAGCCGGTCGGCGACGGGGCGCATCGACAGCTCCGGTTCACGGTCCTTGGGTCGGCCGAGATGGGACACGAGCACCAGCCGCCCGCCGCGCTTGCGGAGCTCCTCGAGCGTCGGGAGCGCGGCGCGGATCCGGGTGTCGTCAGCCACGCTCCGGCCCTCGAGCGGAACGTTGAAGTCGACCCGTACGAGAACCCGCTTGCCTTCTATGTCCCCTAGGTCCCGCAGCGTCCTCACGGCGTCAGCCGGCCCTTCGTTCTCAAAGGATCTTCTGCACGAGATCGACGATCCGGTTCGAGTACCCCCACTCGTTGTCGTACCAGGAGATCACCTTGACCATCGTCCCCTCCATCACGGCGGTCAGCTGCGAGTCGAGGATCGACGAGGCGGGATTCTTGATGATGTCCGTCGAGACGATCGGGTCCTCCGTGTACTCGAGCAAGCCCTGCAGCGGACCGCTCGCGGCGGCCTGCTTGAGAGCGTCGTTGATCTCCTCGACGGTCGTCTCGCGCTGGGCCTCGACGGTCAGATCGACGACGCTGCCGGTCGGGACGGGGGCACGCACGGCCATGCCGTGGAGCTTCCCGTTTAGCTCGGGGATTACCAGCCCGATTGCTTTCGCCGCCCCTGTGGAGGCCGGGATCAGGTTCACCGCAGCGGCCCGAGCGCGACGCAGATCGCGGTGCGGCATGTCCTGCAGCCGCTGGTCCGCCGTGTATGCGTGGATGGTTGTCATCAGGCCGTGCTTCACGCCGACGGTCTCATGCAGGACCTTCGCCACCGGCGCCAGGCAGTTCGTGGTGCACGACGCGTTCGAGATCACGTGATGCTTCTCGCGGTCGTAGGCCTGACTGAAATTGACGCCCAGCGCGACGGTCACGTCAGGATCGGTCGCCGGCGCCGAGATCACGACTTTCTTCGCGCCGGCGTCTAGGTGCTTCGCCGCGTTCTCCCGATCGGTGAACAGCCCAGTCGACTCGATCACCACCTCCGCTCCGAGGTCGCCCCACGGGATCGCGGCCGGGTCACGCTCGGCGAGAACGCGGATCTCGTGCCCGTCGACCTTGAGACCCGTGTCGGTCGCCTCGACCTTCCCGGGAAACGGGCCGTAGTTCGAGTCGTAGCGCAGCAGATGAGCGATCGTTTTCGGATCGACCAGGTCGTTCAGCGCCAGCCACTCGATGTCGGCTCCGCGCTCATACGCGGCCCGAAACACGTTCCTGCCGATCCGTCCGAAGCCGTTGATCCCGACCCGTACCGACATGCGAATGAGTCTCCTTCCGTATGCAGCAAAAAGAAACGCCGACCGGTCATCGCGACCCCCGTCGGCGATTCGAAGGCTACCTAAAGCTCGCTCAGCCCGGTCAGCGCCGACTCACTACTTCGACCCGCAGGCCGTCCGGATCCAGCATGTAGGCGGCGTAGCAGCCCTGTCCGTACTGGGGTCTTGGGCCCGGTGCGCCGTCATCGGTGCCGCCATTCGCGATTCCGGCGCGGTACGCGGCATCGACCGCCGCCTTGCCGCTGGCGTGGAGCGCGACGTGACCGTACCCCGGTCCCGGAGCGCGCCCCCTCACGACGATCCACAGCAACGGGAAGTCCGTGCCGTACGCCACCGCGTGCTCTGACTCGAGCATCCGTCTCGCGCCCAGCGCGAAGAACACCGCGTCGTAAAAGCGAGTCGAGCGACCGAGATCGGTGACCTCGAAGCCGATGTGGTCGATCATGGCGCGTGGGCTATGTCGCGATGCACGGTCTCGATCAGGTAGTCGTCGGAGGAGCCATATCGGGCGGCGAGGTCGAGCGCGATCGCCACCGAGCGGTGGCGCCCGCCCGTGCACCCGATCGCGACGACCAGGTGCGCTTTGCCCTCCGTCAGATACTGCGGGAACAGGTAGTCGAGCATTCCGAACAGGTGCTCGTAGAACTGATCGAGCGCCCCGTCCCGGTTGATGAACTCCCTGATCACGGGGTCGCTGCCCGTCAGCGGCCTCAAGTCCTCTTCGTAGTGGGGATTCGGCAGGAAGCGGACATCGAACATCAGGTCGGCGTCGCGGATCGGTCCGTACTTGAAGCCAAAGCTCTCGAACGTGATCGCCAGCCGCCCCCGACGCGTAGGCAGCATGTCGTCGGCGAGCTTGCGCGTGAGCATCGCGGCCGTCAGACCGGTCGTGTCGATCACGACATCCGCGCGGGCCCGAAGCGGCTCCAGCAGGATTCGTTCCCGCTCGATCCCTTCCGCGACGCTGCCGCTGGGCGTGAGCGGATGACGGCGCCGCGTCTCCTTGTAGCGCGTCAGCAGCGTCTGCTCGTCGGCCTCCAGGAACAGCACTCGGTGTGTGACGCCGCTCGCCCGCAGGTCGTCGAGCATCGCGTCCAGTCCTGCGAAGTAGCTGCCTCCGCGTACGTCCGAGACGACCGCGGCGCGCGCCACCTTCGAGCCCTCGTGCTTGAACAGCTCGACGAGCGACTGAATCATCTCCGAGGGCAGGTTGTCGACGCAGAAGTACCCCTCGTCCTCGAACGCGGCCATCGCGGTCGACTTTCCCGCGCCCGAAAACCCGGTGATGATCACCAGGTCAGTGAGCGCCAATGACGCCGGGTCTGACTCGGTTTGAGCTGCCTGCGATGGCTTCATCTTCTTCCAAAGCTTGACGTTAGCGGCGGACGAGCGCCCGAGTGGCGTGGTCCCGCGCGCGCGCCCACCCGGCCCGTGTGCGACCATGCCCGCCGTGCGCATCGCGGGGCGCTGCATCGGGGCTTTCGTGGCGCTCTCCGTCGCAGCGCTCACGACGGTCCCATCGGCCAGCGCACGCCAACGGACCGTCTCCGTGTCGATCGGCAGGGCCGCGGTCAGCCCGCCGATCCGACCCGGGTTCGTCGGTCTCTCGATCGAGTTCTCGGCGCTAAGGACATACACGGGAACGAACCCGAGGGCAATCAACCCCGTCCTCGAGCGACTGATCCGCAACCTCGCGCCCGGCCAGCCCCCCGTCCTCCGGATCGGTGGCGACAGCACCGACGCGACCTGGTGGCCCGTGTCCGGCATCACGCCTCCCCCGAGCGTCAACTACCGGCTCACGGGCGGCTGGATGAAGACCACGCGCTCGCTCGCGGCGAACCTGCGGGCGCGCTTGATCGTCGGCGTGAATCTCGAAGCGGGCGATCCGCGGATCGCCTCCGCGGAGGCCCGCCAGTTCCTCAAGCGGATCGGCACGCGCTACGTGAGCGCCTTGGAGATCGGCAACGAGCCCGATCTCTACAACGCCTTCCCCTGGTACGCCCTCCCGAACGGGCAGATCATCTTCGGCCGCTCGCCGAGCTACACCCTGCAGTCGCTGATCAACCAGTTCTCACGATGGCGCTCCGTGCTCCCCTCTCTGCCGGTGGTCGGCCCCGCTCTTGCGACTCTGCCGTGGATGGACCAGCTCGGTCAGTTCCTTGCGGGGGAACCCACGGTCAGGCTCGCCACCGTCCACCGCTACCCGCTGAGCTCGTGCGAGGGCAACCGAGCCGCCGCCGATTACCCGACGATCGACAACCTCCTGAGTGGGTCTTCGACGGTCGGCCTTGCCAGTCCGCTGACGCGGTACGTGGCGATCGCCCACGCCCACGATGCCCAGGTCCGCGTAGCCGAAATGAACTCCGTTTCCTGCCGTGGGCGCCGAGGGGTCAGCAACACCTTCGCATCGGCTTTGTGGGCCCTCGACACTCTGTTCGCGTTCGCCCGATCGGGGGTGGTCGGAGTGAACATCCACACCCTTCCGGGCGCGGCGTATGAGCTGTTCTCGTTTCATGGCCGGCAGGCGTTTGTCCACCCGGAGTACTACGGATTGCAGCTGTTCGCACAGGCAGCACCCCCCGCCTCCCGGTTGGTGTCGGTCAGCTCCCGGGGCCCGTCGGTGAAGGCCTGGGCGACCCGCGGCCGCGGCGGCACCGTGCGGGTCGTGCTGATCAACCTCGATCGCCGCTCTCCGCGGCTCGTGTACGTGCGCGTCCCGCGACCCGGAGGATTCGCGCGGCTCGAGTCGCTCCGCGCCCCGGACCTGACCGCGACAAGCGGGGTCACGCTCGGCGGGCAGACCTACGGCGGCCGCACATCCACAGGCCGCTTGCAGGGCTCCGCGCGGATCACCGACCTGTTCCCAGCCAACTACGGAAATCTGTACACGGTCGAGCTACCACCGGCGAGCGCCGCGCTGCTGACGCGGTAGGGGGCGGGGCGGCGTCGCACAGATGATCCGACCCTAGACGCCCGTCTTGTGTAGCTCGCGATAGAGCTCGCGCGCGACCTTGCCGGGGAGCCCGGGCACTGCCGAGAGCTCCTCGCGCGAGGCCGCGACGACGGCGTCGGGCGATCCAAAATGCGCCAGCAGCGCGCGCTTGCGAGCGGGGCCGACCCCGGGCAGCTCGTCGAGGATCGATGCGGTCATTGCTCGATCCCGCCGGATCCGGTGGTGTGTGATCGCGAACCGATGCGCCTCGTCGCGAACCCGCTGCAGCAGCTGCAGCTCGGGCGTGTCGTGTGCGAGCCGCAGGGGCGCAGCGCGGCCGGGGATGAATACCTCTTCGATGCGTTTTGCCAAGGAAATGACCAGTACACCTCGTGAGCGGAACCCATCCAGAGCCCGCAAACCGGCCGAGAGCTGACCTTTCCCGCCGTCGATGACGACGACGTTCGGCAACGCCGCAAACGAAGGGTCGTACTCCTTGTCGTGGGGGGAGACCTCGCGCTGGCTCTCCCATCGGGCGAACCGGCGCGAGAGCACCTCCTCCATGGCTGCGAAGTCGTCCGGAATCCCACCGTTCGAACCCGCAACCTTGAACCGTCGATAGTCCGACTTCTTCGGCGCGCCGCCCTCGAACACCACCATCGAAGCGACGGTGTTCGTACCCATCAGCGTCGAGATGTCAAAGCACTCGATCCGCAACGGGATCGTGTCCAGCCCCAATGCCTGCTGCAGACCGTCCAGCGCCTCCACGCGCTGCTGGCGGCGCCGCTCGGAACGAAGCTTCTCCTGGTCGAGTGCCAGGCGAGCGTTCCGTTCGGCCAAATCGAGGATTCGCCGTTTGGAACCCCGCTCCGCAGCCCGGATCTCAACTGGACCCTCGCGCCGCTCCGACAGCGCCTCGGCCAGCGCCGGCGCGGGTCCGACCTCGCGCTGGACGACGAGCAGTGGCGGCACAGCCATCGCGTTGGCGTAGTACTGGAGGATGAACGCCTCGGCGACCTCCGCCACGTCGCCCCCAACCTCGTTGTCGAGGTAGAAGCTCTGCCGATCAGAAAGAACGCCGTCGCGAACCTGGAACACCTGCGCGTTCGCTTCGCCGTCGGACACCGCAACGGCGATCGCATCGAGCGTCCCAGTCCCCTCATGGGCCACTCGCTGCCGCTCGAGCAGAGAGCGCACCGCACGGAGGCGGTTGCGCTCACGCGTGGCATCCTCGAATCGCTGCTCGTCGGCGGCCTCTCGCATAGAACGCTCCAAAGCGCGCTCGATCTCGCGGTAGCGGCCCGACAGGAACGCGATCACACCATCGATTCCCCGCCGGTAGTCCTCCTTCGAGACATAGCCGACGCAGGGGGCTTCACATCGCTTGATGTAGTAATCGAGGCAGGGCGAGCCGCTCCGCCGGCCCGGTTCGGGCCCCTCGCACGAACGGAACATGAACACCTTGCCCAGCACCTCGAGCGTCGCCCGGACCCGCTTGGCGTTGGAGTAGGGGCCGAAGTACGCCCGGTCACGGCGATGCCGCTCGCGGGTGAAGTAAACGCGCGGAAAGTCCTCGTCGAGCGAGATCGCGATGTACGGGTAGGACTTGTCGTCCCGCAGGCGGATGTTGAACCGCGGCTTGTACTGCTTGATGAAGTTCTGCTCGGCCAGTAGCGCCTCGGCCTCGGTGTGAACGACGAGGGCCTCAATGTGATCGATCAGGTCGACCATCCCCTGCCCGCCCCGGGTGCTGGGATTGGAGAAATGAGACGCCACCCGCTTGCGGATCGACTTCGCCTTTCCAACGTAGATCACCTTGCCGCGGCTGTCGCGGAACAGGTAGACGCCGGGCTCGTCGGGCAGCTCCCGGCGCTTGTCAGCAGGGGTAACGGACATCAATTCGAGGATAGGGCCCCCCGAACCCCCCCTCAGTCCGCCGTAAACGACACAGCCAGACCCGCCAGCGCCAGGACAAGGCCGATGATCGCCACCGTCTCCCCCACCCCCGCGGTCGCGCCCGGTGAGGCGTACTGGGGAACGCTGTACGCGGCGCGGAAGATGTTCGCCCCGTTAGTCGGGGGCGAGGACAGCGCGTGGAGTGTGAACCCGAGCGCGACCGCTCCGCCGGCTGCTGCAACGATCCGGATCGGTCGCGTGCCAAAGAAAGCGGCCGCCACAAAGCCCACGCACAGGAACGCGAGCACGACGTCAGCCGCCGAGTACACCTGCCACGCGGTCGGGTTGTGGGGCACGCCGCGCAGCAGGTCCGCGCGGCCGAACTCGAGCAGGAACAGCCGCGAGAACTGGTGACTCCAGGTCAGAAACAGCGAGATGAACAGCGCAAGCGTGCCGACGACGATCAGCCAGTCGGCGAGTACCTCTCGATTTTCCCGCGTCACGCGGGCGGGAGTCTAATGTCGCTCGAGCGCCGCGCGCCGCGCTCCGTTCACGGCTGCGTCGCGGCGGCCTCGGTATCCCCGCGTAGCTTCTCCTCCGGCTGGACGAACAGGAACGCCCCCGCTGCCAGGACGGCACCGATCAGCGCTCCCAACAGGTAGATCCAATAGTGCGACCACTTGAACAGTCCCGTGACGCTCGCGCCGAGAGCGATCGCCGGATTGAACGCCCCGCCGGAGACACCGCCGACCGCAAACGCACCGACCAGCACGATCCCTCCGATCGCGAGCCCGTAGAAAGAGTTACCTTCCGTCCCCCGAGCGGTGGCGACGTTCAGGACCGTCCACACCAACGCGAACGTGAACAGGATTTCGACGACCAGCATCTTGCCGTCGCCCGCTACCGCGACGTGGGGTTCGTGGCCGCCAACCGCCCGTACGAGCAAGCCGGAGAGCGCGGCCGCCACCAACTGGGTGATCACGTACGCCACCCACTCGTTCGCGGTCATCTTGCCGCGGATCAACACGCCGGTGCTGACGGCGGGATTGTAGTGCCCGCCCGAGATGTGGCCGCCGGCGAACACCATCACCATCAGCACGAACCCGATTGCGATCGGAGCAAGCGGCCCTGCGCCCGTCTTCTCGGTCACCATTCCAACGGTGAACACGAACATGAACATCCCAATGAACTCGACGACTAGCTTGCGATTCAGCTCCAACGCTGCTCCTTTCCTCAATCAGATCGAGGCTCAGCGTTCGAGCAGGGTGGCGATTCCCCTACGCGTGGGGTCACGCTTGCGGGGGATCTACCGCGCTGCAGCCCCCGCTGGCGCTAGTACTTCCGCGCCGACCAGATGACCGCAAACGCGGCGTAGGCTGAGCCGATCAGCAGCAGCAGCCAGGCGAGCTTGCCGGTCGTGCTCGAGAACAGACGGTTGCTCGCCGTCAGCGTCAGCACGACCACCGCGGCGGCGGCGTAGAGAATCGCGCGCTTGGAGTTACCGAGCGAATACAGGGCGATCTTGTGCTCACGGTAGGACACGTACGCGAACCAACCGATCACGCCGAGGAATACGAGCGATACGGCCTGCAGCGCAAAGGTTCCGCCGCTGCCGCCGCCGGGGATCAGCACGATCAGTGCGGCGATCGCGAGCACGATCACGATATTCCGGATCGTCGTAGCCATCGCTAGTACAGGTTAGACCTCTTGCGGCGATGCGCCGGGATCCGAGCCGCTGGTCGAGCGAGCGAGGGCGACCGTAGCGTCCCGGGCGCGCACGTACTCAGCCCACCCGCCGACGTAGCTCCGAAGCGTGCCGTCCTCAATCGCCACGGTCCGGTTGCCGACAGCGTCGAGCAGCGCGCGATCGTGCGAGACGAGCAGGACCGAGCCCTTGAACTCCGCGAGCGCACGCTCGAGTGCTTCACGACTCTCTAGATCGAGATGGTTGGTCGGCTCGTCGAGAATCAGCACGTTCGGGGGGGCGGGGTTCCCACTCATCAAGGTCGCCAGCGACAACCGCCGCCGCTCGCCGCCCGAGAGCTCGTCGACGGGCTTCTCCGCGTCCTCCCCCGAGAACAGAAATTGGCCGAGCAGTGCCCGTGCTTTACCCGGCGTCAGCCCGGTCGCCCGCTGCACCGCCTCCAGCACGGTCCGGGCGCCCCCGAAACCAAGCTCGTCTGCATGCTGGGACAGGAATCCAAGCTTCACGTTGTGCCCCGTGCGCAGCTTCCCGTCCGCGAGCTCGCGGCGGCCCGCGAGCGTCTCGATCAGCGTCGTCTTACCCGCTCCGTTCGGCCCCACCAGGGAGACGTGCTCCCCGCGTTCGAGCCACAGCTCAGCTTCGCCCAGCAGCGTCCTCTCGCCGGCCTCGATCCAGCCGTCGACCAACTCGAACACCACTCGGCCCGACCGCTCCGGCGGCTTGAACGCGAACTCGAGCGCGCGCCCGTCCACCGGCTCCCGCGTGACCGGCTCGAGCTTGGACAGCTTCTTTACGCGCGCCTGCGCCTGCCGCGCGCGGGTCCCTGCCCGGAAACGGTCGACAAACCGCTCGAGCCGCGCGATCTCCGCCTGCTGGCGGTCGACCGCTCGGCCGAGCGCGAGCTCCCGAGAAGCCTTCTCCTTGCGCCAGGCATGCCACGGCCCCGGGAAGAACCTGGAGCGCCCGCTTTCGAGCTCGAGCACGGAGGTTCCAACCGCCTCGAGGAACCAGCGATCGTGGGCGACGAGCACGATCGCTGCATCGAGCGATTGAAGCGTCTGCTCGAGCCATTCGAGCGAGCTGACATCGAGGTGGTTGGTCGGCTCGTCGAGCAGCAACAGGTCGGGGTCGCCGGTCAGCGCCCGTGCGAGCGAGGCCCGCGTCAGCTCGCCTCCGGAGAACGTCTTCAGAGAGCGGTCGAGGCTCGGACGGGTCACGGAATCCGAGCCCGCGCAGCGTCTGCAGCGCGCGATCGCGCCACCCATATCCGCCAGCGTGTTCGAGGCGGCTCTGAGCGTCGGCGTAGCGGCGCAGGGTCGCATCATCGTGCGCGCCGCCGGCCATCGCCTGCTCGAGCGCCGCGAGCTCGCCCTCGATGTCGATCAGCGCCCTCGCGCCCGAAAGGACGTACTCGCGCAGCGTGAGGCCCCGCTCCCGCGGCGGCCGCTGATCGTGGAGAGAGACCTTCACGTCCTTGCCCAGCACCAGCTCACCCGCGTCAACCGACGCCTGGCCGGCAAGCATCCGCAACAGGGTCGTCTTCCCGGCCCCATTGCGCCCGGACAGCGTCATCCGGTCACGCCGCTCGAGCGTGAACGAGACGCCGCGGAACAGCGGCTCACCCGCGATGTCCTTGCCGAGGTCTGAGGCGATCACGACAGCCATTGCTGACCATGGTAGGTAGGGTCCACGCGGTGCGAGCACCCACGTGGCCTCCCATTCCCTCCGGCCGGCCATTGCCGCCGGCGCGGACGCTTGTCGCCCCCGGTCGCGGCGAGTTGTTCCTGCGTGACACCGGCGGCGAGGGGCCCATCGTGATGCTTCTGCACGGTTGGATCGCTAGCGCCGACCTCAATTGGCTGGGGGCATACGAAGATCTGCAGGAGGCCGGCTACCGCGTTCTGGCGATCGATCACCGCGGTCACGGACGCGGCATGCGGCCGGTCGAGCCGTTCAGGCTGGCGACTGCGCGGCCGACGCCGCAGCAGCGCTGCGGGAGCTCGGCGTGGCTCCGGCGATCGTCGTCGGCTACTCGATGGGCGGCGCGATCGGCCAGCTCGTCGCCCGCGACCATCCCGACGTCGTCGCCGGACTTGTGCTCAGCGGCACCGCCCAGCACTGGCAGGATCCCCAGACCCGGCGCTACTGGCGCCTGATGGGGGCACTTGGCCTGATGCTGTCTCTGAGCCCGATCGGGACGTGGCGGTGGGGCCTGCGCCGCGTCGGGTTGCCTGAAAGCGAGCAGACGGCCTGGCTCCTGTCCGAGCTGACCCGCCATTCGGCCCGCGACATCGCCGAGGCGGGCAGAGAGCTCGGCCGCTTCGATTCACGCCCGTGGCTCGGCCCCCTGAACGTGCCGTCAGCCGTCGTGGTTACGAACAGAGACACCGCAGTGCCGCCCCGTAAACAGCGCGAATTGGCGGAGGCACTGCAAGCCCACGTGCTCGAGGCGCCGATCGACCATTTGCAGATCACGTCGCACCCCGCTGACTACAACCCGTTCCTGCTCGAGGCGATCGCCGCGGTCCGGCAAGCCAAGCCGAGTGAGCAGGCGGTCCGGTAGGCTTTTCGCCCATGCGGCGCGCCAGGTTGATCGCGGTATTCACGGCTTTTAGCGTGACCCTGCTGATCGCGGCGCCGGCGGCTTTGGCCAGCGCGCGGCCAAGGCTGGTACGGGGAAACGAACGACAAGACGATCACGAACGCGATGTTCATCACGATCGCCTTCTTCCCGGTGCTGATCACGATCCTGTCGCTGATCCAGTGGGGCCTCGACAGGCGCAAGCATGCCCGCATGGAGGCCAAGAAGCGGCGCGCCGCAAGCGCCGACTGGCGCGGCGGCTGGTAGCGTCGCGGCCGCGATGGCCTACTTCCTGACTGGCGCCACAGGCTTCATCGGCCGGCATCTGGTCGAGCGTCTGCTCGATCGCGAGGGTGACATCTACGTCCTCGTCCGCGAAGGCTCCACCGAGAAGCTGGAAGCGCTGATCGATCGCTGGGGGACCGAAGCGCGAGAGCCGCGTCAAGCCGGTGATCGGCGACCTCGACCGCGCCTCGGTCTCGGACGAGACCGTTGAGCCGAGCTCGACGGCAAGATCGACCACTTCTTCCACCTCGCGGCGATCTACGACATGACCGCCGACGAGGAGCGCAACCGGATCGCCAACGTCGAGGGCACGCGCCACGCGGTCGAGCTCGCCAACACTGTCGACGCCGGGCTGCTTTCATCACGCCTCCTCGATCGCGGCGGCCGGCCTGTACAAGGGCCTGTTCCGCGAGGACATGTTCGACGAGGGCCAGAAGCTCGAGAACCCGTACCACCGGACCAAGTTCGAGTCCGAGAAGATCGCGCGCGACCAGACCACGGTGCCCTGGCGGGTCTACCGCCCGGCGATCGTCGTCGGCAACTCGCAGACCGGCGAGATGGACAAGATCGACGGCCCCTACTACTTCTTCACCGCGATCAAGATGGCCCGGCATTACCTGCCCGGCTGGTTCCCGCTGGTCGGGCCCGAGTTCGGCCACATCAACATCGTCCCGGTCGACTTCGTCGCCGCGGCGATGGACCACATCGCCCACCAGCCACGGCCTCGACGGGCAGGCATTCCATCTCGCCGACCCCAAGTCCGCAGCGCTCGGGCGACATGATCAACGCGTTCGCGACGGCCGCGCACGCGCCGCAGTTCGCGTCCGGGTCGACACCGGGATCCTCAAGGCGCTGCCGAAGGGCACGTTCTCGATGCTGATGCAGCTGCCGGCCGCCCGCGGCGTGCGCAAGGCGATCCTCGCCGACTTCGGCATCCCCGAGGAGGTGCTGCCTACATCGGCCTGACCGCCGAGTTCGACACCCGCGATACCGAGCGGGCGCTGGAGGGCTCGGGATCTCGATGCCGCCGCTGGAGACCTACGCGGACAAGCTGTGGGACTACTGGGAGCGCAACCTCGACCCGGACCTGTTCAAGGACCGCAGCTTCGAGGGCGCGGTCAACGGCAAGACCGTGCTGATCACCGGCGCCTCGAGCGGGATCGGCAAGGCCGCCGCGTTCAAGATCGCCAAGGCCGGCGGGATCCCGTCCTCGTGGCGCGCAGCGCCGACAAGCTCGAGCAGACCAAGCAGGAGATCGAGGACCTCGGCGGCACCGCCTACGCCTACTCCGCCGACATCTCCGACCCGAGTCGATCGACGAGCTGGTCGATCGCGTGCTCGCCGACCACGCCGCCGTCGACGTGCTGGTCAACAACGCCGGCCGCTCGATCCGCCGCTCGATCGCGCTGTCCTACGACCGCTTCCACGACTTCGAGCGCACCATCCAGCTCAACTACCTCGGCACGATCAAGCTGACCATGGGGCTGCTGCCGCACATGCGCGAGCGCAGGTCGGGCCACGTCGTCAACATCTCCTCGATCGGCGTGCAGACCAACCCGCCGCGCTTCTCGGCCTACGTCGCCTCGAAGGCGGCGCTGGACGCCTGGACCCGCGTCGTCGGCTCAGAGAGCATCGGCGACAACGTCCACTTCACCACGATCCACATGCCGCTGGTGCGCACGCCGATGATCGCGCCGACCAAGATCTACGACAGCTTCCCGACGATTTCTCCGGACGAGGCCGCCGACTGATCTGCGAGGCGATCCGTGCCAAGCCGAAGCACTCGGTACGCGGCTGGGGACTTTCGGTGAGGTCGCCTACTCGCTGTTCCCGAAGGCGGTCGACCAGATCCTTTCGACCGCCTACAAGGTGTTTCCCGGACTCAGCCGCGGCAAAGGGCGAGAAGGACCCCGACCGAGCACGCCTCAACCGAACAGGTCGCGCTCGCGCACCTCATGCGCGGCGTGCACTGGTAGGGCCTCATGCGGATCGATGCCGCGCCATGATCACGGCGGGGAGGCGGCGGATTTCGTGGGCTCATCGCTCGGAGCTTGTCTTAGCGCTGCGCTGGTGGTCGGCACAGCGTGTCGCGACCGCGAACAGCGCTCGGCCTCAAGATCCCGTTCGCCAGGGTGGCGCAGCCGCCTACGGCATCACGGATCTCCGCGGTCGACGCAGGCGGCGTCGACGCCACCGACGTGAGTCTCCGTTCCATCGACTCACTCAGGTGTGGCGCGAATCCATCGCGGTCGAGCATTCGCGGGACCAGGAGCCAAGAAGACGGGCACCGGCGTACGGCCACTACGCCCCGGTCGCGTCCAGACGGCAGCTTCTCGATCACCAAGGGGTTCAAAACAGCACCGCCCGGAGTCACGGTGAGTCACGCGTGCGCTTACCCCTGCCGAATGGCGTCGAGCCCGTGCATACCAGTCGCCACAGCCCCGCGACGTGCTCGGCGCGGCATAGGTGTTCAAGGCCTACCGGACGTCAGATCCTGAACACCGGCAGCAATCGCTGCTCGTGCTCGGCATCGATCCGAGCGATCACCTCGATGTGCTGTTCCAGGCCCGAGCCCCTCAGCTTGGTCGCCAGCAGCTCGTCGACCTGGAAGATCCCGGCGCTGTTCGACATCGCGATCTCCACTCGCACCGCGCGCTCGCGCCCGGGCACGATCTTGACCTCCTCGATCGCGTAGGCCGAGAGCGAATGGATGTTCTGGTGGCCGGATTGAACGGGACGCGCGAGCGGCCGCGCGCCATGTCGAGCGCGTCGGCCACGCGGACGATCCCGGCCTCGACGGTGAACGGCGCCCCCTTGCGGCGGTGGCCGATGATCGTGTGGAGCGCCTCGGAGACGATGATCGTTCGCTCCGGCTCCTCGTAGCCGTGCGCGAGCAGCGCGCCGAGCTTGTCGGCGGTCAGGAACAGGCTGTAGCGCTCGTGATCGTCGCGATGGATCGACATCCCGACGCAGTGCAGAAGACAACCGGCCGCGATCACCACCTCGGCGTCGCGCTCGCTCATTCCGTAGTCGACGACGACGCTGGGCGTCACGCCGCGCCTGAACAGCAGTCGCGCGAGCCGCAGCGCGATGTTGAGCACGACCTGGATGTGCACCCAGGAGTGGTCGGACATCCCCAGCCGCCGGGTCGGCGTTGACCGCCGAGACGTGCCACCACGCCTTGACCTGCTCATCGGCGTTGACGGCCTCGAGCAGCCGCTCGAGCCGCCGGTTGCCGCGCGTCGGGCGCGGACGCGCATCTGGCGATCGCTTCCCGCGGCTGGGGCCGGCGGAGGCGCGTCGGTGGCTCACCGCCTCAGCCTCCAGTAGCACACCCTCACGGATCCCGCCGCCGACCGATCTGCAACGTCGCGCCGAACAACTCCGATGCCGCCTCGAGAATCAGTAGACCGCCGGCAGCAGCCGCACCCGCTCGTGGTCGAGCGCGAACCGCTCGGGCGATCGTCGCTGCGCGGGCACTGCCGAGCAACCGCAGCGTGCGCCTGAACGTTTCGGCGTCGAGCCCCCGCCGGCGAGCCGGCGCAGCGACGTCGCGCTGCCGCCGACCGCGACCGCCGCCACCGGCGGGGCACGACGATCCCCTCGAGCATGCCCGCGTAATCCGTTCGCGCGCCAGCGAAGCTCGGTCGCTGAGGGTGGATCGGAGCGCAGGCACTCTCCGCCAGGTCACCCGATCCGACGCGCAAACGACGTGCTCCAGCTGATCGCATCGGGCGCGCGACCGACGACGAGCTCCGATGACCGCCGCCCACGTCGACGACGCCCAGCACGCCCGCGCGGCAGTTGCTCGAGCGTCCGGCCGCGCCCATGAACGCGAGCCGCGCCTCCTCGTCTCCGGTAGAATCTTCACCTCGAGTCCGCAGGCGGCCCGCACGGCGGCGACCAGCGTCGGCCCATTCCGGCCCGCCGGATCGCGGCGGTGGCCACGCCGCGCACGTCCTCGCCCCGAGCTCGACGCGCGATGCGCAGCTGCCGCGCACCACCTCGAGCGACCTCCGCCGATCTTCGCCGCGCGCGATCGTCCCGTCATCTCCAGGCCGCGCCGCGAACCGGGTGAACGCGCCGCTCCTGATGGACCTCCGCAGAGCTGCCCGGCTCACATCCGCGACCAGCAACCGCGTCGTGTTCGAGCCGATGTCGATGCAGGCGCGGCGCACGCTGCGGGACACTACCGCTCACGGCTACCTGAGCCGGGCGCAGCGCCCGGGGTCAGCGGGCGGATGCCGCGAGTGCCGCCCGTCGGCGTCCGATCGCCAGTGCTCGAGCCCCTGCGACCGCGAGCGCGATCCGCGGGCTGAGCCAGCGCCGTGATGCCCCGCCGAGCACGATTCCGCCACCGGGCATCGCCTGGTTCACCGACTCGACAGGCTCATCATCATCCCCATCCACTGCGCTCGACCTGCTCCTGGAGCGTGGTCCGCGCGGCGACCGCCTCGACGCCGTTGCCGATCCCGCCACTGCCGCGCCGGCGATCGCCACCGCCAGCGTCGGCGCGCTCGCCATCACGATGTACCCGAGCCCACCGAGCCGGCGCCGAGCGAGATCAGCACCCGCGTCGGCCGCGAGCGCCAGCGAGCAAATATGACGCTCCCCGCCACCGGCACCGGCGCCCCAGGCGGACAGCAGCGCGCCGTAGCCGCCCGCGCCCGGCGTGAAGCGACGCTGCGCGAACACGACCTGACGGGATCGAGATCGTGAAGAACAGCAAGTGCCGCGGCCTGGACGCGCGAGAGGTTCCGGACCGGGACGCTCCCGCCGCTTGCTCCGAGCGCGGCGCGCAGCCTGCCGGCCCAGTGGCGCGCTCGGCCGGCGCCGGCGGCAGCGCTGCAGTCGCCAGCGACAGCGCGATCACCGCGAACAGCCGCGCCGTTGGCCAGCAGCGCCGCGACGGTGCCGCCCGCCGCACACGATTCGGCCCGCCGATCGCCGGTCCGGCCATCAGGCACACCGAGAAGCTCGCGTTCGCGACGCATTGCCCTCTCGGAGCAGCCCGCCGGGTACCAGCACGCCGACGGTCGTGGCCCGCGCGAGCGCCCTGGCGCTGACGGCGATCACCCCGTCGACGAACGCCAGCACCAGGACCGGCGCGAGCGAGAACCGAGGCAAGCCACGCCGAGCGCCCCGAACACGACCCCTTCGAGCGCGTACATCGCTGGCGAGCACGACCCGTGGCTGGCGCTGGTCGAGCCGGGCCACCAGCGCGGGCGAGATCAGCGCGGGTACGAACTGCGCGCACAGGAAGAAGCCGGCGGTGCCGATTGCGCTACCGGTGCGCCGGTAGACCAGTACCGCCAGCGCCAGCGTACCGAACGCCCACGCCAGCTCGTTCAAGGTGTAGGCCGCCAGCAGCCGGCGATACGAGGGCAGCTGGAGAACCCGTCTCACGTATGTGGAGTATCATACTTTTGAGTGGCCGCAGCGATCGGGTGAGAGCCTGCACAAGTCCTATGGGGACTTTGAGGCCGTCCGCGGGATCGATTTCGAGGTCCACCGCGGCGAGGTGTTCGGGCTGCTCGGGCCCAACGGCGCGGGGAAGACCACGACCGTGGAGATTCTCGAGGGCTACCGGGTCGCTACCGACGGCAGGTCAGCGTGCTCGGGCTCGACCCCGCAGCGCCCACGCGCGCTGCGCGCGCGGGTCGGGATCGTGCTCCAGAGCACCGGCCTGTACCGCCATATCCAGGTGCGCGAGGCGGTCGCCCACTTCGCGGGGCCTGTATCCGCACCCGCGCGACGTCGACGAGGTGATCGCGCTCACGGGCCTCGAGGGAAAGAGGACGCGCTGGCGCGGACGCTGTCCGGCGGCCAGCTGCGGCGGCTCGACCTGGCGCTCGCGCTGGTCGGCGACCCAGAGCTGATCTTTCTCGACGAGCCCACCACCGGCTTTGATCCGCGGCGCGCCGCCCGGCCTGGGAGACGATCCGCTCGCTCAAGGAGCTCGGCAAGACGGTGCTGCTGACCACCCACTACCTCGACGAGGCGCAGGCGCTCGCCGACCGCGTGGCGATCATCAAGGATGGGCGGATCCTGGTCGAGGGCGCCCCGCGCGAGCTGAGATCCGCCGGCGGCGCGCCGCGCTACCGGTCGCCTACCGCAACGGCGACGGTCACCCGTCGAGCAGGAGACCGATGATCCGACGACATTGCTGCACGCGCTGACCGGCGCCGCGCTGGCCCGCGGCGAGCGCCTGGAGTCCTGATGGTGACGCGTCCGACGCTCGAGGACGTGTACCTGGAGCTGACCGCCGCGCGAGCGGCGACGATGCCTGACGCCGTTTTGCTCGCGTGGCGCCAGTATCGGCTCGAGCGGCGGCTGTTCTGGCGCAACCCGAGTGCGGCGTTCTTCAACTTCCTGCTGCCGCTCCTGTTCCTCGCCTTCTTCGGCGCGATCCTCCACGGCAACCAGCACGAACTCAACGTGATCGTGCCCGGGATCGCCGGCATGAGCGTGATGTCGACCACGTTCACCGCGCTCGCCTACAACATGACCTTCCTGCGCGAGCAGGGCGTGCTCAAGCGGATCCGCGGGACGCCCATGCCGGGCATCTCCTACCTGCTCGGGATCGCCGGCAACGCGGTCACGAACACGGCGCTCCAGATCGTGATCATCACGGTCGCCGGGAAGCGTGTTCTTCGGGACCGGCTGGCCCCGCGACTGGCTCGAGCTGATCGTGTTCGTCGCGCCCGGGGTCCTCTGCTTCGCGTCGCTCGGCGTCGCCTTCTCGCACGCGATCCCCAACTTCGACTCGACCCCTGCTTACGTCAACGCTGTGTTCCTGCCGGTGATCCTTGTCTCCGGGGTCTTCTTCGATACCGCGCACACACCCGGCTTCATCAAGGGCATCGCCCAGGCGCTGCCGCTGTACCACCTGATCAAAGGGCTCTCGGGCGCGATGGTGAAGGGAACCTCGCTCGCCACCAATATCAGCGCGCTGGGGGTGATCGCCGCGTGGGCGGTGCTCGGTGTCGCGCTTGCTGTTCGGGGCTTCAGCTGGGAGCAGCGGCGGAGCTGACAGTCGGCACCTGAGCCCTGCGGTTTACGGCGCTGCTGGCACAACGGCCAGTGGCGCCCGCTCCGCCCCTAGCTTCGTCGTGTCGAACCGCGGCGCGTCCAGCCGCTCGACGTCGGGCATCGCCGCCAGGAACCCCTCCGCCGTCTCCAGGAACCCGATCCGGGGTGTGCGGTAATGCATCGGCACGACCCAGCGCGCGCCGAGCCGGGCCGAGATCGCGCGCGCCTGCTCGGCGCCGATCGTGGGACCCGCGCCGACCGGAATGAACAGCAGATCTACATCCCCGATCGCTTCCGCCTGCTCGTCGCGCAGCGCGCCCTGGCCGAAGTCGCCGAAGTGGCAGCATCGCACCCCGTCGAAATCGAATACGAAGATCGTGTTCGGGCCGCGCGCCGTGCCGGCTGCGTCGTCGTGCTCTGAGGCGACCGCCACCACCTCGCCGAGTGCAGACTCGAGCCTGCCCGGCCGTCGAGCGCAGGACCGCCGGCGAGCCGCCGATCGCCTCGACGGCATTGTGATCGCCGTGCTCGTGCGTTATCAGCACCAGGTGGGCCTCCACGCCCTCGATCGCCGGGTAATCCCACTGGATCCCGCGTGCCGCCGTCAGACCGGACATGTCGCCGAACGGGTCGATGAACACGGTCGTCCCATCGGCCTCGAGGCGAAACGCCGACTGGCCATACCACTCAACTTGCATGTTGTTACTCCACTCTGGTTGCTGTCAGCTGTCTTGAGGGTGCGGGAGTCCTCACGATCGCCTCCTCGACATGGTGGTAACGCCCTCCCCGCAGCAGCGAGGCGGCCGCCGCCAGCAGACAGGCGACGATCGCGAACACGAATGCCTCGTGGAGCCCGTTCCGGAACGGCCCGGCGATCAGCTGCGGGAAGAACGACCGGCCCGTCACGAGCGCATGCTGCGCGGCGGGCAGCGCCTGGAGCGCGTGGGCGCCGACGAGGTGCTGGATCGGGTTGTAGCCCAGGAATGCCGCGAACAGGATCGACACTGGCGGCAGGTTCGCCGCGTGCTGGGCCGCCGCGGCAGAGACGCCGTGGGCCTCCAGCCCGGACGTCATGGTCGTCGGGAGCGTCGAGGAGAGACCGACCACCATCAGCGAGAAGAACACGCCGATCGACACCACCTGGGCCGAGTTCTGGAACGTCTGGTTCATGCCGCCGCCGGCGCCGCGATCACCGCTCGGGAGGCTGTTCATCACGCCCGCGCGATTGGGCGAGGCGAACATTCCCATCGAGACCCCGTTCGCCGCTAGCACCAGCGCGAACACCGGATATGAGAAGTTGATCGGCAGCAGCATCAGCGCCATGAAGCTGAGCGCAGCGCCGATCATGCCGCCGCTCGCGAACGGTCTCGCGCCGAACCGGTCGGATAAGTACCCGGAGATGGGCCCGGCGATCAGCAATCCGATCGTCAGCGGAAGCATGTAGATCCCGGCCCAGAGTGGCGTCTGGTTGAAGTCAAAGCCGTGCTGCGGCAGCCAGATCCCCTGCAGCCAGATGATCAGCATGAACATCAGCCCGCCGCGGGCGACGGCGGATAGAAAGGTCGATAGCGTTCCGAACGAGAACGCTCGGATCCGGAACAGCGGCAGGCGGAACATCGGATCGGCCACGCGCCGCTCGATCATGACGAACGCGACCAGGAAGACGACGCCTGTCCCGAGCAGCATCAGCACGCGCGGGCTCATCCAGCCGGTGTCATGCGAACCGTATGGCCGGATCCCATAGGTCACGGCGATCATCAGGCAAACGAGCCCGACCGCGAACGTCACGTTTCCCCACCAGTCGATCGTGCTGCGCCGGGGGGAATTCAGCTCCCTGAGCTTCAGGTACGCCCAGACGGTTCCGAACAGGCCGACAGGGACAGAGATCAGGAACACCATCCGCCAGTCGATCGGGGCGAGCAGGCCGCCGAGCACGAGCCCGACGAACATTCCGCTGACGCCGACGATGTTGTTGATGCCGAGCGCCATCCCACGCTGGTTCTCGGGGAACGCGTCGGTGATGATCGCGGCGGCGTTGGCCAGCAGGCAGGCGCCGCCGATGCCCTGGACGATCCGGAACACGATCAGGTAGTCGGCCCCGGCCTTTCCGGTCAGCCAGTCGACCGTCAGGAACAGCGACGCGACGGTGTAGATCACGAAGCCGAGGTTGTAGATCCGGACACGCCCGAACATGTCGCCGAGGCGGCCGAGGCTGACGATCAGCACGCTGCCGACGATCATGTAACCGAGGATCATCCAGAGCAGGTAGAAGCTGTTCGCCGGCACCAGCGGATCGAGGTGGATGCCGCGGAAGATGGACGGCATCGCGATGATCGTGATCGACACGTCGAGCGTCGCGAGCAGGATCGCCAGCGTCGTGTTCGAGAGCGCGATCCACTTGTAGCTGTCGCTCTTCCCCGTGCTGTTCACTTGGGGAAATTATACAGGTAACCTGCGCAGTTTGCCTGTATAGTTCTGACGGTGCCGGTGCCCACGAGGACAGACCCAGCGCTCGTAGCCAGCGAGCTGCGCGGCGTGCTCGGCGCCCTGATCCGCCGCCTACGGGCCCAACATGGGTTCCCCCTCGGCCAGGGCGCCGTGCTCGGGCGGCTCGACCGCGGGGGACCCCAGAGCGTGTCCGACCTCGCAGCGGCGGAGCGGGTCCGGCCGCAGTCGATGGCCCAGACGGTCTCCGACCTCGAGTCCGACGGCCTCGTCGAGCGTCGGCCCGATCCGAACGACGGTCGCCGCGCGCTCGTCGAGCTGACGGCGCAGGGGCGCGAGACGCTCGTGGCCGATCGCCGGCGGCGCGACGGATGGCTCGCCCAGGCGATCGACCGGGACCTCAGCCCCGACGAGCAGAACGTCCTCAGCGAGGCCGTCGAGCTACTCCGCAGGCTGGCCGAACGCTGACGGCAGCCCCGGTTCGTCATCCTTTGAGGCGATGACGATTCGCACCGTCCATCACGGCGAGTTCACGCTCCAGCGCCTGCGCGGCGCGAAGCGCGGCACGGTGTCCGTCTGCCTTCCGGCCCGCGACGAGGAACGGACGATCGGCTCGATCATCGAACAGCTCACGCCACTGAGGGAGCAGGGGGTGATCGACCAGATCGCCGTCGTTGACGGCTCGACCGATCGAACCGCGGAGATCGCGCGGGATCTGGGCGCCGAGGTCCACGAGCAGGGTGAGCTCATGCCCGAGCTCGGACCCGTGCTCGGAAAGGGCGACGCGATGTGGCGCGCGCTCCCCATCCTCACGGGCGACGTCATCTGCTATCTCGACGCGGACTCCGAGCGGTTCGGCTCTCACTATGCCTGCGGCCTGCTCGGTCCGCTGCTATGCGACCCGCGCGTCGCCTTCGTCAAGGGGTTCTACCGGCGGCCGTTCCGGATCGGCTCCGTGACCCTGGAGGAAGGCGGCGGCCGGGTGACCGAGCTCACCGCAAGGCCGCTGCTGAAGGCGTTCTATCCCGATCTGGCCGGCATCGAGCAGCCGCTGGCGGGCGAGGTGGCGGCTCGGCGCGCGCTGCTCGAGCAGCTTCCGTTCGTGACCGGATACGGCGTGGACATCGCGCTGCTGCTCGACGCCTACGCCGCGGTGGGCCTCGACGCGATCGCCCAGGTCGACCTCGACGTCCGACAGAACGCGCACCAGCCGCTGCGGGAGCTCGGCCCGATGGCCTCGGCGGTGCTGCAAGCGGTGGTCTCCCGGCTCGAGCGCGAGGGCCGGGTCCGCGGGCCGGTCGACGGAGCGATCGAGCGTCCGCCGCTGGCCCGGCGACGGGCTGCCGCGTAGCTCAGCCGACGACCGCCGGACGCTGCTGACGCCCCACGAGCACCGCCAGGATCTCCTCCAGCCGCCTGCGGAAGAAGTGATGCCCCTCGGCCGGGTCGAAGAACATCCGGCAGCGCGGCAGCGTGACCGCCAGTTGAAGGGCGTGCTCGAGCGGGACAAGCGGATCCTGTGCTCCGTGCCAGAGGTCCACGTGGGCGTCGACCTCGTCAACGGAGAAACCCCAGTCGCGGGAGTACGACAGGTAGTCGTCGATCATGCCGCGGACCCCGTCGACCGCCGCGTCGAGGAAGCTCTCGCTCGCGGCATCGCGTTCGTCCGGTAGCGACAAGGTGCTGCGCTCGCTGCGGGCCGCATGCGCGGCGATCACCCGCGTCAGCACTTCTGGGTGACGGCGGATGATGGGCAACGCCGCATCTCCCACTGCCCCGCAGGGACCTGGGGCTCGCGCCAGCGCACCGAGCGCGACGCGGATCCGCCGCGCCATCCCCGGCGTGCGCGCCGGGGCGCAGAGGGGCGACAGCGAGCTGCAGATAGCCACGCGGTGCACCCGGCCCCGGAGCTCGTGCGCGATCGCGAGCGCGTATGGCCCCCCGGCCGAGACCCCCGCCAGGTCAAACCGGTCGAACCCGAGTGCGTCGACCAGCTGTCGTAGGTCGGCGGCGAAATCGACCACCCGCCGCCCCGCCGCACGGTCGGAGCCCCCGATTCCCGGCCGGCTGACGGCGATGTATCGGATCCCCAGACGTGCCGCGATCGCGTCGAGGTCGAGCGACCGGCCGATCGGAGTTCCGATCGCCCCGTGGCAGTAGATCACCGGCCTGCCGTCGCGCGGGCCACTGATGGTGAATACGAGCCGCCGGCCGTCAAGCAGCCTGATCGAGCCGCACGTGTGCCTGGTCTCGTCGCCCATAACGGACCTGCTCAGCGCACGGTAGCGGCAGCCGAGGACGGACTTGTTGCCCGCTTGGGAAGCCTCGCCAGGACTTCCCGGAGCACACGAACGAACGCGTCCGGCCGCTCGACCATCGCGACATGACCGGCCTGCTCGATCACGACGATGTCCGCGTCTGGACGGGCGTCGCGCACGGCGCCGAGGACGCGGACCGGAATCGTGCGATCCGCCCCTCCCCAGATGATCCCCAGCGGGACCTTCGACTCAGCAAGCAGCGGCCGCAGGTCGGCCCGGGTGATCGCGCTGAGCGCTTCCGCGGTTCGCTCCGCGGCGGCCGAGGCCGAGAGCATCATCCTCGCCTGCGTCGGAGGGATCGACGCGCCGTCGGCAGCGGCGAACGCCAGCAGCAGCCGCCTGCCCCACCGGAAGTCCGTCAGCGGCGCCAGCGCCCGGCGCCCGGCCAGCATCGGGTCGGCGAGCGCCGCGAGCGCGCGGGACCCGGGCGACGGCAACGCGTTCAAACCGGCGGGCGCTACGAGGATCAGCCGGCGGACAGAGCGAGGCCGGATCGAGGCCAGCGTCAAGGCGACGCCCGCCCCCAGTGAGTGACCTACGAGGTCGAATGGCCCGCGTACGCCGCGAGCGGCCAGGGCGTGCGCGATCCTGCCCGCGACCACGTCGAGTTCGAACCCGCTGCCGATCGGCGCCGACTCTCCGAAGCCGGGCAAGTCGACGCACACGACCCGGTGCTCTCCCGCCAATGCCGGCACCACGGGACCCCAGATTGCGCGGTTTGTCGCAAGACCGTGGAGAAGGACCAACGGCTCTCCGCTCCCGGCCTCCTCGACCGCGAGCAGCGGCCGTCGCGCAGGGGTCACTTCCGCCGGCGGATCAGCGCCAGCCCGAGCAGAAGGCCGACGACGATCACCCCCAACCCAACTGGATTCGTCCGTACGCGCTCCCACAGCACGGACGCCAGCAGCGAGTTCGCCTGCAACGGCTCAACGTCCGCCTGTGGGGCATCGGACCGTGGCGGAGGTGTCTCGGGGCCGGTCGGCGTCACCGGGCCGTGCGCAGCCTCCGGGGCGGGCGCCGCCTCCTGGACGGGCGCCGCCTCCGCCGCCGGTCCGGTGCCGTTCCCGGACGACCCCGCAGCGCCGCCTCCGCCGCCGTCCCCGCCGTCGCCGCCGAGCGACGCCTGCAGCCGCTGCGCGAAATCCTTCAGCAGGCGCTCCGAGATGTCCTCGATCATGCCGCCGCGGCCGAATCGGGCCAGCCGTCCGGTGATCTGGTAGTCGGTCACGACCTCGACCCGTGCTCGGCGCTCCCCGGCGGGCGTCACGGTCGAGACGATCGTCGCCCGCGCGCCACCCTGGCCCCGACGGTCGGTTCCGTTCGCCTGGATCGTCGCGGTGCGGGCCGCCTCATCGACGTTCTCGAGCTTCAGCTTGCCGGTGTACGACGCGGTCGTCGGGCCGATCTTGACCGAGAAGGTCCCGTCGTAGCTGCCATCGTCGTTCTTGCCGGTGATCGCCGCGCCGGGAAGCGCCGGGGCGACGCGCTCGACGTCGAGCAGCGCCTGCCACACGCGCTCCACGGGTGCCTCAACCTCAAAGGACTGCTCTAGCCTCATCGCGGATCGCCTCCAAGTCGTCGCGGGTGTCGATGTCTCGGCCGCTGCACAGCTCGCCGCACTCGATCGCAGCGGCGTCCCCGAGCAGCTCGCGGGCGCCGTGGTCGCCGCGGAGCGCGTCGACCCTGCTCAGCTGCTCCCGACCCAGTACCACCGGGTGTCCGGGTCGCCCGGCGTAGGTCGCACGGGTGCCGGGAGCGGCGCCGAGAAAGCGGCGGATCACCTCAGAGGTGACCAGCGGCTGGTCGCCGAGGGTCACGATCACGCGCTCCGCGCCCTGAAGCTCGCGAACGCCTCGCCGCAAGGACGCGGCCATGCCCTCGCGCCACTCCTCGCAGATCACCGGCTCGGCGTGGAGGAAATCCACGCGGGCGAGGATCCCGGCGGCATGGGCGCCGAGCACCACGACTACCTGCTCCAGCTCGGGCACGGAGCACTGGGCATGGATCGCGTGCTCGAGCACAGGACGGCCCTCCAGGTTCGCCAGCAGCTTCGGCTCCTCGCCGAAGCGGACGCCCCCGCCTGCGGCGAGAATCAGGCCTCCGAGCGCCACTCGGCCGCCGTCCCGCAGTTACGGTTACCCGGCACCGGCGGTGACCTCGTGGATGCGACCGCTCGCATTCGCCAGCCGGCCGCCGTCGTGACCGTGCCGCGCCGCGACAACCTCGGCGAGGATGGACAGCGCGGTCTCTTCGCCGCTCACCGCCCCGAGGTCGAGACCCAGTGGTGCCGACAGCCGCTCGAGCTCCTCGTCGCTCACGCCCGCTGCAAGCAGGCGCTCGCGCCGCGAAGCCTGGGCCCGACGGGAACCCATCGCCCCGACAAACCTCGCCGGCGAGCGCAGCGCGATCTGCAGCGCCGCGTCGTCGAGCTTGGGATCGTGCGTGAGCACGACGATCGATGTGGCTCGGTCGATGCCTCCGATCCGGGCGAACGCTTCCTCCGGCCAGGCGGCGATTACCTCCACCGCATCCGGGAACCGGCTTGGGGTCGCGAACCGGGCCCTCGGATCAACCACGAACGGCCGCCAGGCGGCCGCACGGGCGAGCCGGCTCAGCGATGCCGCGATGTCGACCGCTCCGAAGATCACCAACCGTGGCGGCGGGGCGGTCACGTCGAAGAACAGCGTCCCGTGCCGCTCGGAGCGCTCGGTCCACAACAGCTCGGCCCCGATCCGAGCGGCGTCGTCATCCAGCTCGGGAGCGCCGAGCGACCCGGAGCGCGCACCGTCGGCTTCGATCAGCAGCTTCGCCCCGGGCTTCGCCCCTTCCAGCAAGGTCACTTCGGTTGCCCTCCCTTCCCCGCGCGCAACCTCCTCGAAGCGACCCGATTCATACGCCTGGATCCAGACACCGATCTCCCCTCCGCAAGGCAGTCCGACATCCCATGCCTCCGAGTCTGCGATCCCAAAGTGCACGAGCTGCGGCGCGTCACCGCGGATTACGCCGTCCGCGATGTCGACCACCGCTCCCTCCACGCAGCCCCCGGACACCGCGCCGGCGATCTCCCCGTGCTCGTTGACGGCCATCTTCGCTCCCGGCGGCCGTGGCGCCGAGCGCTTGACGTCGACGACCGTCGCGAGCGCGAGCCGGTCGCCGCGAGCCCGCCAGGCCGAGATCTCCGCGAGTACGTCTCTCATAACTCTTCCAGGATTACAGCAAGCTGCTCGAATGACGCCAGCGAGTTGCCGGCCAGCAGCCGGTCGGCATGCGGCATGGCCGCCTGCATCCCGCGCGCGAGCGGCTCGTACTCCCGAGCCGCGGCCAGAGGATTGAGCCACACGAGACGGTGCGCACTGCGACGTAGCCGCGCCATCTCCGCCCCGAGCAGCTCTGGCTCGCCTCGGTCCCAGCCGTCGGAGAGGATCACGACAACGGCGCCGCGACCCAGTCGCCGACCGTGCTCGCGGTTCAGCTGCGCCAGCGCCGCGCCGATCCGCGTTCCTCCGGCGAAGTCGAGTACAGCTGCGGCGGTGCGCTCCAGCGCCCGATCGTGATCGCGCCCTGAGAGCTCGTGCGTGATCCGCGTCAGCCGCGTCCCAAACGCGAACGCCTCAACGCGCCTACGCGCGGCGACACAGGCGTGCAGGTACTGCAGCAGCATCCGCGCGTACGGCGCCATCGACCCGGACACGTCACAGACGAGGACGACCGGACGCTGGGCGATGGTCGGTCCCCGCCAACGACGCTCGACAGGCTCCCCTCCGGTCCTCAGCGAGGCGCGCACCACTCGACGCAGGTCGGGCGCGTGGCCCCGCCGCCGGGCCGGCCGCGTGCGCCGCGAGGCTCGCGTGGGGCCGCGGCGCGCGAGCCGGGCGATCAGGTCACGGGCGAGCACCATCTCGGCCTCGGTGTACTGCGCAAAGTCCTTGTCGCGGAGCAGCTCGGCGTCGCTCCAGGCGGCCGGGACGGGCGTCGGTTCCTCCACCGCCCGCGCGGGGCCCGCCCCAGGAAAACCCGCCCGAGGTAGCGCCGCCCGCTCGATCTCGCCGAGCTCCGTCAGCGGATCCGTCCGCGCCGCAGCGCCGCCGAACACCGCCTCGAACGCCTCGTCGAACCGCTCCAGATCCCGCTTCCCCGAGCACAGCGCGGCGCGCAGCGCCAGCCGCGCCTCCTCACGAGAGGAGGCGTCGACGGCCGCAAGCGCCCGGTGGGCGGTCAGCAGCTCACCCACGCCGACCCGCGCGCCGCGCGTGCGCATCCCCGCCGTCAGACCGGCGAGCCGCTCGGTCACAGAATCAGACACCTTCCAATACCCCCCGTTCGCGCACCCGCGCCACGTCCTCGTGCACCTTGAGTGCCGCCCCCAGCGTCTCCCCAAGGTCCGCATCCTGTCCGAGTGCGAGCAGCGCCTGCGCCCACACGAGCGTCTCCCCCACGCCAGGCAGCTTGTACAGGTCGCCCTGCTCACGCAGCCGGCCGATCGCCTCGACCACGCGCGCCCCGATCGCCTCCGGCACGTTCGGGATTCGCGCGTGGACGATCGCCCGCTCGCGCTCCGGCGAGGGGTAATCGATCCAGTGGTAGAGGCACCGCCGCTTGAGCGCGTCGTGCAGCTCGCGCGTGCGGTTGGAGGTGAGGATGACGATCGGACGCCGCTTGGCTTCGATCGTGCCGATCTCGGGCACCGTGACCGCGAAGTCCGATAACAGCTCCAGCAGAAACGCCTCGAACTCGTCGTCGGCGCGATCGATCTCGTCGATCAGCAGCACCGTCTCGCGCTCGCTCTCGAGCGCATCGAGAAGGGGTCGTCGCAGGAGGAACCGGCGTGAGAACAGCTCGCCTTCGTCGATCCCCCCTTCTGCGGCCCGCAGTGCGAGGAGCTGACGCGGGTAGTCCCAGTCGTACAGAGCGTGGTGCAGGTCGATGCCCTCGTGGCACTGCAGGCGGATCAGCCGGGCCCCCGTGCCTCCCGCCAGCGCCCGGGCGACCTCGGTCTTGCCGACGCCCGCCTCGCCTTCGAGCAGCAGCGGCTGCTCGAGCGTGACCGCCAGGTACACGGCCAGCGCGAGCGGCCGGTCGGCGAGGTAATCCTGGCTCGCCAGCGCCGCCTGCGCGGCGTCGACCGACCCGATGTTCGCCGGGCTCACGTGAGCCCCGCCGCCTCCTCTAAGGCGCGGCGACACAGCACCCGGGCGAGGTGCTGTTTGTACTCGGCGCTTGCGTTCAGGTCCGCCGGGGGATCTGTGCCCTCCGCCGCCTGTTCGGCAGCGCTCGCGATGGTGTCCTTGCTGAGCGGCTGGCCCCGGAGCGCATTCTCGACGGCACTCGCCCGCAGCGGCACCGAGCCCATGTTCGTCAGTCCGATCCGGACGTCCTCGCAGATGTCGCCGGTCTGCTTGACGAGCGCGGAGACTGCGACCATCGCCCAGTCCTCGCTACGGCGATTGAACTTCTGGTAGCCGAACCCGAACCCGTCGAGCGCGGGGACCCGGACCTCCGTCAGAACCTCGTCCTGCCCGAGCGTTGTCTCCAGATAGTCCCGGAACAGCTCGCCGGCGGGCAGCGTCCGCTGTCCTCCGGGTCCCTGTACCGTGACGCTGCCATCCGCGATCAGCAGCACGGCCGGGAGATCCGAGGCCGGATCGCCATGGGCGAGCGAACCGCCGATCGTTCCCCTGTTGCGGACCTGCGGGTCGGCGATCGTCCCCGCCACGCGAGAGAACAGCCCGAGCGCCGGCGCATGCTCCAGCTCGGTGTGCGGAACCATCGCCCCGATCCGCCAGCTTCCGTTCTCGCGCTGCACACCGTGCAGGCCGGGCACTTTCTTGAGGTCGATCAACAGCGCCGGAGCCGCCAGCCGCAGCTTCATCAACGGCAGGAGCGAATGTCCTCCCGCCAGCAGCTTGGCGTCGTCGCCGTTCTCATGCAGCATCCGGATCGCCTCATCGAGCGACTCGGGTACCTCGTAGTCGAACTCCGCGGGGATCATGCTGCACCTCCTCCATTGGTCGCGGCCGATCCTCCGGCCTGCCGGATCGCCTCCCACACGCGCATCGGCGTGAGCGGCATGTTGATGTATGTGACGCCGACCGGCCGTAGCGCATCGATCACCGCGTTGGTCACAGCGGGCGAGGCGGCGATCGTGCCGGCCTCGCCGACGCCCTTGGCGCCGAGCGAATTCACCGGCGACGGAGTCTCCGTGCGGTCGAGCTCAAAGCTCGGCAGTTCGGCCGCGGTCGGTAGCGCATAGTCGACGAACGTTCCGGTGACGAGCTGGCCGTCCTCGTCATACGCCACACGCTCGTACAGCGCCTGCCCGATCGCGTGCGCGATTCCACCATGGACCTGGCCGTCGATCAGCAGCGGGTTGATGCCGTTGCCGCAGTCATCGACTGCGACGTACCGGACGACCTTCACCTTGCCCGTCTCCGCGTCGACGTCGACGATGCACGCATGGGCCCCGAACGGGAACACGAAGTTCTCGGGGTCATAGAACGTCGTCTCTTCGAGTCCGGGCTCCATCCCGTCGGGCACGAGGTTGAGGTACACGTCGCCAGCGATCTCAGCCAGCGACATCCCCTTGTCAGGCGATCCCTTGACCTAAAACCGGTCTCCCTGGACCTCGATGTCCTCCGGGGCCGCCTCGAGCTTGTGGGCAACAACGGCTTTGCACTTTTCCGCAACCTTGGTCGCGCAGCGCGCGATCGCCTCGCCGCCCACTGCCATGGATCGCGAGCCGTACGTGTTGCGGCCCTCGGGGCCGGCCCCGGTGTCCCCGTGAATCACCTCGACCACCGCCGGGTCGACGCCCAGCTTGTCGGCGGCGATCTGGGCGAACGCGGTCTCATGGCCCTGACCATGGCCACAGCTCCCTGTGTAGACGGTCACCGCGCCCGTGTTGTGCACCCTGACCATCGCCGATTCCCAGCCACCGGCCTGAACGCCGACGCCTCCGGGACCGGTGATCCTCGACGGCGCCAGCCCGCAGATCTCGGTGTATGTCGAGAAACCGATCCCGCGATAGATCCCCTTGCCGCGCAGCTCCTGCTGCTCGCGCCGGAACGCCTCCACGTCCACGTGCTCGAGCAGCCGGGTGAGCGTCTTGTCGTAGTCCCCCGAGTCGTACACCACGCCCGTGGCCACGGATGCGGGGAAGTCCTCCTTGGGGATGAAGTTCTGCCGGCGCACCTCGACCGGATCCATCCCCAGCTCCGCGGCCAGCTGCTCGATCGAGAGCTCGATCATGTGCGTCGCCTCGGGGCGCCCGGCGCCGCGGATCGCGTCGGTCGGGGCCTTGTTCGTGAAAACGCCGACGATGTCGGTCTGGACCGCTGGGATCTTGTAACAGCCGCCCATCACGAACGCCCCGAGGGTCGGGATCAGCGGCGTCAGCAGCATGTTGTAGGCGCCGAAGTCGGCGATGATCTCGACATGCCAGGCGGTAATCGTGCCGTCCCGCTTGGCTCCCATCCGGGTGCGCGCGATCTGGTCGCGGCCCTGGTGAGCGACCGCCATGTTCTCCGTGCGCGTCTCGATCCACTTGACGGGGCGGCCGACCTTGCGCGAGCACCAGCACGCGAGGACTTCTTCGCCGTAGACCTGGAGCTTTGAACCGAAGCCGCCGCCGACGTCGGGTGCGATCACGCGCACGCGCTCCTCGCTGATGCCGAGCAGGATCGACAAGAACAGCCTGACGAAGTGCGGCACCTGAGTCGAGCTCCAGAGCGTCAGCTCGCCCGCTCGGTACTCGGCGAGCACGCCGCGGGCCTCGATCGGGGCGCCGGCGGTGCGGTGGTTGATGACGCGTCGCTCGATCACCACGTCGGCGTCGCCCCACCCCTGGTCGAGGTCGCCGCCTGCCAGCGACCAGCGGTGGACCTCGTTGGTCCCGAGCTGCTCGTGAACTAACGGCGGCCCTTCGAGCGCCTTCTCAGCGTCCGTGACGGCCGGCAGCGGCTCGTACTCGACGATCACGTCCTCGGCGGCGTCGATGACGGCGTAGCGATCCTCTCCGAGCACGACCGCAACGGGGTCGCCGACGTGGTTGACAGTGTCTCTTGCGAGCGGCCAGTGCTCAGGATTGCGCACCTCGACACCCGGCGGCACCCACGCCATCGGCAGCGGGCCTCCGAGGTCAAGCATGTCGCGACCGGTGAAAACAGCGTTCACGCCCTCGCGGTCACGGGCGGCGGATGCGTCGATCGAGATGATCTTGGCGTGCGCCTCGGGCGAGCGTACAAGCGCGGCCCACAGATCCCCGGAAGCGCGATGTCGTCGATGTACCGCCCCCGTCCGGTGATCATCCGGGGGTCTTCCTTGCGACGCAGAGACTGGCCCACGTGCTGCTGCGGCGGTCGCGCTCATGCCGTCACCTCCGGCTGCTTCTCGGGGATCGTCGCGCCCTTGGTCTTGGCCGCGTCCAGCACCGCCCGGACGATGTTGTGGTAGCCGGTACAGCGGCACAGGTTGCCCTCGAGCGCATGCCGCATCTCTTCCTCGCTGGGGCTTGGGTTCTCGACCAAGAGCGCCGCGGCGGCCATGATCATGCCCGGCGTGCAGTAGCCGCACTGAAGCCCGTGGTCGTTCCAGAAGGCCTCCTGCACGGGGTGCAGCTCGCCATCGGACCGAGGCCCTCGATCGTGGTGATCTCGGCGCCGTCGGCCTGAACGGCGAGCACGGTGCAGGACTTGACCGCGCGGCCGTCGAGGTGGACCGTGCAGGCGCCGCAGTTGGAGGTATCGCATCCGACGTGGGTGCCGGTCAGCCCGAGGTGGTCACGTAGCGCATGCACGAGCAACAGGCGCGGCTCCACCTCGATCTGGTGCTCGACGCCGTTGACGCGGAAGCGCACAGGAACGGTTCGGCTCATGCCTCTCCTCCAGAGTTCGTGGCTAGCGGCAACGTACTCCTTGGAGGGCGGGATGTCGAGAGCAGTTATCGGGCGGCAGTTTCGGTCTAGTCCCTCGCGGGTATAGTTGACTCGTCAACTGTACGGAAAGGGGAACTGTATGAAAATCGGACGCCTGCTCCTTCGCCTGATCACGGGCGGACTTTTCATCGGCCACGGCACCCAGAAGCTGTTCGGGTGGTTCGGCGGACCTGGGCTCGACGCAACCGCCGGCATGTTCGACAAGATCGGCGCACGGCCGGGCCGCATCAACGCCGTCGCGGCGAGTACGGCGGAAACCGCTGGGGGCGCGCTGCTCGTGCTGGGCGCGGGCGTCCCGTTCGCCGCCTCCGCGCTGACCGCGACGATGCTCACCGCGATCAACCGAGTGCACCTCAAGAACGGTCCTTGGAACGCCAACCAGGGTTACGAGTTCAACCTCGTCCTCATCGCCGCCGTCCTGGCGCTGGCCGAAGTCGGGCCGGGCCCGATGTCGATCGACGGCGACAAGCGGCACGGCCCAGGGTGGGCGCTGTTCGCCCTCGTCACCGGCGCGCTCGGCGCAGCCGGCGCCCACGCGTACTCGACCAGCCAGGCGGAGCCGCAGGCGCCGGAGCAGGAGATCTCATCCGACGCGACCCAGCCCGAGGCCCGCGAGGAAGCGGTCGCTACGGCTTGACCGCCAGCACCTGGTAGATCGAGGCCCAGCCGGTCTGGAAGCCCTGCCTCGCCGCGCGGAGGTAGAGCTTCCAGATCCGGGCTCGCTCGATGCCGGCGATCCGTATCGCCTCGTCGTAGCGCTGCTCGAAATTCGAGATCCAGTGTCGTAGCGTTTCGGCGTAATCGTCCGCGAGGCCCTCGACGTGCTTCGTCGCGAGCTCCGCGCGCTCGAGCGCGAGCTCGATCCGCGACAGCGGCAGCGGCACCCCGTCCGGGAACACGAACCGTTCGGAGAACGCGCCCTGTCGCGCGCGTCGAAGTCCTTGAGCTTGGCGATCCCGTGGTTCAGCAGCCGGCCGCCGGGCGTCAGCAGGCTCGCGAGACGCCCCGCGTACTCGTCGATGCGCTCCTCGCCGACGTGCTCGACCATCCCGATGCTCGAGATCGCATCAAACGGCTCGGCCGTCAGCTCCCGATAGTCCGCCACCCGGATCTCGACTTTGTCGCCGACCCCCGCGGCCTCGGCCCGTTCGCGCCCCAACTGCGCCTGCGGCTCGGACAGTGTGATCCCAAGAACCTGCACTCCGTGCCGTGACGCAGCGTGGATGGCGAAGCTGCCCCAGCCGCATCCGACGTCGAGCACTCGCTCGCCGGGCCGCAGGCCCAGCTTCTTGCAGACCAGCTCGAGCTTCGCTTCCTGGGCCTCCTCGAGCGTGCGGGCACCGCTCGAGAAGTAGGCGCAGCTATAGGTCATCGACCGATCAAGGAACAGCGCGAAGAACTCGTTGCCCGCGTCGTAGTGGTGGCGGACGGCGCGCCGATCTCGGTTGACCGTGTGCCGCTCGCCGCGCAGGCGCAGCTCGGTCTCCGGAGGCCGCGGGGGCACGACGATCCCACAGGCTCGAAGCAGTCCCGCGCCGAGCGACACCCACTGCCGCGGACCCAGCCGGGGCGGCCGCCATTCGTCGACGACCCGCAACGCGGCGTCCAGGTCGTCTACGTCGACGAGCCCGCAGACGTAGGCGCGCCCGAGGCCCAGCTCGCCCGGCTCTGAGCACGTGGGCGAGCGCCCTCGGATCCTCGATGGTGAACGTCGGCGACCCCGGCTCGGTCGCATCGACGCGGCTGCCGTCCCAGAAGCGGACCGCGAACGGACGGGCCGGGAACGCGGCCTCCAGCTCACGCCGGAGCGTGCCCGTACGACCGAACGCCACTAGGCTAGGCCTGCTGGACGGCGAGCGGCTTGCGCTGCCGGCGTGCAGGATCAACTCGCACGACATCCCACGCGAGGCCGGCCATCTCCAAGGCGCGGATCATCATCGCCGAAGGATCGATCTGCCAGCGCTTCAATCCGTGCCGATAGGAGGTTGGGAACGCGTGATGGTTGTTGTGCCACGCCTCTCCCCACGTCGGAATTGCGAGCCAGGCGAGATTCCGGGACTCATCACCGGTGTCATATTCCTGACGGCCGAAGAAGTGACAGAGCGAGTTGATGCTGAAGGTCACGTGGTGGACAAGGAAGATCCGTGCGGCACCGCCCCACAGGAGGCCCTTAAGGCCTCCGACGACGGTCCCGGTGAGCGCGACGCCGAGCCCGAACGCGACGGCCAAGCCGACGAGCACCCACACGACGAAGGTGCGATCGACGAACCTGATCAGCGGGTCCGCGAGAAGGTCCTTGGCGTAGCGGCTTTCGTCGGCGACCTCCATGTCGGTGAAGACCCATCCGAGATGGGCGTGCACAAGACCCCGAAGCGCGCCGGTGAACCCCCGACCGTGGTCGACGTGCGGGCTATGTGGATCCCCGGATTCGTCCGAGAACTGGTGGTGCTTGCGATGTGTGGCGACCCAGTCGATCACTGGACCCTCCGCCGCCGCGGAACCGAGGATCGCGAACAGCGTGCGCAGCACCGGTCCACATTTGAAGCTGCGGTGCGTGAACAGGCGGTGGAACCCGACGGTGATGCCGGAGCCAACGGCCACGTACATCAGCGCCAGGATCACGAGGTCCTGCCACTGCAGAAGATTGCCCATCCAGCCGAACGCCATTCCGATCGCCACCAGCGCCGGCGGCGCGCCCGTGACGACCGCGCTCGCGATTCGGTCGAGCACCGGCATCGAAACAGGGCGCACGAGCGCCTGAGCGTTCTCGGTAGCTTGCATGAGTCGTCCCCGAGCACTGACCTGCCCCATCAGGCCGGCGCTCTAAACCGGGGGCACCCCGATCATAACGACTTCCGCGGCGCCGGCACCGCCCCCACGAGAGCTTCTTCGGCTCTCTTTAGGAGCTGCCGATCGTGACGCCGATCGCGACGACGATCGCGCCCGCCAGCGTGACCGTCAGGAGCGATGAGCTGAGCGAGACCTTCAGGAAGCGATGCCGGACCCACGCGATCACCGAGAGCTCCACGGCGACGACGGCCCCGGCGACGATCAGCGCCGTGTGAACATTGTGGATCACGAACGGGAGCGAGTGGAACACGCCCCCGATCGCGGTCGCCGTGCCCGTGATGGCCCCCCGGACGACGGCCGACCATGGCCGGTCTGCTCACCGGTGTCCGACAGAGCCTCGGAGAAACCCATGCTCACGCCCGCGCCGAGCGCGGTCGAGATGCCGACTACCAGCGCGGTGTGCGAGTTGCTCGAAACGGCGGCTGCGAAGATCGGCGCGAGCGTCGAGACCGTTCCGTCGATCATCCCGACGAGCCCGGGCTGCACGATCCGCAACACGAATCCGTCCTCGTCGAAGCCAGTCACGTGGGCGAGCGCACGCGTGAGCCTCGACCGCTGTTTCGGATGTGTCGCAGATCCCACGCTCATCTGGATTGACTATAGCAAGTGATTTAGAATAAGGTCCCCCTAAGATGAGCTACAATTCCTGGGTATGACTGGATCCGAGATTGATCAGCGGCTGACCGACAAGCTCCGCGATCGAAAGCTTCGCGTCACTTCGCAGCGGGTTGTAATTCACCGTGCGCTGTGCACGCAGCCGCAGCACCTGACGGCCGAGCAAGTGCTCGAGACCGTTGCCGACGCGCTTCCAGGAACCTCGCTTCCCACCGTGTACGCGACGCTCGAGCTCCTCGAGGACCTGGGCCTCGCCAGGCGAGTCCAAACCGGGACCGGCCCCGCCCTGTTCGATTCCCGCATCGAGCGACACGCCCACATGGTGTGCCGCCGCTGCCGCGCGATCGCCGACCTCGACGCGTCCGCGTCGAGGCACGCGCTGAAGCGAGCAAGCGAGACGGGATTCGTGCCCGACCACGCCGAGTTGGTCGTCTGGGGACTCTGCGAGCGGTGCGCCGCCGAGGCCGCCGGTTGAGCGTGCCCGGCTGGCGGGCTTTACGCTTCGCTCGGTGACAGAGCTGCCGGCAGTGCGCGAGTTACTGGCCCGCCGAACGGGCGAGGAGCTGGCGCTCAACGACCGTTACCTGAATCCGCAGATGAGCCGCATCCTGCGGACGCTCGGGCTCGACAAGACCTGGGTCAGCGGTGATCGCGCATACCTGATCGACACCGACGGGGAGCGCTACCTGGATCTGATCTCGGGCTACGGAGTGTTCGCGCTGGGCCGCAATCACCCGGACGTGATCGCGGCGGTCCAGGACGTGCTCGCTGCGGGCACCGCCAACCTCCCTCAGCTCGGCGTGACCCTTCTGAGCGGGGTGCTGGCCGAGCAGCTTCTCGCGCGCTCTCCGGGCAGCGTCGGCGCGATGGTTCCCGCCAACACGGGCACTGAGTCGGTCGAGGCGGCGATCAAGATCGCACGCGCGGCGACCGGCCGCCCGCGCATCCTGTATGCCGATCACGGCTTCCATGGCCTGACGCTCGGCGCCCTCTCGTTGAACGGCAACGAGGAGTTCACTGACGGTTTCGGACCGCTGCTACCAGGGTGTGATCAGGTCCAGTTCGGTGATGCCGATGCGCTCGAGGCAGAGCTCGCCCGTGGAGACGTGGCGGCGCTTGTGATCGAGCCGGTCCAGGGCAAGGGCGTTCACATCCCTCCCCCCGGCTATCTGGTCCAAGCCCAGCTCCTGTGCCGCGCGGCGGGGGCGCTGTTCATCTGCGACGAGGTGCAGACCGGCGTCGGGCGGACGGGCCGATTTCTCGCGCTCGAGCATTGGGGGCTCGAGCCCGACATGATCTGCATGTCGAAGGCCCTCTCGGGCGGACTCGTTCCGGTCGGCGCGCTGCTGGTCTCGAGGCACGCATTCGATCGCGTGTTCGACGGGATGGAGCGGGCGGTCCGCCACGGTTCGACATTTGGCGGCAACGACCTCGGTGCCGCGGTCGCCCTCGCGACGCTGCGCGTGCTCGACCGCGATGGTGTGGTCGCTCACGCCGACCGCATGGGCTCGCTGCTTCTCGAGCTGACGCAACCCCTCATGGATCGCTACGAAGTTGTGCGCGATGTGCGCGGCGTGGGCCTGATGTGGGCGATCGAGTTCGGGCCTCCGTCGGGTGCGGCTGGGAGATCTCTATGGGGCGCGGTCGAGCGCGCGCCGCCCGGCCTGTTCGCCCAGCTGATCACCGTTCCCCTGTTTCACGAGCATCGGATCCTCTGCCAGGTCGCGGGGCACCGCATGAACGTGATCAAAGCGCTGCCCCTCGTTGCTGATCGACGAGGGTGAGGTGCGTCGCTTTGCCGAGGCCCTTGACAGCGTCGTCGCCTCGGCGGAGCGGATGCCTCGCGCGATGGCTCGTTTCGGGCTGCGGATGGCCCGCGGGACCGCCCGCGCGCGCCGGCGCCCGGCGCCCCCGCCTAACGCAATCCGCGCGTGCCCTACCCCCACGTGCCGTCGCTGTGGCACCCACCCTTGCCCGCCGGGCTGCAGGTGTGATGCAGCGCCCCGCTTCCGTCGATTGACAGCCCGAACGTGGTGTGACCCTGGGACGCCGAGTCGACCGTGAGCGAGTAGCCCTGGGGGTCGCTGCTCCCGCAGGCGTCAAGGGTGAGCGTGCTCGCCTGGCGGAGCATCGGCGCGATCGCACCCAGATCGCCCAGCTGGGCCGTGCAGTAGGTGCCGTTCTCGACCCGGTAGATCTCGATCGCCCTGTAGGCGGTAGCCAGGGTGGTCGTCGCGGCGGCGTCGTGAGCCTTGTTCTGCTGATCGAGAAACGAGGGGATCGCGACCGCGGCGAGGATCCCGATGATCAAGATCACCAGGAGGAGTTCCACCAGAGTGAAGCCACGCTCGTCGGTCCTCAGTTTGCGCATGCTCGAGCCTTGTGATGTTCCTGACGCGGGGTCGGGCCGCGTCCCGCCCGGACCAGCATGATTCAGATCGGCCCCGCTGAGCTCGTGGCATGCACCGCGTAATGCAGACTGGACGGATAGTGGACGGATGGCCCACCGCCTGCCGGACGCGCGAAAAAAAGGGGCCCTCGATCACCGCGGAAGCCGGCGGCGCCTGTGGTAGACGACGCGCTCGGCCACGAGCACGGCGATGAGCCCGCCCGCGGCGATCCAGACGAAGGGATCGCTGGGGGACAGCGTGCGCGCCGTCGACCCCAGATACGTGACCGCGGTCGTGAGCGGCAGGTAGCCGACCACGGTCGTCCACGAGAAGCGCCACAGACCGACGCCGGTGGCGCCCGCGGCGTAGCCGATCAGCGCGAACGGAACGATGGGAATCAACCGCCCACTGAGTAGGAGCGCGATTCCCCCGCGCTCCATGCCGCGCTCGAGCCTCGTGAAGCGCCGCCCCAGCACCGACCGAAGCACGGGACGTCCCACGCTGCGCCCTAGCGCGTAGGAGAGCAGCGCCGAGAGCAGCCAGCCGACGACGACGAAGGCGAGGCCCGGTCCGAAGCCGTACACATACCCGGCTGTCGCGGTGACGATCTCGCTCGGATAGAAGATGATCGCGTGGGCGAGCATCAGGCCGAGCAGCAACGCGAACCCGCCCACCCCGAGCGAACGGATGTAGTGGTGGAGGGCCCGAAAGTGGCCGTGCAGCGTCAGGCTGATGCAGTGCCGCAGCGGCGGGACTACCGCGATCAAGAGCAGCCCGAGGCCGATCACGGCAATCCCAGCCGCCAGCTCAAGAAGTGAGTGTTGAGCGCCGGAGTCTTGTTGGGGGCCCCGCGTGGCTGCCATCGCCCTACAAGGATGACAAGCCGTCGATGGGCGTCCTGTGAACTACTCGCTCATGAGCCCGGCTCCAAAGCGGGCTCCAGCGAGCGCCGTGGCCTCGGCTCTGGCTCGGCCTCGATCGCGACCCGTGGGAGCCGCCGGTCGAGCCAGCGGGGCAGCGTCCAGGTTGTCCGGCCCAGCAGCTGCAGGACGGCCGGCAGCAAGAGCATTCTGACCACGAGCGCGTCGAGCAACACCGCGCTCGCCATCGCCAGTCCGAACATCGAGAGCGCCCGGTTGCCGCTGATCGCGAACGCGCCGAACACGGCGACCATCACCGCGGCCGCGGCCGTGATCACCCGACCAGTGCGGGCAAGGCCCTCCCTGACCGCCAGCCCGGCGTCACGACGCGCCTCCCATTCCTCGTGCACGCGGGAGATCAGGAACACCTCGTAATCCATCGAGAGCCCGAAGATGATCGCGAACGCGAGCACCGGGACGAAGGCGTCGATCGGGCCCGGCCTGTGCCCCGAACAATCCGCCGAGCCAGCCTCGCTGGAACACGGCTTGGATGATCCCCAGCGACGCGCCGATCGAGAGCAGGTTCATCACCGCTGCCTGCACCGGGATCACGAGCGACCGGAAGACCACCACGAGAAGCAGCGCCGCCAACGCGATCACGACTCCGATGAACAACGGCATCTTGCTCGACAGAACGTGGGAGAAGTCGACCTGCGACGCCGTGGCGCCACCCACGTACACGCGGGCGCCGGTGCTCTGTTCGACCGGCGGGATCACCGTGTCGCGGAGTCGCGTGACCAGGCTCGAGGTCTGACCACTCTGCGGCGCGGTCGTCGGATAGGCCAGAACGGCTGCCGCCGTCCCGGTGGCGTTGACGCGCGGCGAGGCCACAGACTCCACCCCCGGCGTGCTGCCCAGCGCGCGCGTGAGCCCCGCGAGCGCGGCGGAGTCGTGTGCCCGCGGGAGGGCGACCGCGACCTGAAGCGGACCGTTGGAGCCGGGACCAAAGCCCTTCGCGATCAGGTCGTAGGCCTGGCGTGTCGTCTGGTTGGTGGGGTCATTGCCCGCATCGCTCGAGGCCAGACGGAGCCCGAGCGCCGGAGCGGCGAGCACGAGCATCAGCGCCGTCGCCGCGAGCGCGGTCACAGCCGGGCGCCGCTGGACGCGGCGGACCCAGCGCAGCCAGAAACTGGGCTCGGCACCCCGTGCGGCGCGGCGTCCGAGGCGGTCCGAGCCCTCTCCGATCCGCCCGCCCATCAGGCTGAGCAGCGCCGGCAGCAGTGTGAGCGACGCTGCGAGCACGATCACTACCCCGATCGCGGCGGCCACCGCCGCGCCGTTGAGGACGCTCGACACCGAGCGCGAACATCCCCAGCAGCGCGATCACTACCGTCACCCCGGCGAACAGGACCGCGCGACCGGACGTGTTGAGAGCGGCCTCGACCGCTTGCTCGACGTCGCCCCCGTTCTTGCGGTAGGTCTCGCGGAAGCGGGTGACGATGAACAGCGCGTAGTCGACGCCGACGCCGAGCCCGATCATGAGCGCCAGCTCCGAAGCGAAGTCCGGCATGTCGATCACGTGGCTGGCGAGCGTGATCACGCCGACGCCCGCCCCGAGTCCGAGCAGCGCGGTGGCGATAGGAAGCCCCATCGCGCTGAACGAACCGAAGCTGATCAGCAGGATCACGATTGCGGCCGCGATCCCGACGACCGTCGCGAATCCGAGCGATGCCTGCTGGGCCTGCTCGATCGCCTGGCCGCCGAGCTGGACATCGAGTGATCCAGAGCGGGCCGACTCGGCGGTCGAGATGACCTTGTCGACCGCGGTCTTGGGGAGCGCGTTGGCGCGCTGGTCGAAATTGACCGTGGCGAACGCGATCGTCCCGTCACGCGAGATCGCGTGCTGGCCGGCGGCGTAGGGGCTGACGATGCCGGTCACGTGCGGGAGCCTCCCGACGCGAGCGAGCGTCGTCCCAATCGTGGCCCGATCGGCGGCGCTTAGGAGTGTCCCGCTCTTGGCGTGGAACACGATCTGATCGGCGTCGCCGGCCTGGGCCGGAAAATGACTCTTCAACAGGTCAACGGCGTGTTGAGAGCCGGTTCCAGGGAGCGTGAAGCTGCTCGCGGTCTTCTTGCCGACCGAGGTCGAGACCGCGAAGATGCCGATCGCGGCAGCGATCCAGGCCACCACGACGGCCCTTCTGTGCGACATTGTCCAGCGGGCGAGTTTCACCATTGCGTAGCCCCTTTTTCACGAGACGAAAAATTGCAAGGCATGCAGTTATACAAGGGATGCGCGAAAAGTCAACACTCATGGCAAAATTTCGTGTTGTGCAGATTCCTGGTAAACTGCCGCTGAATGACGCCCGTCGAAATCGAGACCGCCAAGCTCGGGCTGCGTGAGCGCAAGAAGCAGCAGACCCGCGAGACAATCGCTCGTGTAGCCCTGCCAGCTGTTCGCCGAGCGCGGCTACGACGAGACCACGCTCGCGGACATCGCCGAGGCCGCAGACGTCTCCCCGCGCACGATCTTCGCCTACTACGAGAGCAAGGAGGACATCCTCTTCTGCGAGGAGGGAGACCTTCATGACTCCCTCAAGCAGAGGCTCGCCAACAGGCCCGCCGGCACGACGACTGTCGACGCGATCCGCGAGTTCCTCTCGTCGATCGAACCGCCGGACGAGGAGGCGAAGCTCCGCAAGAAGATCGTGACTGCTACGCCGTCACTCGCGATGAGGATGCACGCGCAAACTGGGCAGTCGAACCATGCTGGCCGAATCGATCGCCAAGGATCTCGACGCCGGCCCGGACGACGTCCGCCCTCTGTTGATCGCCGCGTCGATGACCGCCGCGTTCATCTCGGTCCGCGACCGGCTCTTCGAGGCGGAGGCGGGCGGCGAGCCGATGGCCACGAGCAGGCGAAGGCGATCCTCGACCAGGCCCTCGAGTTCCTTCGCGCGGCTGTCGAGGCGCTGGGCACGACTGCCGGCCGGGGGCACGGGCCTGGCCGCCGCCCCCGGCGTCACGCGGGCTGCGGCTCCAGCTCGGCGGCGCGCATCTGCACGCCGGCAGCGGCGTACGCCTCGGGTGCCGTCGAGCGTCTCGGCCTTCAGCAGGGCCTGGCCGAGGCTCTCAAGCTGGTCACGATGTTCCGCTCAACAGCTTGGTGACGGCGTCATGCGCAGTCGTCCACGATCCTCCGCACCTCTTCGTCGACCGTGTACTGCATCTGCGGAGAGCTTCTCGGCCGCCCCCGGCCAACAGGTGGCCGCCGCCGCCTCGCTTGGTAGCACCGCCATGGACCGAATTCGATCTTTCGCTCATCCCCCAGCGCCCGACCATCTGGCGCGCGATCTGGGTGAGCTACTCGATGTCGACTCCGCGCCGGTCGTGATCTTGCCGTAGACGACCTCCTCGGCGACGCGGCCGCCCAGCGCGACCTTGATCTTCGCCTCGAGCTCCTCGCGCGAGTAGGAGACGCGATCGGCGTCCGGGTCGACAGGGTCACGCCGAGCGCCTGCCCGCGGGGGATGATCGAGACCTTCCGGACGGGGTCGGCCCCGGCGTGAGCATCCCCACCAGCGCGTGCCGGACTCGTGGTACGCGGTCCGCTCGCGGTCCTCGGGGCTGAGCATGATCCCGCGCGGCGCGCCGAGCATGATCTTCTCCAGCGAATCGGTGAAGTCGGCCATCTGAACCTTTTCGTGGTTGCGCCGGGCGGCCAGCAGCGCGGCCTCATTGGCCAGGTTTGCGAGGTCGGCACCCACCATCCCGGGCGTCGAAGCGGCGAGCGCGCCGAGATCGACGTCATCGGCCAGCGGCATCGACCGGGTGTGGACCTCGAGGATCTTCGCGGCGCCCCGCTCGGTCCGGGCGGCTGCACCGCCACACGCCGGTCGAAGCGCCCCGGCCGCAGGAGCGCCGGATCGAGAATCTCCGGCCGGTTGGTGGCGCCGAGCACGACCACGGCCTCGGTGGACTCGAACCCGTCCATCTCGGTCAGGATCTGATCGAGCGTCTGCTCCCGCTCGTCATTGGCACCGGTTATCCCAGCCGAGCCCTGGCGCGAACGTCCGATCGCGTCCAGCTCGTCGATGAAGATGATCGCCGGCGCCGCCTCCTTGGCCTTCGCGAACAGATCGCGGACGCGGGCCGCCCCCACGCCGACGATCGCCTCGATGAACTCCGAGGCCGCGATCGAGAAGAAGGCCGCGTGCGCCTCGCCGGCGACCGCGCGCGCCAGTAGCGTCTTGCCGGTTCCGGGCTGGCCGAACAGCAGCACGCCATGCGGCATGCGACCCCCGAGCCGGACGTAACGGTCCGGCGTTCGCAGGAAGTCGACGATCTCGGTCAGCTCGCTCTTCGCCTCGTCGATCCCGGCGACGTCGTCGAACGTCACGCGGATCTTCTGCGGATCGATCCGGCGCGCCTGCGAGCGCCCGAAGTTGCCGAGGCCGCCGAGCCCGCCCGCCCCGCCTGCGCCGCGGCGCGCGAGCAGCACGAATAGCCCGACGAACAGGATCGTCGGCCCGAAGCCCGAGCAGGATCTCCTCCAACACCGGGGTTCCCGCGGGTCGGGTTCTGGGCATTGACCTGGACGCCGTGCGCCTGGAGCAGCGCCGTCAGCTGGTTGTTGTTCCAGAACACCGGGACCTGGGTCGAGAACAGGTTGGTCGGAGTGGCTTTGGCGTCGGTCGGCGGGTAACGGACCGCCGCCGTGAACGTGCCGTTGATGGTGTCGCCCTTCGAGGAGATCGACTTGACCTGGCCGGACTGCACCTCGTTGAGGAAGACGGGCAGAACGGGATCTTCACCGGCGGATGGCCGCCGGGTTGGGCGATCAGGACGAGATCCAGTTGACGGCCAGCAGCGCTATGACGAAGATCCAGAACCGCGCAGTCGGTGCGGCGCGGGTGGCTTGTGTTCCTCCGGCAAACCCCGGGCCGTCCGGGGCAGGGGCTACCCGCCACCCGCGCTTGTCGTGGGGCATCGGAGGCGGCGGAACGGCCTTGTCGGTCGCCTCAGATTCCTGGTCCGAGCTGGCTCGGCCATACTTCACTTCGCAGATCCGGGTTGGGGTCGCGCCCGTGAGCCACTGGTTCTCCGCCTGGTCTCAGCCTGCCTGGTCAAGTACACGCAACTGAACGAGGTGCTGCAAAACAG
>CAVPKT010000032.1:0-7291 GCA_963705775.1 uncultured Solirubrobacterales bacterium | reverse complement strand
AGACCAGCAGCCAGCCACCAGACAGCTCCACCAACGCCGACTACAGCAGCGCCCCTACAACGCGGCTGGTCTAGGGGGGCACGTCTCCTTTTTGGCTAGGCGTGATCATTGATCACCGCCATCATCATCGCACTCCTGTCCATTGATCCATCCATCTGGCAAGCATTCTTTTCTTTTCCTTCCCTCCCTTCGTCTTACAAATTCCGCCCGGTCCACCAGATCCTCCAACAGGAGCAGGCAGCCGCGCAGAACGGAAAGACGACCACGACCGGGACCACGACGCTGCCACTCGTAACGCCCGGGGCGGGGAGTGCGGGCGCGGCATCGACGACGGCTCTGCCCAGTACGACAGGCACGACACCCGCCGCCGGGACGAATACCCCCGCTGCGCCGACGCCGAGGGCGCCCACCACCGGCGGTGGTGGCGGCACCACCGGCGCGGGACGAGGGACGACGGGTGGCGGCGGAGGAACCACCGGCGGCGGCGGTGGCACGACCCACGGAGGCGGGACCGGCGGCGGCGGTGGGGGTGCTGGTGGCGGTACCGGTGGCGGTACCGGCGGAGCGGGAATCCCAACGAAGTAGCGACCGCCCGGACGCTCGAGAAGTAGCGACCGCCCGCCTAGGCGACTGCGCGCACCGGCCGGGAGAGGAAGCGACTTCCGGCGGCGGAGAACCGCCATGGCAACTCGGCCGCCTTGGTGATCCCTATTCGCCGGTCGGCGACGACGGCGACGTCCTCCCATCCGGGCGGCCGCGCCGAGAACACGATCGGTCCCCGCACCAGGTCGCTTCCGTTGTGGTCGAGCCCGATGCCGAGCGCCTGGGTCAGCTTGCCGGGTCCCGAGCAGAGCGACTCAACTCGCTCCAGTCCGCGGCGAGAGCGCATCTCCGCCAAGCCCGAAAGCGGCTCGAGCGCGCGGATCAGGACCGCGGCGCCGACGCCGGTGGGCTCGCAGACAGCGTTCAGGCAAGCGTGGATGCCGTACGACCGGTACATGTAAGCGATGCCGGGGGTCCGAACAGGACCCGCGTCCGGGGCGTAAGCCCGGCGAACGCGTGAGACGCCGGCTCTGAGTGGTGGTAGGCCTCGGCCTCAACGATCACTCCGGAGCACACCTCAAACGAGACGACGCAGCCGATCAGGTCCGCGCGACATCCACCACCGGGCGGTCGTAGAACGTCGCCGCCAGGACCGCGGCGACGGCGCTCACGACCCACTCGCCGCGAGCGCGGCCTCCGCGCGCTCGAGCTGCTCGCGTACCCGCGCCAACGCGGTCCCGCCCTCGGAAGCCTTCCGTTCGAGCCACGACCGCGGCTCGAGCAGCGAATAGAACTCCTCATCCAGGAGCGGCGAATGTTGAGCCAACTCCTCGCGGCTCAGGTCCGACAACGTCTTCCCCTGCTCGAGCGCCGAGCGGACGAGCCCTGCCACGATGCCGTGGGCCTCGCGGAACGGGACACCGCGCCGGACGAGCATGTCGGCGACGTCCGTGGCGGCGAGAAACTCATCGGTTGCCGCGAGCGCGAGCCGCTCGCGGTTGAACCGGAGTGAGGACACCATCTCCCTCCCCCGCCGCCAGGCACAGCTCGAGCGTGTCGGCGGCGTCGAACAGGTGCTCCTTGTCCTCCTGCATGTCCTTGTTGTAGGTCAGCGGGAGACCGTGGAACACGCCGTGAAGCGCGACCAGGTGGCCCGCGATGCGTGGAGCCTTGGCCCGCAGCAGCTCGGCCGCATCCGGGTTCTTCTTCTGGGGCATGATCGACGAGCCGGAGGCCCACGCGTCGGAGACCTCGCAAAAGCCGAACTCCTCGCTCGACCACAGCACGATCTCCGCCCCCAGCCGCGACAAGTGGGTCGCGCAGGTCGCTGCCGCCGCAAGAAAGTCGAGTATGAAGTCCCGGTTCGAGACGGCGTCAATGGAATTCTCGGCCACGTCCGTGAAGCCCAACTCACCAGCCACAAACCGGCGATCCGTGTCGAAGTTCACCCCCGCCAGCGCACCTGCGCCCAGCGGAAGCCGACCCGTCGCGGCGATCACAGCGGCGAACCGGTCGCGATCGCGCAGGAGCATCCAGACATATGCGAGCAGGTGGTGGCTGAGGTACACGGGCTGCGCGCGCTGCAGATGGGTGTATCCGGGCATCGCCCAGTCGAGGTGAGCTCGAGCCTGCTCGAGCAGCGTGCGCGCCAGCCGGCTGGCGCCGTCGACGACCTGGAACGAGTGCGCGCGGACGAACATTGCCATGTCGGTTGCCACCTGGTCGTTCCGCGAGCGGGCGGTGTGGAGCTTGCCGCCAACGGGACCGGCGATCTCCGTCACCCGACGCTCGATCGCCATGTGGATGTCCTCGTCGCCATCCGAGAAGGCGAACGACCCGTCCGCGAGCTCAGCCTCAACCTGCTCGAGAGCCCGGTGGAGCTGGTCCCGGTCCTCGTTGGAGATGACGCCCTGGCGCGCCAGCATCGCCGCATGCGCGCGGGACTGCTCGACGTCATACGGCCCGAGGCGCCAATCGAAGCGAATCGAGTCGTTCAGGCGCCGAAACGCCTCATGCTGTGGATCGGCGAAGCGAGACATTCCGCGGCGATGATGTCAGGGACCGGAAGCGGGGCTGCGGTTCGACGCCGGTAGCGAGTGTCCCGCGGGAGCCTCGAGGGCATCCCGGACCGCTCCGGCGACCCGCTCGACCTGCCCGTCCGTCATCTCCGGGAAGAATGGCAGCGCGATGGAGCGCGCGGCTACGTCCTCGCACACCGGGAACTCCCCCGGGCGATGGCCGAACCGCTCCCGGTAGAAGCTCATCAGGTGGATCGCCGGGAAGTAGGGCTTGCTCGGCACGCCTCGTTCGGCGAGCGCGCGCATGAGCGCCGAGCGGTCGATCCCCCGTGGCAGCTGACAACGAACACGAACCATCCGCGCCGCGCGCCACCGGCGTCGGGGCATGGGAGCTGCAGCCCCTCGATCCCGGCGAGCGCCTCGCGGTAGGCGGCGGCGATGCGCACGCGACCCGCGATCATCACGTCGAGCCGGTCGAGCTGCGCGACTCCGAGGGCGCAGGCCACGTCCGACAGCCGGTAGTTGAACCCCAAGCGATCGTGGTCGAGCCAGTCCAAGTCCGGCGCACGCCCCTGGTTTCGCTCGGAGTCGATCCGTTCTTTCAAAGCGCGATCGGCGACGCACACCATCCCTCCCTCTCCCGTCGTCAGCTGCTTGTTGGGATAGAAGCCGAACACCGCGAGGTGACCACTCCCGCCTACGGCCACGCCGTCGGGCGAGACCGCGCCGAGCGCCTCGCAGGCGTCCTCGACGATCGGCAGCCCGAGCCGTTCGAACGCCGGGACATCAGCCGGATACCCGAAGACGTGGACCGGCATAACTGCCGTAGTACGAGATGTCACGGCGGCGGACGCCGCTTCGGGATCGAGGTTGAGGGTCACCGGGTCGATGTCGGCGAACACGGGCCGGGCGCGCTCGTACAAGGCCACGTTTGCGCTGGCCACGAATGAGAACGGCGACGTGATCACCTCGTCGCCATCGGACACCCCGACGGCGCGCAAGGCAAGGTGTAGACCTGCAGTGCCGCTCGACACAGCGCTTGCGAACGCCGCGCCAACGCGGCGAGCGAACTTCTGCTCGAACTCCTCAAGCACCGGGCCCAGCGAGAGCCGGCGGGACCGCAGCACGTCGAGTACCCGCTCCTCCTCCAGCGCACCCAGCATCGGCTGAGCGAGCGGGATCTGGTCCAGGTTCACGGCCGCTGCGACGCCGTTCCGCGAGAACGCGCCGGGACCTTCAGCCGGGTTCGCTGCATCCCGTATTCGAGCGAGTCGACAAGCGCCTCCCACGACGCCTCGATGATGTTCTCTGAGACCCCGATCGATCCCCACACATCGTCGCTGTCCGAGGCGTCCAGCAGCACGCGCGTGATCGCCCCGGTCCCCTTCGTCTCGTCGAGGATTCGGACCTTGAAGTTGACGAGATCGATGTCGCGAAGATGGGGATGGATCTCGACGAGCGCATCGCGGAGCGCCCTGTCGAGCGCGTTGACGGGGCCGTTGCCCTCGGCCGTCCGCACGTAACGCTCGCCGTCGACCCAGATCTTGATCGTGGCCTCGGTTTCGACGCGGCCGTCGGCGCGCTTTTCGACGATCGCCCGCCAGGACTCGAGCCGGAAGAGCGGCTCGTACTGACCGGTCTCCTTGCGAAGGAGCAGCTCGAACGAACCGTCGGCGGCCTCGAAGTGGTAGCCCTCGTGCTCAAGCTGCTTGACGCGATCGGTCACGCGCGAAGCCGTGTCGTCGTCGAGGGCGATACCGGCGTCGCGCGCCCGGGCGTGGACCGTCCCTCGACCTGACAGCTCCGAGATCAGCAGCTCACGGCGGTTTCCGACAACCGCGGGATCGACGTGCTCGAACGTCGCCGGGTCGGCCTCCACGCCGGCGACGTGCATACCACCCTTGTGAGCGAATGCGTTTCGTCCCACATACGGCTGATCGGGGTCGGGGGTGAAGTTGAGCAGCTCATCGAGAAAGTGGGCGGTCGGCGCCAGCGACGCGAGTTGCTCCTCGGTCAGGCACTCGTAGCCCAGCTTGAGCTGGAGGTCGGGGATGATCGTCACGAGGTTCGCGTTGCCGCACCGCTCGCCGTAGCCGTTCATCGTCCCCTGGACCTGTGTTGCGCCGGCCTGAACTGCCGCCAGAGAGTTCGCCACAGCGCACCCGGCGTCGTCGTGGCAGTGGATCCCGATCCCGACGTCCGTGCCGAGCTCCGCGACCACCTGCGTCATCGCCGTGGCGACCCCATCGGGGAGGGTTCCGCCGTTGGTGTCGCAGCAGACGACCGTTTCCGCGCCGGACTCCGCCGCAACCTGAAGGCACTGGACGGCGTAGTCGGGATCGTCCGCGAAGCCGTCGAAGAAGTGCTCGGCGTCGTACACCACGCGCTTCCCCTGGGTCGTGAGGAACGCGACCGAGTCGGCGATCATCTGGATGTTCTCCTGCCGGGAGACCTTCACCACCTTCTCCAGGTGCAGTGCCCACGTCTTGCCGACGAGCGTGCAGACCGGCGCAAAGCAGTCGGCGAGCACCCGCAGGGCGGGATCCTTTCCCGCATCGGTGTCGCGGCGGCGCGTCATCCCGAACGCGGCCACGGAAGCGTGATCGAAACGCTCGCGGGACAAAAGTTCGAACAGCTCGAGCTCCTTTGGATTGGAGCTCGGGAAGCCGGCCTCGATCAGATCGATCCCGAGCGCATCCAGGCGATGGGCGACGCGCAGCTTCTCCTGGGCTGAGAGGGACATCCCCTCGCCCTGCATGCCGTCGCGCAGGGTCGTGTCGTACAGCTCGATCTTGGTCATGGTGACGGCCCTACGCCGTCTTCGACGGCACCTTGACCACGTCCAGCCACTCGACGTAGCGGGGGTCGCGGCCGTGTAGCGCATCGTCGAACGTGTGCTGGAGCTCCTGGGTGATGGGCCCTGGTGCGCCGGCGCCGATCGTGTGATCGTCGATCTCCCGCACGGGAACGAGCTCCGCCGCCGTGCCGGTCAGGAACACCTCGTCGGCGAGGGTCAGCTCCGCACGCGCCAAGTCGCGCTCGATCACGTCGTATCCGTGGTCGCGAGCGATCTGGATCACCGACTTGCGGTTGATCCCGTCGAGGATCCCGGCGGTCTGCGGTGGGGTGATGATCTGGCCGTCGCGGACCGCGTAGATGTTCTCGCCGGTGCCCTCGCTGACGAAGCCCTGGGAGTCGAGCAGGATCGCTTCCTGGTAGCCCGCCTTCGAGGCCTCGATCTTCGCCAGCACGCTATTGAGGTACTGGCCCGAGGCCTTCGCGTGCGGGATCAGCGAATCGTGCGAGATCCGGCGCCAACTCGACACCTTGGCGCGCACACCGCTTCGCTTTCCCTCCTCGCCCAGGTACGCGCCCCACTGCCATGCGGCAATCGACACCTCGACATTGCAGTCCAGCGGGTAAAGGCCCATCTGACCGTACCCGCGGTAGACGATCGGCCGCACGTAGCACTCGCGCAGCTCGTTGGCGGCGATCAGCTCGTGGGTGGCCGTTCGGAGCTCCTCGAGCGTGTACGGAATCGGCATGTAGTACAGCTCGGCCGACTTGAACAGACGGTCGAGATGGTCGTGGTGGCGGAAGATCGCCGTCCCGCGGGCCGTCTCGTACGCGCGCTCGCCCTCGAACACGCCGGTTCCGTAATGGAGGCCGTGGGTTAGTACGTGGATCTTCGCGTCCTCCCAGGCGACGCTCTCCGTTGTGCCAGATGAGGTCCGCTTGTTCCACTTCGATGGCTCCTTACAGGTGATCAAGGACCGCTTGGGTGGCCTCGCGCGTGCTAGCCGTGCCCCCCAGGTCCGATGTGCGCAGGCCGTCAGCGAGCGCCGTATCAACCGCCGATTCTACCGCCGAGGCTTCCGCCTCCATTCCGAGTCCGTGCCGGAGCATCAGCGCTGCGGACAGGAACATCGCGAGCGGGTTCGCGGCGCCCGTGCCGGCAATGTCCGGAGCGGATCCATGCACGGGCTCGAACAGGCCGGGTTCATCATCGGCGCCCAACGATGCGCTCGGCAGCATCCCGATCGAGCCCGTCAGCATCGCCGCCTCGTCGGACAGGATGTCGCCGAACATGTTCTCGGTCAGGATCACGTCGAAGTGGCGGGGAGCCGCGATCAGCTGCATGGCCGCGTTATCGACGAGCAAGTTCTCCAACTCGATATTCGGAAATTCGTTCCCGTGCAACTCCCCAACCACCTCCCGCCAAAGCCGGGAGGTCTCGAGCACGTTTGCCTTGTCAACGCTCGTGACCCGGGAGCGGGCGGCTCTGAACGCCACCCGAGCGATCCGCTCGATCTCCTCGCGGGTATAGACGCAGACGTCGGACGCTCGGTCCGCCGTGCGCTCCTTGGGACCGAAGTAGATCCCGCCGGTCAGCTCACGCACGACGAGCAGGTCGGTGCCGGCGATGATCTCTCGCCGAAGCGGACTCGAGTCATATAACGCCGGCAGCGGCTTCACCGGCCGCAGGTTCGCGAACAGCCCGAGACCTTTGCGCAGTCCGAGCAGGCCCTGCTCGGGGCGCGGTTTGTCCGGGTCGGTCGTGTCCCATTTCGGCCCGCCGACGGCGGCGAGCAAGACCGCATCGGCGTTCCGACAGGCCGCCAGCGTCTCGTCTGTCAGAGCGGTCCCATCGGCGTCGATCGACGCGCCGCCGAACGGGTGGCGTTCATATTCGAAGGTGGCGACGGCATCGAGGACCTCGCGAGCTGGCG
>CAVPKT010000031.1:0-8324 GCA_963705775.1 uncultured Solirubrobacterales bacterium | reverse complement strand
ATGTTGTGGCGCTTCATTCGTCGTCTTGCTGGGCGGGCTGCCGCGGCCGGTTGAGGGTGGCGGCGTACTACCTCGTCTCCGAGGCCCTGACCAACGCGACCAGGCACGCAAGCGCGTCGGTGGTCGAGGTCCTCGCGGAAGCCTCCGGCGGCGCGCTGCGGGTGCGCGTGCGAGACGACAGCGCCGGCGGTGCCGACCCGGGGCGGGGCTCCGGGCTGACCGGGCTGAAGGACCGGATGGGCATCGCCGCATTCCTCCAGCTGCGCATCCTGCTCAAGCGAGAGACCGACGCAATCAAACTGTGCAACCCGGGCGACATCATCGAGATCGTCGGCCTCGGCCCCGCAACCGTCAACCGGCCCGCCCGTCATTAGGATCCCGATTGATGACAAGCCGTTAACGGTCGGCGGGACCATTGTCACCCGCATCGGCCTCGGCACAAATCGGTTGACGAACACCCCGTGGCAATCAGGCGCTTCTTCAGGGAGGCGCTCGGTGCTGGAGTTAACTTCATGGATACCGCGCACCTGTATACCGGCGGGGAGAGCGAACTGACGATCGGTGCGGCACTTGCGCCGTTCCCGGCGGGTGCGTCGTCGCTACCAAAGGCGGGTACTCGCCGGGCGAGGGACGACCGGAGATTCTCAGCGCCCAGATCGAGGAGAGCCTGGGCAGTCTGCGCGCCGATCAGATAGACTCTACTACCTCCACCGTGTCGATCCCGAGACGCCTCTGGAGACGAGCCTGACGGTTATTCGGGAGTACCGCGACCAAGGCAAGATCCGGTACGTCGGCATCCCCGAGGTCGCCATCGAGGAGATCGAGCGAGCGCGTCAGGTCCTGCCGATCGCCGCCGTCCAGAACCACTACAACCTCTCCGAGCGCGGGCACGAGGACGTGGTCGACTACTGCGCCGAGGAGCAGATCCTGTTCGTGGCGTACTTCCCATTGCGCGGCGACGGCGGACCCGCGCTCACGGACATCGCCAAGGCCCACCGAGCGACACCGAGCCAGATCACGCTCGCGTGGCTGCTCAAGCGCTCGCCAACGATGCTGCCAATTCCCGGAACGCTGTCGAGCAGAACATCTCCGCGAGAACCTCGCGGCGCTCGAAATCGAGCTGACGGACGACGAGTACCAGGCGCTCGCCCGAGAGCTTCTTGTCGTCTCTTCGGGACCGAGGACCGAGGAGTGCAACGGCCATGGCGGATTGATCAGGTGGGTGGGCTGAAGAATGTTCGTGAGCATGTGGTGTCCTTTTCTGGGACCGAGGGAGCCGAACTGAGGGCGCCGGGGGGGGGGGCTAGTGGACCTGGCGGTTGGCTGCGTCGGCCTTCCTTCGATTGGCTTGTGTTGGCGTTTGACGCGTGGCTAGTAGCCACTGCTGCCGGGCTCGGCAGCGCCGCCGGAGCTCGATGCAGGTGTGGACGCCTGGTTTCCTGAAGGAGAGAGCGCGAACCAGGCGGCGCCGAACGCGGTGACCCCCTGCCCGTTCGTTTGGCCCGGCTTTTGGTCCTTGATGAACATGTACAGCGGGTGACCGTTGTAGGTGACCTGCCGCTCGCCGCCCGACCGGGTGATCGTCCCGACCTTTGAGGCGGTCAGTCCGCTGCCGGCGATCGGCTCGCCCGTGGCCACCAGCGGCGGCCAGGCCGTCGCGCACGCACCCGCGCACGCACTTTTGGCGCCGACGTCGGCCTTGAACAGGTACAGAGTGCGGCCGGTGGAGTCCACCAGGATCGATCCGAGGCTGGTACTCGCCACGCCCACCGTCGCCGGGGCGCCGTTCGAGGTCTTCGGCGGTGATGCGGTCGCCGCGCCCCCACCGCCGCAGGCCGCGACGGCCAGGGCGGCAAGCGGTACCACCGCTGCTCCGGCGAGGAAAGTGATGGGTCTGCTGCGTGTCATGTCGTTCCTTCGGTTGGGGAGGACCGACATTCGCAGCGATGCGCGGTGGTCGAATCACTCAACGCGTGGTCCGCAACGCGGAAAACCTCGTAGTCGCGCGCGCCAGAACGGGGCACCGGCGGTAGGGTCGGTGTTGCAGGAGCACACGTGAACACCGGAATCGCAATTCAAAGTCCGTTCGGTGAGCGCTCGACAGCCGAGGAGGTCACAGCCGGGATCGACCTCGCCGGGAGGCGCGCGATCGTGACGGGCGCATCTTCGGGCATCGGAACCGAAACCGCGCGGGTGCTCGCCGACCGGGGCGCCGCGGTCACGCTGGCGGTCCGCGACACCGATGCCGGCGCCTCGGTCGCCGCCGGCGTCCGCGAGTCGACGGGCAACGATGGCGTCGAGGTGCGACGCCTGGAGCTCGCCGAGCCTGACTCGATCGTGGCGTTCATCGACGACTGGGACGGTCCGCTCGACATCCTGATCAACAACGCCGGCGTGATGGCGGTACCCGAGCGCACGCTGACCCCGCAGGGAGTGGAGCTGCACTTCGCGACCAACCACGTTGGGCATTTCGCGCTCGCGGCCGGTCTTTACAGCGCGCTCCGCGCATCCGGTAACGCTCGTGTCGTCTCGCTTTCCTCCAGCGCGCACCTGTACTGCCCTGTCCTGTTCGACGATCCGGCATTCGCGTTCGTCCCCTACAGCCCAATGGTCGGCTACGGCCAGTCCAAGACAGCGAACGTCCTGTTCGCGGTCGAGGCGAACCGGCGCTGGCAACGAGACGGGATCACGGTCAACGCGGTCATGCCCGGGGGCATCGCCACCGGTCTGCAGCGCCATATCGATCCCGAGGAGCTCGAGCGCGCGCGACGTGAAGCCGGGGCGAGCGCGGAGCTGAAGACGACCGAGCAGGGCGCGGCGACGTCGATCTTCGCCGCCGTCTCGCCGCTGCTCGATGGAATCGGCGGTCGCTATCTCGAGGACTGCCACGAGGCCGACATCGTCCCGTCGCGTGCCGATTCGGACGGTCGGCATGGCGTCGCGGCCTACGCGCTCGACCCGGCGAACGCCGAACGTTTATGGGATCTGTCCGAGCGACAGGGGCGCTCCGGGATTTAGCTACGCGCGCTTCCGCGGAGGGTAGGATCGCGCTCAGTGAAGGCGCTCGTCACCGGTGCCAGTGGCTTTCTCGGGCATGCCGTGTGCGCGGAGTTGCTCGCGCGGAACGATGAAGTTGTGGCGCTCGTCCGCCGGCCGGGCTCCGAACCGGTCGGGACCGAGGCCGTTGCCGGGGATCTCAGTGACAGGGATGCGCTGGCGCGAGTGCTCGAGCGCGGGGGCCCGGATTGTGTGATCCACCTCGCGGCGGAGATCGCGACGCAGCGTGACCCGCGCAGGATCGACGAAGTCAATGTCGAGGGTACGCGGAGGCTGCTCGGCGCGTGTAACGCGTCGGGCGGGGGGGACGGAATCCGGTTCGTGTTCGTCTCCACCGTCGTCACGGGGGATGCCGGCGGCGCTCTGCTCGACGAGACATCGATCCTGCCCGTGCAGACGGCATACGGACGTTCCAAGCAAGAGGGCGAGCGGCTCGTGCGCGAGTCGGGTCTCCCCAGCATCATCATCCGACCGAGCCACGTCTACGGTCCAGGCGGCTGGTACGCCGAGGAGATCGTCAAGCGCCTCAAGCAACCGGGGCGGCTGGTGGTGATCGGATCCGGCCAGAACTGGTGGGACGTAGTACGGGTCGAGGACGTTGCAACTGCGTGTGTCACCGCAGCCGAGCGCGCTCCGGCGGACGCGCTCTACCACGTTGTTGATGACGAGCCGATTCGCTATTACGACTTCGTGGCCCTCACGGCCCAGGCGCTCGGCGTGGGTAAGCCCAGGCGCGTCCCCACGCGGCTCGCGCAGTGGGTCACGGGGAAGGATCCGATAGCCGCGGTCGTGCGCTCGGCCCGTAGCTCAAACGAGCGCATCAAACGCGAGCTCGGTTGGCAGCCGCGCTTTCCCACGGCGCGAGACGGCATTGAGGACGCCGTCACTCAGTTGGCCCGCCGGCCGGCCTGAGGCTCAGCGCAATTCCGCGGCGAGTTGGTCGGTGCGGAATCCGGGGCCGGGCTCGGGGGTGACGTTGTGGGCGTCGACATCCTGGCCACAGTGTTTGCACACGAGTCGTGGGTCGGCGATCTCGCCACAGACATCGTGGCGGAGAACGATCGGCGGCCCCTCCGGTCCGGCCAGGTGGCTATCGCCCCAGCGCATGAGCGTCACGATCGCGGGGAAGAGGTCCCGGCCGGCGTCGGTCAGCGGGTACTCGTAACGATCCGGGTCCTGGGCGTACTGGACGCGCTCGAGCAGGCCGGCGTCGACAAGCGTGCGTAGTCGCGCGGAAAGCGTCGGTCGTGGGATCTTGAGGTTGCGGGCGAGCTGTCCGTAGCGCCTGACACCAAAGAACGCCTCGCGCATGACCAGCATCGTCCAGCGCTCGCCGAGCAGGGTCAGCGCGCGTCCGACCGACTCTCCGTCGAATCGGTGCGACAAGTCGAGATCGCGTTCCATAGTTCAGCCATTGTACTGGTTCAGCAACTGAACCGGAGTTGTGATAGCGTGGCGACACCGATCGTCTGCCACCCGACACACCGAGGTTTCGATGAACGACACCGAATTGCAGGTCCGTCCCGCCGACAAGGACGAGTCCGAGATCGAGCGAGCGGCGAGCGAGATCGCCCGCATGGCCGGTGAGCTTGCCGGGGAGAGCGACCGAGAGCGTCGACTCCCCGACCCAGTCGTCGCGGCGCTGAGCGAATGCGGCCTGCTGCGGGGCGGGGCACCACGTGAAGTTGATGCCCTCGAGCTTCCCCCTGCTACCGCGCTGCGCTGCGCCGAGGAAATAGAGAGTGGCGATGCCTCGGCCGGCTGGTGCGTGTCGATCAGATCACGAGCCGCCTGTTCGTGGCCTACCTTCCCCCCGAGGCTCGCGAGGAGCTGTTTGGGTCCGGGCGGGGAATCGCCGCTGGTGTGTGGGCACCCCGCGGGAAGGGCCGCTCAGTAGACGGCGGCGTCGCGGTCTCCGGCCGGTGGCATTCTGTAGCGGGATCACGCACGCCGACGTGATGTTCGCCGGCTGCTTCATCGACAGCGAAGCCGCCTCGGGCGGTCGTCCGAGACCGTCGATCGTCACGTTGCCGAAGGCCGAGTTGGAGATCATCGATACGTGGCACACGCTGGGCCTGCGCGGGACGGGTAGTCACGATGTCGTCGCCGACAAGGTGTTCGTGCCCGCCGCGCGCGTGTTCTCATTGTTCGACGGGCCAGCGCTCGACAGACCCCTGTATCGGTTTCCGGTGTTCGGGTTCTTCGCCCTGTCGGTCGCCGCTGCGGCGCTCGGCAACGCGCAGGCCGCGATCGACGCGCTGGTCGAGCTGGCGGCCGGCAAGGTCGGGCTCGGCTCAAGCCGGACACTCGCCGAGCGTGCGCCGACGCAAGCCGCGGTCGCCGCTGCGGAGTCGTCACTGAGCGCCGCTCGGGCGCTGTACTACCAGGCGATCGAAGCCGCGTGGCAGGACTCTCAGCTCCAGGAGCCCGTCTCGCTCGCTCGCCGTAACGAATTGCGCTTGGCGGCCACCCATGCAGCGCGCACCTCGGCCGAGGTCACACGCTCCATGTATGACCTCGCGGGAGGGAGTGCGATCTACGACGACTCGCCGCTTCAGCGCCACTTCCGTGACGCACACACCGCGACTGCCCACTTCCAGGTCAACGAGGCCTCGCGCGAGCTGCCCGGCCGGATTCTGCTCGGTCAAAGTGCCGACACCTCAATGCTGTGAGCCAGAGGTTGATCAACACCCAGTGCCGCCTGGCGGCACGGCCGGTCGGCCTACCAAAGCCAACTGACTGGGACTTCGTTCGAGAGCCGCCCCCGGAGCCGAAGGAGGGGGAGTTTCGCGTCGAGGTCGAGTTCCTATCAATAGACCCCGCGATGCGTTCCTGGATGGACGCGGGACGCTCATACGTGCCGCCGGTCGAGGTCGGCGAGGTGATGCGTGCGGCGGGCATCGGGCGCGTGATCGACTCGCGGCATCCCGACTTCCAAGTCGACGAACACGTCTACGGCGTGTTCGGTGTCCAGCGCTTCGCGCTGTCCGACGGAGCCGGCGTGACCCGCGTGGACACGACGCTTGCCCCTGTCCCGGTGCATCTCAGCGTCCTCGGCATCAGCGGCCTCACGGCCTACTTCGGGCTACTCGACGTCGGCAGGCCCGAGGCGGGCCAGACGGTCGTCGTCTCCGGCGCAGCTGGGTCGGTCGGGAGCGTTGTCGGTCAGATCGCCCGGATCAAGGGCTGCCGTGCGGTCGGGATCGCCGGCGGCGAGGAGAAGTGCCGCTGGCTGGTCGACGAGCTCGGCTTTCACGCGGCGATCGACTACAAGCAGGGCGGCGTCGCACGGCAGCTGCGCGAACACGCTCCCGACGGCGTCGACGTGTTCTTCGACAATGTCGGCGGCGAGGTGCTCGAAGCGGCGCTGGCGCGGCTCGCGCGGGGAGCGCGTGTCGTGATCAGCGGGTCGATCTCGCAGTACAACGCCACCGAGGCTCCTCGAGGACCCGCGAATTACATGCAGCTACTGGTGGCGCGCGCGTCGATGACCGGATTCGTGATCTTCGACTACGCCGCTCGCTACGGCGAAGGCCTCGCACAGCTCGCGCAGTGGCTGCGCGGCGGCGAGCTGCGATCGCACGAGGACGTCGCGCACGGTGACATCGAGCAGTTCCCAGACGTTCTGCTGCGGCTGTTCCGCGGCGAGAACAAGGGCAAGCTCGTCCTAGCGCTCAGGTGAGGAGGTGACCGCGGTGCCGGTTGTGTCGTCTGATCATCTAGGCGTCGTGATGCCGTTCTGGCTCGACCGCCCCGACGAGGAGGCGGTCGAGATCGCGCTGGCGGCCGAGCAGGCCGGGATCGCGACCGCGTGGGTCGGCGAGATGGGCTCGTTCGACGCGTTCGCGCTGGCCACTGCGATCGGCTTGCGGACGCGGCGGGTCGGGCTGACGGTCGGGCCGCTCGCCGTCGGCGTGCGCAGCCCCGTCGCGATTGCTCTCGGCGTCGCGTCGGTTGCGACGTTGACAGGGCGTCTGGTCGACCTGGCGCTCGGCGCATCGAGTCCTGCGATCGTGACCGGCTGGCACGACCGGCCGTGGACGGCGCTCGCGCCGCGGATGCGCGAGACCGTGCCGGCGCTGCGCGCGATCCTCGATGGCGAGCGAGTCGATCTCGACGGCGAGCACGTCCGCGTCCGCGGCTTCAAGCTCCGCCGACCGCAGCCCAATGCGTCAATCGCCGTCGCGGCGTTCGGACCCGCGATGACCCGGATCGCGGCGCGGCACGCCGACGAGGTCGTCCTCAACCTGGTCACGCCCGAGCACGTCGCCGGTGTCCGCGCGCGGATCGATCAGGAAGCGGCCGCGGCGGGCCGGCGGGGCCGGCCGCGGCTTGCGGTTTGGGTCCCAGCAGCCCTGGATCCCGGCGCTCAGGCACATGCCCAGCTCGCCGGCCAGCTCGCGGCGTACCTGGCGGCGCCGGGCTACGGCGAGATGTTCACCGCGCTCGGTTTCGGTTCGCTCGTCGAGCGGGCGCGCGCCGGTGGGATCCGGCGCGCCGAGCTGCTCGCCGCAATTCCGCCGGAGCTCGCCGCGTACGTGGGCGCAATCGGCAGCGCTCGCGACATCGCCGCGCGGATCAGCGCCTACCACGAGGCCGGCGCCGACCACGTCGGCGTGGCCCCGAGCACCGCCGAGGACCCGGCCGGCCGCGGGCTCCTCGCGGTCCTCGCGCGGGAGGCGGTCGCGTGATCACCCCCGACGAGTACCGCGAGGCGATGGCACGGTTCGCGACGGGTGTCACGATCGTCACAACGGCCGACCCCGAAGGCCGCTGGTGGGGATTCACCGCGAGCTCGTTCAGCTCGCTGTCGATCGACCCGCCGCTGATCCTCGTGTGCCTCGCGCGCGACGCGCGCTGCCATCCCGTGTTCACCTCCGCCGCGAGCTTCCGGGTCAACGTCCTCGGTCCCGAACACGAGGGACTGGCTCTGCGATTCGGAACGCCGGGCGCGGACAAATTCGCGGGCGGGGAGTTCCGCCGCGCCGCCGACGGATTGCCGATCCTGGACGACGCGCTCGTGAGCCTGCGCTGCAAGACGGCCGACCAGGCCGCCGGTGGCGACCATACGATCCTGATCGGCCGCGTCGAGGATGCCCAGCTGCGTCGCGACGGACGGCCCGCCGTCAACGTCGATCGCCGCTACTGGGACCTCGTCCCGCGCGACGGCTCGTAACCGACTACGTTGCGCGCGGGGAACTGAGGTCGATAGCCTCGGCACCGATCGGGATGCGACGCATCTGATGTCACTGAGCTCGACGGGTCGC
>CAVPKT010000030.1:0-6089 GCA_963705775.1 uncultured Solirubrobacterales bacterium | reverse complement strand
AACACGGGCTTATTCACGGCGCAGCCTCCTGTCACAAGCATCGCGTGGTCCTTCGTCAGGCTACTTCGCGGCGGGACTCGAGGATGAAATCCCCCCGAATCCCCCCCGGTGGGATCATGACCTCGGCCGGGCAGAGATCCAAACCAGACGAAAGGGATCCCAGTGGCAGCCAACCTCAGCAGCGAACATCGCGACACGGTCGAGAAGATCTTCAGGCATCCGACGAGCCGCAACATCGAATGGCGCCAGGTCGTCTCCCTTCTGGAGCAGGTTGGAACGGTGACGCACGAGCACAACGGCAAGCTCAAGGTCACGCTCGGCCCCGAGACCGAGGTGTTGCCGCGCCAGCATGGCAAGGACGTGGATGTCCAGATCGTTGTCGACCTGCGACGAATGCTCAAGCAGGCCGGTCTCTCGCCGGACGGCAGTCCAGCCGTTGCCGACCAAAGCGAACGGGATCACGGCGATGGGCGGTGGGGGGAACCGGCGTAGGCACCCGCAGCAGCCGTGAAACGCGCATTCGCAACCCTCGGGATCAGCGCGCTGGCGCTCGCCGGTGGCAGCGCGACGCAGGCGGCCAGCATCGGTGCCAAGAAATGCTCGGGGACCCGCTACACGTTTCGGATCCCGGCCGGCGCGCGCATCGGGCGAGTGACGGTCGCGGGTCGGCGTGTCAGATCTGCGGTCAAGGGCCGGCGAGTGACGGTCAATCTCGTTGCCGGGACCGGACGCGTGGTCGTGCGCTTCACGTACCGCACAAGCTCAGGGAAGACCGTGCACCGGACGGTGGCGCTACGCGTCTGCGCCGCGCGGGGCCAGCCGAAGCCGAGACCGTGCGACATCTACGCGCGCGCCGGCACGGCGTGCGTCGCCGCTTACAGCTCCACCCGAGCGCTGTCCTCGGCCTACGACGGGCCGCTTACGAGGTCAAGCGCGCATCGGATGGCGCGACGCTGAACATCGGCGTGCTCACCCGCGGAGGCTACGCGGACGCCGCTGCACAGAACGCGTTCTGCGCGCACACGAGCTGCGTGGTGCCGAAGATCTACGACCAGACCGCGGACCACAACGACCTCGTTCCGCAGGGGCCGACCACCGCGCTCTACAGCAACACCACCTTCTCGCACAATCCAGTTTCCGCGACCGCGCTGCCGATCCTCGCCGGCGGCCACAAGGTCTATGGCTTGAAGTTCCAGAGCGGCTCGCCGACGGGCCTACCGTGCCCCACCGCCGCGACGTGCATCGGTAACCACGGAGAGGCCTACAACAACGGTCACACGCGCGCTAAGGGGGTCGCCGTCAACGGGCAGGCCGAGAGCGTCTACGGCGTGTTCGGCGGCACGTACTCGGGCAGCGACTGCTGCTTCGATTTCGGCAATTCTGAGATTGCCGGCACCGACGACGGCAACGGCACGATGGATGCGCTCAACTTCAGCCGGGACTGCTGGGATGCCTGCGGTCCGGGCGGCGGTCCGTGGGTCCAGGCCGACCTCGAGAACGGGATGTTCATGACCGGGACCACGACCCCGACCCCGGAATCGCCGACCGCCTTCATCGGAGGGTCGTTCGAGTCCGGCGACGGATGGTGCTGCGCCGCGACATCCCACAACTTCGCCATGCCCTACCCGTTCGTAACCGGCATGCTCAACAACCCCGGCTCGAAGACCTTCACGATCAAGGGCGCCAACGCCACCGCCGGTGAACTCATTACGTTCTACAGCGGACCGACCCCGCCCGGACACGGATACTCGCCGATGCGCCAGGAAGGTGCCATCATCCTCGGCTCAGGCGGCGACCAGGGCACCACCGACGGCGAGTTCTTCGAAGGCGTGATGACCACCGGCGTGCCTCCCAGCGCCACGGAGGCCGCCGTCCAGGCCAACATCGTCAGCGTCGGCTACAAGATGCGATAGCAGTGTCTGGCTTCGGACGCTCACCGGGGCGGCCCGAATCGTGACCATTTCCCAGGAGTAACTTGCTGATGAACCCCAGACGCGAGGAGCAGAGATGACCGAGCACGATTCCCCGCCTGAACGCGACGTCCACGACGCGCTGAACCAGCCGGCGACGGATCCCGATCCGACGGAGTGGCCAGACCCGTATGACAAGCGACCCGACCCGCGCGATCCCGCTGCTGACGACGTGGAGATGGACTTCGGCGATGCTCACACCCCGACAGGCGCGACGAGCACAAGCGAGCCGCACCACGAGGTCGACCCTGAGGTCGATCCACGTAAGGCCAACCCGCACGAGCAGTCGCGGCCGGAGCGCCGCCGCGCCGGGCACTGATGTCAGTCGGCTTCAAGGACTACTACGAGGTCCTCGGCGTCCCACGGGACGCAAGCTCAGACGACGTTCGCCGCGCGTACCGAAAGCTCGCTCGCCAGTACCACCCGGACATCAATCAGGACAGCGACGCCGAGGAGCGCTTCAAGGAGGTGGGGGAGGCGTACGAGGTCCTCTCCGATCCCGAGAAGCGCGAGCGGTACGACCGTCTGGGCGATCAACGACGTGCGGGCGCTGAGACTCCAGACATGGCCGACTTCGAGGATCTCTTCGGACGCGCCGGATTTGGCTCCGATGTCCGCGTCGAATTCGGCGAGGGCGGCTACTCCGACTTCTTTGAGCGCCTGTTCGGCGAGGGCGCTGGTGCGGCCGACGGCGGACCACTCCGCGGGCGCGATCGCGAGGCGGTACTCGAGCTCTCGCTCGAGGAGGCCCTGGCGGGAGGACGGCGACGCCTCTCGCTTGATGGTGAGGGGGGCTTCGAGGTCGAGATCCCGGCCGGGGTGCGTGAAGGCCAGCGCATCCGCATCGCCGGCAAGGGCGCGCCGGGTCGCGGTGAGGCCCCAGCGGGCGATCTCTACCTCTTGGTGCGTTTCAGGCCTCATCCTCGCTTTCGCCGGGAGGGTGACGACCTGCAGGTGGATCTGCGGGTCACGCCGTGGGAGGCCGCGCTCGGAGCGACCGTGCCGGTCCGCACGCTGAGCGGTACCGCTCAGGTGCGGGTGCCCGCCGGTCCTCGAGCGGCCGGCGCCTGCGGCTGCGGGGTCGCGGGCTGCCAACACGCGATGGCGGGCGCGGCGACCTCTATGCCTCGGTCCAGATCGCCGTCCCGAAGGAGATGTCCGACGAGGAGCGAGGCCTTTTCGAGAAGCTCGCGGAGGTTTCGGATTTCGACCCGCGTGAGCGTGGGCGATGAGCGCTCGCCGAACACCGCCGCGAGCGACGATCGAGACTGCCGTCGAACAGGCCGTCGAGCTGACGCTGGTCGCCCGACAAGCGGGAGTCCGGATCGTGCTCGCCCGCCGCTACCTCGCTTTCGGGCTCTTTGATCCGTGCGCGGGCACGAGCGAAGCACCCTTGTTTGCGCCCACCTGCGCCGCGCGGCTCGCCAAGGCGGAGCGGCTGCGGCGCGACCTCGGTCTCAACTTCGCGGGCGCCGTGCTCGCCTGCGAGCTCCTCGACCGCATCGGCGAGCTCAAGAACCGCCCCGCGGACTCGTACGACTCCCGGTGACGTCCTTTCAACGCCCGGCGAAGCGCGCACGGACCCGCGAGCCCGGGCCGCCTATCTCATCGCATCGCAGGTCTGATGCCGCAACCAGCCAATCCGATCCCGCCGCCCCCGCCGAGCCCGAGGCTGTCCGCGTTCCCAACTGGCGAGCCTCGCCGAACTCGGTGAAGAACGGACGGCTGACGTCGGCGATGTGCTCTATCAGGTTGGTGATCGCGAGTACCCGTTCATGGCGATCCTCGAGGGCGAGGCCGTGATCCTCGATGCTGCCGGCAACGAGATCGTCCGCCATGGCGCGTCCGGATTTCTCGGCGAGCTGAACCTGCTCTCCGGGCAGACGGTGTTCGTTACGGCAGTCGTCACCGAGCCGCTGCGTTACATCGCGGTTGACCGAGACGTGCTGCGATCCCTTCTGTACGAGGACGGCCCGCTCGGCGACGTCGTACTGTCGGCTTTATCGCCAGGCGCGAAGCGCTCCAGCAGGTCCAAGGACTCGGTCTGGAGATCGTCGGGCCGCACTCCTCGAAGGCCACGATGCGGATGCTCGACTTCGCACGCAGCAATCGCCTGCCCCTGACGTGGCGCGACCCCGCCCGCGCGGACGATCCAACGGCCGCTGCTCTGGTGGCGGGTCTCGACGAGGCGAGGCTGCCTGTCGTCAGGTTGCCGGGCGGCGCGGAGCTCCAAGGTCCGTCGCCGGGTCAGGTCTCTCGCGCGCTGGGAATCGGCCGCGAGCTCGCGCCGCGGGAGGAGGTCGACCTGCTCGTGGTCGGTGCCGGCCCCGCCGGCCTCGGTGCCGCCGTATACGGCGCTTCCGAGGGCCTCGACACCCTCGTCATCGACAGCACGGGACTTGGGGGCCAAGCCGGTACGTCGCGCAGGATCGAGAACTACCTCGGATTCCCCGCAGGGCTGAGCGGCTCAGAGCTGACCGGTCGCGCCGTGACCCAGGCGCGCAAGTTCAACGCGCGCCTGGCGTCCCCGTATCGCGCGCTATCGCTCGAACCCGGCAACGGCCGCCACACCGTCCGGCTGGAGGACGATCACGACATCGCCGCCCGCGCCGTCGTAATCGCCACGGGCGCGCAGTACCGGCGCCTGCCGGTCGACGACCTCGACCAGTACGAGGGCATCAGCGTCTTCTATGCCGCCGGACCGCCCGAGGCGCAGGTGTGCGGCGCCGAGCGCGCGGCAGTGGTCGGCGGTGGAAACTCCGCCGGGCAGGCCGCGGTCTGGCTCGCTCGTGGCGGAGCGCTGGTGACGTTGCTGCACCGGCGCGCCGATCTGCGGGAGACGATGTCGGACTACCTCATTCGAGAGCTCGAGCGCTACGGAGTACCGGTGCGCGACAGCAGCGAGATCACCGCGCTCCACGGCACGGGCGGAAAACTCGAGGCCGTCACCCTCAAAACCGGGGAACGGCTCCGGTTCTCGTTCCTGTTCCTGTTCCTCGGGGCGCTCCCGTGCACCGAATGGCTCGGTGACGCGGTTGGACGCGACGACCACGGCTTCATCCTTACGGGTGCCGCGACCGGCGCCGACAACCTGCTCGAGACCAACGATCCCCGGCGTCTTCGCAGCGGGAGACGTGCGCTCGGGTCGACCAAGCGGTGTGCGACCGCCGTTGGTGAAGGTGCATGGGCCGTGCAGCTCGTCCACGCCCACCTCGGAGCACACTGACCGCCGCGAGAATTGGAGAGCCGTGCAGCCAACCGAGCCGCAAGCCATCCTGACCCCAATCACCGAGGCGGCGATCGTCCTGAGAGCGCCGATTTCATGGACGACCCGCCACCGTCCGACTAGGTTCGCTGCGCCGCCTGACCCGACTCGTCGCCATTACGAGGCAGTATCGGCCCGAGGCGGCGGCGAAGGATCGCGTAGGCGATCGTGCCACCGGTCAGCGGCACGATCAGCCCGATCGCTTGGTGAAGGAGGACGGCGGCGACCGCGGGGTCGTGATTGACGCCGTAGAGGATCAGCATTCCGGCGATGCCACCGACCGTTCCGATCGCGGCAGGGAGCGGAAGCGATCCGGCGAGGGCTCCGATCACGTAGGCCATCACGACGACGGCGAAACCCGGGGACGGGTGCGCGTGAACGGCGTGAAACGCGGTCCAGAGAACGAGCACCTCGAATCCGAGATAGATGATCGCCCCGAGGATGATTTTCCCGCCGCCGCGATGAAGCAGGAGCTGCTTGGTGTCCTGGACGGCTTGGGCGAGCGTGCTGATCGAGCTGGCTATCTTGGCGTGCTTGGCCCGCAGCCGCTCGGCATAGCCCGCCGACCAGATCGCGATCGCCCCCGCCGCCCAAAGCGCTGCCGCCGCTATTGCCGCGGGCAGCAGCGTCAACAGGAGATCGTGTTCACGGTGAAAGAGGCCTGTCGCCAGCCCTACACCGAAGACGATCAACGCCAGGGCCGAGATTGTGGTGTTGAGGAAGCTGAGATTGAACTCCCGCCGCGCGATTACCTTGGTCGGTATCCCGAAGCGGTGGAGGATCAACCCTCCTACCCCCATCCCGCCGTACGAGCCGCCGGGGATGACCAGGCCACCTCCGAGCTGCGCCCACGC
>CAVPKT010000029.1:0-19501 GCA_963705775.1 uncultured Solirubrobacterales bacterium | reverse complement strand
ATTAAGATTCTTTAATTCCTCTTTAAGGGTCAGCATTATGGCGTCTAGTTCTCGCCTCTATAGACAGGCTTCTCTCCTTGTCCACTTTAGTTGAGTGATTTTAGCTTCAATCCCTTCTATTGTTAGCAGCGAGTTCGTGTCTACATCCACATCATCTTCCTCTCCTTAAGATAGCGTCATCCATAGAGTCGTCATCATGGTCCCATGTCTTTCTGAATATTCGTTTTTTACTCTGATTTTGCGATTTATTTGACCGCTTACGTTTCTTCGCTCCTTCTTTTAGGGCATGCACTTGACTTGCCCTTCTTAGCTGATTGTCTCCAAAAACTATAACTATACTTCTAGTTGGTCCTTAGTATCGTTCAAGGTCTCGCTCTAGACACCCCTAGATTCCTTGAGTTGAGCAATATCTTTTTTCAACCGTTTCTAGTCTCGCTCAATCTCCTGAAAATTCTCCCATTTTGGAGTCATTTTCTCCAACCCTAAGCTATTAGATGCTTTTGTAATCTAAATAATTCTCAGCTGTGTCGTTAGAGACTAGACTAGCCACTCACCAAAATGTCATCCGTTTTGGAGCAAATGAAGGTAACTCGAGAATAGGTGCCATCATATTTTCACCTGCCTCTTGAAAAACTAGCCAAGTAGTGATTTAGCCCCCTTGTTGTCAACAGTATAGGTAATTAGCGCAACAATCCAGCAAACCTATGCTAGATCAAACTCAGCACAATAAATAGGAGTCCTTGCCGCCGCCCAAAGGCTGGGCATGGACCGGATCCGGCCCGGGATGCGGATCTGGGTCGGCGGCCAGTGGTTCTACGTGACCGGCATCCTCAACCCGGCCACCCTGGCGTCGGAGATCGACTCGGCGGTCCTGGTCGGCTTCCCGGCCGCCCAGAAGTACCTGCACTTCGATGGGCACCCGTCGCAGATCTACGTCCGCACCGTCAACACCCTGGCCGCCACCACGCGGGTGGACAGCCTGCTCGGCGCGCAGGCCAACCCGGAAAACTCCAGCCAGGTCATCGTCTCGCGGCCCTCGGCCGCGCTGGCACGACACGATCTCGTATCAGACCAATCGCCCCTCGCCGTTTTCGATCTGGGGACTGTGGGGCGCGAAGCCCGAGCAGCGCGTCGTCCAGGCGCTCACGATCCTGCTGGCGGTCGGCGCCGCGTTCTTCCCGCGGCGGCGCGGCATCGTCGAGGTCGCGGCGCTGGCGGCGGCGATCATGCTCGCCGTCGAGCTGTCCCTCACCCACTGGTTCTATCTCTACATCGTCTGGTTCTTCCCGCCGCTGATCCTCGCGACGTTCGGGTCTCATCCAGAGCCGCGCGCGCCGGAGCCTGAGCTGCGGGAGCGTCCCGTGGAGCTCGTCCCGGCGGCGGCTTAGGGCCTGCCTCTAGCCGAGGCCGGGCGCGGGTTCGAGGACCGGCTCGATCGACAGTGCACGCATCGGCCCGTCGGTCGTGATTAGGACGCCGTTGAGCCATGGATCATCGGCGGAGGTTTCGAACCGGACGGGCATCCTCGTGACCAGCGACTCGAGCGCCTGCTCGCGCTTGACTCCGATGACGCCGCCGCGCGGGCCGGTCATGCCGACGTCGGAGATGTAGGCGGTCCCGCCGGGCAGCACCCGCGCGTCCGCGGTGGGTACGTGCGTGTGGGTCCCCACGACAGCAGTGACCCGGCCGTCCAGATGCCATCCCATGCCTACCTTCTCGCTCGTCGCCTCGGCGTGCATGTCGACGAGCACCTGGTCGACCTGCCCCTTGAGCCCGTGCAGGGCGGCGTCGGCCTCCGAGAACGCATGGCGGCCGGGGTTCATGAACAGGTTCCCGGAGAGCGAGATGACGCCAAGCCTGGTATCGCCTTTTGACACGACGCAGGATCCGTGGCCTGGCTGGCTGCGAAGGAAATTGGCTGGTCGGATGATCCGAGGTTCCTCGTCCAGGTAGGTGAACACCTCGCGATGGCGATATGTGTGGTTGCCGAGCGTGATCACGTCCGCCCCGATCTCGAACAGTTGCCTGGCCACCTTCGGCGTGATGCCGACGCCGCCCGCGGCGTTCTCCCCGTTGACGACCACGAAATCGAGGTTGAGTCGCTCTCTCAGCCCTGGGAGCAGTGCTTGAACCGTGCGGCGGCCGATGCCGCCGACGACGTCGCCCACGAACAGGATCCTGGTGTTCTCCGCCACGACCCCCATACTTTCACCGGTGACGACGAGTCGCGAGCCAGTCGAGCCGGATTCCGTCCCGGACGAGGAGCGGCTGCGACACCCCGATCCACGGGGCTGAGCCGCGAATCCCGTCCCCGCCCCCGGTGGTGATTCCCCGCTGGGTCCAGTTGGTCCTGCTGCCGCTCGGGATCCTCGGGCTCTGGGCGCTCGCGCGCGCCGCACACACGGTGCTGCTGATCGTGGTCGTCGCCGTCCTCGTCTCGCTGATCTTCAATCCTCTCGTCAAGCGCCTCGCCAAGCGGGGGGTGCCCCGTGGGCTGGCGATCCTGGTCGTCTATGTGGGCTTGCTCGCTGCTGCGGGAGGGATCGGTCTCCTGCTCTCCGACCCGATCTCAACCCAGATCTCCCACCTCGCGAAGAACATCCCCTCGCTGATCCACAAGGCGAACCGCGATCTCGCGAACTTCCAGCACTTCCTCACCAAGCACGGGATCCATGTTCAGATCCCGAAACGGGACAGCCCGCGCTACAGACGTTGCAGAAGTCGCTGCTCAAGCATTCGGGCGCGATCGTCTCGTTCTCGCAGAACCTGCTCACGAGCATCGTGCAGATAGCGATCGACGCGGTGCTCACGCTCGTGCTGTCGATCTACCTGCTGGTGTACGGGAACCAAATCGGCGATCTCGTCCGGCGGATCATGCCGCGAGGAGACGGCACGCCCGAGGACGATTACCCGCTGCGCGTCCAGCGGGCCGTCTCGGGATACGTGCGCGGCCAGCTCTCCTTCAGCGTGATCATGGGAGTCAGCGCGGCCGTCGCGCTGACGATCTTCGGGCTACTGGGATCTTCCCCGACGGCGAGAAGTACGCAGTCTTCTTCGGCGGCTTCTACGGGCTGATGGAGTTCGTCCCGTACATCGGGCCGATCATCGGCCCCGCCCCGGCCGTGCTCGTCGCTCTGTTCAGTCACCCGATCACCGCGGTGTGGGTGCTGCTGTTGTTCGTGGCGCTGCAGCAGCTCGAGGGACATTTCGTGGCACCCCAAGTCTTCCGGATTTCGTTGAGGATCAACCCGATCTTGATCATCATCGGGTTACTGCTCGGATACCAGCTGTACGGGATTGCCGGAGCGCTGATCGCGCTGCCGTTCATGGCCGTCCTGCGGGAGACGGTGCTCTATCTGCGCAAGCACACGGTGCTCGAGCCGTGGCAGGTCACGACTCCCGGCGGAGAGACGTTGCGGCTCGATCCGGACCGCTGCCCTGACTGCGGCGCGCCTCACGGACCCGACGACGCCTACTGCCGCACGTGCGGCACGTCTCTCGTCCCGCGGGTCTCCGCCGAGCGCTAGCGGTGGCTCTCGGGCGCGGACTGCCCAGGTAGCCTGCGGCTGAGTGTCGACCACGACCGCAACGGACCAACGGAGTGTCACCCTCGCGGCCAGCGGGCTGACCAAGCGCTTCGGCGCGCGGTGGCGCTGACGCGCGGTGAGCTTCGAGGCGCGCGCGGGTGAGCTGGTCGCGGTGATCGGTCCGAACGGTGCGGGCAAGACGACGCTGCTCTCGATCCTCGCCGGGGTGCTCGCGCCCGACGACGGCAAGGCCAGCAGCGCAGCGGGGAGATCGGCTGGGTCCCGCAGCAGCCGGCGCTGTACTCGAAGCTCTCGGTCGCGGAGAACCTGCGGCTGTTCGCCCGGCTGGAGCGGGTCGGCGACCCCGAGGCGGCGGTCGCAGCGCATGCTGGTGCAGACGGGCCTGGAGCGACCGTGCCGACGAGGAGGTCGGGCGACTATCAGGCGGCAACCAACAGCGGGTCAACATCGCCATCGGGCTGCTGTCCGAGCCGGCGGCGCTGCTGCTCGACGAGCCATCGGCGTCGCTTGATCCCCGCCAGCGCGAGCGGCTGTGGGAGTTCATCTCGGCTCGCGGCGCGCGGTACGACGGTGATGTTCTCGACCCACGACGTCGCCGAGGCCGAGCGCTACGGCGACCGCGTGCTGGTGCTGGCCGACGGCGAGCTGCTGTTCACCGGCAGCCGAAGAGCTCGAACGAGCGGTCGGCGGCGATCCACGGGACTTCGAGTCGGCGTTTGTGAGCTTCCTGCACGAGCGCGGGCCATTGAATGCGCTGGCTGCTCGTCAAGGACCTCCAGATCCTGCGCCGCTCGCCGCTGCTGGTCGGGCTGCTGATCGTCTATCCGATCGCGATCGCGCTGATGATCGGGTTTGCGCTCTCGAGCCCGCCGGGCAAGCCGAAGGTGGCGTTCTACAGCGCGGTGCCGCCCGGCAAGGGGAAGATCAACTTCGGCAACCAGAAGATCGACATCTCCAAGCTACGCCAACGAGCTATTCCAGTCGGTCCAACCGATCAAGGTCCACTCACAGGCGGAGGCGATCGCGAAGGTGCGCGACGGCCAGGCGCTGGCGGCGCTGATCGTCCCGCGGCGACATCATCAACCAGATCCAGAACCTGGTCACGCAGGGCGTTGGCAGCCCGACGGTCCGGCTGGTGCTGAACTCGAGGGATCCGCTCGAACGACAGTTCGTTGACCAGGCGATCGCGACGCGGCTTAACGAGGTCCAGCAGGCGGTCTCCAAGCAGGTGCTGCGCGCCGCGGTCAGCGATCTGCAGCAGGTGCTGAACGGTGGCAGCGTCCAGCTCCTCGGGCAGAACGTGCCGCTGCTCGGGCTGCGCAACTCGCGGGCGATCGTCCAGGGGACGATCGCGTCCTCCCGCCGCGGTCGTCCGCTGAGGGCGGCGCTGCGGCAGGTGGTCACTTCGCGGACCTCGCGATCGAGGGTCTCGGATTCGCGACGCCGGTGCTCAGCTCGATCGGCAATCCGCTGACCGTCCAGCAGACCGCAGCTCGCGGGCAAGACCACCCCGACCGACACATACGCGGTCGCGATCGCCGTGATCGTCTCGCTGATGTTCGTGACGCTGCTGCTGGCCGCCGGGATGCTCGCGCTCGAGCGGTCGGAGCACGCTTATTCGAGGCTCGTCCGGGGGCTCGTGTCCCGAGGAGGGGCTGCTTTCCGAGAAGGTGGTGCTTGGCGGCGGCCTGCGCCGCGCTCGTGACGCTGGCGATGGCCGCCGCGGTGTCGGCGTTCGTTCACCTCGATTGGAGCCGCTTCGAGCTGTGGGTGGTTGCGCTGGCGTTCGGCGGCCTCGCGTTCGGAGCGCTCGGGGTGGCGATCGGCGGGTTGGCGCGCGAAGTCAGCGCCGCGTCGCTGATGGCATTCCTCCGTGTCACTGCCGATCGCGTTCGTGGCGCTCGTCCCTTCGGATTCGGTCTCGGGCGGCGTAAAGACGCTGCTCGACGTCGTCGCGTTCGCGTTCCCGTTCAAAGCGGCCTTGGAGGCCGCCAACAACGCGTTCAGCGGGACGGCGCCGGGCATCGGCTTGCCGCTCGTGCATCTGGTCGGACTGACCGTCGTCTTCGCTCTGCTGGCGCGCCTCACGATGCGGCGGTTTGGCGCGGCTTGACGGAGGGTTGGCGCCGGTTGACGGAGGGTTGCGGGCTTGAGCGGGGGCCTTGAGCGGGGGCGAGGCGGGGCGTACGATGACGGCCTGCCTGCCTGACGTTGACCAGCTATCAGCTACGTCCCGGCGCCGCCCGAGCACGAATGGCTAGGCGGCGGTGCCCGCGCGCCGCCTCGATGCCAAGTGAGGAAGGCTCCGGCGCTAGCGCGTGCCGACCATCGCGCGGAACATCGTCACGCACACGGCCGCGACGATCAGCGCGATGATCGGGAGCGTCCAGCTGATGACGCTGGCGATGGCGAGCACTGCGCCCGCGACGCCGACCACGCCGGCAACACCGCCGGTCACAACCAGCCGGTAGGCGCGGCGCTCGCGCACCCGCCTGGGCGTGTAGCCGCCACGCTTCTCGAGGTTCGCCATGTGTGTCAGGGTACCGCGCGTGGCACTCCGCATCCTTTTCTACGAGTACGTCGACGACATACTTCGAGCGCCGGGGCCCCCATCGGGAGGCTCATCTTTCGCGGATTCGGTCGGAGCAGGAGGCGGGACGGGTCGTGATGGCCGGGGCGCTCGGCGATCCTCCGCACGGGGCCGCGATCGTGTTCGCCGATGGGGTCTCGCCGTCGGATATCGAAACGTTTGCGCTCGAGGACCCATACGTGGAGGGCGGGCTTGTCACTGCGCGACGGGTCGAGCGCTGGAACGTGGTGTAGGGCGGGGGGTGGCCGGCCGGGGGTGTGGGCTTGCGGCGCGGGGGGCCCCCCGCCTCGCGCCCGGGGGGTGCAGGGAAATCGGCCATATATTCCGGTTTCTCTGCCAGGCTCGCGTGGGCTTGCCGCGCCGGGGGCTCGCGTGGGCGGGCGGCACGGGGGGGCGGGGCGGCGACGGAAATCGTGCCCGCGACCGCCCCGCCCCGCCTCGCGACGCACCGCGCCCGAGCGACCGCTGCGCCCCCGCACCGCCACCGCCCACCGACCCAGGCCTCACGCCGCAACCCCACCGGTATCCTCGATCTGACATGGCGTTCCCCCAAACCCGCCTGAGGCGGCTGCGCGCCAGCCGCGCCCTGCGTGGGCTGGTTCGCGAGACGCGACTTGCGGCCGAGGACTTCGTCTATCCGATGTTCGTCGCGTACGGGATCGACCGGCGCGAGCCGATCGCGGCGATGCCTGGCGTTGACCACCTGTCGATCGACCACGCTGTCACCGAGGCTCGCGAGGCGGCAGAGCTCGGAATCCCAGCTGTGCTCCTGTTCGGCCTGCCGGCCAACAAGGACGAGGAAGGCTCCGGGGCCTGGGACGACGAGGGCGTCGTTCAGCTCGCGACGCGTGCCATCAAGGAGGCGCTTCCGGATCTGCTCGTGATCACGGACCTCTGCCTGTGCGAATACACCAGCCACGGGCACTGCGGCGTGGTCCGCCCGGATGGGAGTGTCGACAACGACGCGACCCTCGAGCTGCTCTCGCGGACCGCGGTGTCCCAGGCCAAGGCGGGCGCGGACATCATCGGCCCGAGCGACATGATGGACGGCCGCGTCGGAACGATTCGCCAGGCGCTCAACGACGAGGGCTATAGCGAGACGCCGATCCTCGCCTACTCGGCGAAGTTCGCCTCCGCGTTCTACGGCCCCTTCCGCGAGGCCGCCGACTCGACGCCGGCCTTCGGCGACCGGCGGGGCTACCAGATGGACCCGGCGAACGGCGACGAGGCGCTGCGCGAGGCGAAGCTCGACGTCGAAGAGGGCGCTGACATCGTGATGGTCAAGCCTGCGCTGCCCTACCTCGACGTGATCCGCCGGATCAAGGACGAGACCGGAATGCCCGTGGCCGCCTACAACGTCAGCGGCGAGTACGCGATGGTCAAGGCCGGCGCCGCGGCGGGCTACCTGGACGAGCGGGCGACCGTGCTGGAGACCCTTACGGCCATTCGACGCGCCGGCGCCGACATCGTCATCACCTACCACGCCAAGGACGCCGCGAAATGGCTTCGATAGGAACGCGCCATGGTCCCAAGCTGCGGAGCCGCGCCCAGGGCGCTGCGATCGAGCTCGACGAGCTCGACAAGCGTCTCCTGAACCTGATGCAGGGCTCGTTCCCGATCGCCGAGCGGCCGTACCGGCACGTCGCGTCGGAGGCGGGGGTCGGCGAGCAGGAGGTGATGGCCCGCGTGCAGCGGCTGCTCAACGAGCGCATCATCCGACAGGTCACCCCGATCTTCGACACGCGAGCGCTCGGCTACTCGTCGATGCTCGTCGCCGCGAAGGTCGATCCCGAGAACCCTTGGCGGGCGGCGACGGTGATCAACGAGCACCCCGGCGTTTCCCACAATTACCTGCGCAACCACGAGTTCAACATCTGGTTCACGATTGCGACCGAGCCCGACTCGCGCCTCGGACTCGAGAGCACCCTCGAGGTGCTCGGCAAGGCGGCCGGCGCCGAGTCGATCCGTCAGCTGCCGACGCTGAAGCTGTTCAAGATCCGGATGGACCTGGAGATGGAGGGCGGGACGGACGCGCTGGCGAAGTCGGTTGAGGCAGTCGCGCCCGCCGAGACCGAGCGCCAGCCCTACGACGAGCGGGACATCGCCGCGATCCGCGCTCTGCAAGGCGACATGCCCGTTGATCGAGGAGCCGTATGCGCCTGCCGCCGCGAGCTCGGCCTTTCCCAGCCCCAGTTCCTCCAGCACCTACGAGCAGATGCAGGAGCGGAGGCTGCTGCGTCGGGTCGCCGCGATCCTCTACCACCGCCGCGCCGGCTTCAGCGCCAACGGGATGGGCGTGTGGAAGGTGCCCGACGAGCGCGTGATGGATTTTGGGGCCGCGAATGGCTGCGTTCCGGGGCATCTCCCACTGCTACCAGCGTCCCACCTACGCCGACTGGCCGTACTCGATCTTCACGATGGCGCACGGTCGCTCGAAGGAGGAATGCGACGCGATCCTCGACTCGATCGCCGCCGAGACCGGTATCGAGGACCGCTCAACGCTGTACTCCTCGACCGAGTTCAAGAAGATCCGGCTCCTCTACTTCACAGACGATCATCGGAACTGGGAACGCAAGTACGCCGAGCGTCTAGCAGAGACCCCCGGTCTGACGAGCTGTACCAGCGCGCGATCGGCCTGCTTCCCGGCGGTGTCAATTCCCCCGTCCGGGCGATGCGGTCGATCGGCCGCGACCCGCTGTTCATCGCGCGGGGCGCCGGCGCACGCCTGTGGGACGTAGACGGAAACGAGTACGTCGACTGGGTGTGCTCGTGGGGCCCGTTGATTCTCGGCCACGCGTACCCGGAGGTGATCGCTGCGGTCACGGAGACGGCGGCCAGAGGCACCACCTTCGGCGCGCCGACCGAGCTTGAGGTCGAGCTGGCCGCCGAGATCGTGGACCGCGTGCCATCGGTCGAGATGGTGCGGATGACCTCGTCCGGCACCGAGGCGACGATGAGCGCGATCCGTCTCGCCCGCGCCGCCACGGGCCGTGAGCGAGTGCTCAAGTTCTCGGGCGCCTACCACGGGCACGTCGACGGCCTGCTGGTGGAGGCCGGCTCGGGCCTCGCGACCCAGGGCGTGCCCGCGAGCCCAGGTGTACCCGAAGCCGCGGCAGCGGCCACCGTGATCGCCCCCTGGAACGACCCTGACGCGCTACCCGACGCCAGTGGCCTGGCCGCGATCCTGGTCGAGCCGGTGCCGGCGAACATGGGCGTCGTCCCGCCGGAGCCCGGTTTCCTCGATCTGCTGCGCGCCAAGGCCGACGAGGGTGGCGCGTTGCTGATCTTCGACGAGGTGATCACGGGCTTTCGGGTCGCCGCGGTGGCGCCCAGGAGCGATTCGGGATCGAGCCCGACCTCACGATCATGGGCAAGGTCGTCGGAGGCGGCCTTCCGGCGGCGGCGTACGGGGGTCGCCACGAGCTGATGGAGCAGATCGCCCCCGCGGGCGCGGTCTACCAGGCGGGCACCTTGTCCGGCAACCCGCTCGCGGTGGCGGCCGGCCTCGCGACGCTGGCGCAGCTGGACGAGGCGGCGTACGGTCGGCTGGCCGCGACCACCGAGTCGCTCGCGGGCGGCCTGCGGGAGGCAGCTGAGCGAGCCGACTGCGTGGTCCAGGTCCAGAGCGTTCCCGGGCTGGTCACGGTGTTCTTCTCGGAGGGTCCCGGTGCGCGACTACGAGGGGGCCAAGGCCTGCGATCTCGACGCGCCACGCCACATGGTGCCGCGGTCTGCTCGACCGCGGCGTGTATCCACCGCCGTCTCAGTTCGAAGCATGGTTCCCATCGCTTGCGCACGGGGATTCCGACATCGACCGCACGCTCGATGCGGCGGAGGAGGCGTTCGCGGAGGTCGTGGCCCGATGAGAACGGCGCGCGATGGCGGGGAGGCCCTGGTCGCGGCGCTCAGGATCCAGGGCGGCACGCTGGCCGGCCTGCTCGACGAGGGTGCGCCCGCCGAGCTCGACGACCGGCCCGGCCCGGCCCAGACCGCGGCGACCGGGCCTCGCGCCAGCGGTCGCGCCGAGGACTACGAGCTCCTGCTCGAGATGATCGCGGAGGGCTCGCATCTGCACTACGGCCCGCAGCGGATCGTCCGCACCGATGACGCGAACCTGGCGCTGCTTGCCGGTGATCAGCTCTACGCCCTCGGGCTCGCGCGGCTGGCGGCAATCGGTGACCGGGAGGCGGTGGCGGAACTGGCTGACGCGATCTCGCTTGTCGCCCAGGCCCACGCGGCGGCCGATCCGGCGCTCGCCGACGCGGTTTGGGAGGCAGGTGCAGTCGCGGTCGGATGGGGGCGAAGCGATCAGTACGCGGTCGCCAAGCGGCTCGCCCGAGCGGGCGATAGCACGGCTCTGAGCGCGCTCCGCGAAGCCGCGTTTGTGCCTAGTTAGTGACGCTCGCCTCGATGTTGACGATAGGCTTGCGGCCCCGTTCAATTGAGAGTCCCTGTGGCAGACAAACACCTAGAGCAGAAGTCGAAGTACACGGCCGATCGCAATATCCCGGGCTCCTTCGAAGGGGAGACGGTGACGCGCCGACGCTTCATGACAGGCGTTGTCCACAGCGCCGGCGGGATCGCAGCGGCCGCCTTCACGCTCCCGGCCCTGGGCTTCGCCCTGGCTCCGATCTTCAAGCACGAGGCGTGGAACTGGCAAGCGGTCGGGCCCCCGTCTGATTTTCACGCGACGCAGGACTTCGTCACCCGCGTGATCTCCATCCAGAACGGAGCGGGCGAGTCAGGCAACACCCTGGTGTACATCCGCAAGCGCATCCCCGGGCTCGACACCGAGCCCGAGGACCAGTTCAACCAGATCATCGCGCTCTCCTCGCGCTGTGCGCACGTAGGTTGCCCCGTCCGTTGGACGGCCGCGGCGGAGCGGTTCATCTGCCCGTGCCACGGAGGTGTCTACAACGTCCGCGGGATCGTCACAGGCGGTCCCCCGGTGCGCCCCCTCGATCGTTTCTACACCCGCATCGACCCGAAGACCGGGCTCGTCCAGATCGGTCCGCGCTACTCGGTGAACTCGGAGCTCCAGCGCTTCTCCCCGCGGCTCCCCGGCGAGCCGCTCGACGGCCTCGGCCAGTTCCTGTACCCGGCCCAGTTCGCCGGACCGAAGAAGCCTTAGATGCCTCGCCTCCCCGCGCCACCGCTGCCGAAGATCCTCCAGCCCAGGCCGAGACGCCCAGGCCAGAACGGCAACGGCAACGGCAACGGGAACGGGAAGATGACCCCAGGCGAGGCGGCGCAGGAGGCCGGCATCAGCGTCATCGACTGGGTCGACGAGCGCACGGCGCTTTCCGGCGGGCTCCGCTGGACCCTGTTCCGCAAGGTTCCGCGGGGCACCAACTGGTACTACACACTCGGTACCGCGACGCTGTTCGCGTTCCTGAACCAGGCCGTGACCGGCGTCTTCCTGGCGATGTACTACCGCCCCGATGCCGCGGGTGGCGCGTACGAGTCCGTGCGCAACATCAACGACAACGTCTGGGCCGGACAGCTCGTGCACGCAATGCACAAATGGGGCGCCTCGGTAATGATCATCCTGATCTTCCTGCACATGGGGAGGGTGTTCTTCTTCGGCGCATACAAATACCCGCGCGAGCTCACGTGGGTGATCGGCGCCGTGATCCTGATCCTGGTGCTGATGATGGGCCTGACCGGCTACCTGCTGCCGCTCGACAACCGCGCCTACTGGGCGACGGTCGTCGCGACGAACATCCAAGCCGGTGGGCCGTTCATCGGCCCCTACCTGGCGAACTTCCTGGTCGGCGGCGCTGACTTCGGCGCCACCACGCTGTCCCGTTTCTATGCGATCCACATGCTGCTGATCCCGGGGGCGATCATCGCGCTGATCGGAGCCCACCTGTACCTGGTCGCGAAGCTCGGGACCACCGCGCCGCCGTATCTGAAGATCGAACCCGAGCCTGCGGTCCTTAGCGAGTCGGACGTGTGAGGAAGGCGCAGCGGTGAATCAGGCCCAAAAGGAGGCATACCTCCGCGAGTACGCGATCCTGAAGAACGAGGGAAAGCCGTTCTTCCCCTACGCGGTCGCCAAGGACGCGGTCATGGCGTGCATCGTGATGGCCGTGATCATCTTCCTGGCGTTGCTGTTCGGCGCGGAGCTCGGGCCGAAGGCCAATCCGACTACGACCACGTTCGTACCCAGGCCGGACTGGTACTTCTTCTTCCTGTTCGAGCTGTTGCGCGTAATGCGCAACGTGCCGAAGTGGACACCGGCGGCGACTGTCGGGATCCCGACAGTCCTGATGATCTTGCTCTTCTTGCTGCCGTTCTACGACCGCAGCCCGGAGCGCCGGATCACGCACCGTCCAGTGGCGCTCGTCACGGGGCTGTTCATCATCGCCGCGATGGCCTATCTCACATTCACGGGCGCCAACACAGGCTCGCCGAACTCGGTCGACTTGGCGCCGCCTGCGAACTTCACCGCCGCGCAGAAGACCACCTTTACCCAGGGCGAGCTCGTCGTCGGGCAGACGGGGTGCCTGGCCTGCCACGTGATCGGGAACAACGGCAACGACGGGCCGGGGCCAGACCTAACACATATCGCCAAGACGGTGCCACAGGGGCAGATCTACTCGACGCTGATCAATCCGACGCCGCCGATGCCGTCCTTCCAGGGGTTGTTGAAGCAGTCGCCCACCAAGTTCAACACCTTGGTGGCATTCCTCTCAGAGCTTCAGTAGTCGCTTCTTGAGCGATGTCCGGGACGCTCGAGGAGACCCAGGTCCGGGCGATGTTCGATCGCATCGCCGCCCTGTACGACCGCATGAACACGGTCATGACCGCCGGTTTGCACCACCAGTGGCGTCGCCGGGCGGCTGACCTCGCCGGGCTTGAGCCCGGCGGCCGCGCGCTTGACGTTGCCACCGGCACCGGCGATCTGGCGATTGAGCTCGCGTCGCGGGTCGGGCCAACCGGAGAGGTGGTGGCAGTTGACTTCTCCGAGCGAATGCTCGAGCTGGGGCAGGTGAAGGCCGCGGGACTGCCGATCCGTTTCGAGGTCGCCAACGCGCTCGACCTCCCTTACGCGGACGACGAGTTCGACGCTGCGACGGTCGGCTTCGGGGCACGCAACTTCTCTGACCTGTCGCGCGGGCTGCGGGAGATGACCCGCGTCGTGCGCTCGGGAGGCACCGTCGTCGTGCTAGAGATCACGACGCCCACGCGGCCGCCGCTGTCGACGTTCTTCGAACTCTGGTTCGACCGCGCCATACCCGCACTCGGGCGGGTGGCCGGTGACCCGGACGCGTATAGCTACCTCCCGAGGTCGGTCAGGCGGTTCCCGCCCCCCAATCAGCTCGCGGGCGCGCTCTGGCAGAGTGGCCTGACCGATGTTCGCTATCTCCTAACCGCCGGCGGGATCATCGCGATGCACGCCGGGGTCGTCCGATGACTGTGGTTCAGCCTGTGATCGAGGCGGGTGGTCCGGCCGTGCTGCGGCTGATGGACCGCGTGGAGGAGCGAATGGCGACGATCACGACGGGCCACGGCGAGGCGCTCGGCCGCTATGCCGGCGACACGATCGCGGCGGGCGGCAAGCGGCTGCGGCCTCTGCTCGTATGCCTCGCAGCGGGCGTACCGCCGCCGGAGACCGAGGGCCTGGTCCAGGCTGCGGTCGCCGTCGAGCTCGTGCACGGCGCGACGCTTGTTCACGACGACGTGCTCGACGGCTCGACGCTCCGCCGCGGCAGACCGACAGTCGTCGCCGCTGGAGGCCGACGGCTTGCGACCGCGACTGGCGACCTGTTGTTCTCGCGCGCGTTTGCCCAGCTGGCGGCGGACGGTTCAGTCGAGAGCGTGCGCGTGCTGTCTCGGGCAAGCTCAGAGCTGGCGCTCGGGGAACTGATGCAACGCGCCGACGCCTGGCGCACGGATGTGACGATCGAGCGGTACCTCGAGCGCTGCAGACTGAAGACCGCCGTGCTGTTTCGGGCGGCGTGCGAGCTGGGTGCGCTCGAGGGTGATGGGTCGCCGGAGCTACTGGCGGCATTCGGCGAGCAGATCGGGCTCGCGTTCCAGATCCTCGACGATGTGCTCGACGTCTCGGGTCCTCCCGAGCGGACCGGAAAGCCGCGCGGCGCGGATCTGCTCGACGGGACGGCAACCTTGCCGTTGATCGATGCGCGGGAGCGGGATCCCGACCTCAGCCGGCTCGAGCTCCGTGAGCTGCGATCGGCGGACGATGCCGAGGCGGTGTGCGAGCGGATCACTGCCACCGGCGCGCTCGAGCGGGCCAGAGCCCGCGCCCTCGCGCTCGTCGCGGCCGCCAAGGCGGAGCTGCCGTCGCTGCCTGAGCGCCAGCGGCTGGCGCTCGAGCTCGTCGCTGACGGCGTGGTCGAGCGGTACGCCTAGAAGTCTTCGGGGAGGACCAGATCGGCGTCGAGCGCCGCCGTGAAGCGGTCTATCTCGTCCGCCATGTTGGCGGTCGCCAGGCGCTTGAGGTCGCGGAGAATCGCCGCCACGCCGTCGTCGAGCTCCTCTTCGAGCAATTCGACCTGGTCCTGGTCGAAGGTGCCGTGGCAGGTCCACTCGCAGTTGGGGCAGTGCAGCGTCAGCTCCCAGCGCTCCTCGCTGGCCTCGCCCCATTCGATCGGCTGCACGAGCTCAGACTCGCAGTCCGGGCAGATATGCAGGCGGGTCGCGTGCTCCAGCCGGGTCCTCGTCGTCGAAGCGAACGACCTCGATCGACCTGCCGCTCGGTAGAACGATCCGGCGGACTGAGTGGCTTTGGTTCTGATTCGGATTCATCGTGCCTCCTGGATGTGGCACGTATCGGCACCACAGGGCAGGGACTTGAGAGGAACTTGGGTGAGGTTGCGTCACCCACCAGCGGCCCCGACCGCTACCCTTCAGGGCCCCTATCCGGAGCGTTCAGGAATGATCTTCACGAAGCCATATGCAGACGCGCTGATCGTGCTGCTCGTCATCTTGCTGTTCTTCGGCCCGAAGCGGCTTCCTGCGCTTGGCAAATCGCTTGGCGACGGGCTGCGCGAGTTCAAAGACTCGATCGGCGGCAAATCCAAGGACAAAGATGAGCAGCCCAAGCTCGAAGCCGCCACAGCGAATCCCGTGCCCGAGCGCGAGCCCGCCGCCCAGGCAGCCGCGCCGGCCGAGCATTCGCCCGCGGAGACCAGCACACAGTCCCCGTCGTAGAGCCCGGGGGCTCGCTACATGAGCAGGGTTCTGCGGCCGATCGGTCACGAAGAGCGGCTGAGCATCGTCGATCACCTCGACGAGCTCCGGACGCGGCTGGTCGTTTGCGGCGTCACACTCGCGATCGGGTTCGGGCTCTGCCTACTGGCAGAACCACCGGCTGCTGCACCCTCCTGAACCGCCAGCTGCCCGCGACCGCGAGCACGAAGTCCAACTCAACCTCAACGGGCTAACCGACGGACAACGGCCACGAGAACGCAGAGGCCTCGCCGCCTGCCGCCCGACGTCCCCCCGTTGCCCCTCTCTCGCAGTCCAAGACCCAGTCTCCCGCCGACCGCGCGCTGTTTGCGCAGCCTGGCAGCAGGGAGAAACGCCAGGCCGCCGCAGCGCTGCCTAAATCCGCGCGCCCACAGGCTCCCGTCACGCTGTCCCCCGGCGAGCCGTTCACGACGACGCTGACCGTTGCGCCTACTCCGCACTGATGTTCTCGCTCCCCGTACTGCTCTACCAGGCTCTATGCGTTCGTGTTACCCGCGCTGAAACGGAACGAGCGGCGGGTGGCGCTCCCGGTTATGGTCGATGGCTCCTGCCCTGTTCGCGTCGGGGTCGCGTTCGCCTATCTGGTGGTGCTGGGGCCCGCGATCCACTTCCTCCAGACCTACAACAGCAAGAACTTCGACATCCTCGTCCAGGCGCGCGGCCCACTGTACTCGTTCGAAATCTTCACGATGCTCGGCATCGGGCTTGCGTTCCAGCTGCCGCTCGCGCTGCTCGGTCTCGATTGGCTTGGGGTCATCAACGGCAGCACCTTGATCAAGCACTGGCGCTACGCTACTGGTCGTCTCGCGGTAATCGCCGCGGCCACTCCCGGGGCCTGATCTGGTGACGACCGGGCTGGAGATGGTCCGCTGGTCGTTCTGTACCTGGCTCAGTATCCTGATGCTCAAGTTCGCCGATCGACGCCTGGCCGCGCCGGGAGGCGGCGGAGTTGGAGCCAGTCTGTCGACAGCCTGGATCCACGTGATCAGCAATGCTCTTTGATCTTCGAAGCCGCGGCCGTCGCCGCACCGTCCAAAGCGTCTACCTCGCGTTGGCGCTGCTGATCGGTTTTGGACTCGTGGGTTTCGGCGTCGGAACCGGGAATGGCGTCGGTGGACTGTTCAACGGGATTGGCGGCAGCAGTTCCAACAACAACGGCAAACCGGTCGTCAGCCAGGCCGGAGAAGTCGGCGCTGCGCGGAGACGCAGGCTTCAGCCGTCAAACCCACCTCGTCGTGGGCGGGACCTGATGAAGGCCCCGTCCACGAGTCAGCCGGCCAGGGTAGAGGGTTCGAAACATCCAGCGGCACCTACACCGCCGCGGGGCTGAAGGAGCTCCAGAGGCGCGGGTCAGGCATGGGGGCGATACCTGGCGCTGACCAAGCACCCGGATTGGGGACGCTCGCCGAGCTGATCGCTCAGGCCTACGACAAGCTAGGGCAACTACAAGCAGAGAAGCGAGCACATGGACAGATCGTGACCGCGGCCAACCCGTCCGACGGCCACGTACTTCGAGGGCCTGGCCGCCGCTGCGTGGAAGGCGAAACAGACCCGGCTAGGCGACCTTGCTCAGACCAAAGCGCTGGCGCTGACGCCGAAGACCCAGCGGGCTCAGCTCAAGGCGGCGCTCCAGCAGCTGAAGACCCAGGCCGTCTCCGGGGCCGGCGGGGCAACCCCCCGCGGGCGGTTGAGCGACGCCGAGCGCGTCCTGTCGCGGACCCACGGGCGTTGTTATCGTGGGGCCCAGGGCCGTTAGCTCAACTGGTAGAGCAGGGGACTCTTAATCCCAAGGTTGGAGGTTCGAGTCCTCCACGGCCCACTCGGGAAGCTCCGCGCATCGCATGGCCGACTGCGCCGATCAGCGAGCGTTGCTGCGCCTCGCGGTTCGCGACTTGCGCGTTACGGAAGCCGTCGGGGGCTCAGGGCTCGCTTGGCGGCCCGCTCGGCGGCTTCGCGCTTGAGGTCAGCCTGCTTATTCGAGATCGCCGCGACCTGCGCCGCGCGGCGCTCGGCGGAGGTGGGCCATCGGTTCGTCGGTTGCATGGATACCGTCACCTTGCTCTTGGCTGCCATCGGGGGTCCTTTCGTCGCTCCGCGCATAACGAAGCGGGCGAGAATGCCCCGCGCGGCTAAGCGGATGTGGCGCCTCCACCGGGCCGGTGGGGTAACGCCTTTTAGGAGTCAACGCGGGCCCCGCAGTCAAGACCAGTGGCTCATGCCTCTCGCCTCGTGGCGCATGCTGCGCCATCGGTGGCATCCGGGCTTGAGATGAGAATCCTGGCCGCAGGGCCAGCTCCCTACGACTCTACTCCGATTCCAGGCGAAATGGGCACCGGAGCTGATGGTTGCCCGCGGGTACGGGAGCTGAGTTCGCCTTACAGGCCGACGGCGTCGAACGAGTTGTGATCATCAATCGCGGCGGCCACGCGTTTGATGCATGCGAGGCTGATCTCGTCCGGCTGCATCCTGGGCTGGTAGAAGGCGCGGCCGATCGTAAAGGACCACGCGGAGTAGGGGTAGAACAGGCCCTGGCGGGTACCGGAGCCAGGCGTCGTCGAACGCTGGTGCCTTGCCGCCGGCATCGGCAAGCTTGCCGAGGTAGAGCTCGAGCAGCTCCTTGTCCCAGGCACGGCGCTCCTCCGGCTCGCATGCGGTCGAGACGAGGTAGGCGTCATGAGAACGACCATCCGCCGCGCATCGTTCCCCTGCCAGTCCGTGTGTCCCATCCGCCCGTCGCCGGTGACCTACACCTGGCCCGCGTGGCCGTCGCCGTGGAGAAGCGTGGTCGGGACCTGGTTTGTCGCGATCTCGAGGGCACGCCGCGTTCCCTCCCACAGCCTGGCGGATTCACCGTAGAGCCGCGGCGGGATCACAGACCGCGCGCGCTCCATCCCGACCTTCGTCCGCGGTCCCATGTTTACGAGCGAGTCGAGATTGCGGTAGAAGTCGTTCGGGGTCTTGAGGATCGTGAGGTCTGGGGCCTCCCAGCACGCGCCGTGATAGGCCGCCATGTTGCCGAGCAAGTCTTCGAGCTGTGCGCGCGTATCGGCGTCGTTGGCTCATTGAAGGTCGCGTCCTTGGTCGCGGCGATGTCCTCCATCACGATCAGGCTCCGCCACGAGCGCGGATCGACCCCCCCGAAGTAGCCCCGCGGGGCCTCCATCTCGATCCTCGGGCGGAACGTCATGAAGAAATGCGTCTCGCCGTGCAGGACGTCGGCGCCGCCGAGCATCAGCCGTTGCGAAAAGCTGGCGGAGGACTTCGTGAACAGCTTCGTCGGCAACCCGGCCGCGTCGCCCGCCTCGTTATAGGTCACCCGCAGCGCAGCGCGGGTGGTGGTTGCCGCTGTGGCCGCCCGGGCTGTGGAAGCTCGTCACCTGTGCGCCCGGAACCTCTCGGCAGAGCACGTCGGTCAGCCACTCCTCGTTTAGGTTGACGCCGTTGATCGGGACGTCGTCCCGGGTGGCTGGCACGGGCGGGCGCAACCGCTCGAGCGCCATGCAGATCCCGACCGTCGCGGCGCGACCGGCGAGCCAGAGCTTTGGGTTCACTGTGCCTCCTCTCATCGACCTTTCGGCGATGGTGGCGTAGGCGTGCGATTCGTGGAAGGTGCAGCGTGCACCGGTCTCCGCTGCGAGATGATGCACGTGTGCTCGACGCCCGCCTCGCCGATGACTCGATCGAAACCTCTCTGAATGGCTCACAGCGTGCTCGATCGAATCGCCGCCGAGGTACCCGGCTTAATCGAGGACGAGCAGCGCGCAATGCTTCGAGAGAGTCGAGCCGCGGCCTGCTGACGGAGTTCGCGTCGGCGTTGCGAATCGGCGGGCTCGGAGAAGGGTTCCGCGCGCCGGCGGCCGCGCTCGAGTTCGCCCGCCACCTCGCACGCCGGAACGTGCCATTGGCCGGCCTGCTGCGCGCATACCGGCTCGGACAGGAATTGCTGTTCTCATGCGCCGCCGACCTCGGCATTGAAACGGGAGACACCGAGGGCGTGGCGCGGATCGGGGTGCTGACATTTCGGTACGTCGACGGCGTCGTCGCCGAAGTCGCCGAGGCGTTTGAAAACGAACGCGAGGCGTTCCTGCGCGGCGCGCTCGCGCGGCGCGAACGGCTCGTCCGCGATCTCCTCGCCGGGGGTGAG
>CAVPKT010000028.1:0-17843 GCA_963705775.1 uncultured Solirubrobacterales bacterium | reverse complement strand
GATGAGCATCATTGGTGGTACCGCGGGCGCCGCCGCGTGATTCGCGCCGAGCTCGACCGGCTGCCGATCCCCGAGCATGCCCAGGTCCTCGACGCCGGCTGCGGATCGGGGCGGACGCTCGAGGAGCTCGTGGACTACGGCGAGGTGTCAGGCCTCGAGCTCAACGAGGACGCGGCCGAGGTCGCCCGGGGCCGCGGCATCGGCGAGATCCGGATCGCGAGGCTCGAGGAGATCCCGTGGGAGGACGACAGCTTCGACCTGATCACGTGCCTCGACGTGCTCGAGCACGTCCCTGACGATCGCGAAGCCCTAACCGAGCTCCGGCGGGTGAGCAGGCCCGGGGGCTGGCTGCTCGCGACCGTGCCTGCATACCAGGCGCTGTGGTCCTCACATGACAGCGCCAATCACCACTACCGCCGGTACGAGCGGGCGACGCTGCGAGCGGCGGTCGCCGACACCGGATGGGAGCTTGAGCGGCTCACGTCGTTCAACACGATCCTGTTCCCGCCCGCGGCGGCCGTGCGGCTGGCCCAACGGCGGCGCCGAAACCGAAACGGGGACGGCGAGGAGTTCGATCTTCATCTTGGGCCGAGCTGGCTCAACCGTGCCTTGGAGCGACCGATGCAACTCGAGGCGAACTGGCTTGCGCGCGGGCGCACGCTCCCAGCCGGCCTCTCTTTGCTGGCCGTGCTCCAGAATCCGCCGGCCTGACGTGACGCTCAGCCCTCTTGCGGCTCGAACTCGAGCGCGCACGAGTTCATGCAGTAGCGCAACCCCGTCGGCGCAGGACCATCATCGAATACGTGCCCGAGATGGCCGCCGCAGCGGCGGCAGAGCACCTCGGTGCGCCGCATGAAAAGGCCGCGGTCCTCGCGGAGCTCGATGTTCTCGGCGACGGCGGGCTCATAGAAGCTCGGCCAGCCGGTCCCGGATTCGAACTTCGTATCCGAGTCGAACAACACCGCGCCGCAGCCGGCGCAGCGATATGTCCCGTCGTCCTTGACGTGCACGTACTTGCCGGTAAACGGCGGCTCGGTTCCGTGGCGGCGAAGGATCTCGTACTGGTCAGGGGAGAGCCGCTCCCGCCACTGCTCGTCCGTCAGCTCCACTTTCTCCATGAGATCTACGTTAGCGCCCGGCCCTTTCAGTACGGTGAACGCGGATGAAGTTCGGGCTCGCGATCTTTCCGACACAGGACGGTCCGGACGTGGGGGATCTCGCTCGGACCGTCGAGCAGCGAGGCTACGAGTCGCTCTTCTTCCCCGAGCACACGCACATCCCGGCCGGGAGTGACACTCCTTATCCGATCGGCGGCGAGTTGCCCGCGATGTACAGCCGAACGTTCGACCCGTTCCTCGCGCTGACGGCTGCGGCAGTTGGAACCACGCGCTTGAAGATCGGCACCGGCATCTGCTTGGTGATCGAGCGCGATCCGATCATCACCGCCAAGGAAGTGGCCACGCTCGACCATATTTCGAACGGTCGCTTTCTGTTCGGCGTCGGCGCGGGGTGGAACCGAGAGGAGATGCGAAACCACGGCACCGACCCGGCGCAACGTTTCGAGGTGCTGCGCGAGCGGATCGAGGCGATGAAGGCGATCTGGACTGAAGCCGAGGCGAGCTACGCGGGAGAGCACGTCCGCTTCGAGCGGATCTGGTGCTGGCCGAAGCCGGTGCAGCAGCCCCATCCTCCTGTGCTGGTGGGTGGAATCGGACCGCGGGTCATTGATCGGGTGCTCCAGTTCGGCGATGAATGGATGCCCAACCGGCTCCCGGACGAAGAGCTGGCCCCGAGGATCGCCGAGCTGAACGCTCGCGCCTCGGAAGCGGGACGCTCGCCTATCCCAGTCACGGTGGCGGGTATCCGTCCCGACGCAGGCCGGATCGAGCGGCTCGAGCAGATGGGGGTGCATCGGGTGTTCTTCTGGCTGCCGCCCGAGCGTGATCAGGTCGAGCCGGCGATCGAGGCCTGCACCGCGGCGGTCGACGAGTACAAGCGCGCCGGCGGCTAGCCCAGGTAGCTCCCGGCGGCCCCGGGGTCCGGCTCGACTATCTCGAGCACGAGCGAGGACCAACCGAACCCGACCGCCCCCATTCCGCTTCCAGAGTAGGGGTTGTAGTACTCGCGCAAGCCCGCCTCGCGCACCGCCACGCCGAGTCGGCGCGCGAGCTCGTCCGCGTGCTCTGCGTAGCCGAGCCGGACCAGCCCGAGCCAAACCAGCCAGGCCGAGTTGATCCAGGTCGGGCCGCGCCAGTAGCGCTTGAATCCCAGCAGCACTTTGTCGTCGAGCGAGAATGTCGGGTCGGTCGCGGAAACCGACGGCGGCGGCACGGGCAGCCAGAAACGCTCGGGGTCGAGCAGGTGCTCCTCCACCAGCCGCCGGCCGATCGGCTCCGGGAGGTCGGGTAACGCGAGCGGGGAAAGCGCCGTCCACGTGAGCGCGGGCGTGCGTGTCGGCTCGGGGCGGGCGAGCGGCCGGAACAGCCCGGCGTCCTCGTCGTACATACGGCCGATGATCGTCTCGGTCAGCGACGGGCGCCCCAGCGCCATCCGCGAAAGGCCGTATAGAACGTTGGTCATCACCTCGCAGCAGACCGGCCCGCCCGCTTCGACGATCCGGCGCATATCGAAGTCCAAGTGACGGTTGCGCCGCACAAGCAGCACGAATCCCGGGCGGCCGTGCGCGCGGTTGCCCCAGATCGCGTCGAACTGTGTCGAGGCGTCGAGGCCCGATTCGTCGGGCTGCACGATCCAGATCAGCCCATCGCCATCGAGGTCGCGATGCTGCTCGAGCCAGTCGTGTTGGCGTCCGATCCCATCGACTTCACGCGGGTCGCCCACCGCGATCCTCCAGGCCCACGCCAGCACCGGCGGCTGGATGCTCGACGTCATCGGCGCATCAGTCGAAGTCACGTTGTAGGTGAAGCGGCGGGCCCTGTCGAGCGGCCTGTCCCAGAAGATCGTGTGGCCGATGAACCCGTCGTCGCGCTGCGCGGCGAGCAACGAGGAGAGCTCCCGCTTCGAGTGAACGGGGTCAAAGCGCCGCCAGACGATCGCCGTGAAGCAGGAGTCCCAGTACCACTGCCAGGGGTAATGGCGAGGGCTCGGCGACGTGTAGCCGAAATGGTGCCCATCGCTCTCGCGCGTTCCCTCGTGCCAGTTCGTGCGAAGCGTCTCCTCGCAGAGCTCGCGCACCGCGGCGGTATCTGTGTCTGCCAACATCGCCCGCATCGTGTCAGGTGGACGGTTAACGGCGCCGCTCCCGCTCGGCTGGGCCGTGCGCCGGGCCCGCGAGATCGCAGATCCGCTGCTGATCGGGCGATCACGTCCCGACGCTCCGGTCCCCCCGCGTCGCCTTCGTGCCCGCACCGGCGCGCCCGGCGTCCGTGAGTTCCTCGACGGCGGACGGCAGGCGGCGCGCGAGCTCGAGCAGGCACTCGGCCGGCCCTTCTCCGCGTTCGACTCGGTGCTCGACCTCGGGTGCGGCTCGGCCCGTGTGCTGCCGCACGTCGCCGCGATGACGAAGGGCGCTCGCTGTGCCGGTTGCGACGTCGATGGCGAGGCGATCGCCTGGGCTGCAGACCGACATCCAAACCTCGAGTGGGCTGTCAGTGGCGCGGAGCCTCCGCTGCCCTTCGCGGACGCGAGCTTCGCGCTCGTGTACTCCATCTCGGTTCTCAGCCATCTCAGAGCGTCCTCTCAGGACCGCTGGCTCGAGGAGGTCCGCCGCGTTCTGAGGCCGGGCGGCGTGGCCCTCCTCTCGGTGCACGGCGCCTACGCGTTCGAGCAGTTCAGGACGGGAGGGGTGGCGAGCAGCTGGTGCCGGCGCGAAGCGTTTGCGCGCGGTCCGTTAGGCCCGGCGGAATTTGTTTTCGAGCCGTACCTTCGTTCGTTCTGGAACGAGTCCGAGTTGCCGGGTGTGGGGGAGCATTACGGGCTGGCGTTCCACGGCGGCCAGTACATCCGCGACCACTGGGCGCGGTGGTTAGGGGTCGAAGCTGTGATCGAGCGCGGCCTCACGTCGTGGCAGGACGTCGTCGTCTGCGCTCAGTTGCCGCCGATCCGAAACACGCCGTCGCCCTCTTGATGGCCGGAACCTACACTCAGTCCGTGCCTCCGACCGACCGGCTGCTGGCATTTGCCGCCACCGCCTTCGTCGTGATCGTGATCCCCGGACCGAGCGTCCTGTTCGCGGTCGGGAGGGCGCTCGCCGGTGGCCGCCGCGTGGCGGTGATGAGCGTGATCGGGAACGCCGCGGGGGAATACGTGCAGGTGCTGGCCGTCGCGTTCGGGATCGGTGCGATCGCCGAGCAATCCGTGGCCGCGTTTACCGTGCTCAAGCTCGTCGGCGGCGCGTACCTCGTCTACCTGGGATTCAAAACGTTCCGGCAGCGGAAATCGCTCGCCGCAGCGCTCGCTGTCCACGACGGCCAGGCGGCCGACCGCCGCTCGTTCGCCCAAGGCTTCGCCGTCGGTGCGACGAACCCCAAGACGATCGTGTTCCTCGCCGCCATCCTGCCCCAGTTCGTGAGTCGGGCCGCCGGGGGCATCCCCGGACAGGTTCTTGTGCTCGGGCTCGTGTTTTCGGCGATCGCGCTCCTGTCGGACTCCGTCTGGGTGCTCGTGGCGGGCGGCTTGCGGAGCTGGTTCGCGCGCTCGCCTCGGCGCCTCGAGCTGGTGGGCGGCGCTGGCGGACTCGCGATCGCCGCCGTCGGCGCATCGTTTCTCGTGTCGGGACGAAAGGATTAGGCTTGACGCGCTCGCGAGGGCGCGAGCTAATTCGACCGGGGAGAGCAACACATGACTGCAGAGCAGAATGTCGCGACGATCCAGTCCGTCTACGAGGCATTCGGCAAAGGCGACGTGGAGACGATCGTGAACGCCGTCGCCGACGACGTCGACTGGGCCACTGATGGTGTGCCGATCGCGCCCTGGTATGGCGTGCGGATCGGCAAGGAGGGCGTCGCGAGCTTCTTCGCGGATGTCGCTGAGGCCGTGGACGTCCGCGACTTCGGCGTGGAGGCGATCGGTTCGAGCGAGAACGAGGTCTTCGCGTTCCTGCGCTTCGCGTTCCGGGCCAAGACCACGGGCAAGGAGGCCTCCTACCACCTGCACCATTACTTCCGCTTCAACGCCGAGGGGAAGATCGAGTACTACCGCGGGTCGGAGGACTCTGCGCTCGTGGTGCAGACGCTGGAGGTGTAGGCGATGCCGAGCGTGCTTGTGACCGGCGCGGCTCGTGGGATCGGGCGAGCGACGTCGCTGCGGCTCGCCGCCGCGGGCTGGGACGTGATCGCGGGCGTGCGCCGCGCCGAGGACGGGCAGGGGCTCGTTGATGCGGGCGGCGGCCGGATCACGCCAGTCACCCTGGACATAACGGACGACGCCCAGATCGCGGCGCTCGACCAGGCACTCCCCGCGGCGCTCGACGCTGTCGTCAACAACGCCGGTGTCGTCGTCGGCGGCCCCGTTGAGGCAGTCGCGCCTGCGGAGCTTCGCCGCCAGCTCGAGGTCAACGTCGTTGCTCAAGCGGCCGTGACCCAGGCCGTCCTGCCGAGACTGCGTGCCTCGCGCGGCCGGATCGTGTTCGTCTCGTCCGTTAGCGGGCGCGTCGCGACGCCGATGACCGGCCCGTACAACGCGTCGAAATTCGCGCTCGAAGGGATGGCGGACGCGCTGCGGATGGAGCTGGCACCGTGGGGGATCCGAGTGGTGCTGGTGGAGCCGGCCCAGACGGACACGGACATCTGGCGGCAGATGAACGATCTGGTGGACGATGCGGTGACGAACGCCTCGCCCGCGCACCGAGAGCTGTACTCAAAGCACATCGAGGGTTTCCGGAAGAGCATCCCGCTTTCGCAGCGGATGGCCGCCCCGGCCGACGGCGTCGCGGGCACAATCGAGAAGGCGCTCACCGTGAGGCGCCCGAAGGCGCGTTACGTGGTCGGGGCCAACGCCAAAGCTCAGGCGATCATGGCTCAGTTGACACCTACGCCGATCCTCGACCGCATGCTGCGGATCGGAACCGGCGTTCCGCGGCGGCCATAGCGCGTGACGGTGGTGGCTCGCCTCTGAGCCGCTAGTCCGCCGCCTCCTCAACGAGCTCTCCAAGGAGCTTTGACATCGCGTCGAGCACGGCTGCGTGCTGCGCGAGCTTGTACTCCTGCGCGAGCTGCTGCGGGTCCTTGTAGCCGAGCCGAACCTCGTCCCCCTTGCGCCATACGAGGATTCGCATCGGCAACTCGATCCCCACCTGCGGATCCTCCTGCATCAACCCTGTGCCGGCCTTCGGGCTGCCGAAGATCACGACCTGCTCGTCCGCCAGCTCCAAGCCAACCTCGCCCGCCGCGTCCGAGTGATCGATCAGCGCGAACAGCTTCAGCGCGCGCTTGTCGATCGCGGCGAGCAGCCGCTCGAGGGTCTCCGCGTGGTCATGACGGCTGCGGGTTGTGACCACGCCCGGATCGTATGCCTATCGGCACGCCGTCATAGAAATGTCTTAGAACACCCCGGCACATCCGAATAGGGAGATTCAGGTAGGGTCCGTACGTAGCACAAGCTAAGAAGGGGGTAAACGATGGTGTCGGGTAAACGCGTGGGCCGACGGCTGGCCGTGCTCGCTGTGTCGCTCGTTGGCGCGTTCGCGCTTGCGGCGGCCACTTCCGGTAGCGCGCTGGCGGCGCTGTATCAGCAGTGTCCGCCGGTCGGCAACAACCTGGGCTGCAGTCAGCTGATCACAATCTCAAAGAGCGGACCGGTGATCGTCACAACGGATCCAGCTGCGCCTCCAAACGGCTACGACGGATCGGAGGACACGCTGATCGGAGTTCAGAATAACTCCGGCAGGGCGATCGGGAGCCTCAACCTCGCGAGTACGACGGCCCCGATTTTCGCGTTCGATAGCGACGGGCTCTGCAATCCTCCTTCGTGGCCCAACGCGCCCGGTCGTGTTTCCGCCGGGATGCCCGGGTTTTCAGGGCTTCGGCGCGACCGGCTATGAAGGCCCGGGCACGTCGTTCAAGAACATCAGCTCGAATACGCAGACCGGCACGCTGGTTTTCTCGCCGGCGCTCCAGCCGGGCGGATCGGCCTACTTCGGGCTCGAGGAGGCGCTGACGAGCGGCCAGCTGCGTTCCTCATCCAGAGGGCCGGTCGCGGGGCCGTTCTTCGTTACGAGCGGGCACGTCGTCGAGTTCCAGCTGACGTGCGTCGGGACGGCGGCGTGCATCGGCAGCGTCAAGATCGCGATCGTGATCAACGGCAACACGATCACCGCGGTGATCGCGAAGAAGAGGCACAAGCAGAAGCTGACGATTGGCTCGTCGAAGATCTCGATCCCGGGTGGAGCGACGTTGCCGATTGCAATCCATCTGAACAAGAAGGGCAAGCAGCTCGTCAAGCACAGGCACTTCAAGGCCGGGATCGTGGTTGTGTCTCGCGGTCAGCGGTACTTGCTCGGCACGGTCACTTTGTAGCCACGCCGACAAGTTGGTGAAGTGAGCGAACGCCGGGCGACCTTCGCCCGGCGTTCGCACATCTGGAACTGCCGATGGCCTCTACGCCTATCCGCAGCCCGTATTGAAACCGCAGCTCGAGCACGTGTAGCAGCTGCCGGTGCGCTGCATCATGCCGCCGCACTGCTGGCATGCCGGGCCCAAATCGAGACCCTTGCGCGCGGCCGGCATCACCGGTGGCTCGTCTGTTAGGGCGGTTGTGGGAGCTGTCGCGGTGCTCGACCCGCCGCTCCCACCGTTGCCCTCGCTCCCGTTGCCGGAATCTGACTCCTTGTCCGTCACGGGCGCGGCGGTATCACCAAGGTGCGAGCTCGCCGCCTCCTGCGCCGCCTGGCGAGCACGGACGGCGGGAGTCATGATCCCTAGCTCTTCCTGCAGGTCGACGTCCAGAAAACGTGACGCCAGCCACCGCATGATGTAGTCGGGCATCGACTTCGCGAACGGGATCTCCGGGTTGGAGGTCATCCCCTCGGGCTCGAAGCGCATGTAGCTGAACTTGCGCACGAGCGTCTCGAGCGGGACGCCGTACTGGAGCGCGATCGAGATTGCCGTCGCGAACGAGTTCATCATTCCGCGCAGCGTCGATCCTTCCTTGCCGATGTCGGTGAGGAAGATCTCCCCGACCGATCCGTCCTCGTACATGCCGGCTGTGATGTACCCCTCGTGCCCGCCGATCGAGAACTTGTGCGTGATCGACTGACGCTCGCGTGGCATCCGCTTGCGCTTCGGCGGGGCCTGCTGCAGAGCCTCGGCCACTGCCTTCTCCACTGCAACCTCGACTGTCTCATCGAGTGCGTCCTTGCTGATCATCTCCTTCTGGCCTTCGGTGCGTAGCGCCTGCGCGGTCTTGGACCCGTCGCGGTAGATCGCGAGCGCCTTGACCCCGAGCTCCCACGCCTGGGTGTAGGCGTCGGCGATGTCGTCGGCGCTCGCGGACTCGGGCAGGTTCACGGTCTTTGAGATCGCGCCCGAGATAAATGGCTGCACGGCGCCCATCATCTTGATGTGGCCCATGTGGGAGATCGCACGCTCGCCGACCGCCACATCGAACACCGGTAGGTGCTCGTCCTCGAGTTCGGGCGCACCGATGATCGTCCCGTGCTCGTTGATGTACGCCTCGATCTGCTCGATCTGCTGGTCGTCGTAGCCGAGCGTCTCGAGCGCGAGCGGGACAGTGCGGTTGACGATCGTCATCTGACCGCCGCCGACCAGCTCCTTGAACTTGACGAGTGAGAAGTCGGGCTCCACGCCGGTCGTGTCGCAGTCCATCAAGAAGCTGATCGTGCCGGTGGGCGCCAACACCGTTGCTTGCGCGTTTCGGTAGCCATGCTCGTTGCCGACACTGACCGCGTCGTCCCAGGTGGATCGGGCCGCCCGTAGAAGCTCCCTGTCCTCGCACGTTTCCTCGGGAATCGTGTAGGCCGCGGCGCGGTGCATCCGCATGACCTCGTTGTGCGCGTCACGGTTCTCCGCGTACTGCTCGTACGGTCCGATCGCCGCCGCGATCCGCCCTGAGCCGAGGTACGCGCGGCCGGTCATCAGCGCCGTGATCGCCGCTGCCGTCCCGCGGCCGGGGTCAGAGTCATACGCGACCCCATCGGCCATCAGGTATGCGCCGAGGTTCGCGTACCGAGACCGAGCTGACGGAACGCGCGCGCGTTGCGCCCGATCTCCTCGGTCGGGTAGCTCGACGGCGAGACGATGATCTCCTGCGCGAGGAACACGATGTCGACCGCGTGCTCGAACGATCCGACGTCGAACGTCCCGTCGGCGCGACGGAACTTCATCAGGTTGAGCGACGCGAGATTGCAGGCGGAGTCGTCCACGTGCATGTACTCAGAGCAGGGGTTAGACGCGTTGATCCGCCCCGACTCCGGGCACGTGTGCCACCGGTTGATCGTCGTGTCGTACTGAACGCCCGGGTCCGCGCACCGCCATGCAGCCTCGGCGATCTGCCGCATGAGGTCGCGCGCCTTGACGGTCTTCACCGTCTCGCCGCTCGTTCGGGCCGTGAGCTCCCAGTCCTCGTCGCTCTCCACGGCTCGCATGAACTCGTCCGAGACCCGGACCGAGTTGTTCGCGTTCTGGTACTGGATCGAGAAGAAGCCCTCGCCGTCGATCGACATGTCAAAGCCGGCGTCACGAAGCGCGGCGGCCTTGTCTTCCTCCTTGGCCTTGCACCAGATGAACTCCTCGACATCGGGGTGATCGACGTCGAGGACGACCATTTTGGCCGCGCGCCGCGTCTTGCCTCCCGACTTGATCGTGCCGGCCCAAGCATCCGCGCCGCGCATGAAGCTGACCGGGCCCGAGGCCGTGCCGCCCTTGCCGAGCTGCTCCATCGAGCCGCGGATCCTCGAGAGGTTGATGCCGGACCCGGAGCCCCCGCGGAAGATCATCCCTTCCCTGGTGTTCCAGTCGAGGATCGACTCCATGTTGTCCTCGACGGACAGGATGAAGCACGCCGAGCATTGCGGGGTCTCCTCGAACCCGACGTTGAACCAAACCGGGGAATTGAAGGCCGCCATCTGGTGAAGCAGGATGTGGGTGAGCTCTGCCTCGAACGCGTCGCCGTCCGCGGGTGAGGCGAAGTAGCCGCGCTCGCGCCCCCAGTCGGCGATCGTGCCGGCGACGCGGCCGATCATCTGCTTGACCGAGCCCTCCCGAGCGGGGGAGCCCATCTGTCCGCGGAAGTACTTCTGGGCGACGATATTCGTGGCGTTCTGGGACCACGTCTTCGGGAACTCGACGTCCCGCTGCTCGAACGACACCTTGTCCCCATGGCCGATGCGGGCGTCCCGCAGCTCCCACTCCACGGCATCGAAGGGATGCTCTCCCGGGGTCGTGAAATGACGCCGAATCGAGAGGCCCTCGCCGGTCTTCGTCTCAGTTGTGGTGGTCTGCGGGGTGTGGTCCATACCTACCTTGCTCCTCTCCGTTTTCCGCTCCTTCGAATGAATTTCTTGCGCCCGAGGCGGACCCTGGAGGATTGCGCATGGCCCGGACGGAAAAGTGGATCGAGCGGTTCGGAGTTGTCCCTTAATTCTATCGTGGAGGGTTCGTTTCCCAGCCCGAAAATCCGCGCTGGTTGCTAGCTTCGCGGGCCAATGTCGACCGTCGATCTAGCCCTCCGCAGGGCCGTCTCGCGCGCCAGCGAGCGGGATACGGCCACCGGGCGCTCGACGATGCCCGCGACCGCGTTGATCGTGGCTTTGTTCGTCCTGCTGTTGTACGCGGCGTTCGATCACGGCGCGGGTGGGGTGTCGGCGGCCGCCCGCATTCAGGTTGCGATCGCCGCCGTTGCGACCGTTGCCGCGGGGGCGGCGATCTGGAACGGGACACTCCGGCTGGCGATCCCCGGTCTCGCTCTCGCCGGCGTCGCGCTGCTTGCGCTGTTCGCCGCCTGGAGCGGGCTGACCCTCGCGTGGAGTGTCGCGCCCGACCAGACGTGGTCCGAGCTCAATCGGGCGCTGACCTATGTGGTTGTGCTCGTCCTCGCGATGCTGGCCGGCGCCTCACAGCCGCGCGCGCTTCGATTGGCGGCGGCCGGGACGCTCACGGTCGTGCCCGCCGTAACCATCTACGCGATCGGCCAGAAGCTGGTTCCCGGCCTGCACATCCCGGGGCTGTTCAACCTCAACCACACACAACTCGTGCCCAGGTTGCAGGATCCGTTCGGGTACTGGAACGCCCTGGGGCTGTTCATCGCGTTCGGGGTGCCAATCGCGCTGGCAGTCGTGCTCGACAGATCCGCTCACGCGCGCTTGCGGCTCGGCTCGCTTCTGTCGATCGAGCTGATGCTGCTGACGATCGGGCTCACGTATTCGCGTGGGGCGCTGCTCGCGCTGGTCTGCGGGTTGATCACCGGTATCTGGTTGAGCCGTGCGCGGCTGCGATCGCTGATGTGGATTGCTGTGGCAGCCGTGGCCACCGTACCCCCGCTGGTGTTCGGGCTCGCCAGCCACAACCTCACGACTGTGTCCGTCGGGCTCGGGTCCCGCGAACTGGCGGGAGCCGAGCTGGCCCTTGTGCTGCTGATCTCGCTCGCGGCGCTCTGGATCGGCGGCGAGCGGCTGATGGAGCTCGAGCGCACAGCGAAGATCGAACCCGAGCAGACGCGGCGGATCGCCAAGGCCCTCGCCACCGCGGCAGCTGTCGTAGTGCTCTGCGGCCTCCTGGCGGCAGGCGTGTCCGGCAGCATTTCGCATGCGTGGACGACCTTCACCAAGACGCAGGAGACGACCAACTACGACCCGGGCCGCCTTCTCTCCGCCGACTCCGCCAACCGGTGGGTGTGGTGGAAGGAGGCAGCCGGGGCATTCAGCGATCGGCCGCTCGCGGGCTGGGGTGCGGGGTCGTTCCCGGTTGTGCATCTGCTCTACCGCCGCGACGCGATCTCGGTCCAGCAGCCACACAGCGTTCCGCTCCAGTTCCTCGCCGAGACCGGGATCGTCGGTGCGTTGCTGGCGATCGTCGGCTTCGGTCTGCTCGTGGCCGCCGGCGTTCGCTCGGTGAAAGTCAGGGCAGGGCCGGAGCGTCTGTTAGCGGCAGCGTTACTCGCTGCTGTCGTGACCTACACCGTCCACACGCTCTACGACTGGGACTGGGACATCCCCGGCGTGACCCTGCCGGCGCTCGTGTTGGTAGGGGTGCTGGCAGGCAGCCGGCCGCGGCCGGCTGCCCGAGGGCCGGCGCGGACCGTCGTCTCGGGTCGGCGAGGAGGAGCGGAAGCGACGCGTGTGATCACGCTTGCGGCGGTTACCGCCGTGCTGTGCGCGTTCGCCGTGTCAGGCGTCATTCTAAGTGTGGCCGCCAGCAAGGCCGCCTCGGCGCTCGTCGGGGCTGCCAGCCCCTCGCGATCCGGGCTCGAGCACGCCCAGTCAACCGCGGCGTCCGCCACCCGACTAGATCCGCTGTCAGATTCGGGGCTGCTCGCCTCGGCGACGATCGCGCTTCACCTAGGCAACCCGGAGCGGGCGCGGGCCTATTTGCTGCAGGCGATCAAGCGCGAGCCCGACGATGTCCAAGCATGGGATCAGCTGGCGCTGACCGAGATCCTCCTGCGCGACGCGCCCAACGCGCTCACCGCGATCCAGCGGGTGGCGGCGCTCGATCCGATGGGGAGAGGGGCGAACGTCCTGGTGCGGGAGGCCGAGATAAGGCTGGCCCCGCCGAGCGGCTCGGCGACCCGGCACCCTTCGCCGGTGCCCGTGACGCGGATTCGTTAGCGCTCGTCGATTCGCGCCCCGAGCGCAGCGCGGATCTCGGTCTCGACCTCTGAGCGCACCCGATCCTCCGCGGCGTCACGAATCAGCTCGATCACCTGGCCCGGATCGTCCTTGGCCGCCTCCGCCCGGAGACGCTCTGCGTCGGCCCGAGCCTCGCGTTCGGCCCGCCAAGCGGCCGCCGCCTCCGACCGCGCGGCCCTGAGCTCCTGCTCGAGCCGGCTGAGATCCTGGTCGATCTCTTGGCGCAGCGCCGTCAGCGAGGTCTCGATCCCCTCCCACGCGCGGTCTGCCGCTTCGAGCACGGCTGACTCGGGCTCGGCGGACTCGCGGAGAAGCTCGTTCTCCTCGAGCACGCGGTCTCGTTCGGCGACGAGCCGCGCGTTTTCCTGTCTCACGACCCGCGAGTCATCCTCCGCCTCGCGCACGCGCGCGGCGAGCTGCTCGGCTTCGGACTGCAGCGCGACGGCGGTCTGATTGGCCTCGATGACAGCGGCCTCGAGCTCAATCAGCATCTCGGTATCGGGTGACAACGCCGCCGACCGATAAGCAAACACACGCCCGCCGCGCTCTAGCGGATCGGGCAACTCCAGAATCGCCCCGGGCCACAGCTCGAGCGCGAAGACAGGCCCACGATCGAGAACCTCCATCCGCAGCGAATACGCCGCGCGAAGCCAGCCTTCGGGGTCAGGCGGGGCGGGCAGCGGCCTGACCCGATGCACCTGGCCGTCATCGCGAACCAGCAGCGTCGGCTCGCGCGGTGTCGCGGCCGGCGCGCGAGCGGCGACCCGCAGCAGCGCCGTGCCGGGCGCGGCCTGTACGAGCTCGAACTCCTCGAGCTCGATGGACGAAGGCTCGACAGTCACAGCGCGGCGATTACAGCAGGTCCTCCAGATGCTTGAGCGCAGCCGCGAGCACCTGATCCGCCGGCTGGGACGCGTCGATAGTCCGGATCCGTTCCGGCTCTTGCGCGGCAAGCTCGGCGTACCCGGCCGCGATCGAGGCGAAGAACGCCTCGCGTTCCTGCTCGAGGCGGTCTAGCGCTCCCGGCCGCGCGCTCGCTCGGGCAAGCCCGGTCTCAGGATCGATCGAAAGCAGCAGCGTTCGGTCGGGCACGAGGCCCCTGGTCGCGAACTCGTTGATGGCCTCGATCGCTCCGATCCCGAGGCCGCGACCGGCGCCCTGATAGGCGAGGGACGAGTCGACGAAGCGGTCAAGCAGCACCCATACGCCTGTTTGGAGCAGGGGCTCGACAGCTTCCTCGACGAGCTGAGCCCGGGCGGCCGCGTATAGCAGGGCCTCGGCCCTGCCGCCGATGTGCAGGCCGGGGTCTTTGACGAGCTCCCGTATCCGCTCGGCGGCGGCCACGCCACCGGGTTCGCGCAAGACGCGCACGTCGATTCCGCGTGCGCCCAAGGCCGCGTCGAGGCCCGTGGCGAGGGTCGTCTTGCCGGCGCCATCGAGGCCCTCGATCGTGATCAACCGTCCTCGCACGACGGTCGACCCTATCGGCGCTCACGGCGTGCGTCACTAGGATCAGAGACTTGATGCTCGCCGAGCTCGACCGCCATCCACACGCACGGGCCGTGCTCACGCCGGTGCTGGACCCCGAGGTCCACCCCTCGCACGCGTATCTGTTTCACGGGCCGGGAGGAGCGGGCAAGCGCGCAGCGGCGAGAGCCCTCGCGGCCGAGTGGCTCGCCACGGGCTCCCCGGATCCCGAGGGAGCCCGGGCCCGCGCGATCGGCGACGTCCACCCAGACCTGACGTGGGTCGCTCCCAGCGGGGCGCACGAGATCCTCGTGAGCGACATCGACCAGCCGGTGGTCGCAGCCGCCAGCAAGACCCCATTTGAGGCCGAATGCCGGGTATTCGTGATCGAGCGCGTCGACGAGCTTGGTGAGGAGGCGGCCAACAGGATGCTGAAGACGCTCGAGGAGCCGGCGCCCTTCGTCCACTTGATCCTCCTCACCGACCGGCTCGGCGACGTGATGCCGACGATCCGGTCACGCTGTCAGCTGGTCCGCTTCAACGCTCCTTCGGTCGACCAGGTTGCCGCCGACCTCGAGACGCTCGGTCTCTCGACCGACACGGCGCGGGCGTGTGCCCTGCTGTCGCTCGGCGACGCGGATCGCGCGCGCGAACTCGCATCAGCCGAGGGAGTCGTCCTGCGACGCGCGGCGGAGGTGCTTGCACGTGCTGCTCTCGCGGGGCAGGTCGGCGAGCAGAAGCCGTGGGAAGGCCTCCTCGAGGCAGTCCGTGCTCGCGGCGAGGCGGTCCGGGTCGAGCTCGAAGGACGCGCGGAGGCCGAGCTCGAGCTTCACGCGCGCAAGGACCGCAAGCGCGTCCAGACCGAGTGGAGCGAGCGTATTCGCCGCGCCCGTCGGCGAACGGAGACGGCCGCGCTCGATCTCGGGCTTCAGCTTGTGTCGCTGTGGTTTGCAGACCTCGCGTGCCTCGAGTGGGGGGCCGAGGATCTCGTCCGCCACTCGGACCGCTCCACCGAGCTGGCGGCCGATCGGGGCCGCGACGCGCAGCATCTGCGTGAGGCAGTGGACCTGGTTGAGGACACGCGCGTGCGGTTCAAGCTAAACGTATCCGAGGAACTGGCCTGTGAGGCTCTTGCGTACCGACTTGAGCGATCCCTCGCCGCGTGAAGCCAACGCCGGCTCGAGCCGCGTTTCGACGGCGGTGAATTCCTCCGCGCGCGTGTACCTGCGCCATCCTGCGCGCACGGATCAGGGCGAGTTCGTGGCGCTGATGCGGGCCAGCCGCGCGTTTCACCGTCCCTGGGCGACCGCCCCGACCGACACCGACCGATTCATCGCCTACCTCGCTGACGCCGCGCCGGGCCGATTTCGAGGCTCTGCTCGTGTGTCGGCTCGAGGACGACGCGATCCTCGGTTTCTTCAACCTGTCACACATCACTCGCGGCCTAGCTCCAGAGCGCCTACCTTGGCTACGCGGTCGGGAAGTCGTTCGCGGAGCACGGCTACATGCGCGAGGGCATCGAACTCGTGCTGCGTCATGCATTCGTGACGCTTCGACTGCACCGGGTGGAGGCGAACATCCAGCCGGGCAACAAGGCCTCGATCGCGCTCGCCCAGGGCGCCGGCTTCCGCCGCGAGGGCTTCTCGCCGCGATACCTGAAGATCGGCGGACGCTGGCGAGACCACGAGCGCTGGGCGATCCTCGCGGAGGAATGGCGCACGCCCGTCAGGCGGACGGCCGCGTCGCCGAGAGCGCGGCCGGAACCGCTTAGACTCACGAGGCCGATCCGCCGACGTAGCTCAGCTGGTAGAGCACTTCACTCGTAATGAAGGGGTCCCCGGTTCGAGTCCGGGCGTCGGCTCTAACGGATTGGCAGGGATTTCATGGCCATCTTCCTTCGGGTTCGGAATCGCTATGGAACACCAGCGGAACACGGCCCACGGAACCGGGCGCGCCGCGAGACTTGCTTCGCGGGACGTCACCGCCCCCGCACGCGCCCGATTTGCTCCTCGGCGTCGATGCGCTGAGCCGGGTCGAAGTCCTCCCAGACCCGTGCGCGCGCAGCAAGGTCGCGGCGCTGTTACCGAGCTGTCTGGCGACGTACTGCGGCGGCTGGCCCTCGTAGATCAGCAGGGTCGCGAAGCTCGAGTGCAGGTCGCGAGGCCGGACCCTCTTGGGGCCGTCCTCATCGCCCGCGGGCAGACCTGCCGCGCGAGCGGCAGGACGGAACCTGCGATCGCGCCAGTTGTCCCAGTCGTAGTCCGACCACCGCACGCCGTAGCTGTTCGGGATCACGGGTGCGCTGTCGCGCGGATCGTCGGAGGCCGCTCGCCAGCGAGACAGGTCGTCACCGAGCGGTGCGAGCAGGCGCGTTGCGCGCTCGACGGGCACGCCGCGCTTGGTCGCGCGAAACAGGATGGTGTGCTCGCGGATCGCTGACCATCTGAGCGGCAGCGCCTCGGATTCCGGTCGCGGCCCTGCGTACGCAAGCAGGCTGATGAGTGTCGCCGAGCGGAGATCCTCGTGCCGCAGGCACCAGGCACGCATCGCCTCGACCTGCGCGACGCTGACGAGGATTGGCTCGCGCTCGCGGCGCTGTGATGGCTTGTCGATCTGCTTGACCGGATTGCTGGGCAGGTTGTAATCCCGCACCGCACGCTTCATCACACCTTGCAGCACCGCCAGCGTGCGAACGATCGTGGCTCTGCCGAAGCCGTCTCGCTCGAGGTCGGCCGCGAACCGCTCGATCATGCTGGGCCGCAGCTGCGTCAGCGGAACGTGACCGAGGCGCGGAATGATGCGCAGCTCGAGATCGATCGAGTGGCCCCCCTGGGTCGCGAGCGCGAGCCGGCGCTCGACGTAGTTCGGCCACCACTCGCCGTACACGTACTGTTTCCCGGCCGCAGCGTCTCGAGCGTGGCCGCGCGCCCCGCGAGCGCGACGCGTCCGGCCTCCGCCGGAAGCGACAGCACGACCTGCGCGCCGACGCGATGTGCCAGGGTCTCGACGGCGTCCAGCTGCAGCGGCTCGAGATCGTCGAAGCCGTAGCAGAAGACCGGCGTGCTCCCCCAGCGCCCGGGCTCGAGCCGCAGCGCGTCGATCGCGTCGACCGCGGCGAGCTCGGCGTCGAGGCGACCGAAGGCGAGCGAGCGCGTTGCGGTAGCGCCCGTAGAGGTCGGCGAGCTCGTCGGCGTAGCGGCGGCGACGCGAGGGCGGCTCGGGCGCCCATGCGCGCAGCGCCGCCGTGAAGCGCGCCGGCCCGGTGCGGCGCGCTTCGAGCTCGGCGATGAAGCGCGCGAGCGCGCGCACGAACCCGGGCGCGCGCGCGGCGCCCGCGAGCACCTCGAGCCGCGCCGAGGCGACGACGCGCTCGAGTAGCCGTTCGCGGGCGGCGTCGCCGAGCGCGCGCTCGCCCCGTCCGGCCCGCCGGGCGACCTCGCGCAGCAGCCCGCCGAAGGACTCGACCGCCGCGCCGAGCACGATCCCCGGACTCGCGCGAGCTCGCGCCGGTAGTGCTCGACGTCCGCCGCCCGCGGCACGACGAGGATCGGGCCGCGCGTTCTACGACGCCGACGAGGTCGCCCAGTCTCCGGCAGCGACCGTCGGCGAACGG
>CAVPKT010000027.1:0-88893 GCA_963705775.1 uncultured Solirubrobacterales bacterium | reverse complement strand
CGTCGTGCTCCCCAGGGTCCGCCTCGAGCAGTTCCCGAACCCGCGGAAAGACTTCCCGTCCCAGGAGTTCGATCGATTCCCGCCGCGGCCCCGCCGGCACCTGGCCGAGCGCGTAGTGGAGGCCGATCCGGTCGACATCGAGGGCTCGCATCACGGGCGCGATCCGCTTTGCGACCGTCTCCGGGGAGCCGACGAACATCGCGCCGTGGGCTATCTCGGCGTCGTACTGCGCGCGGGTGGGCTGGCGCCAACCCCGCTCGCGCGAGGCGCGATCGAAGGTTTGGAGCCAGTGCGGCCACTGAGTCTCGATCGCCTCTTCGTCGGTGGTGGCGACGTAGCCGAGCGTGTGGAGCCCGACCGGAAGGTCCGCCGGGTGCCCGTACTCGGCCAACGCGCGGCGGTAGAGGTCGACAAGCGGGCGGAAGCGTTCCGGTCTTCCACCGATCACCGCGAGCATCAACGGCAGGCCGTAGCGTGCGGCGCGAATCACCGAGTCGGGGCTCCCACCGGAGCCGACCCACGTCGGGAGGTGACCGGCCGGGAGCGGCGGGGTCAAAACGACGTCGTCCAGCGGCGGCCGGTACTTCCCAGTCCAGGTGATCGGTCCGCCCCGGAGCAACTCCACGAACAGACCGAGCTTCTCCTCGAAGATCTCCTCGTACTCACGAAGGTCGTAGCCGAAGAGCGGGAAGGACTCGATCGCCGAACCACGCCCCAGGATCAGCTGCGCGCGGCCGCCGGAAACGGCGTCGAGCGTCGCGAAGTTGTTGTACAGCCGGACCGGATCCTGGGTCGAGAGCACAGTCACCGCGGTGCCGAGCCTGATCCGCTCGGTCCGCCCGGCGATCGCCGCGAGCACCACATGCGCCGCCGAATCCATCATGTCGTCTCGATAGTGCTCGCCGATGTTGAACGAATCGATCCCGACCTGCTCGGCGAGGACACCCTCCTCGACTGCGTCGCGAACCACCTGATCGCCGCCGATCGGCTCACCATCAAGTCCAGCCGTGACCCCCATGAACGAGTCAAGCCCAAATTCGTATTCGCGTTCTTCCATCTCTCACAGAGCTCCGTTTCAGACGGCTGGGCCCGTGCTCGTTCCCGAACGGGGTCGAACCATTGATTGAGAACACAACCATCATAATGGGAGGGTGGTTGTGTTGTCAAGTATCTCGAGATCGACCGCGGTGGAGGTTTTCACAGAAAGCAGCGCCGCCGCCTGACCTGACCGCACGCCCAAGTAGGCTGGCCTGAGCGTGAACTTCGGCGTAGCGCTTGGTCTGCTCTTGGCAGCGATCTCGACGACGCTCACGAATCTCGCGTATTCGCGGGAGCACGATGCCGCTGCCGCTCTGCCAGCGCTTTCGCTGCGCCGCCCGCTGCACTCACTGCAACTTCTGCTAGCGGACCGAAGCTGGATGCTCGGCTTCGCCATGGAGTCGGGTGGGTTCGGCGCCTACGCCGCGGCGCTGGCGCTGGCCCCGCTCGCCGTCGTACAGAGCATCGGTGCTGGCGGCATCGGCGTGCTCGCGTACGCGTCCGCGAAGGTCAGCGGACGGCGCCTGGGAACTCGCCAGTCGAGCGGAGCCGCGATCTCGGCACTCGGCCTGGCCTTGCTCGGTGTCTCACTGATCAAGCACAGCGGCGGAGGTGGACGAGGGTCGACGGCCGGGATCCTCGCGTGGCTCGGCGGAACCGCGGCGGTTGCCCTAATCGCCCTCGTCATCGGACGCCGGCGGGGGGAAGTTGCCGTGGCCGAGGGAATCGCCGGCGGCCTCTTCTTCTCGATCGGCGACTTCTCGACCAAGCTCGCGACACAAGGCGGAAATCACCTCGTCTTCATCGTGACGCTGATCATCGGCTACATACTTGGCACCTCGTACCTCCAGCTCGGCTACCAACGCGGCGGGGCGCTGACGGTGGCCGGACTCGCCACGCTGCTAACCAACGCTCTGCCGATCCTGGCGGCCACCGTCGTGCTGCACGAGCCGGTCCCATCAGGCGCTCTGGGCGCTGCCCGACTGCTCGCGTTCGTCACCGTGACGCTCGGCGCGGTGCTCCTCGCCGCACCCGATACCGGACGCGCGGAACAGCCGCCAGAAGTCGCCGCTTCCGACGCCGGCTGAATTCGACACTCAGGCTGCCAGGCATCAGGCGTTGGCGGTCGCTTCGGGGTGTGGTGCTTGCGCTGTGTCGCGGTCGAGCCAGTCGACGGCCCATTCCTGCGCTGGCCGCCCGACGTCTAGCTGCACGGTGCCTGGCCCGGTGACCGCTCTGACCTTTGCGGAGCGTCCGAGCAGTGAATCCATGTCGGACTGCCAGCTGACGATGTAGCCGCCGGCGTCAAACGGAGGTTGAGGTTCGGCCGGAATGCGGACGTGATCTCCTGCCGTCAGGATGGGTCTCAGCCACGCGAGCGGCCACTGGCCGGCTTCGCCGTCGACGTCCAGGCGAGCGGTCCGGTCCCCGTTCAGGCGGGTGATCTTGGCCGTCTTGCCGAGGTCGGCGTCCATCGGCTTGGTCCAGTGGATGGTCTCCGCGCCGTTGTGGAAGATCGGCTGTGGATCGCTGGGGAGTTGCACGTGGTCACCGGGGAGGTAGGTCCAGCGAGAGTGGCTGATCCCCACGAGCGCGTCCTCTACCGCCTCGCCGGCGCTGGCGTACCCGATGAACAGGAGTGCGCTCACGGCGATGGTCAGGACCCAGAGGAACTGATTCCCGGCGGAGATGACCACGTCATTGAGGCCGTGGAGGATCGCCGCGATCACCAGGCCGATCAGCGCGATCCCGATCTCCCGCCGGTATCGCCTCGACGGGGGTGGGACCCGCCTGAGCCGCTGGACCGCGATCCCGACGAAGTAGCCGCTGATTCCCGCCCAGCACGCGTGGCTGATGGGGTCTGAGATCAGGCGCCAGGTCACCTGCTCGGTGTAGATGTAGAGGCCGCCGAGCGGGTTCTGGGTGCTAAGCAGCTGAGGGACGTAGGTGTTGACGAGGTAGTGGGCCTGCTCGGCGCATCCGAACGCGAGTCCCGAAAGCGCGCCGAGGAACAGATACGAGCGCGGCGAGAGCTCGAGCCAGGTCCCGATGCGATGGCGCCCCACTACGAAGGTGATCGCGAGCGCGGCTAGGAGCGGTAGGAGCTTCGAGACCTCCTCGGGAAGCCCGACTGTCACGATCGCCGGGATCAGGCTGCCGGCATTGCTGTGGAGCTGCGTCTCGAGGTAGATCGCGAGCGGGACCTGGCTGGCCACCGAGATCACGATCACCAGGAGGGCGTGCCAGGCGACCAGCTTCGGTCGAACCAACAACCACAGCGCGATCATCCAGGCGACCCCCACGTACCCGGCGAACGCCCACCCGAGCCAGTTGTAGTCGTATCTGGCCGAGTGCGAGCTCGTAGCGAGGTCTGACACGTACCAGAAGATGACCGCCGGAGCGACGACCATCAGCACGAAGATCAGAGTGCTTCGTCGACGAAGAGCTGGCGCGGACAGCCAAGCCCTGAACGGGATCGCCTCGTCCCAACGCAGCGGGGAGGTATCTGTCGGCTGCTCCAATAGGCCCGGCTCCTCGTCGCCCTAGTCCCGAGCAGAATAACCGCGATGTTGGTTTCCGACAGTTGGTTCCGCCGGGAGGTGATCAGCGGGAGCGGTCAAATACATTGCGCCCACAGGCTTGGTTTCTCCAACCAGGTACACGAGCAGAGGAGAGTCTTCATGACTGGAGGTAGCGGTCGGGCCGTGCTCGCCGCCACAGGCGCGCTCGGGCTGGCAGTCGTCGTCGTGGGCGCGGGATCCGCGCTCGCAACCGGCTCAAGCACGATCAAGGCATGTGTGGCGCACAACGGCGGCACGCTTTACAAAAAAACTCATTGCAAGCACCACGACAAGGCGATCTCGTGGAGCGTCACAGGCCCGCAAGGACCGCGAGGATTGCAGGGATTGCAGGGATTACAGGGGTTGCAGGGGATTCAGGGCAACCCCGCGGCCTACCCGACGACGCTGCCGAGTGGCCGCACTGAGGTCGGAGTGTTCGGGGTCCGTTTCGTGTCCCCGTCCGCCAACGACGATACGCCGGACGACCCGGTCACCTTTCAGCTGCCGCTGGCAGCCGCTCCGACCATCGGCGCAGGCGCCGACTGCACCGGTTCTGCGGCCAACCCGACGGCCGCCCCGGGCAAAATGTGCCTGTACCCAACCCAGACTGTGAACGTTAGCTTCGCGTACACGGTCGACCCTCTCAACACAGCCGTTTTCGGCGTTGGGAAGAGCGGGTTCATCCTGGTCGCGCGCTCAACCGCGGCCGGCGACAAGATCTACCGCGGCATCTGGGCGGTGACGGCGCCGTAGCGGTGCGGACGCGGTACGGCCTCAGGTCTGCTTCGCCGGGGCCGGTGCCGGGGACGGCGCCGCTGGAATCCGGATCACGAACCGCGTCCCGCCCTCCGGTGGGCGCTCCAGAGCCACCGTCCCGCTGTGTGACTCGACGACGGCGCGGACGATCGCGAGGCCGAGTCCCGACCCGCGGCCACCGTCGCGCCCCCCGCGCACGAAGCGCTCGAACATACGCTGTTCGAGCGCGGGCGGGATGCCGGGTCCGTTGTCCTGAACTGTCAGCACCGCGTCACCATTCTCGGCGGCCGTGGTCGCGCGCACGTGGGTACCGGGGGGAGTGTGGCGCACTGCGTTCTCGAGCAGGTTCAGCGTCAGGCGATGGAGATCGTCGCGGGTGCCCGCCACCACCACCGGCTCGGCGTCGATCGAGAGCTCGTGGCCGTCGCTCACCGGCTCGAGCTCACCCGCCGCCTCGATCAGGACCTGAGACAGATCCGTCGGCCGTTGCGGCTGCGAGCGCTTCGCGTCGGCGCGGGCCAGCAGCAGCAGATCTCCGACTAGGCGCCGCATGCGTCGCGTCGAGCGCAGGGCCGCGTGTGCGGTGTCGGCCTGCTCGCCCTCGAGCTCCTCACTCAGCAGCTCGAGGTTCGCGAGCACGCTCGTCAGCGGGGTGCGCAGCTCGTGCGAGGCGTCGGCGATGAACTCGCGCTGGCGGTCGAGCATGGCCTCGATCTCGCCCTGAGAGGCATCGAGTGCGGCGAGCATGCCGTCGAGCGTCCGCGCGAGCTCGGCAATCTCGTCCTCCGCCTCGGGGAACGGAACGCGGAGGCTCGGATCGCGCGTGCGCTCGATTTCCCGCGCCGCGACCGTGAGCTCGGCGATCGGCCGCATCGCCCGGCGGGCCACGTACAGGCCGGCGAGGAGCGCCAGGACCGCGCCACCCATCACCCCCAACAGGAGGAAGAGCCGAACCTTGCCCAGCGTGCGGTCGACGTCAGAGAGCGGGCGGGCGTAAAGGAGGACGATGTCGCCTTCTGGCTCGACCTGCAGCGGTCGGACGACCACCCGGTAACCCGGCTGTGCGGCTGCTCCCTGGGGCCCAGGTGCCTGGAACTTCGGGCTCACCTTCCCAAGCGAGCTCACGCTGGTGATGTTCATGTCCTGGGTGCACAGCAGCGTGCCGCCCGCGCTGACGTCGTAGACGCGGATCTGGGCGTGCTCCGACTCGGCGAACGACTTGAGCAGCGGGATGTTGCTGCACGCCAGTCCGAACGTCTGGCGGTTGGGCGTCAGCTTGACCTCAGCGGCGAGCCTGGCGGCCGCTGAGTTGACCTCGTTGTTGAACTGATCGCGGACCTGGCGTGTGGTGAATACGCCGACGATCACGGCGAACCCCGTCAGGATCACGAATGTCAGCGCCGCCGAACCACCCGCGAGGCGCCAGCGGACGGGGACCGACCTATACGCGTAGTACGTAGCCTGCGCCGCGGATCGTATGTAGGAGCCGAGGCTCTCCACTGGCTTCCAGCTTCCTCCGTAGGTTGGACACAAACACCTCGATCGTGTTCGTCATCGAGAAGGGGTCATACCCCCAGACCTCGTCGAGCAGACGCTGGCGCGAGATCACGATTCGCTCATTGCGCATCAGGTATTCGAGTAGCTCGAACTCCCGCTGGGTCAGCTCGATCGGTCGATCTCCCCGTGTGACCTCATGCGTGTCAGGGTTGAGCTTCAGATCTCCGACCGTGAGCGTCGCCTGACCCCGCGGGGGGCGCCTCCGGAGCAGTGCCCGAAGCCGGGCGAGTAGCTCCTGGCGCTCGAACGGCTTCACCAGGTAGTCGTCTGCCCCCGCGTCGAGTCCCGCGACGCGCGACTCGACCGCGTCCCGCGCGGTCAGCACGAGGATCGGGACGTCGTCGGCCTCGCGCAACACCCGCGCGACCTCGATCCCGTCCATGCGCGGGAGCCCGAGATCGAGGATCACCAGGTCCGGGAGGAACGCATGGGCGAGATCGAGCGCGCTGATTCCGTCTCCGGCGATCTTCACCTCGTAGCCTTCCATCCGCAGTGAGCGCTGGAGGACCTGCGCAATCGCATCGTCGTCCTCGACGACCAAGACTCGGGGTTGCCGTTCGTAATCGTTCATCGCTCGCTTAGATGGTACGTCGGGGCCAGCGCGCCTATTCCGATCTTTACTGGGCGTTGATCGAGGCAGGAGGCACGCGCCAGCCGTCGAAGGTGATCGTCCGTTCGATGGCCACACGCGCGAGAAAGAAGCCGCCTCCGAAGCGCGCAAAGCGCTCCCTGCTCGCGCGCCGCCAGTTCAGGCTGCCCACGCTCGAGCTCGAGCCGCACCACGTCGACATCATCGGGCTGGCGCTCGTCGCTTGCGGAATCTTCCTCGCCGGAGTCGCATACCTCGACTGGAGCGGGGGAGCGCTCGGCTCGAACGCCGTGCTCGCGACGAGGTTCGTGTTCGGCGCGCTCGGCTACGCGGTCCCGGCCGTGCTGCTGATCGGCGGCGGGCTTGTGCTCGCCCGGGAGCTTCGCCCACCCACCAGGCCGATGCGGACCGGGGTCCTGTGCTTGACGGTGGCGCTGACGCTCGCGCTCGCCGCGGGAACGCTCGGGCTCGGTCCGGGGGCGGCTCACGCCCAGTCGTTCTGGAGGCCACACGTGTTCGAGGCGCGTGGCGGGGCGGTCGGCCAGGTGGAGCTGTGGATCGCGCAGCATCTGATCTCGAAGCTGGGAGCCCAGCTGCTGTCGGTGTTCCTGATGATCGTGGGCACCATCTTGCTGACCGGCGCCACGCTGGCCGGGATCATCCGGGTGACGGGCGAGGGAGTAGCGGAGACCAGTCGCGCTCTAAAGCGCTCGACGGAGCAGCTCACGCACGTCAGAGCCCCGGCCCCGCAACCCGCCACGGAGGCCGGGCGCACCGCCACTGGCGCGGGCGCCGAGGCCTTCGACCCGATCGTCCCACCAGAGCCCGACACGGCGGAGCTCGTCGTACGCGCCACCCACGTCGAGGCCCCCCCGCAGGACACCGACGAGGAAGAGGTCGTCGTGGCGCCCGAACCGCAGCGAGAGACCGACAGCGAGATTCCGGGTCAGCAGGACCCGGAACCCGCGACCCTGACCCCGCAAGGCCGCTACCGCGCTTCAGTCACCGACGACCCGGCGTTCGAGTGGAAGGTCCCCACGGCCCGGTTCCTCGTCCGTTCCACGGGGGAGAACTCCAAGCCCGACACCGCCGGGCAGGAGCAGGTGGCGCAGACCCTGCTCGAGACGCTCGGGCACTTCGGGATTCAGGCGTCGGTCATCGGTCGCGTGACGGGACCCCACATCACACGGTACGAGCTCCGGCTCGCTCCGGGAACGAAGGTGTCGAAGGTCTCGCAACTAAAGGACGACCTCGCGTACGCACTGGCCGCGACCGACATCCGGATCCTCGCTCCGATCCCCGGTAAGCAGGCGGTCGGCGTCGAGGTGCCGAACGCCCGACGGCGGATCGTGCACCTCGGCGACGTGTTCCAGGACTCCCCGGCGGACTGGTCTCCGCTGACCGTCTGGCTGGGGAAGGACGTCGCTGGTCGCGCGATCGGGGCCGACCTGGCGAAGATGCCCCACCTGCTGATCGCCGGCACGACCGGATCGGGCAAGTCGGCGTGCGTTAACACGCTGCTGTCGAGCATCCTGCTGCGCGCGACCCCGCACGAAGTGCGGTTCGTGCTGGTCGATCCCAAGCAGGTCGAGCTGAACCACTACGACTCGATCCCGCACCTGCTGACACCGGTGATTACGAGCCCGCGGATGGCGGCCAACGCGCTCCAGAACCTGATCAAAGAGATGGAGCAGCGCTACGGGATGATGTCGCTGGCGCGCACCAGACAGCTGTCGGAGCTCAACCGGGCCCGAGATCGTCGCGGCGAGCCGCCGCTGCCTTACATCGTGTGCGTGATCGACGAGCTCGCGGACCTGATGATGGTCGCCCCCGCCGACGTCGAGGACGCTGTGATCCGTCTGGCTCAGAAGGCTCGCGCGGTTGGAATCCATCTCGTGCTGGCTACGCAATCGCCTCGGGTGGACGTGATCACGGGGATGATCAAGGCCAACGTCCCTTCGCGGATCGCCTTCTCCGTCTCTAGTCAGACCGATTCTCGCGTCATCCTGGACCAGAACGGCGCCGAATCCCTGCTCGGCCAGGGCGACATGCTGTTCTCGCCGCTCGGATCATCGAAGCTGCAGCGGATCCAGGGAGCATTCATCGGCGAAGAGGAAATTGCCGAGCTGACCGACGTCTGGCGCCGTCAGGGCAAGCCGGAGTTCCACGAAGAGCTCCTCGAGGAGGTGGAATCCTTGGATGGGGGCGCCGAATCGGATGAGCTCGATCCCGACCACGATGAGCTGCTCGATGACGCCATCGCGCTGGTGGCACAGATGGGGACCGCCTCAACTTCGATGCTCCAGCGCCGGCTGCGGCTCGGCTACACGCGTGCGGGCCGGCTGATCGACATGCTTGAACGCCGGGGAATCATCTCCGGCTACGAAGGCTCTAAGCCGCGCCAGGTGCTGATCTCCGAGGCGGACGTTCCGCGGATCCTCTCGCATCTCGAAGAGGCCGAGGGCGGATCGCGTCCTGGGAGGGGGGCCTCTGAGCCGGTCACGGTCCCCGACGATCAGGACGATTAGCAGGGGGTTCGCTCCCGGGGCTCGGCGGTAGCCTTCGGGCCCCATGGCCGAGATCGGTTCGACGCTCCGTGAGGCGCGGATTCGCGCGCGGATTGACATGCAGGAGGTTGAAAATCGGACAAAGATCCGGGCCAAGTACCTGCGGGCGATCGAGAACGAGGAATGGGACCTCCTGCCCGGCCCGGTCTATGCCAAGAGCTTCTTGCGTACCTACGGCGACTACCTCGGGCTGGACTCGAGGATGCTGGTGGACCAGTTCAAGCGCCAGTACGAGCGGCCCATGGACCACGAGGCGACGCCGATCGCCTCGTTGTCCCGGGACCGAGAACGCGATCGGGGTCCCGGTCGCCCACGAGGCCCGCGCGGGCCGGTGATGCCGCCCTGGGCGCCGATCGTGGTGGTGCTGATCGCGATCGTCGCGGTCCTGTACATCGTGGGCAGCGGCGGCAACAAGAAAACGCCGCCGCCTGCCGGTCTCCGTGCTGGCAACCATCATCGAACGCGTCCCAAGCCGAAACCGCGGGTGACGCTGCCCACGACGCCGCAAGTCGTCAACCTTCAGCTGATGCCGACCGGAACCGTGTATGTATGCCTGGTCAACGCCCACGGGACCAAACTGATCAACGAGCGAACCTTCACCACCGGCCAGGCCGTCCCAGCCGAGTCGGGCAAAAAGCTGTTGCTGACCCTCGGGAACGCGAGCGCGCAGGTCAAGGTCAACGGCCACGCGGTCCCGCTCGCGGCTTCGCCGAGCGCGATCCGCCTGCTGCTGACGCCGACCGGCACACAACACATCCCGTTGTCGATGAAGCCCACGTGCCCATGACACCGCGGGCGGGAGTTCTCGTGACCGGGACCGAGGTGCTCACGGGCATCATCAGCGATCGAAACGGCCCCTGGCTTTCCGAGCGGCTACGGGAGATCGGCGTCGACGCCGCGATGATCCAGATCGTCGCCGACCGTCCCGACGACCTGCTCGCGGGCCTCGAGTTCATGCGGGCCCAAGGGCTCGCGCTGATCGTGACGAGCGGCGGCCTGGGACCGACGGCGGACGATCTCACGGCAGAGATCGTGGGCCGCTTCGCCGGCCGTGAGATGGTTCTCGATGGCCGCCTCGAGGAGCGGATCGCCGAGATCCTCGCCCCGATGATGCGTCGCTGGCCGGGGCTAGACGCCGAGGCGATCCGCGCCTCGAATCGCAAGCAGGCCGTGATCCCGGAGGGCGCCACAGTGCTCGATCCTGTCGGTACCGCGCCAGGGCTCGTGGTGCCCCCGGCCGGCGATTCTGACCCGCCCATCCCCACGGTCGTCGTTTTGCCGGGGCCGCCGCGCGAACTGCACCCGATGTGGGAGATGGCCCGCCAGACCGAGGCGTTCAAGGCGGCGATCGCCGGCGCCACCACGTACGAGCGGGGAATCGTCCGTCTATTCGGAATCCCGGAGTCCGAGATCGCGAACACGCTGCGCGAGGCCGAAGCCGCCGGTCTCTCGCTCGATGGGCTCGAGATCACGACCTGTCTGCGCCGGGGCGAGATCGAGGTCTCCACGCGATATGAGCCGCCCTCACAGTCCGCGTACGACGAGCTGATCGACTTCATCCGCGGGCGTCATGGCAGCCTGCTGTTCTCCGAGGACGGGTCGACGATCGACGAACAGGTTGCGGCGCTGCTGTCGGGGCACAAGATCGCTGTGGCGGAGTCCTGCACCGGCGGTCTGCTCGCCGCCCGGCTGACCGATCGGCCCGGCTTGTCGGCCTACTTCGCGGGCGGGGTGGTCGCGTACTCGAACGACGCGAAGGTCGATCTGGTGGGTGTCGACCCATCGCTGATCGAGCGCTTCGGCGCGGTGTCGGACGAGGTCGCCGAGGCGCTGGCCCGAGGAGCGATGGCGCGCTTCGGTGCCGATGTCGGCGTCGGCATCACGGGGATCGCCGGACCGGACGGCGGGACGGAGGAGAAACCCGTTGGAACGGTGAGCTTCTCGGTGATCGCACAGGGGGAGGGGAGATCACCCGGACCACTCGTCTTCCCGGCGGGCGCGACGACATCAGGGACCGTTCGACCACCGTCGCGATGCACCTTGTGCGGCGGCTGCTGCGAGACGAGACGGATGTCGAGCTACCGAGCGCCGCTCGCGTGTCCGGCCAGCGGCGGTGAGCAGCTCCGAGGAGGCCGAGCGCGCTCGACTGTTCGTCGCGCTTGAGCTGCCCACCGCCGTCCGTGACGCGCTCGTGCGCTGGGGTGCGGAGGCGGTTCGAGGCGTGCACGGAGTGCGGCCGGTGGCGAGAGAGGCGCTCCACGTCACGCTCTGCTTTCTCGGCTGGCGCGATGCCTCGGAGATCGAGACGATCGGGGAGGCTTGTGCGGCGGGTCTCAGGGAAGCACGCTCGCTCGAGCTCTCGCTGGGTCACGCCTTGTGGCTGCCCGCGCGCCGGCCGCGCGTCTTGGCGGTAGGGATCGAGGACGGCTCGGGGACCCTGTCGCGCGTGCAGTCCTCGGTCGGGGCGGCGTTGATCGCCGGCGGCTGGTATGCCCGCGAGACGCGTCCCTTCCTCGGGCACGTGACGGTCGCACGGGTAGGCCACGGTGCCCGCGTGAGGGGCGTGGAGCTTCCGCCCTCGCCTTCCTCGGCGTTCACGGGAACGACGGTGACCCTGTTCAGGTCTCGGCTGGGCCAGGAAGCCGCGCGCTACGAGGCGCTGCGGCCGGTCGAGCTCGGAGCGACCGTCGTCACGGAATGAAATCTGGAGATGAGAATTTCGCTACCGGGCACGGCGCGGGCGCATCATTCCCAGACCTCTCGTGTTCGCATGATTACGTGACGGGGTTTCATCGCCTTCGCGTGCTGGCCGTGCTCGGGGTCGTGTGTACGGCGCTCGTTTCGGTCGGCGTCGCGCTCGCCCGCCAGTCGGGGACCGGCCTGCGGACCGTGCGCTTTCACGGGAACGTGGTTCGGGTGCCGCGCTCATGGCCCGTCTTCGATCTCTCCCGGGAACCGGGCACGTGTGTGCGGTTCGACCGGCATGCGCTGTACCTGGGGATGCCTGGATCCGAGCAGCGGTGTCCCGGGCATGCGGTAGGACGGACGGAGGCGATTCTGATGGCGCCTGCGCGGGCCGTCGACGCCGCAGCGAGCAAAAGCTCGGGGCTGGCGGGCTCAGACTCGACAAGCTTTGTGACGCACGGGGTGGAGGTGACGGCGACCTGGTACCACGATCGGACCGTCGTCGCGGCTGCGCTCGGCCGCAAATCACTCCCATCGCCTCAGCCTCCGAGCCTCGGGCCGGCGCCGCGGGCGCGGGCCGCGTCGGTCCCGCACCAGACGGGCGCCGTCTTCACCGGTCTGGGTTTCGACGCCTGCCATGCGCCGTCGAGCTCGCAGATGTCGGCGTGGCTCAGCTCGCCCTATCGTGCCATCGGCGTCTACATCGGGGGCGAAAACGCGGCGTGTTTGGGGGGAAACCTCAGCACCTCATGGGTAAACACAGAGACCGCGGCGGGCTGGCACGTGATTCCGACGTTCGTCGGGCTCCAGGCACCGAGCAATTCCTGCGGCTGCGCTCCGATCAAGCCGGCGCAGGCGGCGGCGGAGGGCGCCGCCGACGCCGACAGGGCGGTGGCGGGCGCCCAGTCAGTCGGCATCTCACCCGGTAGCCCGATCTACGACGACATGGAGTACTACGGACGCGGCGGTACGAACACGACCGCGGTGCTCGCGTATCTCGCGGCCTGGACGACGCGGCTACACGCCGACGGGTACCTCTCGGGCGTATACGGCAACGCTGATTCCGCGATCGCCGACCTCGCGTCCCGCTACGGCACGAGCTACGTCGAGCCCGACGAGATCTGGTTCGCTGAGTGGAACGGCAGACACAGCACGAACACCAGCTACGTACCCGCCGCCGAATGGGCCAGTCACCAGCGCATCCACCAGTACTCCGGGGGGAACAACCAGACATACGGTGGGGTCACGATCAACATCGACGGCAACTACGTCGACGCCTCGACCGTCGGAGGCGCGCCACTGCCACCGCCCCCCGCGCCGTCGCTGTCGGTTTCGCCCAAGGCCACTGGGATCACCAACCTCCACCCGAGTTGGCCCCGTGAGCCCGGGATCGCCTTCTGGGAGGTGCTCGCCGGTACGACCCCTGATCCCAGCTCGCTGACGCCGATCGGTTCCTGGCCGGCCTCGCAGAGCCAGATCGGGTTCCGGGGCACGTCGCCGTATTTCGAGCTGGCAGCGCTCGGCTCGTCCGGGCAGGTCGTCGGAATTTCATCAGTGGTCGCGACGCCCGCCCACCTCGTCGCGATCGGAAAGAGCGTGTTCGTGTCAGCAACCAGCGGGTTCGGGACCGTGCCGGCGGGCTGCTACACCGGCAGCGCCTGCAGCGTCGTGACGACGATCAGCGCGGGGCGTACGAGGATCGCCCGAACCGGGAGCCAGTCATTCGGGCCCAACAGCGCCGGACTGGTGCGATTCCAGCTCTTCGGCCGCGGGCGAAGGATGCTCCAGCACAGCGGCAGGCTGGCGGTCACCGTGCGGATGCGGGACGCGTCCGGGACAGCGACCTCGGTCAACTTCACCCTGATCTCCTTCACCGCGGGGTCGGCGAAACCCGCCAGCTTGTCCAATCGCCGCCGACGCGGATCGTCGGTCTGAGCGAGTTCGTGTCGGCGAACGGGACGGGTGGGATCCTGGCCGGCTGCGGAGCCGCCGTGCCGTGTCTTCTCACCGCGACGCTGTCGGTTGGACGGACGGTGATCGCCCCGGTCCACACCGGAGTGGTCGGGGCGCACCAGCTCGGCTACCTGAGCTTCTCCCTGAACGCGCAGGGCCGGGCGATGCTTGCCCGGGCGCGCGGCACACTCCCTGTCCTCCTGGCGCTCACGGGCGGCCGGGAACGGCATCGGCGCGGGTCGCGCTGATCCGGCACGGCTGACCCGGGGTCTGCGTCGGTGGGCGGTAGGCTCAAGGGATGGTCGTGGCGATCGCAGGCGCGCATGGGGCGATCGCGATGCGTCTGGCCCGGCTGCTGAGTTCCGCCGGAGACGAGGTCGTCGGCCTGATCCGCAATCCGGACCACGGCGCCGACGTACGCGCGGCGGGCGCGAGGCCGGTGACCTGCGATCTGGAGCAGGCAAGCGTGGAGGAGATCGGCGACGCGATCTCGGGTAGCGATGCTGTCGTATTCGCGGCCGGCGCGGGTCCGGGCAGCGGCGCCGAACGCAAGCTGACGGTCGATCGCGACGGCGCGATCAAGCTGCTCCAAGCGGCGACGAGCGCGGGGGTGCGGCGTTACGCGATCATCAGCTCGATCGGCGCCGAGGATCCGCCGAACGACGATGACGTGTTCAGCGTCTACCTCCGGGCCAAGGCCGAGGCGGACGAGGCGGTTCGTAACAGCGACCGCGATTGGACGATCGTCAGGCCCGGTGCCCTGACCGACGATCCGGGAACGGGGCGGGTGCGGATCGATACCGCGCCATTCCGCGGCCGGGTCGCCCGCGATGACGTCGCGGCCGTGCTCGCCGGCCTCCTGCGCGATCCGCGCGCGTCTCGCCGGATCCTTTACCTCAATGGCGGCGATGATCCGATCGACATCGCGCTCGAGCGGGCTCTTTCGTGATGCTCTCGGATCGCTTCCGCGCGGCCGTCGAAAGCGGCGATGTCGGGCAGGCCCGTGGGCTGCTGCACGAGGATGCGGTCTTCCGCAGTCCCGTGTTGTTCAAGCCCTACCGGGGCCGCGACCAGGTGCTGAAGGTCCTGCAGGCGGCGGAGCGCGTGCTCGGGCTCGGCGGCAGCTTCTCCTACGTGCACCAGCTCGAGGATCCGCACGAGCGCGTCGCAATGCTCGAATTCGTAACCGAGGTGGATGGCCGGCAGGTTGAGGGGATCGACAAGCTCACGTTCGACGAACAAGGCCTGATCACTGAGCTGAAGGTGCTGCTCCGCCCGGCGTCCGCGCTCCAAGCGGTCGGTGCCAGGATGGCCGAGGAGTTCCCGCGAGTCGGACTCGGCCTGCCCGCGTAGCCGTCAGCGTTCCAAGACGGCCTTCAGGCGCTTGAGGTCGGCTTCGTTCGCCTTGCGGATGGCCCGTGCAATGACACTCGCGGCAATCGTGGCAAAACCCGAGGGCTCGCCGCGATTGCGCAGCGTCATCTTCGTCGCTCCGTCTCCCACGTCGTCCCAGGTGTAGGTCGTCTCCATCGGAAATGGCCCTTGCGCGGTCGTCATGACGAACCGGCGGCCTGGACTGTGCTCGCGCACCTCATACGTGTAGTCCAGCGTCCGGCCGAGGAACTTTGCCGAGAATCGAACTCTCGAACCGACGACCGCCGGGGTGGGGTCTCCCACTCGACCGATTTGATGTTCCGGTACCAGTCCGTGGCGTTTGAGGGATCGGATGCAAACGCGGCCACGTCACCGCGCGGACGGTTGATCCCAACTCCGTCGTGACGTCGACGGCCACACGAGCAGTCTCGCAGCCGGCCGTTGCCTGAAGGAATTAGGATGGGCGGCATGGATCAAGATCGTGCCCGTGAGCTCGTCGCCCGCGAGCGAGAGCGAGTGGAGACAGCGCTTGCGAGCCTCGAGGCTCCACTCGAGTCCGACGAGAGCGTCGAGCCGGGGGACGTGGACTCGGAGAACCTCTACCAGGACGAGTTCGACCAGGGACGCCGCGAGGACCTCAGGACGGAGCTGGCGGCCGTCGAGCGCGCCGAGGCAAGGCTCGCCGCGGGAACCTATGGGTTGTCCGTAGACAGCGGGGAGCCGATTCCCGACGGCCGACTCGAAGCCCTGCCGACGGCAGAACGCACCGCCGAGGAGGACGAGCGCTACCGCCACTCCCCAGGGTGAGAGTGATGGTGCACCGGGAACTTCAGACCCGTACCGATCAGTCGGGGTATTCGTCCTTGCGGTAAGCGGTCGGGTCGGTCGAACCGTCGCCCTTCGGCGTTCGACTGAGCAGGAAGGAGTGGTACGGCGCGACGAACGGATCGGGTGCCATCACCGTGTAGGTGTGGTAGACGGTGCCGTTATCGCGCGCGAACGCGATCCAGCTCGGGCCCTCGCGCAAGCCGTCCTCCAGCTTGGCCCCGATCTGGCGCGACCAGTTTTGGAGCCAGTCGGGGGGATTGCCGAGCATTTGCTGGATCTCGGGGATCGCCTGCGCTTGCTCGGGCGTGAGCGCGATCCCGAAGTCGAACGGGAACTCGGTCCCGTAGGTCGAGACATATGGAAACTGCCAGCCCATCCGCTTCTTATAGGCGGTGAGCCGATCGATCGGCGCCCTGGAGAAGCAGATCAGGGACACGTCGCTATGGGCGAGATGCACGCGCGGGCCGTCGAGCTCGTCCCCGAGACTGGTACACCCGGGGCACGCGCCGAGCTCGTAATCGGGCCCGTACATGATGTTGTAGGCGAGCAGCTGCGAGCGGCCCTCGAACAGCTCCGCCAGCGTCTTCTTGCCGTCCTCGGTGTCGAACTCGTATTCCTTCTCAACCGGAACCCAAGGGAGCTGACGGCGCTGCTCGGTCACTTTGTTGCCGAGTTCGGCGTACTCGGCCTCGAGCTTGGCAAGCTCGTCGCGGGCGGCCTGCCATTCCTCGCGGGTCCCAATCGTGTGGTCGGGCATCGCTACCTCCTTTTGTCCTGACTTATGTGACCGCGGACGTCTGCATTGCACATTAGACCCGCGCGGCAGCCGGGACTCATCGGAGGCGGCGGCGGGGCGTCCCGTTACAGCCTGTGTGCGGCTGCTTGGATCCGCTCCCGCAGCGCGTGGGCGCGCGCCTTCAGCTCGTCGACGATCCGTCGAATCTCCTCTTTGGCCCGTGAGCCGCGCGTCTCGAGCAGCTGCTTGCGCGCTTCGCGCTTAGCGGCCCGTGCCGCGTGATCCGCGGCCGCGATTTCGTCTTCGACGTCGTCGACGCTCCGGCGCAGGACGGTTCCGCTCAGCTTCGCCATGGCCTGATCGACCACGTCGTCGCTCTGCTCCTCGACCTCGGCGAGCACCACCGTTTGCCCTGGACGGATCGCTCTCGACATCTCCGCCAGCACGGACCCGGTCTCGTCGGCATCGTCGATGTCGTAGAGAGAGCCGATCAGAAGCCCCGTCGCGCCACCGATGAGCACGCCGAATGGACCACCGAGGATCCCGATCAGAAGACCGATCAGACCCCCGGTCGCCGTGCCGCCCAGCTGGTCGGTGTCCAGCGAGTCCTTGGTCACGATGTGGCCGTCATCTCCGCGCTGCGCGATCGCGGCGCCCTTGATCGAGATTTGGTCCTGTTGGTCCAGCTCCTTGAGGTTCGTGAAGGCTTCGTACGCCGCGCTGTCCTCGGCGAAGGAAACAACGATCACGTTCACACCGGTCATTGAAAGCCCCTTTCAGGCATCGACTTGCGTTGCGTGCAGGAGGCTATTCCGCTCGGAGCGCTCCTCGCGCCCGTGGACTCCCTGGTCGCGCCCTGGCGTCTGCGGAGCGGCCAAACGCCATGCGTCCTCCGGAGCAATCCGACCGTCCGTTCAAAATTGCCACACACCCGTGACGCATTTGTTGCGATCGCGTCTTGATCCGTTACAAGGATCGGCTCTACGGTCCGGCGAGACCGCCTGACGCAGCGGCTTTCCGTCCGCCGTCCCTCCTACCGTGGGGCGTTCAAGCATGAGAAAAGGAGCCGAACCGAGATGAGCGAACCGCAGAATGGCGCAAGGGCAGGCGCCGCGCCTGACGCGAAGTCCGACGCCAAGCGTCAGGCCGCGCTCAAGGGCGCCTTGGCCCAGATCGAGAAGCAGTTCGGCAAGGGCACCGTGATGCGGATGGGCGACCCCGGCGCGCGGGTGGCGTCGACGCGATCCCGACCGGCGCACTGTCGCTCGACATCGCGCTCGGAATCGGTGGCGTCCCCGGGGCCGGATCATCGAGATCTTCGGCCCGGAGTCCTCCGGCAAAACGACGCTCGTCTACCACATCCTCGCCGAGGCGCAGAAGCTCGGCGGCGTGTGTGCGTTCATCGACGCCGAGCACGCGATGGACCCGCTCTATGCGCAGCAGATCGGCGTCGACATCGACGAGCTGCTCGTCTCCCAGCCCGACTACGGCGAGCAGGCGCTCGAGATCGTCGACATGCTGATCCGCTCCGGGGCGGTCGACGTGATCGCAGTCGACTCGGTTGCCGCGCTGACTCCGCGCGCAGAGCTCGAGGGTCAGATGGGCGACCAGACCGTCGGGTCCAGGCGCGGATGATGTCCCAGGCGATGCGCAAGCTGACCGGCACGCTCAACCGGACCCAGACGCTATGCGTGTTCACCAACCAGATCCGGGAGAAGGTCGGCGTTATGTTCGGGTCGCCTGAGACGCAGCCGGGCGGTCGGGCGCTGAAGTTCTATTCCTCGCAGCGGCTGGACATCCGCCGGATAGAGACGCTCAAGGACGGGACCGAGGCGGTCGGCAACCGCGTCAGGGTGAAAGTGGTCAAGAACAAGGTCGCGGCGCCGTTCAAGCAGGCAGAGTTCGACATCGAGTTCGGCAAGGGGATCTCGACCTCGGGCTGCCTGATCGACTACGGCGTCGAGCACAACATCATCACCAAGTCGGGCTCGTTCTTCTCCTATGGCGAGGAGCGCCTCGGCCAGGGTCGTGGTAACGCGAAGGCGTTCCTCGACGAGCACCCGGAGACCGCCAAGGAGATCGAGGCCAAGATCTATGCAGCGCTCGGGATCAGCCGCGACCTGGTAAAGCCGATCGATCGAGCGAAAGAGAGGACGCCGAGGGGAACGGCCGGCCGAGCGCCCCGACGGAGCCGCCGGTCAGTCAGGCTGCATGACGAGGGCGCATGTCGGCTGACGGTGGGCCACCCTTCGCGGCGGAGGGCGTCCAGCACGCGCTGGGCCTTGCGTACGCGTACCTGAGCCGCCGCGAGCGGACCGTCGCCGAGGTGCGCCGGCGCCTCGGACGCGAAAGCCTCCAGGACGCCGTGATCGACGAGGCGATCTCGGTTCTCGCCGACCAGGGTTACCTCGACGACGACCGCTTCGCCCGCCTATTCGTGCAGGACAAGCGCGAGCTCGAGGAGTGGGGGAGGGACCGCATCCGCCGAGGCCTGCTCGGTCGGGGAATCGAGCGCGAGGTGATCGACGAGGCGCTCGGCGAGGGCGACGAGAGCGACCTCAACCGTGCGCTCGCCCTCCTCAACCGTCGCTTCCCGACACCGCCACGCGAGCGGCGCGAGCGTGACCGGGCGCTGGGCGGTCTGATCCGCAAGGGCTATGACCCCGGCCTGGCCCTCGACGCGCTAACGGCTATGCGCGCAGTGGGTGACTCGTACGCATGGACCTCGGACCGAGCAGGGTCCCGGTCCTTGATTGCGCAAGAGCCCGCGCGGTATTACGATCCTCCTAGCGAACGAATGGCCCCCGGGCCACGAAATACCAGCAAATAACTGATCTTAATCGGATCCGGATTAGTGTTGACGGCAAGCTCAAACGGGCCGCCCGGCCCGCTCAGATCCATTCGACATCCGGCCAACCGCTGCGCACGGATCGGTTTCCGCGCCGCCAGCGGCTAGGCCACTCAACCGCTAACTCTCTGACGGCATCCGTTCGTGCCTGGACGGGCCACTCGGTCGCTCCCGAAAACAGATGAAGTTGAAATGGCCCGGACGACCGGTCATCAGGGAGAGGAACGACCATGGACATCATCGGTGCCGCAGCGTTGATCGCGGCAGGAATCGTGGTCGCGGCGGTGTTATACGCCCGCGTGCACCCATCCGCGCCGTCCAGTGCGCCACGGATACGGACCCGCGGACAGAGCGACGGTCAACTCGACGATCGTGCGGCCGCGTTGGCGAGTCGCGAGCAGACGCTGGCGGACCGCGAGTCCACGCTCGAGCGCGAGCGGACAGCATTGGCCGACTCGCAGCGTGAGCTCGCGCTCTCGCTCGAAAAAGTCTCCGGGCTGTCGGCCTCCCGCGCCAAGGAGATGCTGCTGAAGCAGGTAGAGGAGGACGCCCGCCACGACTCGGCCCGGCGAATTCGCGAAATCGAGGAGGAGACCAAGCGTGAAGCGGACCGCAGAGTTCGCAACATCCTCTCGGTAGTGATGCAGCGACTCGCCGCCGGTCACGCCGCCGAGACGACCGTGTCCGTCGTCCAGCTGTCCGCGGACGATATGAAAGGCCGGATCATCGGCCGAGAGGGTCGAAACATCCGTGCGCTCGAGAACCTGACCGGGGTCGACTTCATCATCGACGACACGCCCGGCGCGGTCGTCCTGTCGGGGTTCGACGGGGTGCGTCGCGAGATCGCGCGCCTGACGCTCGAGAAGCTCCTGCAGGACGGGCGCATCCACCCGGCGCGGATCGAGGAGATGTACTACCAGGCCAAGTCCGAGCTCGAGAGCCACATCGTCGAGATGGGCGAGCGGGGCATGTTCGACGCCGGCGTGCAGGGCCTTCATCCAGAGCTGATCAAGCTTCTCGGGCGGCTCAGGTTCCGCACGAGCTACGGGCAGAACGTGCTGGCCCACTCGATCGAGGTCTCCCGCCTCGCCGCGATGATGGCCCAGGAGCTCGGAGCGAGCCCGAAAACCGCACGCCGAGCCGCGCTGCTTCATGACATCGGCAAGGCGGTGACCCACGAGATCGAGGGTCCCCACGCGCTCGTCGGTGGCGACCTGGCGCGCAAGTACGGCGAGTCGGAGGCCGTCGCGCACGCGATGGAAGCTCATCACAACGAGGTCGAGCCGCAGACCGTCGAGGCCGTGATCGTGCAGGCCGCGGACGCCCTATCGGGCGCGCGACCCGGCGCTCGGGGCGAGTCGCTGGAGCAGTACGTCAAGCGGCTGCGGGACCTCGAGCAGATCGCCACCCGCCACGACGGCGTCGACAAGGTCTACGCGATGCAGGCGGGCCGTGAGATCCGCGTGATGGTCGCTCCGGCGACCGTCGACGACGACGCGGCGACGCTGCTGTCGCACGAGATCGCCCGGGAGATCGAGAAGGAGCTCGAATACCCCGGCCAGATCAAGGTCACGGTTATCCGCGAATCACGCGCGGTCGAATACGCGAAGTAAGCGCCGCCGCTTCGTGGCGGTGGTGATGCTCGAGCGCCCCGCGGGCGCTCCACGTACCGAACTGCGGAATCAACACGATCGCGAGGACCACTCCCCCGACCACGCTGCCGGCGATCGTGATCCACCGTCCGCTCGCGCCCGGGGACGGCGATCCGCCCGCCGCGCCGCGCGCCCGCAGCGAGCGCGGCAGCTCGAGGAGATGGCCGAGGACGTGCAGCGCCGTGAAAGCCGCCCAGACGATGAAGCTCACCTTGTGCAGCAAGAGGAGCGGGTCGCGGTGGTTCGGCCCGACGAACATGAGCCAGACGCCGGTGACGAACACGACCAACGTCGAAATGACCACGACCGGGGCGATCAGACGCATGAGGATCGATGGCGGGCCCTTGCGCCGGTAGGCCGGATCGTGGGTGTAATAGCGGACGAACCTGTAGCCGGTGCTCCCCAGCTTCGCCGCGACGGGGCCGAGGAGCAGCAGGCCGATGAACAGATGCGCGTCGATCAGTTGCCCGATGAACGGAATCGTGACGCCGACCGCTGCGAGCGGCAGGAGCAGCAGCACCCCGATCTGCGCGGTCAGTCGTTCATTGCCATCGGTGCCGCCTCTGAGCATCTGACGAGAGTTTCCGAGAATCCCCTCAAGCGTTGGTGTGAGCACGATGAGAACCCTCTTCCCCTCTTTGACTCCTCCGCGGAATTACCCGCAGCTTCCTATGATCGCCCAGTGCCGCCAACCATCCTTGTAATCGAAGACGAGCCTGGAATCGTCGACTTCCTGGAGCGCGGGTTGGTCGCTCAGGGATTCGAGGTCCGCTCCGCCTTGGACGGCGAGAGCGGCGCCGAGCAGGCGTTGCGCGATGCCATCGATCTCGTCGTACTCGACATGATGCTCCCGGTCCGGAGCGGCCTGGAAGTACTCCGAGAAGTCCACAAGGCCAAACCGGAGCTACCGGTGATCGTGCTCACGGCGCGAGCCGAAGTCGAGCATCGCGTCGAAGGTCTCGACGCGGGAGCCGTCGACTACTTGGTCAAGCCGTTCTCGCTACGCGAGCTGGTCGCGCGCATCAACGCGCAACTGAGGGTTGCCTCACAGAGCCCGCGCACCACGCTCACCGGCGCCGGAGTCGAGGTCAACCTGATCACCCGGGAGGTGGTTTACGACGGCGAGCTCGTCCGCCTATCGACGACCGAGTTCGAGCTGCTCTCCTACCTGATGCGAAACCGGGGCCAGGCGCTTCCGCGAGAGCAGATCCTGCGGGCGGTGTGGGGCTATGACTACGACCCCGGCACGAACGTGGTCGACGTTTACGTCGGTTACCTGCGACGAAAGCTGCGGGCCGTGGTCACCGCGGGCCAGAGCACACAAGGGACCCGGCACGAGTCGCCGATTGTCACGGTGCGCTCGATCGGCTACCGCTTCAATGCGGACGCTTAGCCGCTGGCTGCCTCAGGGGCTGCGCTGGCGTTTGACGGCCTGGGTGGCCGGCGTGATGCTCGTCTCCGTAGCGGTGATCTTCGTCGTTGTCTATAACAACACGGGATCGCGGCTTCGCTCCCAGATCGACCGTGACATCGCGGGCGACACGAGTCAGCTCGCGGATCTCATCTCCTCCTTGCACGGCAAACGTGCTGCCCAGGTTGCGGCCGCCGTGAGGCTGTATCTCGGCGCGCAGCCTTACTCCGCAACCTCGACGCTCCTGTTTGCCGCGGTCCCGGGCCAGCCGACCGCGAGCAATCACCCGGAGCTGTTTGGAGGCCCGACCGGAGCAGACCGCGACTCGTCCCCCCAACGACAGAGCGAGAATCAACTGGGGCGCAACCTGGTCACGCCGATGCCCGGCTATTCGACGCAGCGCGTTCCGGACGTCGGGAGAATGCGCATCCACGAGCGCCAGGTGCCGCTGGGCAGTGCGGTGGCGCTCGTCGGTGCGGGTGAGCCGCTCGCAGCGGTCGAAAGAGCCCAGCACGGGATCGCGCAGGCCTTCATCCTGGCCGGTGTTCTAACCCTCGTACTCGGGTCGTTCGCCTCATATCTTGCGGGCGCCCGAGTGTCTTCGCCATTGCGCCGGATGGCGGCCGTCGCCGCGCGGGTCGACGCGGGCGACCTGGAGCCGCGGATGCCGCCGTCCATCGGCAGCGGGAGCGAAGTACGCGTGCTCGCCGATGCCTTCAACCGCATGCTCGACCGGTTGGAAGAAGCGTTCGAGGGCCAGCGCGAGTTCGTCGCTGACGCGTCGCATGAGCTGCGGACGCCGCTCACCGTGATGCGCGGCCAGCTCGAGGTGCTGGCCGCACAGGACGAGCCCTCCGGTGATGAGGTCCGCCACGCCGAGCGGGTGGTTCAGGCGGAGATCACGCGCGTCAGCCGACTCGTCGACGATCTCCTGCTATTGGCGCAAGCCGAACAGAGCGACTTCCTCAGGGTCGAGCCCGTAGAACTTCGCCCGTTCGTGACCGAGCTGTGGGACGGCGTGAGCCTGACTGCCGACCGCCGGTTCGAGCTGGGCCCGGTCCCGGCCGGGCGGCTGCGTGCGGACCCGGATCGGCTCGCGCAGGCACTACGCAACCTCGCCGGTAACGCCGTCGCGCACACCAGCGATGGCAACGGGCTGGTGCGCCTCGAGGTAGAGCGGCTTCCGCTCGGACACGTGCGTTTCTCGGTTCTCGACGACGGCCCTGGCATTCCGGCCGCCGAACGCGACCGCGTGTTCGAGCGGTTCCATCGCACCGACCCGGCGCGCGCGCGGCGGGACGGGGGAGCTGGGCTCGGGCTGGCGATCGTGCGGGCGATCGCCGAAGCGCACGGCGGCCGCGTCGCCGCAGGTGAGCCCTGGAACGGGCGCGGTGCGATGGTCCAGCTCGAGCTGCCCGGGCTGGAACTCGAGTGAGCGGTGGCCGGAACGGGCTGAATCCGTCGCTACGCTTGGGCGCCGTGAGGACGTACCACGTCACAACGTTCGGATGCCAGATGAACGAGCACGATTCCGAGCGGATGAAGGGCATGCTCGAGTCGCTCGGTTACGCGGAGGCCGAGAGCCGAGAGCAGGCGGACCTGATCCTGTTCAACACGTGTTCGATCCGTGAGAAGGCGGATAACCGTTTCCTGGCCTACCTCGGTCACGCCAAGCGGCTCAAGTCCGAGCGGCCCGAGCGGATTGTCGGGGTCGGGGGGTGCTGGGCGCAGTCGGTCAAGGAGGAGGTGTTTCAGCGGTTTCCGTTCGTCGACGTCGCGTTCGGGCCGGGACAGGTCCACAGACTTGCCGAGTTCCTGACGAGTGACTCGCTGAGCGCTCAGGGGTTCTTCGAGTTCGAGGGGTTCACCGGCGATTTGCCGGCGAAGCGGGAGCGGAGGTTCCAGGGCTGGGTGCAGATCAGCGTCGGCTGCAACTGCGTCTGTTCCTACTGTGTGGTGCCGTCCACACGAGGCCGTGAGGTCAGCAGGGCACCCTCCGATCTGGTCGCTGAGGTAGAGCGCCTCGCGGCCGACGGAGTTCGCGAGGTGACGCTCCTAGGCCAGAACGTCAACTCCTACGGGCGCGATCTCCCTCGCGAGGATCGGATCACGTTCGCCGAACTGCTGGCACGTGTTGATGCCGTCGACGGGATCGACCGGATCCGGTACACGAGCCCGCACCCGAAAGACATGCGCGAGGACGTGATCCGCGCTCACGCGGAGCTGCCGTCGCTATGCACGCACATCCACCTGCCGGTTCAGTCCGGGTCCAGCGGAGTTCTGAAGCGGATGCGCCGCACATACACGCGTGAGCGGTACATGGACCGGGTGGCCTTGATTCGCGAGCACGTACCCGACTGTGCGCTTACCACCGACATCATCGTCGGCTTCCCAGGCGAGACCGAGGACGACTTCGTCCAGACGCTGTCACTCGCGGAGGAAGTCGGCTACGACGGCGCCTTCACGTTCATCTACTCGCCGCGCCGCGGGACCGAGGCGGCGACGCTTCCCGAACAGCTTCCACACGAGGTGAAGGTGGAGCGGCTCGAGCGACTGGTAGAGGTAATTCAGCGGCGGGCGTACGAGCGCGCGCAGCGGTTCCTCGGCCGGACTCTCGATGTGCTTGTTGAAGGACCCTCGCGGACCGACCCGACTCGGCTCCGTGGGCGCTCCTCGCACAACAAGGTCGTGAACTTCACCGGGCTCGCCGCGCCGGGGGAGATCGTCGAGGTCGAGATCACCGGCGCCACGAGCCAGACTCTTTTAGGCGAGGCGTCGCTGGTCGCGCACGCTTCATGCTGAGCACGCCCTAGCCGGTCCATCCGAGGCCCCTGCGAACATGTGTTCGTGTGAGGTGGAAAAGCCTTGATATCGAGACGGAGGAGCGGGCTCGGCTACCGGGATATCGCGACGAGGCTGTCGTGCGCCATTTCGAGGCACCCGGCGCGATCGAGACGAAGTTCTACGAGGTGCGGGCGAAGTCGATCTTGAATCGAGTGCCGGCGGCGTCGCGGATGCCGTTCAAGTACACGATCAACCCGTACCGGGGGTGTACGCACGCGTGCCCTTTTGCTTCGCGCGCCCAACGCACAAATATCTCGACCTCGACGCGGGCCGCGACTTCGAGCGCCAGATCGTCGTCAAGGTGAACGCCCCGGAACTCGCGCGCGCGGAGCTGGGCAGGCCGTCGTGGAAGCGCGAGCACGTTGCGCTCGGGACCAACACGGACCCGTACCAGTGGGTCGAGGGCCGATACAAGCTGATGCCGGGCATCTGGGAGGCGATGCGTGACGCGCGCAACCCGTGCTCGATCCTGACCAAGTCCCCGCTGCTGCTGCGCGACCTCGAGTTGATGAAGCAGATCAACGAGGCGACCGAGTTCGGGGCGGCGCTGTCGGTGCCGACGCTCGATGAAAAGGCGTGGCGGGCCACCGAGCCGCACACGCCGAACCCGCGGGCGCGGCTCGAAGCGGTCGCGGAGCTGACGCGCAACGGGATTCGCACGGGCGTGCTGATCGCACCGTTGATGCCCGGCATCAATGATTCGCCCGAGCAGGTCGAGCCGATCCTCGAGCTGGCCGCGGAGGCGGGCGCGGCTTACGTCACCGGGATCGGACTCCACCTGCGAGGCGAAGTCCGAGGGCTGTTCTTCGAGTGGCTGAAGGACAACCGTCCCGATCTGATCCCGCATTACAAGGAGCTGTACCGGCGTGGGGCATACCTGCCGCCGGATGAACGGGACCGGCTTGCAGCGCTCATTCAGGGGCCGGATCTCCCGCCGGGACCGCGAATGCGCGGAAGAGTGCAGCTGCGCCGCGCCTCCGAGCCGCCGCCCACGGAAGAGGCCGCAGCAGGGACGTCTATTCTGAAAACTCCCTCACCTCGCGAAACCCTGCACGAAGCGCGGTGATACCTAACGGGTAGAACGCAATGGCGATGAGAGACCGCTTCAGAAACCGAAGGGACGCGAGCCTCGACCGGATGTTCGAGACGCGCAGCGAGGCATGGGAACGGTTGGCTCGCTGTCGAGGCGAGCCAGCGCGCGATCAAGAAGGCGCGGCGCCAAGCGCTGTGCTGATCCCGATATTCGTCGCCGTGGTCGTGGTCCACGACAACTACGCGGGTGGTTCCACGTCACCAAGCATCAGCAGAATGCGCTGCACGCGCCCGTGACCGCAGCGACCGTGCTGGCGCTCCTCGCGATCGGTTGGGCGCTGGCGAGGGACGTCGGCAAGGCGGCTGCACCAACGCTCTTCCGGCGAATGGATCCCGCGACCGCCGGCACCGTCGGATTCATCATCCGCCTTGTAACGGGCGTGATCGTCCTCGTGTGGGCGCTGTACATCGCGGGCGCGAGCGCCAGCTCGCTGATCGCGGGATCCGCCTTCACTGCCGTGATCCTTGGTCTCGCCGCGCAGCAGACGCTCGGCAACGTGTTCGCCGGGATGGTGCTGCTCAGCGCCCGGCCGTTCCGGGTTGGCGACCGAGTGCGCTTGCAGGCCGGAGCCGTAGGCGGAACCGTTGAGGGTGTCGTGAGCTCACTCGGACTTCTCTACACGACCCTGGCGAGGGGCGCCGACCGGATCATGGTCCCGAACAACGTCGTGCTGGCCGCGGCCGTCGTGCCTCTCAAGGAGCCCGACTCGGTCGACGTCAGGGTTCGACTCAACTCCGGCGTCAGCCCCAGCCAGGTTCAGGCGATTCTCGACGACCAGGTCGCAACGACCACGCGACGCCCGCCGACGGTACTGCTCGAGGAGATCGATGGCGAAGACGTCGTCGTCCGCGTCAAAGCAACGCCAGAGGACGCCGACGCCGGCGCGAAGTTGGCCGACGAGATCATCTCGGCGCTCGCGAACGTGACCGGCGAGCACGAGCTCGTTCGCGACCAGTAGGCGGGCAGAACCGGTCCGCATCGCGCGCGTGCGATGATTAGTGCATGTGCGCTGATGAGTTCGACCGCGAAAACTTCGAAGAGACCGTGCGGGACATCGCCCGAGAGGTCGGGAAGTCGATGGAACGCGCCATGGAGCGGCTCGACCTCGACGAACTAGCAGGCCGAGCCGGTGTCGATCCAGACAACGCCCGCGAATGGGTGGACACCGCCGGCGGCTGGCTGCGTTCGCAGGTCGAGCGGCTGGGCGACGAAGTCGCATCGCAGGCCGCCCAACAGCAACCGGCAGGCGGTCACGAGACGCCGGAGGATCCGTGGCGCAGCGCTGCGCCGCACCCGCTCGACCTCCCAACCGACGAGCAGGGATTGGCGCTCGCGGCGCTCGAATCCGGGCGCTGGACGGTTGAGCCTGCCACAGAGCGGCTGGTGGCCCGAGGCGATGGGTCCGTACCGAGTGACGCACTCGGACTCGTTCGAGAGCTGCGCGCGCGGGACTGGATCAATGCTGAGGGTGAGCTCACGCTCGCCGGTCGGCGGGCGCTCAGCCGCTGGCTCGACTCCCGCTAGAGACGCGACGAGGACGCGCGAGGCACGCGCGTCAGTTCACCGGCGGCGGCGTCCCCTCGGCGCTCGCGAGCAGCGCTGGATCCCACTCGCAAACGTCGCACGAATGGCTGAACGCCGAGTGTGCGAACTCGAGCGCCAACGCGTGCGGATCGTCGCTCGCCACCACGTCGTCCCAGTCGAGGATGTACTCCCCACCGAGGGACTCGTCCCAGTGGGTCTGGGGCGGTGACAGCGAAGCGTCTCCGAATCCCTCCGGGGCCGGGTGGGCGTAGGCGTAGAACGCGGCGTTGACGTAGCGAGGATCACCTGGCCACCACCCGATCGCGACCTCCTGCGCATCCATCGAGTTGCGCATGATGAAGTCGGTCGACGGGGGATCTGCCGGTTCCCCGGAGAACAGATTCACGGCGAGGTCGAACGACCCCCACCATGCATTGACCTGGGTCGAGCGCCCCCGGAAAGGGGCGCGAAACTCGGCCAGGACCAGCGCCGCCTGGGTAGCGCCGGCGAAGTACATACTGACCCGCTCGGGATCGTAGGCGCGATGCTCTTCGTCCTGATCGAGGGGCACCTCCCACGGCACCTCCTGCGGCTTGGGATCGATTTCGACAGGTCCAGCGACTCCCCGGATCACCTCGAGCAGCCCACGTGTCACCTCGCCGACAGACCGGTTTGGAGTCAGGGGAACTTGCCCGACGGTGCCGGTCGTGTGCTCGACGACGGCCTCGTGGGAGCGAAGATCCAGCGCTACGGAAAACGTGCCGGAACCATTGGGAGCCGCCAGCGGGAGCGTTTCCCAGCCTCGTGCCGTCAGGCGCAGCGCCGCGTGCTGGAGCTGTGGCTCCGGAGGCGCGAGCGCGACTGCAAGCTTTCCCAACACCTGCGTGTGTCCGTGCAGCGTGTCGCACGTCTCGCTCCAGTCCTCGTAGGAGAGGCGCGGCCATCCGCTCGGCATGCTCGCCACGCTACTCGATTAGCGTTGCCCCGGACGGGTAGCCCTTCACCATGGCTTTGCGGTAGGGGCAGGGGACGCCCGACCGAGCCGGGGGTCAGCGCTTATCGCGCTGGCCCTCGGCGTACTCGGCCGCGAGCCGCTCGCTGCCCATCAGGCGGCTGACAGCGGCCGCGGTCTGCGGCGCGATGCCGGCGAACACGGACCCGAGCCGGAGCGTGGCCGGGGCGACGTCGACTTCAGCACGGTTGTGGTCGATCGCTCGAAACACAGCTTTCACGACGTCCTCCGGAGGACGCGTGGCGACGCCCGGGGGCAGCCTCACGCCGGCGTCGGCAAACAGGCCCGCGTCGCTGATGAAGCCCGGAAGGATCACGGATACGCCGACGTTCTGCTTGCGGAGATCCTCGCGGAGCGCCAGCGCGAAGCCCCGAAGTCCGAATTTCGTCGCGACGTACGTAGACGCGCCCACCGTCGGAGCGCGCCCTTGAAGTGAGGACATGAACACGACGTGGCCACGACCGCGCTGGATCATTCCCGGCAGAAGCGCATGTGTGAGGGCGACGGCCGCGCGTAGGTTCACGGCGAGTACGCGGTCGACCTGTTCCAGTGTCAGGTCGGTTAGCTGACCGGAGCCCGGCAAGCCCGCGTTGCTGACGAACACGTCGATCTCCGAAGCCACCGCCTTCTGGGCGAGAGCGTCGACTTCATCTCGATCGGAGAGATCGCACGGGATCCCGCGACCCCCGACCTCATCGACCAGCTCGGAGAGCGTGTCGGCGCGACGCCCCGTCAGCGTCAAGTTCGCGCCCTTACCGGCGAACCCGCGCGCGAGCGCCTGGCCGAGCCCGCCGGTCGCGCCGGTGATCAACACGTTGCCGGCCAGGAGGCTCACGGCGCGGCAGTGTAGATGGCTATCCGGGAAACACCGCGATCGTCGCGGTGAAGCCGTGTAGAAAGCTGCGTCCCCCGACAGGCCCGATCTCACCGGCGGCGAAGAAGCCCGCCGCCGGCGCTCCGCCGAGCTCGTCGGCTACCGCGGAAGCGTCGTGGTCACATTCGCCGAACATCGCCGTACCACGGCCGTTGCACGAGAACACGACCGCGCCCGCCGGTGGGCTCCCGGCAGGGCCTCCATCCGCAGCCGCAGCTGGCGCCGCAGGTCTTCGTCTGCGGACCGGCGTCGCGGGCGTGGAGCCGGATCACCTGGCCCTCCTGGACCATCGCCGCGACCGCGAGACGTCCCGAAGCGGGATCCGCGCCGGCGATCCCCCGAACCAGGAAGTCGCCCTGCTCGTAATCGGCCTTCCCCGAGTCCATCACGATCCCGATCAGCACGCCTCCAGAGACGAGCGCCTGCTCACGCCGCGACAGCCCGGCGACGACGCGCTGAAGGGTCTCCACGCGCGGGCGTCCTGCCAGCTCGTCGATCACGTTCCCCTCAGCAGCGGTGATCGTCAGCTCGGGGCCGAGCGGGGCCGCGCCCTGCGACACGCATGGGAGCAGCTCGACGCCATCGAGCGCGACGCCGACGGCGCCGTCCTCGATCACCTCCTCGCCCAGCAACAGGACCCCCGATCCCTCACTGCTCCGGGCGCTCGCGAGACCGCCGAGCACCGGGACGCCGGGAGCTTCGACGGCGAGCCGGTCCAGCAGCTCCTCGCGGGGAACGTGTAAGGGTCGGCGAGGACGATCAACCCGCGGGTCGAATCGAGCTCGGGTAGCCCGTGATCTCCGGCACGTCAGCGGCATCGGCGACGTCGCTCGGAAGGGCCGCGCGCTACCGCCGTCGAACGAGCCGGCCCACACGGAAACCGCCGTGCCCTCCTCGAGCTCGCGGCCCCCTCCGAGCACCCCTCCGGCCCCGCACCCGATCAGCGCGGCGGGAGAGAGCGCGTCATGAATGCCCTCGAGCAGCGCCTCGGGCGCGGCCAGATGATGGGCCCCTGAGGCGAATACCAGCGCGAGATCTGGCGCATCGCCGCCGAGCGCCTGCGCGGCCTGGCGCGCTGCCTCGGTGCCCGCGTCGAGCGGGTCGGGCGCGGTCGAGAGGCCGGTGCCGATGCGCGCGGGCATCGGTTCACGATACTCCGCGGGAATGCCGCGCCGAGGTCATCGCGCTGTTCGGCCCGACCGGGGTCGGCAAGACCGGCGGTCGCCATCGCACTCGCCGACCGGCTGCGGGCGCAGGGCGAGGATCCGGTCGCCGTCTCGGCCGACGCCCTGCAGGTATATCGCGGGGCTTGAGGCGCTCACCGGAGCCGCGACCGCACCCGAGCGCGCCCGGCTCGAGCACCGCCTGATCTCGTTTCTCCCGGTCGACGCGAGTTCAGCGCCGGCCAGTATGCGGAGCTTGCACACGCGCGAGATCGACGAGCCTCTCGGCGCGGGGCGGCGGCCGATCGTCGTCGGCGGAACCGGGCTCTACCTGCGGGCGGCGCTGACCGAGCTGAGCTGAAGCCGCCCCCGCCGGAGGGCGCGGTGAACGCTGGACGGGCGAGCTCGAGCGCCGAGGCCCGGGCGCGCTGCACGCCCACCTGGCCGACGCGCACCGTGGGCCGCCGCGGAGATCGAGCCCACCGACCGCCACCGAATCGTCCGCGCGCTCGAACTGCTCGAGGCCGGCGAGCTCGAGCCGACCGGGCGCCGAGTCCGAGCTGTGGACGCGAGGACGTTCGCCGGCCGACGCTGCTGATCGGGCTCGTGATGGAGCGCGAGCGGCTATATGCGCGTATCGACGCCCGGGTCGAGCGGATGCTCGCCGCGGGGCGCGAGGACGAGGTCCGCGCGCGAATGCTGCCGGTGCATCGGTCACCGCCCGCAAAGCGCTGGGATTCGACGAACTGCTGGCCGGCGACGTGGAGGCGATGAAGCGACGCACGCGCAACTACGCGCGCCGTCAGCTGACCTGGATGCGCAAGCTCGCGGGGGTCGAGGTGCTCGACGTAACGGGACTGGCCCGCGGACGAGGTCGCGGCTCAGATCGCCGGAGCTCTGGCAAGCTGCGCCGCGGTGAAATTCGAGAAGTGGCAGGCGCTGGGCAATGACTATGTGATCGTCGAGGCTGACGACCTGGCGTTCGAGCTGACCCCCGCCCGCGTCGCGGCGATCTGCGCGCCACACACGGGCGTAGGCGCCGACGGCGTGCTGCTGCTCTCGAGGAACGAGCCTCGGCCGCATGCGGGTGTTCAACCCCGACGGTTCGGAGGCGGAGGCTGTCTGGCAATGGGGCTCGGGAGGCGATCCTCTATCTGCACGGCGCGGGTGACACCGGACCGATTTATCAAGACCGCCGCGGGCAAGCTTCGCGCGACGATCACCTCGCCGACGACTTGCACCGTCGATATGGGCCGGGCACGCCTCGAGAGCGGCGATTTCCCGTCCGGCCGACGGACGGGACCGGCGAGCTCATCGCCGGCGGGCGGGAGTGGCGCTTCCAGCACGTCCAGGTCGGGCAACCCGCAGTGCGCGATCCGGGTCGACGACCGGACCGAGCTCGAAGCCCTCGATCTCGCGGCGATTGGGCCGGGATCGAGCATCACGAGCTGTTCCCGAACCGTACGAACGTGTCCTGGTTCACCCCCTCGAGCGGCCGGATCCGCGCCCGGATCTTCGAGCGGGGAGTGGGGGAGACCTCGGCGAGCGGCACCGGCGCGATCGGCGCGGCCGTCGCCTACGTCCTCCAGGGCGGGAGCTCGCCGGTCACTGTGGCGCTCGACGGCGGCGAACTCGAGGTCGAGGTGGGGGAGGACCTCCAGATCGACCTGTCAGGCTGGGCTGTCCCGGTGTTCGCGGGAACCTTCTCAGATGATTTCATCAAGGAGCTGCATGCGACCGAGTAAGCGCCTCGAGCTGATTCCGCCGTATCTGTTTGCGGAGCTCGAGCGGAAGATCGAGGCCAAGCGAGCGGCCGGAGTGGACGTCATCAGCCTCGGGATCGGCGATCCGGACATGCCCACGTACGCGCCGATCGTCGCCGCTGCGCAACGGGCGGTCGCCGACCCGAGCACCCACCAGTATCCGAGCAACCGGGGGCGGAAGGAGTTCCGCGAGGCGGTCGCGGCGTTCTACCCGCGCCGCTTCGGCGTCGACGATCGACCCCGAGACCGAGGTGATGCCGGCGATCGGCGCCAAGGAGTGCATCTTCAACCTGAACCTCGCGTTCCTCGATCCCGGCGATTCGCGTTGGCCGCCGACCCCGGCTACCCCGTGTACACGGGCGGGCCGCTGCTGGCGGGAGCGGAGGCGGCGCTGATGCCGCTGATCCCCGAGCGGGGGTTTGCGCCCGACCTCGACGCGATCGGACCGAGACGCTCGGCGCGCGCGGCTGATGTTCCTCAATTACCCAAATAACCCGACCGGGGCGATCCTCCCGGACGGGCTGTTCGACGCGCGATCGAGCTCGCTCGAGACCACGAGCTCCTCGTCGTGCACGACAACGCCTACAGCGAGACCACCTACGACGGCTACGTCGCGCCGTCGTTCCTTCAGACGCCGGGGGCCAAGGATGTCGGCGTCGAGGTCTTCTCGCTCTCGAAGGGCTACAACATGACCGGCTGGCGGTGCGCGGCGATCGTCGGCAACGCCGAGGCGATCGCCCATTACTGGCGGCTGAAGTCGAACATCGACTCGGGCCTGTTCGAGGCGATCCAGCTCGCAGGCGCGACGGCGCTCGGCCCCGAGCTCGACACGGAGGTCAAGGCGATGAACGCCATCTACCAGCGCCGGCGCGATCTCGTATGCGACGCGCTGCAAGCGGCGGGCGTCGATGTAACGCCGCCGAAGGGAACGATCTACATATGGGCGCCGGTGCCCCCGGGCTTCGAGTCATCGGCGGCGTACTGCGAGCACGTGCTCGAACAGACGGGAGTCGTGATCTCTCCGGGAGGTGCTTACGGACCGAACGGCGAGGGTTTCTTCCGCATCTCGCTGACGACGCCCGACGAGCGGTTGCTCGAGGCGGTAGAGCGGCTTCGGCGGCTCTAGCCGCGGCTATTCTGGGAACTCGATGCAGCGCAGCCGCCACGGACGCAACCGCCAGACCTTCGTCGACGGCCGCCCCCGCGGGAGGGCGAGGCAGCGTGCGTACATGGTCGCGGCGGTGCCCGACGTAAGCGACCATCAACTCGCCGAGCTTCGCGAGCTGCTGCGCACGGCGGGTGTAGCCGACGTCGGCGAGCTCGTGCAGCACCGCGACCACCCGCACCCCAACAGTTACCTCGGCCCCGGAAAGATCGACGAGCTGAAACACAATCTGGGCCAAGCCGACGCAAACCTGGTCGCGTGTGACGACGAGCTTTCTCCCCGCCAGGAGCGCAACCTCGAGTCAGCGCTCGGAATGCCGGTGATCGACCGGACAGCGATCATCCTCGACATCTTCGCCGCGCACGCGCACAGCGCCGAGGGCAAGCTTCAGGTGGAACTCGCGCAGCTCGAGTACAACCTCGCGCGGATGCGGGGCCTGTGGTCGCACCTCGAGCGGCTCGGAGGCGGGATCGGCACGCGCGGCCCGGGCGAGACCCAGATCGAGACCGACCGCCGCCTCGCGCGGGACCGGATCTCCGCGTTGAAGCGCAAATTGGCCCGGGTCCGCTCGAGCCGCTCCGTGATGCGCGCCGAGCGTGAGCGCGCGCACCTTCGGTCCGTGGCGCTCGCCGGGTACACGAACGCCGGCAAGTCGACGCTCCTCAATGCGCTGACGGGTGCGACCGTCGGCGTGGGCGATCGACTGTTCCAGACGCTCGACCCGACGACTCGGCTGCTGCGCGCAGATGGGCGCGAATACCTGCTCACCGACACCGTCGGTTTCATCCGCAAGCTTCCGCACCAACTCGTCGACGCGTTCGGCGCGACGCTCGAAGAGACGCGGATCGCCGACCTGATCCTGCACGTCGCGGACGCCTCGGCGCCCGAAGAGGACCTCGTCACGATGATGGCGGCGGTCGAAGACGTACTCAACGACATCGGCGCTGATGAGGCGCCGCGGATTCTGGTGTTCTCCAAGGCGGACGCGATCGATGCCGAGCGGCGGGAGCAGCTCGAGCGCCGTCACCCCGAGGCGCTGGTGGTGTCTGCGGTATCCGGCGAGGGGATCGACGCGCTCGTCGAGCGCATCGGACACGAGTTCGCCCGCACGCTCGAGCGGGTCGAGCTCCTGGTTCCGTACGAGCAGGGAGCTCGGCTGGCGGAGCTTCACGAGCTCGACGGCGAGCTCGAGCGCGAGGACACGCCCGAAGGTGTGCGTGTCACGGCGCAGCTTCCGGGTGCAGTCGCCGCTCGCTACGCGGGGTTCGCGGTTCAGCGGGCGTGAAGCTCCGCGTTGCCCGCCTCGACGATCGGGCGCTCGTGCCGACGCGGGCGCACGACGGCGACGCGGGGCTGGATCTGTACGCCCTCGAGAGCAGTGTCCTTGGCCCCGGGGAGCGCGCCTCGATCGCAACCGGGATCGCGATCGAGCTACCCGACGATCACGCGGGTCTTGTCCTGCCGCGCTCGGGCCTGGCCGCGCGCCACGGGATCGCGCTGGTCAATGCCCCGGGGTTGATCGATCCCGGCTATCGGGGTGAACTGCGCGTGCTCCTGCTCAACACCGACCGCGACGAGCCGTTTGAGATCGTGGCCGGCGCTCGGATCGCGCAGCTGGTCGTCACCCGGGTAGCGAGCCCGGAAGTGGTCGAGGTCGACGGTTTGTCGACCTCGACGCGGGGAACTGCCGGGTTCGGCTCGACCGGCGCCTAGTGTCCCGACACTAGAACGGCGGACCGAACGAGCAGCTGATCGGAACCGCGGTCGCCGGATCGAGCGCGTTTGTGATCGTCTGCGCGACGTCGGTGTCGAACGCAAGTCCGACGTGGCCCACCGGATCGAGCGGACATGAATCCTGGACGTACTTGTTGGTCACGCCTGCTTCGTTCACAAAGGCGGTCGTCGGCGGGGTAACGAGCCCGTCGTAACGCGAGATCAGGATCGTGTAGGCGATTCCGGGCTGGGCGATGGGACCACTGTCGAGCGCCGTGACCGCCGAGCCCCCGTCGATCAGCTCGTTGCACGCGGGACACGAGCCGGACAGCAACAGGGTTCTCAGGCTCGCAAGGCCCAGGTCGTTCGAGAGCGTCACGAGGTTGGCGAAACTGGTGCCGTGCGTTGGCGGCGCCATCGCGACCACCTTGCCGATCTCCGAAGCGACCGGAAGCTCCTTGGGCACGTACAGGGACATGAACGCCCCCTCGGAATGGCCGAGGAGATCCACCTTGTTCGCCCCGGTTTCCGAGCGGACCTGCGAGATGAAATCGCTCACCTGCTGCGCGGACTGGGGAATCGGGCCAATACCGCCCACGTACGGCCCGAACGGCGATGTCGCCCCGTACGTGAGCGAGAAGGCGCAGTAACCGGCATTTGCCAGGTAGGGGCCGAGGTAGCCCCAGTTTTCCTGCCCGGTCGAGCTGAGGCCGTGGATCAACACGACGGGATCGGGGTGAGCCGCCGACGGCCGGCAGGACGGGTCGTTGAAGCCAGAACCGGCCGCGGATGCGGATGCGGAGCTCGCGAACACCGCGGTCCCGACCACTGCGGCCGCGATCACGGCCAGAAATCCACGCATTGATTCCCCCCTCTGAAGAGTTAAGTACTGCGCGTTTCCGAACTCACAGAGGTATAGTAACGGGCGGTACTTCATTGTCAAGCGGATGAGCACAAACACCGAAACCGAGCACCCGCTGGATCAGCCGCTGCCGCGCGGGCCGCACGGATTGACGCGCGAGCAGGTGGGGGAGTCCCAGCGGTCACGGCTCGAAACGGCGTTGACGGAGCTACTGGCGGAGCGCGGCTACGCGGGGGTCACAATCGGCGAGCTGGCCCGGCGGGCGCGCGTCTCGCGGGCTGCGTTCTACGAGCACTTCGCCGACAAGCAGGCGTGCCTGTTCTCGGCCTACGATCGTTTCGCCGGTGAGCTGCTTTCGGCGATGACCGCGGGCGTCACACCCGGGACCACCTGGAGCGAATTCGTGGAGCTGGCGCTGACCGGGTACCTGGGCACACTCGAGCGCGACCGGGTCGCGGCGCGCGCGTTCCTGGTGGAGATGGACGCAGCCGGCCCCGAAGCTCGCGAGCGCCGCGGCCAGGGCGTCCGGATGCTGGCCAACATGCTGCGCGAACGCCACGAGGCGATCCGGAGGAGCGACCCGACGCTGGCGCCGCTCCCGGAACCGGTCTACCTCGGAATCTGTTTCGGTGTGCGCGAGCTGATCCGGGAGCGGCTCGAGGAGGGAGACCGGGCCCCGCTCATGGACCTCGCGCCGGCGATCGTGTTCTGGGTCACCGCAACCGTCAGGGGAGCGACCCAGAGCGATTAGTCAACTCGACGGCTTGGCCGGCAGCAGGTGGTGTGCCATCAGGAACGCCTTCGCCACCGCGGTCGGGTCCTGGTGGTCGATCGTTACCTCGGCGTTGAGCCGGCGCATCACGGGGGTCGTCAGTAGCGCGCTGATCGTATTGACCGTCGCGACGAACGCCGGTCCCTCGTTCTCGAGCACCTTCTGGGAGACGATCGGCACGACGTTGCCCCAGCCGAACACGTGGTTCGGGTCGCTCAGCACCGCGTAGTTGTCGCTCAGCAGCTGGCCGTCGGTGGTGTTTACGTCCGCTGCCTGGATGGTGCCCTTGTCGAGCTCCGGGTACTGGCCGCCGACCGCGATCGACCTGAACGATGCCGGCGCGAATCCGTAGGTCTCCTCGACGCCTGCGAGCCCGTTCTGGCTGGTCTCGAACTGCGGCGGTCCGCCCATCACCAGCGTCGTGGCCACTTTGCGCAGGTCCGCGATCGAGCTCAGGCCGTGCTGAACGGCATAGGTAAGCGTCACGCCGAGGCCTTGGGTGTCGCTGAACGGCGTTGGCTTGAGCAGCTGAAGCTGGCGGGCGAGCGCATATCGCTGGCCGGCGCTGTAGGCCGCGCCGGCGCTGTCGAACCGGTGTTTGTATCCGGCCACGTTGCGTCCCAGACGTTGATGTACTCGGGATACAGGTCGAGGGTCCCGGCCTTGAGCGCCTGGAGAATGACCTCGGTTGGGCCGATGTTCCGGTTCAGTGAAACCGTGAATCCTTCGGCCCCCAGAGCCTGCTCGTACAGCGCGCCAAGAATGAACTGTTCGGGGTAGGTGTTCTTGTCGCCGATCGCCACCGGCGGCCGGCCAGTCCCCGGCAGCACGGTCGCGTTCGTGGTTGTGGTCTGCGTGTGCGAGTGGGTCGTCGGCACCGGTCGCTTCTTCGACCCGCATCCGGCGAGCGCCAACAGGGATGTGAGGCAGAGCGCCGCCGCCGGCCTCCGGAGCGATCGCCCGATCACTGCGCCGACCCGAGCCCGGCCGCGCGGCGGGCCTCGGTGTGGGCCGCCTGCTCGAGCTCGTCGTCGAGCGGGTCGAGCGCCTCGGCAATCCCGAGCGCCGCTGCGATCAGCCAGTCGGCGAACCAGACGTTCTTGGGCAAGAGCGGGCCGTGCAGGTAGGTCCCGATCACCCCGCGCTCGCGGACACCTTCATACCCGTCCTGGCCGTTGTTGCCATGGCCTTGAATCACCCGCCCGAAAGGCTGTCGCCGACGCTCCGAGGATAGGTGCGCCCGCCGTGGTTCTCGAACCCGGCCAGGACGCGTGGCGGTCCGGACGGATCGAGCTGACCTCGATCGCCACGTTTCCGATCAAGCGGCTTGCGCTTCCAGAGCCGCGGTCGTCGTGCCTGACCGTCCGCAGGTCGACCAGGCCGGCGCCTGGCAGTGTCTCGTCGCCGAGCTGGTAGGAGTGGCCCAGCAGCTGATAGCCCCCGCAGACCGCGAGGATCACGCCACCGCGGTCCGCGATCGCCTCGAGCGCGTCGCGCTTGGTCTCGGCCAGGTCGTAGGCGCACAGCCGCTGATCTCGATCCTGGCCGCCGCCGATGTAGTAGAGGTCCGATCCATGAGGGTCGAGGGGCTCACCCAGGTGAACCGCGGACAGTGAGAAGCCGATGCCCCGCCAGCGGCAGCGCTGCTCGAGCAGCAGGATGTTCCCGCGGTCCGCATAGATGTTCATCAGGTCGGGATAGAGGGCGCAGACGCGCAGCTCCCGCTCATTGGCCTCAGGCACGGACGATCACCACCTCGCTGCCGACGTAGTCGAGGTTCGGCGGGACCGTGGCCCTGCGCACCGGCGTCATCCCCGCCGCGCGCGACTCGCGCTCGAGCTCACGCGGGGTTACGCGGTCAAGCGCGATCGCATTTTGTTCAACCGTCCGCCGGCCGTCGGCGCTCACCGTCTCCCGACGGCGCTCGAGCACGAACCCGTTGGGCTCGGCGCGGACGGCGGTCGGCTGGCTGGCGTACACGGTGCCGTCGCGCTCGCACATGTCGGGCACCGGCGCGGGCCGCCGTCGGCGATCTCATAGGGATCGAGATCGCTCGTGAGCGCCACGGCCAGCAGGCCGCCGCGCCGGAGATGCGCTTTGGCGCAGCGTAGGAACGCCTCCCGGCCCTCGGGCCCGCCGAGCAACTGGATCGTCTGCATCGGTACCAGACAGAGGCCGAAGCGCTGAGGAAGCTCGAACCCGCGCGCGTCGGCGACAACGGTTTCGACCGACATCCCGGCCACGCGGCCTTCGAGCTCGGCGAGCAGCTCGGCGTCACGGTCGAGCGCGGTGACCCGGTGCCCCTGCCGGGCGAGATCGAGGGTCACACGCCCGGTTCCAGCGCCGACGTCGAGGATCGGGCCATCGTTATCGGCCGCGAGCGAGCGCCACAGCGGCAGATCCTCCGCATAGGTGCCGCATTCGAGGTCGTGCCAGATCGCGGTCATGCGCGCGCTCGATCGGCCCAGAACCGCTCCACGTGGCCGCGGGAGGCCAGCTCGTCGCGCAGCTCGAGCAGCGCTGTGTACGTGGGCAGCGCAAACAGCCTTCGGCCATCCGCGGCCGCGAGCGCCGCGCTCAGCGCTTCCGGGAGAGACGGCACGACGTGCAGGCGATCCGTTGGCATACCGGCGTACTTCAGTCGCAGCGCGAGCTCGGCGGCGCGCCGCCCGGCGCACGTGACGCGACGCACGCGCGGGGAGAGGATTTCGAAGTCCGCATCCCAGATCCAGGAGACATCGCGGCCGTCGGCGGTGCGGTCGTTGAGCACCGCGAGCAGGTCGAGCTCGCCCTCCTCGAGCGCGAGCGTGCGGCAGATCTCGTTGGCGCCGGCCGGATTCTTGATCAACAGAATCGACAGTTCCGTGGCTCCGATTCGGACGGTCTCGGCCCGCCCGAACGCCGCACGCACATCTTCGAGGCCCTTTGCGACCACGTCGAGAGCGACGCCGAGCTCGAGGCACAGTGCGGCGGCCCCGAGGGCGTTGTAGACGTTGTAGAGCCCCGGGAGCGGCAACGCGACCTTGACGCTCCCGGCGGGCGTGCGCAGCCGAAAGCGCGCGGCGCGGGTCCCGTCCAGCTCGATCTCTTCCGCCGCGATTTGCGGAACCGGTCGTTCTTGGCCGCACGACGGACAGCTGTAGCGGCCGAGGTGCCCGAGGTAAACGGCGTCGTACGTGTAAGCCGCGCCGCAGCGGCGGCAGTGCTTGGAGTCCGAGGCGTGTTGCATCTCGGGGATCGCCATCGCGGGGTCATCGACCCCGAAGTAGGTGACGTGTGCGGCCGCCGCGCGTCCCAGGTCGGCGATCAGCGGGTCGTCCGCGTTTAGCACCAGGCGCGAGCGGGCGGGGAGCGTGGCGACGACCTCGGCCCATCGGTCGGCGATCGTGTCGAGCTCGCCATAGCGATCCAGCTGGTCCCGGAAGAGGTTTCCGAGCAGGATCGCGCGGGGTGCGAGCTCGGGCGCCAGGCGATCGAGCCAGAACTCGTCGAGCTCGAATAGCCCGAGCTGCCCGTCGATGCCACCGCCCGGATGCGCCGCGGCGAGCAGCGTCGAGGCCACGCCGCCCGCCATGTTCGCGCCGGCTCGGTTGTGGACGAGCCGCACACCGGCGCGTTCGAGGACGGAGGCGGCCATCGCGGCGGTCGTCGTCTTGCCGTTGGTCGCGGAGATCACGGCGCAGCCCTGGGGCATCCGCGCCGCGAGCTCGCCGATGGCGTTCGCGTCGAGGCGCATCAGCACCTTCCCGGGGAGGCTCGTACCCCCGCCGCGACCAGCGCGCCGCGCGAGCTCCCCGACCGCCCGCGCGGCCAGGATCTTTGGGCCCAGCAGGCTCACTCGGGGACCACGACCTTCACCGCACCCGGCCGGGCGCGCACGGTTACCGGAAGCTCAGCGATCGGGTCGCCGTCGGCGTACATCGTGAACGGTCGCTCGGCGCTGATCTCGACCTGCCGGGCCCGGCCACGTGAACGTTGGGCTCCTTGACGTGATCGCCCTTGAAGACCGTCGGGAGCAAGCGCAGGAACCGGAGCTTCGAGGCGTGCTCGACGATCACGATGTCGAGCATCCCGTCGGTCAGCGAAGCGTCCGGCGCGAGCCACATGCCGCCTCCATATGCCTTTGAGTTCGCCACCGCGATCGTGTAGCCGGTCACGCTCCGAGGCACACCGTCGTCCAGCTTGAGGGTGAAGCTCGCGGGCGACCAGCCGATCAGCGCCAGCAACGCCCCGTACGCGTACACGAGATTTCCGCGTACCAGGCGGGTCTCGTTTGCGATCCGGTTCGCCACGGAATCGAAGCCGCAACTGGCGATCCCGATGAACGTGCTCGGTGCCGTGTCCGGGGAGCTGACCTCGCCGAGGTCGAGCGCTCGGACCGTGCCGCGAGCGAGAACGTCACATGCCCCCTCCGGATCGAGTGGGATCCCGAGAGTCCGGGCGAAGTCGTTTCCGCGCCCGCCCGGGACCACGCCGAGTACCCCGTCGGTCCCGGATATGGCCCCTGCGACGGCGCCAATCAGCCCGTCCCCGCCGAGCGCCACGGCGGTCTCACCCGCGGCGGCCGCGGCGCGGGCGAGGCGGCGCGCGTCGTCGAGGTCCGTGGTCCGCTCGACGCGGTGCTCGAGGCCATGGCTGCGCAGCGCGGCCTGCACGCCTTCGAGCACGCGCGAGGCGCGACCTCCGCCCGCGGATGGGTTGACGATCAACGCAATCGTCATGCGCCCACCAGCAGCTCGCTGAGATCGTCCGCGATCGCGACCGGTGCAGGCTCACGTGCCGCCTCGGCGTCCTCTCGCGTCGCCACGCCCGTCAGCACGATCGCCGCGTCGAGGCCGGCCGCTGCGGCCCCGGCGAGGTCGGAGTCGAGCCGGTCGCCGACCACCAGAGCCCTGCCGGGACCGAGGCGGTCGAGCGCGGTGCGGAACATCTGCGGGTCCGGTTTGCCGACGATGTGAGCGCTACGTTCGGTCGCGTACTCGAGCGCCGCGACGATCGCACCCGTTCCGGGCCACAGCCCGTCCTCGGCTGGGAAGGTGCGATCGCGTCCCGCGGCGATCATCTCCGCGCCCGCGAGCACCGCCTGAGTCGCCGCGCGCAACTCCGAGAAGTGGAAGTCGTCGTGGCCGGCGATCACCACCACCCGAGCTTTCGCAGCTTCCTCGGTGTCGTTGACGATCCGCACCCCCGCTTCGGCCACATGGCGGAAGATCGCGGGGGCGCCAATCACGTACACGTCCAGTGGCGGTGGTCGCCCGGCGAGGAGATGCTGGATCGCGGCCCCCACGGTCACGACCTCCTCGAGCGAGGCCCTGAGACCGAGAGACCACAGCTTACGCACGTAGTCCTCGGGCGATCGGCGCGAGTCGTTTGTCAGGAAGGCCAGCGACTTCCCCGCCAGGCGGAGCTCCTCGATCGCCTCGGGTGCTTGGCGCGTGCACTCCTCGCCGACCCAGACGCAACCGTCGAGGTCGAGCAGGACGTAATCGTATGAGGCGAGGAGAGGGGAGAGGGCCATTGGGTAGGCGCGTTTAGAAGAGCTGAGCTTGGGGATCTGGCTGCGGAGCCGCTAAGCACTCTGGGCCGTCGTAGCGAGCGTCGTTGACCGCGGATCCGACTGGGCGAAGCGTCGTCTGTCCGTCCGTGAGGCCTCCGAGCACGTCGCGCAGTTGGGCGGGGGTGGCGGCTCGGTCGAGCCACAGCTGCTCCGCGTCCGGCTCGAGAATCACCGGCATCCGGTCGTGCAGCTCAGCAATCGCTTCGTTGGGGGCGGTTGTGAGGATCGTGCAGGAGCGCAGCTTGGTGCCGTCCGGCCGGTACCAGATCGACCACAGACCAGCGAACGCAAACGGATTGTGGTCCGAGCGAGTTATGTGGAATGGCCGCTTGGGACGGTCTGGGATCCGTTGCCACTCGTAGAACCCGTCGGCGACGATCAGACACCGGGAGCGCTCGAACGCACGGCGGAACGCGGGCCGCTCAGCGACGGTCTCTACGCGGGCGTTGATCATCTTCAGCCCGGTGTCCTGGCTCTTGGCCCACGACGGCACGAGCCCCCACCGCAGTAGCTCGCCCCGCGGGGCGCCCTCGCGATCGGTTGTGACCGCGAGCACGTCGTCGCCCGGCGCCACGTTGAAGCGCTGTCGGATCTCGACGGACTCCCCGACCGGAAACCGGGCTCGCAGGCCCGCCGGGCTTGGCGTCGCGAGCGTGTAGCGACCGCACATCGGCGCGCTGGGCGGCGCTCAGCGCGAGCGGGCCGCGATCTGCTCGGCGCGCTCGGCCTGCATCCGTTTCTGGCGCCGCCGACCGAAGTAGGCAACGACGCCCAGCGCGATCACCACCAGCAGGACGTCGTAGCCGATCGATGTCGACGTGGAAGCCGAGCCTGCCGCGAGCTCGATCAGCTTGACGATCCCGAAGCCCACCGCCAAGACAAGCGCGACCAGCGCGATGAGCAGAACGATGCCGCGGATCCGCGCAAGCGCTCCGGCGCTCTTCGGCGGCGCGACCAGGCCCATGAAGCGAAGACCGCGGAGCTGCTTGGTCGTCGGGCCCTCGACGCCGAGGCGCTCGGTCGCCTTCTTGAGATCGTCGGCGCGGCGCTCGGCCAGCGCGAGCGAGGCGTCCGCCATCCGCCGCAGCTGCAGGCGCTCCTGCGGCCGTGCGGCGGCTAGGGCCCGCTGGAAGTGAGCTCGGGCCTTCTTGGCGTCGTATTTCTCGGCAGCGCGAGCCCCAAGGATCGCCTGAGCGGCGGCCTTGTACTTGGTCTCGGCCTCGAGCTCCTCGTCGGAGCGGCCTTCGAGTTGTTGGATCGCGGCGAGCTGGCTTCGCTGCTCGACGCGCATCATCCGCTGCTGCTTCGGCATCGCTTCAGCTGAGTGTATCCGCCCCCCGGCGCTCAGCGATTGGCCCCGCGGCGGTCGCGCCAGCCCTTGAGGACCGAGTCGACGTTGAACGGGGTCAGCATGATCGAGGGGCCGTGCGCCGGCACGCGATTTGCTTCCACGATCCGCGTGTTGATCGCGCGAATGATCTCGCGCACCTCTGCCTCGGAGTCCGCCTCGTAGGCGGCCTCGAGCGCCTCGTGGGCGGCCTTGCGCAGCGCGAGCGTGGGAGGGAGGTACGTCAGGGACTCCCGCCGGAGCTTCTGCTTTACCCACCACATCTCGTCGTAGGGCTTGTCCAGATCGGGAATCGGCCGGCCGGCGCCGGGGAGGTCGTCGAACTCCCCTCTGCGCGTGGCTTCTTCGATCTGCCTGTCGATCCAGCTGCGAGTGCTCATGCCCCGCGGCTTGCGCATGGTCATCGACTTGATTGTGACGCCGTCAACGCGAAGCGCCCGGCCGAAACCGGGCGCTTCTGAGCCCTTTCCTTGGTGCGGCTAGGCGAGCTGCAGCTGGCCGGCGGCCTGCAGCCGGTGGCGGCGGAGCGCCAGGGTGAGTGTCCGGCCCACGACCTCGGCGACGGCCATTCCCAGCAGCGCGGCGGTCCAAGCCTCGCCGCTCGTGATCGAGTGATGAGCGCTGAAGTTGGCGATCGTCGAGCCACCGCCGTTGTGGATCCAGATCAGGAAGCCGAAGCGCGACCCCATCCCGAGCACCCAGAAGAAGCCGGAGGCCCAGCGAGCGCGCGCAAGCACCGTCCCGTCGGCAGCCTGGCGGAGCTTGACGGTCTGGCCGCTGGCGATGCCGATCGTCGCGCCGAGCAGCGCGAGCCCGGCGACGAGTACGAGGTCGTTGCCGGCCGTCGGGATGCCGTTGAGGTAGATCGCCACCGCGACCCCGACGAGGATCAGCGGGCGCGCCAGTTCGCGGGTCGTGAGCGGGCGCTCCTTGATCTGAACGAGGACCAGGAGAACGAGGATCGAGTCAATGACGTAGTCAGTTGTGTGCATGGCTCAATCCTCCGTCCTGGCCGCGGATTGCGCATCGTCTCAGGGGCGGAACCGGGGGGCTGATCTTTTGCCGCTGTCCTCTCCACCCGCGGGTGGAGCCCGCGTGGCCGGCGGCCCGGTGATTTCGCCGGCTGATGCGGGGATCAGTTGACATAACCCTCAAACTTCACTGCCTTGGTAGAGTTTTCGCACCTCAACCGTCCGACCCGAGGAACGCATATGAGCTCGACCGACCGGCTCCTGGAGAACAACGAGGCGTACGCGGCCGCGTTCGACAAAGGCGATCTGCCGCTGCCGCCGGCGAAGAAGGTGGCCGTAGTCGCATGCATGGACGCCCGGTTGAACGTCTACGGGATGCTAGGACTGAGCGATGGCGACGCCCACGTGATCCGCAACGCCGGCGGAGTCGTCACCGACGACGAGATCCGCTCGCTAACGATCTCTCAGCGGCTCCTGGGCACCGAGGAGATCGTCCTGATCCATCACACCGACTGCGGCATGCTGACGTTCACCGACGACCAGTTCAAAGCCTCAATCGAGCAGGAGACCGGGATCAAGCCCGAATGGGCCGCCGAGGCGTTTCCCGACCTCGACGCCGACGTCAAACAATCGATCGCACGGATCAAGGCATCGCCGTTCATCCCGCGCAAGGACTCGGTGCGCGGCTTCGTCTACGACGTCAAGACGGGGCGTTTGCGGGAAGTCGTCTGAAGGCGGGGCGATCGCTGGCAGCTCCGGATGCCGCTTTCGCACACAGGTCTACATAAGCCCGATTATCGAGCATTAATAGCGGGCTGTAGTAGGGGCCCGGGCGGTACGGTCAGCTCATGCCCTCACCCCCAGGTACGCGGCTCTACACGTTCCTCGTGTCCTGGTTCTTCGCGTTTCTGTCGCCTAGTAAGACCATCGAAGACCTTCGCCGCCAAGCGCGACCTAAGTTCGTCGTGCGACACGCATTGGTTCACGCCGCGTTCCTTTGGCTGCGGGAGACGTCCCGCGAACGGGCGGAACATCTCGGGATGACGACGTCTCGCGGTTCTTGGCAAGGATGAGGAACTTTCACCATCTGGCCCGCCTGTGCCCGGAGACAGCCGCACAGTGCGCCTCGGAGGGCCTCAGGTCGTGCTGCCCGTATGACGCACGCGCTGCGACATTACGCTCATCACCAGCCTCGCAAAATTCGGCGTCTCACTGACGAGCACCCAGAACTGCCGAGGCGGGATCACGTAAAGCTCGGCGTCGGCCACGGCCACCGCAGTCAGCGAGCGCGGCTGATCCTCGACAAGCGCCATCTCGCCGAACAGCCCAGGGGCGGCGATGGTGTCAACGACGCGCTCCCCATCTCGCAGCTCAACCGAACCGCGACCGACGATATACAGCCCATCGGCTTCATCGCCTTCGCTGAAGATGACCTCGCCGGCAGCGAAGCTCCGTGGCTCGCGGCCATGCATGAACAGCTCGTAAAGATCGGCGTCCGTTCTTGCCGTTGCTATCAGGGCCTCCGCCGTTCAGTTACGTGCTCACATCGATCATATGCTCCGCGGGAGCTGTTGCGGAGGTCAGCCGCGAGGGCGCCGCACTTCGCGCCTTCCGAACGTCGATCGATCCGGAAGCGAGCGGTTCTCTGCTCTAGCTTCCGCATCCGTCGCAAACCACTCGTCCGCTTCACGGCGGCTCAAGAGCCAAAAGCACAAGCCCGCGCAGCTCTGGTCGGATGCAGATCTTCTGCGATCCGAGGTTTCGACGGCCACGCCGCTCAGTTCTCGTTCTTGTCCCGAGCGGCAAGGCGATCGTGGCCCGTGACACCTTCTGATCCGGTGATGCTCCGTATCTCACCAAGGCCTGCGTCGGCGTCGACCCGGGCTCCCGCACGCTTTCCGCGAAGATGCGCGATCAACGTCGTGAGGAGATACCGCTGACCCTGACCAGAACCCTGGCCGGCAAGCTTACCCGTGCGCCTTGGGTGCGAGGAGGACGGGTGGTTTGGGAGCGGAATCGCTCCGACTGGCACCTGCCGCTCTCACGGGCCGAGAAGCTGCGCTCCGGCGCCTATCTGATCCTTCGCGACTACGCCGATGGCCAGTTCCCGCCTAGCTTCCCGGACCGCGAGGCCGCGCATCAAGCCGAGATCCGCGTCCGATCCACTGTGCCCGGCCTCGACGAACGGGACTTCGTCTTCGTGTCGATGACAAAGCCGTTCTGGTGGGGGGACGGGCAGCGGCGCTACCTTCGGGCGTACCTTCAGCTCTGCGAGCTCCTGGCCCGGTGCGGCCTAGAGCCCCCCGCCCGCCTGCTGGAGCTGGGCTGCGGGAGCGGCTGGACAGCCGAGTTCCTCGCCCTGGCGGGGTTCAATGTCACGGCGACCACGATCGCGCCCGCGGATGTGCACGACGCGAGACGGCGCCTGCCCACCCTGGCCGCAAAGGGCGCGCAGGGCTCGCTCGAGTTTCGGGTCTCAGCGATGGAGGAAGTCGATCAGGCGGTGGGCGACCTGCCACCGTTCGACGCGGCGTTTGTCTTCGAGGCGCTTCACCACGCATTCGCCTGGGAGGAGGCGATCGACGCCGCCTACCGCTGTCTCGCTCCGGGGGGATGGCTGCTCGATCTGCGAAGAGCCGAACTGGCTGCACACCTTCGTGTCCTACCGCGTCGGCAAGCTCACCAACACGCATGAGATCGGCTTCACTCGGCGCGCCCTAAGGCGCCAGCTGCGAACGGCCGGCTTCGGGCGGGTGATCGTGTCCCGAAATCGCCTCGGCCGCCGGTGCGGTCGCACTGGCTGGCGGCGCGTAGGTAGCAGCGTACGTTTGCGACCGTCGGCAGATTTGTGCGCGCCGCACAATCGGAGGCCGTCGACGCGAGCCCGGGCGTCACGCTCGGCACCTGATCCTTTTGGACCGAGATTGGGAAGCTGGCTCAGCTGAATTTGCGGCCCTCACGCTGTCGTTCTCGCCCCGACTGAGCGGCAAGAGTCCCTGAGGCCTCATGGTCTTTTGCGAACATCATTGCCACCGTGCCTCTGATTCGATCGAGGGTGCCCTCTCGGGTTGCCATTCCGCTCGGCTGGGCGGTGCGGCGGGCTCGCGAGGTGACTGACCCAATCGCCGTCCTGCGAGCCCGTCCGGATCGGCCGGTGCCTCCGCGCCGTCTTCGGGTGCGGGTTGGTGCCCCCGGAGTCAAACAGTTCCTGGACGCAGGACAGCACGCGCACGCGCTGGAGGGCGCGCTGCGAACGGTCGGGCAGTCGTTCGCGGATGGCGGCGCCGTGCTGGATTTCGGCTGTGGCGCGGCGCGGGTCCTGGCGCATGTTCAGGCGCTTGCGTCCGACGGGGCCGAGCTCGCGGGCTGCGACATTGACGAGGAGGCGATTGCCTGGTCAGCGCGCCACCACACGGGCGTGCGCTGGTCGGTTAGTCGCTTCCGTCCTCCGCTCCCGTACGACGACGGGCACTTCCGGATCGTTTATTCGATCTCGGTGTTCACGCACCTCGACGAGTTCTCGCAGGACGCCTGGCTCGAGGAGGTTCGGCGAGTGCTTGCACCGGGCGGGGTAGCGCTGTTGTCGGTTTGCGGAGAGCATGCATTCGAGCAGTTCCGCAGCAAAGCTCTCGCGACTGCGTGGTGCCGTCGCGACGCGTTCGACCGCCCGTCGCTGGCGGCGGATGAGTTCGTGTTCGAGCCCTACGCGCGGTCGTTCTTCACCAATGCGGATCTGACTGGCACCGAGGGACCGTATGGGCTCGCTTTCCACGGCGCGCGGTATATCCGTGAGCGGTGGTCGCGGCGGCTCAACGTGGAGGCTGTGCGGGAGCGGGGCCTGACCGGGCTGCAGGATTTGGTGATCTGCACTCGTCCCGCATCGAAGGCTGCTTGCCGTTAGCGGAGTTGGATATGCCGGAACTTTGCGCCGCGATTGGCGTTCTATGAAGCGTGCGTGCGGCTAGGACGACGCTCGGGGTGATCTGACGCGCGAGGCAATCGGGCTTGTTCGGGCTAAACCGGCGGGTGGTCATGTGCCTGGGAGTGGCGGCGCTGCTCGCGGCGTGGGTCTATGCCAATCCTCCGTTTGCGGCTCCGGATGAGTGGTCGCACTACCTTCGTGCGATCGGGTTGACGGATGGTCATCTTGTCGGTACGAAGGCTGCTTTCCCGGTTGCGGGGGCTGGTAATGGGAGGTCCGCTGAGCAGGCGCGTAAGTACTACGGATGGCTCAATCAGTCGGCGCGCTCCGTGGTCGTCCCCGCGGGGATGTTCGCCCCAGATCTCGACTGCGACGCTGCAAAGCCGACGGTGCCGGCTTCGTGCCTTGACCTGGTGCAGGTAGTCCGCACCCGATCGGTCCAGATCACACCTGTCGGCAACTACGAACCGCTCCCGTACTTGCTGCCCGGCTTGCTGGCGCGCACCGCGCGCGGTCCTTTGGAAGCTGATCGCGCCGGTCGCACGGTAGCGGGGCTCACAGGGCTGTTGTTCCTCGTTTTGGCGGTGGTCGTGACCGGATCGGGGTCCCGGTGGCGGCTCGCCGGTCTTGCGCTGGCGATAACGCCAATGGTGCTGTTCATAGCCTCTACGCTCAACCCGAGCGGGCTGGAAATATGCACGGCGCTCGCGTTCGGAGCGGCGGTAGTGCGGCTCACGCGCGATGCTCGGAGCAAGGTCGGATGGGGGGTGGTGGGAGTGTCGGGCGCGGCGGTAGCGCTGAGCAGGACGCCGGGCCCGGTTTGGATCTTGCTGGCGTCCGTGTTGGGAGCGGTGTTCTGGGAATCGCCGCGCCTGCCGCGCGCGTATAGACCCCGGCTGGTAGCGATCTCCGTGGTGCCGACCGCGGTCGTAGCCGATCGCGTCTTTGAGGGTCTGTACGGGTCGAACCTCCCGTTGTCGTTGCATCAGAGCCTCGTTTACCTGCCGCATGCGTTCTCACAATTCCCTGAGATTTGGAAGGAGGAGATCGGGGTGTTCGGTTCGCTCGACTCGTCGATGCCTGCCGTCGCCTACGTCGTGTGGACGGCCGTACTCGCCGTGCTGCTGATCGCCGCGCTCACGGTCGGCACGCGGCGCCAGCGGGTCGGCCTTCTAGTGGCGGTCGTGATCGCCTGGATCGTCGTACCGCTGCTGTTCGCCGTGACCTTCACGCCCGGGACAGCGTCTGGCGTGCAGGGACGCTACGTCCTTCCCGCCTGGGTCCTCGTGCCGCTGCTTGCCGGCGAGGTACTCGCCCGCCAGCAGTGGCAGGCCAGCCGACCGTGGCTCAGCACAGCTCTCATCACCGCGATCGCTGTCGCGGTTGGCCCAATTCAATGCCTCGCCTTCTGGTACAACGCCAGACGACAATCGGTCGGGGTAAACGGGCCGCTCAACTTCGTATCCGCAGCACAGTGGACCCCGCCAGGCGGCTGGCCGCTCTGGATCGCGGTCGTCGCCGCTGGAGCGATGCTCCTCGTCGCTGCAATCGCGACGCCGGCCCGCGAACCACTCCTCGACCCTGCGCGCCGCTGACCGCTATCCGGTCAGCGTGCGCCACTCGATCCGACGCCTGCTTTGATCGGACCGCCGGACTAGTGCAACCAACGGAAAGCGGTCGCCGATCCAGACATGCCGGAACGGCTCGTCTGGGGACCGGCATTAGAGGCGTCGAACGCTGTCGTCGCGCCGCGATGGACCGGGCTTCCATGCCCGGGGGTTATGCCGACGTGTCGGGACAATGGGGAGGTCGTGGAGTTGCTGGTCGAAAACGACCGAGTTACACGCGCGCGGAAACCAAATCTCCCATCGCGCATCCAGCGCGATCAACTGTTCCGCGCGCGCGGGGATTGTGGAGAGCTGATAATCCGGCTCGTTTTCGCCGGGACGTTTCTGGACGATCTCGACCTCGCAATCGTTAACTGGCCTGTTCAACAGCCTGTTTAGTGGGTGAGGCTGCGATCGCTGCACGCGCGCGCGTTTGCCGCTGACCCCGCCCGCCCTACGTCCGTCCGGGGTCAGCGACAACCGCGCGCGGGCCCGGTTGTGCGAACGTGACAAACGTGCGGTAACAGGCGAGATGGGGAGTGGGCGTCCGAAACGTCCCGGCGAAAACGAGCCGGGGGCAGTTGCAGCCCGGGAGGCTCTTACTGGGCAGGCGTCGGCTGCGGCACGGGGTTCCGCAGCGCAGCCTCGTATAGCGGCTCGGGAGCCATGTCAAGCTCGTCATGCGGCCAGTAGAGCGTGCCGTACTGGATCGTGACCTTCGCGAATCTGGCGGGGTCCCGAAGAGGCTCGAACACGCCGTTCCACTCGCGGTCCTCAAAGGACACGTCGCCGACGGTGCCGTCCTCGAACAACAGGCGCAGCTTGTACTCGCCGATAACGGCGACACCCTTGATGTCCCAGAGCGGACGTGTTGCTGCCATGAGCTCGATGTTACGCCAGGGGATCGATGCTCTCCACGCGTTGACCCCGGCGGGCGCGTTGCCAGTTGCCCGAGAGCTCGGCGTGATGTAGCGAAGCCCAGCGCCGGACGAGGCGTAGCTGAGCGGATGGGAGCGACCCAGCGATCACCGTCCCGTCGAACGCAATCGACGCGTGATGCTCGGCGTACCGCGCATGGAAGTGAGCGGCCGAGTGGTGCCCCTCATTGGCGAACATGAGAATCACAATCCCATCGAAGAAGCTGATCCGCGGCACTACGCCGGCCTCTCGGCCGGCAGGTCCTCGAGCTCGAATGCCTCCGCCACAAGCTCGGCCTCGTCCCCACGAGGCGCGTAATGCAAGTAGCGCATCGTCGTCTGGACATCGGCGTGTCCCATCCATTCCTGCACCCGGCGGATGTCCGCCTTCGCGATCATTCGCGTGCCGAACGTGTGTCGCAGGTCGTGGAAGCGGAGCGCCCGGAGGCCGGCGCGTGCAAGCGCAGCGGCATACCTGCGGCGCAGCGCCGAGCCGTCGAGGTAGCCCCCGGCACCACCGCAAAAGACGAGGTCATCGTCGCCGACGAAGAGCTCCCGCCTGCCTAGTCGCGCGAGCGCGGCCGCGACGGACGGCGCCATCGGCACCGAGCGAACCTTGCCCGACTTGGGTGTCGTCAGCTTCCCGCCGGCGTAACTCGCCCGCACGCGGATGACCGAGCCGGTGAAGTCGACATCGCGCCAGCGGAGCGCGAGCAGCTCCCCGCGGCGCAGACCGGTGAACGCAGCGGTGAGGAAGATTGCGCCGTCCTGCTCCGATGCCGCCGCGCGCACTAGTGCCATCACCTCCTCTGGCGAGAACACGTCGATGTTGCCGCTCGACCGTTGCGGGTGCCTCTCGACCGCCGCAACCGGGTTTGCCGGCAGTCCCCACACGCTCTGCGCCCGCCGCATCACTCCGTGCAATACCACCAGCAGCTTGTTCTTCGTTCGGTTCGACAGCCCCGTGAGCGAGCCGCGCCAGCGATCGATCGCCATGGGCGTGATCTCCTCGAGCCGCATCGAGCCGAAGCCCGGCAATAGGTGCGCCTCGAGGTTCGAGCGGTAGTCGCGCAGCGTCGAGGCCTTGCAGCCGCGGTCCTGCTCGGCGTAGCGGAGGAACTCGGCCGCCGCATCTGCGAACGTCGCGCCGGTCCGGACGATCCCGGGAAGGACGCCGCGCCGCGCCTCATCCAAAACCCCGCGGAGCGCGTCCTCTGCGAGCCGCTTCGTCACATACCCGGCCGGTGGCCGCCCACGGCCGCTCCAGGCCGGTCCGAGCTTCTTCTGCACCTGTCGCCCATCGGGCAGGCGGTACTTCATGTACCAGACCGGACCGCGCGAGCGCTCGACCCGGAAAACGTGTCCCGATGGGGGCCTCACAACCCGAAAGCGTACGCCTATCTCGGGACATATTGGGGACATGTTTCAGTATTGGCACAAACGCCGCCAAACAAAAAGCCCCGCCAAGCGGGGCTTTCAACGCGCCCGGAGAGATTCGAACTCCCGACCTTCGGTTCCGTAGACCGACGCTCTATCCAGCTGAGCTACGGGCGCCTAGTCCGTCGATTCTAACCCCGCCTGCCGTTCCCGGCAGAGCGGCGGCGGCCCCGCGGCGACGCTCGGCAGACCGCCCGCGGGCGCTCGCCGGGGACCTCAGCGGCGCGGCCGAGTGGAAGGGCCGACGGTCTCCGCGAGCCACTTGACGAGCGATCGCGCCGCGTTCAGCTCCGACCGGATCCGGTCGATGCAGCGACGATCATGGAGCCAGGGCTCGAGTTCGTGCCGCCGGGAGACCGTCAGCTCCTTCATCCGCAGGCGCTCGATCCGAGGGTGGTCGATGGGATATCCCTTCGGGGCCCGTTTCAAAGCGGGCTGCGTCGGCATCAGTCCGCCGGCCTCCGCCTCCTTGAGCGCGCGCTCAAACACACGCGCGCGGCGCTGGTCGTCGATCGCGGCCCGGAAGCGCTCCAGCTGATCGGGTGCCGGGTGGTGGAGTCCCGCCGCCACCAGGAACCCGTCGAGCGACAGCTCGAAGTAGTAGCCGCCCCCGCCGCCGTAACCCACCGCGACGCCCAGCTGCTCCTTAAGCGGTGGTCCGGGACGGAAGCGCAGGTTGTTGTACGGCCGGAAGAAGTGCGGTTGCCCTAGGTGCGAGAGCTCGGCTGCGAGCGCGCGGGCCGGTGCGAGCAGATCTCTGTCATACCGCTCGCGGTTGGCCCTGAACCAATCGCTTTCGTTGTTGTCCTCGAGCTCTCGCAAGAACTCGAGCGCCGCCGGCGGCCACACGCCCCGATCGTATGCGAACGTGAGCGGCTAGGTCGGATCCGGGTTCGAGTAGCGCGCGACGGTAAAGCCGACCAACGTCGGTACATGGATCGCGAACACCGCGAGTGACGCCGCCAGGACCACCAAGAAGCGGAGGGGGCGGGATTCGAACCCGCGGTCCGGGGTCACCGGACGCCAGTTTTCAAGACTGGTGCATTCGACCGCTCTGCCACCCCTCCGGGTGCGTGCGAACTCGATCGTAGCCCCGTCCAGGCGCGTCCGACCAAAGGCAACCCAGCCTTTACACTGCCCCAGACCCCAGGGAGAGGTGGCCGAGTGGCTGAAGGCACTCGCCTGCTAAGCGAGTATGGGGTTCACGCTCCATCGCGGGTTCGAATCCCGCCCTCTCCGTTCTCATCCGAGCCTCCGGACTCGAGCGCGAGCCGGCGCGCCGCCGTGTCTTGACCGGCTCGTGTCGCACGGCAGGGCGCAGCGCTTGACACCCGAACGGCCCGGCGCTGTTCAGCGGCGAGAGCGAGGCTTATGGAGTCGCAATCGACACGGCGGCCGGCAAGATCTATTGGGCCGTTCAGACCGGGGCGGTCAGGGTCGGAATCTGAATGGCACCGGCACGGCACAAACGCTCTTTAGTGGCCAGGGTGTCACCAGCGGGGTCGCGCTCGATCCTTCCGCCGCAAAGATTTACTGGGGCACCCAGGCCGAGGTTCGAGCGGGCAACTCGAACGGAACAGGAGGAGCTCAGACGCTGTTCAGCGGCGAGTCCGTCCCAGTTTCGCCGGTCCTACTGCGCGGTCCGCAGGGCACCGGCGCGCCGACGATCTCTGGCGCGTCGGCCACCGGCAGCACGTTGACCTGCTCACAGGGCTCCTGGGCTCCCGATCTGGCCGGTGCGTTCCTTTATCGCGCGCCGCGGAGCTTCTCGTATAGCTGGCAGCTCAACGGCTCACCGATCTCGGGAACTGCAAGTACGCTCACCGCGAGCTCGCCGGGCAACTACACGTGCACGGTAACCGCCACCAATCAGGCGGGCTCGGCCACTCAAACGAGTGCTGCGTTCGCGGTCAGCACGCCCGTCAACCCGCCACCGACGACCCACAAGCCTCCGAACGTAACCATCACCAGCGAGCGGGTGAGCCAGGCCAAGCACACCGCCACCTTCAAGTTCAAGGCCACGCGGGGCGCGACGGGTTTCAAGTGCGCGCTGGTCAAACAGACGCAGGCCGGGCACAAGCCGAAGGTGACGTTCCGGACCTGTTCGTCCCCGAAGACCTACAAGAATCTCGCGGTCGGCAAATACACGTTTGAGGTAAAGGCGACGTCCGCTGCCGGCACGGGGCCTGTCGCCACGAGGACATTCAAGATCAAGCCCGCCCCGGAACCGAAGCCCCCGCCAAGCGGCGAGCCCGAGAGCACTACCGACACCGCAACCGACGCTGCGGTAGCCGTCGCGATCGCCTCCGTCGGCCGCACGGCCAGCGTGCTGAGCCCGTAGCGCGAGGGTAGAACGATTATCCGCGCGGTCGTCCCGCTGGGGGATGGCCGCGCCCAACGCCCGCCACCCCTTCTCGAGCGCGAGCCGTTCAGTGCCCGGTCGATTCTCGCTTCAGCGGCACGACGAGCACTGGCCGGTCGGCGACGTGGAGCAGTTTGTGCGCCGTCGAACCGAGTATCGCGCCCCTCAGAAGACCCTCGCTGCGGCTGCCGACGACGATCACGCGTGCGTCGCGCTCCTGCGCCAGCGTCGCGAGCGCCTCTGCCGGCGGTCGTTCGACGATCACCGACTCAACCTCAACACCGTCAGCAGCTGCCAGCTCGGTCGCCTCGCTCAGGCGGTCGGTCGCGAGCTGCTTCACCGCGGCGTGGTAGTCGTGGATCTCGCCCGCGACGGGGTTCAGCCCGTAGCCGAAGGCGATGATCACCTTGTCACCGTAAGCCTTCCCCACCTCGACGCCGACGCGCACCGCCTCCTTTGCCCACTCTGAGCCGTCGTAGCCAACGATCACCCCAGAACTCATGGGCACCTCCGGCGGGGCGGAGGCGAGGATCGCCGGATCGACGACCTCCGGCTTATTGGTCTTGAAGAACTCGGGCATCGTGATGCGCTGGATGATCATGAAGATCAAGCCCGAGGATGATCATCAACAGAGCGATCACGATCGGCGAGCCGATCCCGAGGAACGGCTTGGCGTAGCCGGCGTGGGGCTTCGAGTAGTCGATCACGGCTTTTACCAGGATGTACATCAGAATCGCGAAGCCGGCGAACGGCAGCACCCCGATGTAGACGAAGTTCTTCAGGCTGTCGAGCAGGTGACGCCGGTAATAGACGACGCAGGCCAGCCCGGTGAACCCGTAGTAGAACGCGATCGTCAATGCCAGCGAGGTGAACGCGTCGCCGATCAGGTTGGTGCTGGTCGTCCGAGAGCAACACGTACACGATCGTCGAGACGATGCCCATCCAGATCGTCGAGAAGCCCGGGCTTAGGAAGCGCGGGTGGATGTTGCGAACTGCCGCGGGATCGCCTTCCAGCGCGCCATCGACAGCGTAGTCCGCGCCGTGGGAAGGATCGTCGTCTGCGTCGATGCCGATGCCGATGTGAGCACCGCGATGATCAGCAGCTTGTCGAGCCCCGAGCCGAGCACGCCCTTGCCCAGCGGCGCGAGCACGTCATTCTGGTTGTTGACCAGGTTCGCGACGCCCCCGTATGCCTGGGCCGCTGTCGTCACGAGCAGGTAGATGCCGACGAGGATGAAGGTCGAGACGATCGCCGCGCGCCCGGGGGCGGTGCTCGAATTCTCGGTCTCCTCGTTGACGCTCACCCCCGATCCCAGCCCCAGTAGACGAACACCGCGAGCAGCACCCCGCCGACGAGCGCGCTCGTGCTCGAGATCGCGAACGGGTTGAACCAGGTCGCCTGCGGCTCGATCGAGTGCGCGGGATGGTTGACGTAGACCTTCACCAGCGCGACGACGGCGAACACGATCAGCGTGACGAACTCGAGCCCCAGCAGGAACCGCTGCGTGCGGGCCGAGAGCTCGATCCCGATGTAACAGATCGTGGTCATGATCACGATCCAGGCCACCCCGACGATCGTCACGTCCAGGTTGCTCGGGTTGCTGGTGCCGAACAGCTGGAACGTGTAATTCCCCGCGACCGAGGACAGCGATGGCATCACCAGCACGTCCGCGACGATGATCGCCCAGCCGCCCTGCCAGCCGAGCCAGGGACCCATCGCCTTGGTCACCCAGGCGAACGTGGTCCCGCAGTCCGGATTTGCACGGTTCATGTAGTAGTAGGCAGCCGCGATAAACGCCATCGGGAAGAAGGCGACCAGCATCACGGCAGGAGAGCGGATGCCCAGTCCACCGACCGCGGCAACGAACCCGAGCGTCGCCGCGAGACTGTATGCGGGTGCGGTAGAAGCGACACCGATCACCACGTTCGAGACGAAAGTGATCGCGTTCTTCTTCAGGCTCGGCTGGTCGACCTCAACGCCGGGTGCCGAACCGGTTACCGTCGCGCTTTCCATTCACCAACCCTCTCGTGATGAGTGCGCCCGACCGCCTAAAGGGCAACACTAAGGCCTTAATCCACAACGCGCAAGAGGGAAGCGAACGGAGGGCGCAACGAGCGAGATAGGGTTCCGGCCCTGATGTCCACTCGGTCGCTCGCGGTTGCGGTGCTAGGTGCAGCGGGGACGATCGCGCCGGCGATCATTCGCGACCTGGCGGTATCAGAAGAGGTTGGGAGCATGCTGTTGCTGGACCTCGATGGCGAACGCGCCGTCGCCGCGGCGGACGCACACGGGGGAGGCAAAGCGATCGGTCTTGCGGTCGACGCCCGGGATGCAGCGCGGCTCAAACAAGAGCTCGACGGGATCGATGCACTGGTCAACACCGCCTCCTACCGGATCAACCTCGAGACGATGCGCGCGTGCCTCGCGGCGGGCTGCCACTACCTGGACCTCGGCGGGCTGTATTGGATGACCAAGCGCCAGCTCGAGCTCGACGCGGACTTTCGGCGCGCCGGACGGATCGCGGTGCTCGGGATCGGGTCGAGCCCGGGCAAGACGAACCTGATGGCGGCTCGCGCCTTGCGTGATCTGGCCGCACCGCCGGAGGAGATCGAGATCGCCGCCGCCGGCCGCGATCCGGAGGGGTCCGACGACGGTCGCCTGCATCCGCCGTATGCGATCCAGACGTTGCTCGACGAGCTGACGCTAGCGCCGGTTGTGCTCCGGAATGGTCAGCCCGTCGAGATCGAGCCGCTGAGCGACGGTGGCGCAGTTGACTTCGGAGACCCGATTGGTGAAGCGGACACGATCTACACGCTCCACTCCGAGCTCGCGACGTTCGGTGAGAGCTTCGGCTGCCGGAACGCCGGTTTCAAGCTGTCGCTCGCGCCGAGGCTGCTCGCCGGTCTGCGGGACCTCGTGGGGGCCCCGGCCGATGCTGTCGCGCAAGCGGCCCGCGAGGCGGTACCGCCGTCGCCGCACACGGCGTCAGTGCACGTGGTCACGGTCCGCGACGAAAGCGGCTCGACCGTCAGGGCGCGGGCTGTGACGAGGCCGCACTTCGGCCTCGGGGGCTCGATCGTCTCGACCGCTGCGCCGATCGCGGCCGCGGTTCGTCTGCTCGCGCGCGGTGAGATCGAAGCGACCGGGGCGCTCCCGCCCGAGCGCTGCCTGGATCCCGATCTGATGTTCGCCGAGCTCGAGACGCGCGCCTGCGCGTTCGGCGTCGACTAGCGCTTCTTCGTCGCGGTACGGAAGACCCAGTCCCACCAAGGGGCGCTGATTCCGTAGCCCGTCTCGTGGTCTTGGAAGTGGTGGCGCATGTGCAGCTCGCGCACCCAACGGCCGATCTCCGTCTTCGGCCGGTGATGGTGCAAGTGGTAATGCAGCATGTCGTAGAACAGGTAGCCGCCGAGGAACCCGGCCGTGAACGGCAGGAAGTCCGGGACGCCGAGCACGGCCCAGAAGCCGAGACCGAAAAGCGAAGCCAGCGGCACGCTCACCGACGGTGGCATCACGAGCCGCATCGGGTCGTTCGGATGGTCGTGGTGGACACCGTGGATGATCCAGTGAAGCCGCGCCCCGATGCCCTTCTCCGGCTCGAGATGGAAGATCCCACGGTGGATCCAATACTCGGTGAACGTCCAGAACGCATAGCCGCCGAGGATCAGGTACAGCGTGGCCCAGCCGGTGTCGCGGATGAGGCCCTCAACGAGCAGGAACGCGATTGCCGGCCCGAACAGGATCGGCGGCACGGCGGGATGGACCCGGGATACCTTGTCGAGCAGCGCCGATTCGAACATGCGCGGCGAGGCGCGCAGCAGCTCGCTGCGGCTCAAACCTTCTAGTTCTGCAGGCCGTACCGCCACGGGGCACAGGATAGCTAGAGCTCTAAGGAACGACAGGTGCGCGGCGTCACTCGCCCGGCCGAACCCCGTCGGCCGGCATCGCCAGGACCACGTGGCTCAGCGACAGCGCGAGAAAGGCGCGGCGCTCGGGGTCGCCTGAGCGGTCAAGCGGCTGGAGCTCCACATCGGTCAGCGCGATGAAGTCGCGCTCGGACGCATTCAAGTAATCGGTGAGGCGACTCCGGTAGCCGTCTCGCGGCATGCTCAGAAGCCCGGTGATTCGGTACCGGTCGGTCTCGACGACGATGCGTTCCTCGCGCTGCTCCATGTGCGCCGACGATACTCGGCCCAACGGCAATTCGCTGCCATGCTTGGACGAATGACCCAGCCGCGATGGTGGACCGTCCGCCGGGCACAGAACCGCAAACCCTCGACCTACCGGTGCCCGCTGTGCGGACGTCACCTCCCGTCGTTGTCAGAGCACATGCTGATCACCCCGGAGGGAGACTCGTCGCGGCGGCGCCACGCACACACCCGTTGCGTCATGGAGGCACGCAGGGCGGGGCGGCTCCCGACGCGCGAGGAGTGGCTGCGAACGCAGCCGCGGCCGCCGAGTGTGTGGCGGCGGGCGATTGACCGGCTGACGCGCACCCGCACCGAGTAGGGTGTCGCGACCGTGGCGCAGCAGCTCAAGCTAGGCCTGAACGTCGGCTACTGGGCCGGCGGACCGCCTCCTGGCGCGGCCGAATCCGTGCGCGAGGCCGAGCGGCTCGGGTTCGAGTCGATTTGGACCGCTGAGGCCTACGGCTCCGACGCACTGATGCCGCTCGCCTGGTGGGGCTCGCAAACCGAGCGCATCAAGCTCGGCACCGCGATCGTCCAGATCTCCGCTCGCACTCCGGCGGCGACGGCGATGGCCGCGATGACGCTCGACCATTTGTCGGGAGGGCGTCTGATCCTCGGGCTTGGGGTCTCAGGGCCGCAGGTCGTCGAGGGTTGGTATGGACAGCCGTTCGCCAAGCCGCTCGCGCGCACGCGGGAATACATAGGGATCCTGCGCGACATCTGGGCACGGAACGGGCCGGTGACAAACGACGGCCCCCACTACTCGCTGCCACTTCGGGAGGGGGGCCCCGGCGGGCCGCCCACGGGCCTTGGCAAGCCGCTGAAGTCGAGCATTCACCCGCTGCGGGAGGACATCCCGATCTACCTGGCGGCCGAGGGACCCAAGAACATCGCGCTCGCCGGCGAGCTGTGCGACGGCTGGCTGGCGCTGTTCTACTCGCCCCACCACGACGACTTCTACCGCGATGCGTTGAACGAAGGTCTGGCGCGCGAGGGCGCCCGCCGCTCGGAGGACGATTTCGAGGTCGCCGCGACCGTACCGCTGATCGTCACCGACGACGTCGAGGCAGCCGCCAACCTGATGCGCCCGATGTACGCCCTCTACTTCGGGGGCATGGGCGCGCGCAGCGCCAACTTCCACGCCAACGTCGCGATCCGGATGGGCTACGAGGACGAGGTCGCCAAGATCCAGGAGCTGTACCTCAACGGACACAAGGAGGAAGCAGCGGCCGCCGTCCCGACCAAGCTGGTCGAGCAGCTGACGCTGATCGGCCCCAAGGACAAGATCCGCCACGACCTCGAGGCGTGGCGGGATTCGATCGTCACCACGCTGCTGATCGCCGGCGATCCGCAGACGCTGCGGACCGCGGCCGAGCTCGTGCTGGGCTGAGCCCGGTTACGCGTCGTGATATAGCGCGAACTCCCACGGATGCGGGCGCATCCGGATTGCGTCGATCTCCTCCTCGCGCTTGTAGCGGACGTACGCGTCGATCAGCCCGGAGGTGAACACGTCACCCTCGACCAGAAAGTCGTGGTCTGCCTCGAGCTCATCGAGCGCGGACTCCAAAGATGACGGCACGGTGCCGATCTTCGCGAGCGTCTCCTCGGGCAGCTCGTAGATGTCGGCATCGAGGGGCTCGCCTGGGTCGAGCTCGCGCTTGATCCCGTCGAGCCCGGCCATCATCAGAGCGCTGAAGGCGAGGTACGGGTTGGCGGTCGGGTCAGGCGAGCGGAATTCGATCCGCTTGGTCTTCGGCGCCTCGTGGTACATCGGCACGCGCACGCACGCGGAGCGGTTCCGCGCCGAGTAAACGAGGTTGACGGGTGCCTCGTATCCGGGGACGAGGCGGCGGTAGGAGTTCGTCGTGGGAGCGCAGAACGCGAGCAGCGCCGGCGCATGGGCGAGGAGCCCACCGATGTAGTACCTGGCGAGTTGCGACAAATGCGCGTAACCGCCCTGCCCGTACATCAGCGGCTCGTCCTGCTTCCACAGCGACTGGTGCACGTGCATGCCGGAGCCGTTCTCCTCGAAGATCGGCTTGGGCATGAAGGTCGCGGTCTTGCCGGCGCCCGCCGCCGTGTTCTTGACCACGTACTTGTAGATCATCATCTGGTCTGCCATCCGCAGCAGGGGCTGGAAGCGCATGTCGATTTCGCCCTGGCCGCCGGAGGAGACCTCGTGGTGGTGGAACTCGCACCGGATCCCGAGCGACTGCATCGTCAGCACCATCTCGCCGCGGAGGTTCGCGAGCGAATCGGCGGGAGGGACAGGGAAGTAGCCCTCCTTCTGGCGTAGCTTGTACGCGAGGTTCGGCGTGGTTCCGACCGGCGCCCCCGTGTTCCAGAAACCCTCGCTGGAATCGACCTCGTAGAACGCCCGGTGCTCGCGCTGCTCGTAGGCGATGTGGTCGAACACGAAGAACTCAGCCTCGGGACCGAAGTAAGCGACGTCGGCGATCCCCGTCTCGACGAGGTGCTTTTCGGCCTTCTGCGCTACGAACCGCGGATCGCGTGCATACGGCTCACCGAGCACCGGGTCGGCGACCGAGCAGATCAGAGAGAGGGTGGTCGCGGTGTAGTAGGGGTCGATGAAAGCCGTTGCAGGATCGGGCATAAGCAGCATGTCCGACTCGTGGATCTCCTGGAATCCCCGGATCGAGGAGCCATCGAACCCGAGGCCGGACTCGAAGTCGTCCGCCTCGATCGCTCCGAGCGGGAGCGTCATGTGCTGCCAGGTACCAGGCAGGTCAACGAACTTCAAATCGACGAGCTGGACGCCGCGTTCGGTCGCAAACTCGAGCACCTCGGACGCGGTATTCGCCCCTGCCGCAGCCGCGGTTTGGGCGTTCTCTGCCATGGTGGTCACCCTGTGTTCCTCCTTTGCGTCACTGGGAGGCGCGAGCCTATCCAGGAACTGATTTCGAGAGGTGTTCATGCGCGGCCAGAATCTGGTGGGCCTTGAGCCCGAGGCTGAGCCGCTCACGACCCTCGGACTCGTAGGGCGAGAGCGCTGAGACCTCATTCACGCGGGCGAGGCGGTAGCCGACCGTGTGCCGGTGAAGCTGCATCGCTTCGGCGGTCTCGGTCGTCGACCCGTGGTGCAGCAGGAACTCTTGGAGGGTGGTGACCAGCTCCGTGTCGTGCTCGGCGTCGTACTCTCGCAACGGCGCGATCGTCTGAGCGCGTAGCTGCTCGAGCTCGTCGGGATCCCGGAACAGGACCCCGACGAGCAGTCGGTACACCTGATCCTGCCCCCCGATGAGCGGACCCAGCTCGAGGAGAAGCTCGGCCTCCCGGAGAGCGTCGTGTAACGCCGCGGGATCGCGCCGGTGTGCGGACGTCGCGACCCGCATCCCTGCCTCGGCCAGCTCGTCGGCCAGTGGCTGAGCGCCGGCCGACCTTGAGCTCAGCGGGGACGAGCCCGTACACGCGTCCTGCGCCGAGATCGGCGATCAATGCGCCGTGCGTGTCCGATAGCTCGGCTGACCCGCGCTGGGCACAGATCGCGACCGCGCCCGCGCTCAAATCGAAGCCCAACCTGCGTGCATGGGACACGAACGCCTCGACGTTGGCAGGCGGCCCCGCCCGCAACGCCTGGAGGAGCGCTCGCCGCGATCCCTCGACGCCGCCTTCGTTCGCAGATCGAACCAGCGCGGTCACGGACGCCGCGGCGGCCGTGGCATCGAGCCAGGCGCGTAGCGTCACCGGATCCGGATCGCGGGCGCCGTTGCGCGGTGCGGCGACTATCCCCACCGTCTCCTCGCCGATCCGGACCGGGAGCGCGTCCGCGATCACCGCCGGAGGCTGGACCCGGCGGCCGTCGACGAGTGAGCTCGCGTACCTCACGATCTCGATCAAGTCCCGCTCTGTTACAGACCCCGCAGGAGCCGCCAGGCGCTCTCCGAGCCCTGGGATCACGATCGCTACCGGGCGCCCAACCGCCTTGGCTACGGTCTCGGCGAGGACGTCGAGGTCCTCGCCCGCGACCGCAGCCGACACGAGCTCGAGCGGAGTAGACCGGGGGGCGGCATGCGCCGCCCCCCGGTAGTCCGCGCTCATGCTTACGCCGTCGATGGCGCCGCCTGAGCGGGATCCGTCGCCAAGCCGGGAACCCCGGATGGGAACCCGAGCGACGGGATGTCGGACGGGTAGACCTCGTGGCCATGCTCCGCGATGTCTCCCTCCTCCATGTTCTTCTCCGACATCCGCAGCGGGATGAACACGCCGACCAGCTTCAGCAGGACGAACGTGATGATCCCTGTCCAGCAGATCACGAACAGCGCCGCGAAGAACTGCCACTTGAGCAGCGTCCAGTTGCCGTGAATGGCGCCGGCTACGCCACCGGAGGCGGTCAGGCCACCTTGCCGGTCTTGTAGAACAGCGCCATCTGCGGGTCGGCAAAGATGCCGGTCAGCAGCCCGCCCATGAGGCCGGCGATCCCGTGCGTGTAAAGGACGCCGAGCGTGTCGTCGACGTTGCGGAACGGCCGCACCCGGCTCAGGTAGTTGAGAGCGAAGTACACGATCGTCGAGGCGATCGCGCCCATCGCGAGGGCACCCCAACCGTTCACATAACCGGCCGCGGGCGTGATTGCAACCAAGCCGACGATCATGCCGTTGACGCCCGAGATCAGGCCCGGCTTGCGGCCTGTTAGGTAGTCCCACGCGACCCAGACCAGGAACGCGACCGCGGTACAGAGGTTGGTGTTCAGTACCGCGGCGCCAGCGGACATGTTCACGCGTATGGGTCGCCGCCGTTGAACCCGTTCCAGCCGAGCCACAGCAGGCCGGCCCCGATGGCCACCATCGCGACGTTGTTCGGTGCGTCGATCTCGCGGTCTCGCTGGAGCCGTGGTCCTATCACCGCGGCCGCGACGAAGCCCGCGACGCCTGCGCCAATGGATCACGTAACCACCGGAGAAGTCGACCGCTCCGTGGTGGGCGAAGAAACCGCCGCCCCAGATCAGGAACGCGTCAACGCAGTAGACGAACGTAATCCACAACAGGCAGAACGGAATCCACGCCTTGAAATTGACGCGGCCCAACACAGATCCGAGCGCGAGGATCGGTGTGATCGCCGCGAACACGAACTGGAAGTAGACCAGCGCCGATTTCGGGAACGCGCTGCGTTCCGACTAACGGGATATTGCCTTGGTGTTGGAGCTCGGTGTGCGACAGCACGGGTCCCGGCTTGCCGATGAAATTCCCGAAGAAGCCGGAATGGGATAGCCCGTGCCATGGCGTTCCGAAGCCCATCTTGAATCCCCAGAGGACCCATACGACCAGCACGATCGAGAACGTGGCGAAGGTCAACATCATGCTGTTGACCGACCAGCGCTTCTGCATCACGCCGCCGTACAGGACCGCGAGTCCGGGACGCTCATCAGGCCGACCAGAGTCGCCGCCGTGAGCTGCCAAGCGGTGTCTCCGGAGTTCAGCCATGTAGGTGCTTCAACTGGCATGGATCTCCTTGTCCGTTAGGGGACACGTGAAGTAACCCACCGCTGTTGCGATGGTCGGCCTGATGTGGCCATGGTCGCGGCGAGTGTGCTCCGCGCGAGTCATAACCTCCATGGCCGTGCGTCTAGGGACTAGAACCGGGCCCTGGACATTGGGATAAACCGATCTCGCAAACAGGCGAGAAACGCCGGAAACTCAGCGGCCGACCGGCAAATGCGCCTTGCGGCATTCGGCCGCGACGGACCGTGCGGCCTGCGCCGTGTAGGCACCTGAGGCGAAGACCGTGGCGCATGTGGACCGTGCGGTCGGGCCGCACTCGTGGATCTGCTCGGCCCCCACCGGTCCTGGGACCGTCGCGTAGATGCAGCCGTTTGACGACTTCGGGCCCTGGTTCACGATCACGCCGACGGCGATCCCTACCAGGACCAGGGCGGCGACGGCCTTGACCGTTCTCACCAACCATCGCTCCCGGCGTGTCAGCCGGCGGATGCCGGCGGCCTGCGCGTGACCGGGCGGAAAGATCAGCATCGCCCGCGAGTGTACGGCCGGGGTTAGAGGGCGATTGTTGTCTCCGCCGGCAGCACGAGCACGGAGCTGCGTGCGTTGTCGAGCTCGTGGCGCACATCTCCACCTACCACGACCTGACCCCTGGGCGCTCCGGGCTGCGAGCCGACGACGATGAGGTCGACGCCCGCACCGGGGGAGTCGACAACCGTGGCCCCGAGCTTGCCGGCGAGCGAACTGGCCGTCTCGCGGGCGGCGTCGTTCGTGGGTCCCGCCAGCGGTACTGCGATCGACTTGATCCCGCCGTCTGCCTGGGTGCGCAGGCCAGCGGCCGCGATTGCCACGGCCACCTGTCCGCCATCCAGGAGGCGTTGGGCGGTCGTCCCGGGCTCGACATGCTTCGGCGCGGTCCTGTAGTCCGAACCGAACACAACGACGTCCGCGTTCTCGCTCGCGGCGAGCTCCGCCAATCCCTCGGCCGTCGCACTACCGATGACCACATGCTGCGGGGTGTCCGGGTCGCCCAGAGTCATCGCCCCTCGAGCCAGCCGCTGCTCGGCGTCGTGGGCAGCCAGCTCCTCGCGCTGAGGGTCGTATTCGCGCGAGTGGCGGACGTATGCGAGCGCCAGCGAAGCTCCCGTGCCGGAGAGCATCCGTCCGAGCGCCAGCGCGTCGTCGTCGTTGGGCGTGCCGTCGTAGGAGATGATGATCAGGCTCATGGGACCGGGAATCCTCCGTCACCAGCGCCCAGTCCGCTTTGGCCACTGGGCCAACAATCAGGCGTCGATCCTGTCCAGGTGGGCGTAGCGGCCGCTGCCGCGGCGGTGGCGGGGCCATCAGTTGCGTATGACACGATCGCACCGTGGCGCGAGTAGGGGAACTGGGGAAGGGAGCCGTGGTCGTCGTATTCGCGATCCACATCCACCACAAGTTCCACGGGCCTCCGTTCGATTACGCCACGCTCGCGGCGGCGGTGATCGCGAGCTGGGCGGGGTTGCCGGGGCCAGGAGAGCCCGTGCTGTTCGCGGCCGGCGTGCTCGCCGCCCATCACAAGCTCGACATCGCGTCCGTGTTGGTGGTGTCGTTCGTGACCGCGGTCGCCGGCGGCGTCGCGGGTTGGGCGGTCGGCATCAACGCAGGCCGCGCGCTGGTCACGGCCCCCGGGCCACTGTTCAAGCTGCGCCAGCGCGCGCTGAGGCGCGGCGAAGCGGTATTCGAGCGATACGTTGCGCTCGCGATCTTTCTCGCGCCGAGCTGGGTTGCGGGGATCCATGGCGTTCGCGCGCCCGTGTATATGTTCTGGAACGCGTTCTGGGCACTGGTTTGGACGCTCGGGATCGGCCTCGGCGCGTTCTACGCCGGTCCGCCGATCCTCGAGGTGCTCGTCGATCTCGGGTGGGTCAGCGTCGCAGGGCTGGTGCTACTTGTGGTGGCAGGGTTTGCGATCGAGTTCCGCCGCCGGCGAGCGCGGCGGGCGCACGGGACCGCTCCGAGTTGAGAGCCGTTCCGGCGAACGAGGTGTTGTGGAACGGGACGGTTGGGGTGCCGACGTCGATCTGGATCGACTCGTGGCTCAGGAGCGGGATGTCGCGCGGGCTCTTTGTCCAGCCCTTGCCGTTCACGACGATCGTCAGCTTGCCCTTCGCCGGCCCCACCTGGTCCGAGCTCAGTGGCTGGTGCCATTCGTCGAAGAAGTTGCCGAGGGTGTAGACGCGGACCGACGGGGACTCGATATGAATGATGCCGTCCTGAGCGTGGACGTGAAGCCAGTAGTAACACCCCAGCGCTCCGAAGAAGAAGCCGCGGGTTGTCTTTTCGTAACCCGGCTTGACCATCCCGATCGCCGGAGGCAGCGCCCTCGGCTGCCCGTTCACGTACAGCTGCAAGTGTGAGTGGATGTGGTAGACGACCTTCTCGCCCGGCTGGCATTGGATCCCGTCGACCGCTTCGCCCTGCGCGGAGGTCAGGGGCGACGCAAGCAGCGATCCGCCCTCGATCGGGATCCCCTCCGGACCGATCGCTCCGGCCGGTGCACCGGCGAGGGAGGTCGGGGTAGGGGCGCTGTTCGAGGATGAGGTCGTTGCCGTCGAGGTGCCGGTCGAGGAGCTCTTCTTCGAGCTGCCGCAGCCGGCGAGAACGCCGGCGATCAGCAACGCCGCGGCGAGGGTGCGGGGCTTCATCGCGGCGGAACGGTAGCGGGCGTCGGCGTGTGAGGCCCCGCACAGTTGCGTAACACGGCCCCTACCCACGAGTATGTCCAGCTCATGCGGCGAATTGCGGGCCTGCTCTCCTCCTGACGCTCCTTGCAGTAGCTCCCGCTGTGGCCGCACGGCCAGCGAGCCCGCTGGCGCGGGCGATCAACCGCTACGCGGCTGGGCTCGGCGTGCACACCAATTCCGCCGGCGCGGTGCGCTCGGCGAAGCTCCCGGCCCCCGTCGCGAACGCCCTGACCGCCGAGCTCAACCAGCTGCGCGCGTGCGACGTCGTGACCCGGTCGAACATCGACGCCGTGCTGAAGCTGTTCCCTGGCGGCACCGGGCTGCCACTGGGCCAGCCCCCGGTGTCGCCGTTCCCCGTGCAGCAGCAGGGCTCGACCGTGCTCGGCGTCCCGATTCCGCCGGCTCCTAACCCGCCTCTGTACCAGAAGTATCCGTTCCAGGATCAGGTCCAGGCCTGCGGGAACGCCGCGGTGTCCAAGCTCGACAGGCTGGGGACGGCGCTCCAGCGGACTCACGTGCGCTCCTCGAGCGCGCTCAACATCTGGCCGGTGGTGAGCTTCCAGCCTTCAAGGGCGGGCCACCACACCTACCGCAACGACTACGTACTGCTCGTCGAGGAGGGCGGCCACAACACCTTCCTGAACAACGCCGGCGGCAGCGGCATCGACATCTGGCGCGGCCCGGCGGGACAGCACGCGCCGATCGTCGCCCCCGCGCGCGGTTGCATCGACGCGTTCGACATCATTCGCCGCCGCACGTGCACGCTCGCCTCGGCGGCGCTGCTGGATCTCGGGGGCTACAACACCTACGGTCGGCTCGAGCCGCCGGACCCGCAGACGGACGGTTTGTGCACGAACGCGAGCGTGGAACCTCGGGTGTTTGTGCAGGGCACGGGTGTCGCCGGCGTCGGGGTGCTGATCGACGAGGGCTCCCACAACACGTACACGGGCAAGGTGCTGACGACGGGGACGGCGCACATCGGCGGGTATGGCTATCTGCGCGACGACGGGTCAAATAACAGCTACACGGTGATCCGAGACGGGCTGGGCGACGCGGTCGTCGGCGGCACGGGCACGTTGATCGCCAACGGCAGCAACAACTCGTACAGCTACTACGACCCCGCGCCGAAGTTCCCGTTCGCTCAGCCCGGGACCTACGGCTCCGGGGGCGTCGTCGACGACCTCAACAACTGCGACGCTGGCACCGGGGTCACACTCGGGTCAGGCGAGGTCGCGGGCGTCGGCCACTTCATCGCGATCGGCGGGCACAACTCCTACAACGCCCCGCCCGACAGCCTCGGTTCTGGCACCGTCCAGGGTCAGGGAAGCTTCAGCAACACCGGAAGCGGTGGCACTGACAGCTTCAGCGGTCCAGGCGTGACCGGCGGTCGCGGAACCGGCGCCAACGTCGCGGCGACGTCGTCGAACGACGGCACGTTCGTCGACCAGTAGGGCCCGCGCCCTAGTTCCGCCGCCCGCCGCCCCCGAACAGGCTCAGCATGAACAGGAAGACGTTGAAGACGTCCAGGAAGATGCTGGCCGCGATCGGGACCGCGCTCTGCGGGTTCGCGCGGCGCAGGCGGTTGAAGTCGAAGATCGTGAACGCGCCGAAGACCACGAGGCCGAGCACGGCATAGATCACGTTCCGGTGGGGGATCGAAACGAAGATCGTGACCAGCCCGAACACGATCAGCGCCAGCAGCGCCCAGAACAGCGTCCGCGCCCAGGATGAGAGGTCGCGCCGGGTGGCGTAGCCGATAGTCCCGAGCCCCAGTACGAACGCGCCCGTGGCGCCCGCCGCCTGATAGAGCACGGCGTGGTTTGCCTTCGCATAGATCGCCAGGACAGGACCCGTCGCCATGCCGAGGAGCAACCCCATGCCGAACAGAAGTCCGATCGCCAGCTGTTCGCGTCCGCGGGACGACGCGAAGTTGAGGCCGAAGATGCACGCGAAGGCGCCGATGTAGAACGCGATCCATGCCTGACCCGTCGTGTTACGCGTGATGTAGGCGCCTAGTGCGGCACAGCCGACCGTCAGGGCCACCAGCCCCATGACCTGACCGAACACAGCCCGCGTCTCATCGCGGGCGACGGCGTACGGCCGAAACCTAGATCCTGGTACGTGGGCATCGCTTCGAGTTCCTCGCTTTCCCGGTGTTCGCCCCTAAACGGTGGCACCTAAACGGTAGACGATCACCAGGGGTTAGCTCGATTTAGGCAAGGGGTAGGATCGGTGCTGCGGATGCCGTTTCTGCGTCAGCTTGCTGGAGACCCACTGGGCCTCGGACGCGCCGCCCAGTCGCGGCGCTCGCGGCGACTGAGACCTCGCACGGAGACGGCGGACAAGGTCGTCCAGTCCGTTTGCCCTTTCTGTGCAGTCGGCTGCGGTCAGAAGGTGTACGCCAAGGACAACAAGGTGATCCAGATCGAGGGCGATCCGGATTCCCCGATTTCCCGCGGGCGCCTATGCCCCAAAGGCGCCGCCTCCGAGGGGCTGGTCAACAACCCCAACCGGGTCACCGAAGTCCTCTACCGGCGCCCCGCGGCGCGCACTGGGAGCGGATCGGTTGTCGAGCAGGCGACGGACATGATCGCGGACCGGATGCTGAAGACTCGCGGCGAGACGTGGGAGGAACAGACTGACGACGGCGAGCCGCTAAAGCGCACGCTCGGCATCCACTTCCTCGGCGGTGCGACGCTCGACTCGAAGAGAATTACCTGATCAAGAAGTTCTTCTCCGCGGCCGGCGCCGTGTCGATCGAGAACCAGGCTCGCATATGACATAGCTCGACGGTCCCCGGTCTGGGGACCTCGTTCGGGCGCGGCGGCGCCACCACGTTCCAGCAGGACCTGCAGAACTCGGACTGCATCCTGATCATGGGCTCGAACATGGCCGAGCAGCACCCCGTGGGCTTCCAGTGGGTCGTCGAGGCCAAGGAACGCGGCGCCAAGTTCATCCACGTCGATCCCCGCTTCACTCGCACGAGCGCGCTCGCCGACCGGCACATTCCGATCCGCGCGGGCACTGACATCGCGTTCCTGGGCGGGATCGTCAACTACATCTTCGAGCACGACGCGTGGTTTGAGGACTACGTCCGGCACTTCACCAACGGCCCGGTGATCATCCGCGACGACTACGTGGACGCCGAGAACGCGGCGGGCCTGTTCTCCGGCTGGAACGAGGAGGACCAGGCATACGAGACCCAGAGCTGGGGCTACGACGAGACCTCCCATCAGGCCGCGGGCAGCGAGGGCGACCAGGAGGGCGCCGTGTCCGGTGAGCAGGCGCACGGTGCCCACGGGATGAAGCTGGAGGGAGGTGACCCGCCGAACATCGACAACTCGATGCAGGACCCCCGGTGCGTGCTCCAGATCCTCAAACGCCACTTCGCGCGCTACACGCCCCAGGTGGTGGCCGATATCTGCGGTTGCGCTCCCGAGCACGTCGAGACAGTCGCCCAGGCTCTGTGCGAGAACTCAGGGCGCGAGCGGACCTCGGCGATCGTCTACTCGGTCGGCTGGACCCAGCACACGATCGGGGTCCAGAACATCCGCGCGGCCTCGATCATCCAGATGCTGCTCGGGAACATGGGTCGCCCGGGCGGCGGGATCCTGGCGCTCAGGGGCCACGCGAACATCCAGGGCTCGACGGACATTCCGACGCTGTTCAACATCTTGCCGGGCTACATCCCGATGCCGCACCCGACCTCCGGCGCGGACCTCGACAAGTTCATCGAGCTGAACGGACCCGACACCGGTGCCTGGGGCAACCTCAATAACTACATGGTGTCGCTGCTCAAAGCCTGGTGGGGGGACGCGGCAACGGAGCAGAACAACTACTGCTTCGACTACCTGCCGCGCATCGACGGCGACCACTCCCACTACCCGATGATGCTGAAGATGCTCGATGGTGGCGTGAAGGGCATGTTCTGCGTCGGACAGAACCCCACCGTCGGCTCGGCCAACTCGAAGCTGATGCGCCTGGCGCTGGCGAAGCTCGACTGGCTCGTGGTCCGCGACTTCCAACCCACAGAGTCCGCATTGTTCTGGAGGGATTCCCCGGAGCACGAGTCCGGCGAGGCCCGCACCGAGGACATCCAGACCGAGGTGTTCTTCATGCCGGCGGCGACCCACACCGAGAAGGACGGGAACTTCACCAACACGCAGCGTCTGCTCCAGTGGCACTGGAAGGCCTGCGAGCCTCCGGGCGATGCGCGTTCCGAGCTGCACTGGATCTACCACCTGGGGAAGACGATCCGCGAAAAGCTCAAGGACTCGACCGACTCGAGGAACCGCGCGATCCTCGACTTGACCTGGGACTACCGGCTGGTCGGCGAGCACCATGAGCCCGACGCCCAGGAGGTGCTTCAGGAGATCAACGGCCGGGATGCTGAAGGCAGGCTGCTGTCCTCCTACGACGAGCTGAAGGCTGACGGCTCGACCTCCTGCGGGTCATGGATCCATGCGGGGATCTACAGGGACGGAGTCAACCAATCGGCTCGCAAGCGGCCGGGCCAGGGCCAGAACTGGATCGCGCGCGAGTGGGGCTGGGCGTGGCCGAAGGACGTCCGGATCCTCTACAACCGAGCCTCGGCCGACGCCGACGGCAGGCCCTGGTCCGAGCGCAAGAAGTACGTGTGGTGGGACCCCGATCAAGGCAAGTGGACCAGCCTGGGCGACTCGCCTGACTTCCCGCCCACCAAGGCACCGGACTTCAAGCCCGACGAAGACGCGAAGGCGCTCGAGGCGATCGCGGGCGACAAGCCGTTCATCGTCCATCCGGACGGGCGAGCGTGGCTGTACGCGCCGTCCGGGCTCGTCGACGGGCCGCTTCCGAGCCACTACGAGCCCGAGGAGAGCCCGTTCGCCAACGCGCTCTACCCGCAGCAGCGCAACCCCGTACGGCAGGAGTTTCCGCGACCCGAGAACCCGTACCACCCGCAGGGCTCGCCGGTGTTCCCCTATGTGCTGACGACCTACCGGCTGACCGAGCATCACACCGCCGGTGCGATGTCGCGCAACGTGCCCTATCTGGCGGAGCTGCAGCCGGAGTTCTTCTGCGAAGTGTCCCCGGAGCTCGCGGCCGAGCGCGGCCTCGTGCACGGGAGCTGGGCAACGATCGTCACCGCGCGCCAGGCGGTGGAGGCGCGGGTGATGGTGACCGAGCGGATCAAGCCCCTGCGTGTCGAGGGCCGGGTGATGCATGTGGTCGGGACCCCGTACCACTGGGGCGGTGTGGGAATCGTCACGGGAGACTCGGCGAACGACCTGCTGCCTCTGGCACTCGACACCAATGTGCACATCAGCGAGTACAAGGTCGCGACCTGCGACATCCAGCCGGGGCGGCGGCCGCGCGGGCGTGAGCGGCTCGAGCTCGTGGAGGACTACCGGCAGCGGGCGGGGGTGAGGACGTCGTGAGCGGCTACGGCGAGGACGCGAAGCCCCGCGTGGGCTTCTTCACCGACACATCGATCTGCATCGGCTGCAAGGCATGCGAGGTGGCCTGCAAGGAGTGGAACCACGTCCCGATGGAGATCGAGGGCTATAGCGGCAAGTCGTACGACAACAGCGTGGCGCTCGACGCGAACCGTTGGCGGCATGTGGCGTTCATCGAGCAGAGGCTGCCGGCCACCGTCGACGATGGCGCGTCGCTGGTGGACGCCGCGGCCCGGTCAGAGGCGGTCGAAAGCGGCATCCACATTCAAGAGGACGACGGCTTCCGCTGGCTGATGGCCTCCGATGTCTGCAAGCACTGCACCGACGCGGCCTGTCTCGAGGTGTGCCCGACCGGAGCGCTGTTTCGCACAGAGTTCGGGACGGTCGTCGTCCAGCAGGACATTTGCAACGGCTGCGGCTATTGCATCCCGGCCTGCCCATTCGGCGTGCTGGATCAGCGCACGGACGACGGCCGTGTGTGGAAGTGCACGCTCTGTTACGACCGGCTGAAGGACGACATGGAGCCTGCGTGCGCGAAGGCGTGCCCCACCGACTCGATCCAGTTCGGCCAGCTGGACGAGCTCCGGCAGCGGGCCGAGCACCGCCTCGAGGTGCTGCACGTCGCGGGCCAGGAGAAGGCGCAGCTCTACCTCGCCGACGAGGACGACGGCGTCGGCGGCGCGGGAGCCTTCTTCCTGCTGCTCGATGATCCCGAGGTCTACGGGTTGCCTCCCGATCCGGTCGACACGCGCCGTGACCTGGGCTCGATATGGGCGGCGACCGGAGCGGCGGCGCTTGCGCTCGGGGTCGGGATCGCCGTGGCCGTGTTCGGGGGTAGGAGGTGACCGCCGTCGCTACCCCGGCGGAGCAGGCAGTTGCCGGCGACGGCGGGATCCGTTCCTACCACGGACAGCCGGTGCTCAAGGAGCCGGTCTGGACGTGGGAGATCCCGGCGTACTTCTTCGTCGGTGGCATGGCGGGCGCGTCGGCCGGGCTGGCGTTCTGCTCGGGGCTTCGCGGCAATGAGGTCCTGGCGCGCCGGGCCTGGACGGTCGCGTTCGGTGGGATCCTTGTCAGCCCTGGGCTGCTGATCTCCGACCTCGGCAGGTCCGAGCGTTTCCTCAACATGCTCCGCATGTTCAAGGTGACCTCGCCGATGAGCGTCGGCACTTGGGTCCTCTCGGGCGCAGGGAGCGCGATCACCCTGGCCGCCGCCGACGCGTGGACCGGGAGGCTGCCGGGGATCGGGCGCTTGGCGCGGCCGTCGGCAGCGCTGCTGGGGCTCCCGCTCTCGACCTACACCGCGGCGCTGGTTGCCAACACGGCCGTGCCGGTCTGGCACGAGGCACGGGGGCTGCTGCCGTTCGTCTTCGGATCCGGAGCTGCGCTCAGCGCCGGTGGCGCGGCCGTGGCACTGACGCCGACCAGCTCGGCTGCGCCCGCACGGCGGCTCGCGATCGCAGCGGCGGCCGCCGAGCTGGCGACCAGGGAGGTGATGGAGAAGCAGCTCGGCTCGCACGGCGAGCCCTACCGGGAGGGCGCCGCGCTCCGCTTCAAGCGGCTGAGCCGGGTCTGCGTCGCGGCCGGCGCCGGCCTCCTCGCATCGCGCGGCGGCTCCTCGCGCGCCGCTGCGATGGCCTCGGGTGCGCTTCTGTGCGCGGGCGCCCTCAGCGTCCGCTTGAGCGTGTTCAAGGCAGGGATCCAGTCGGCCGCTGATCCGAAGTACGTGATCGGGCCCCAGCGCGCGGCGGTCGAGCGGGGGGAGCGGCGGGGCGCCGCGCGGCCGGCCGCGCGGGGCGCGAGCGGGGGCGGTTAGGGGGAGGGTGGCAGGGAAACCGGCCTATATGGCCGTTTTCTCTGCCACCCCCCGCCTCCACTCAAATCCGGCCGCCCCTATGTGACCAATCTCACCCTCGCGAATGTGTGCTCCAACTCACGCGGAGATTCGTTGGTCCTGCGTACATTTTGGTTGTCCAGTAATTCAAGCCGAGAGGCAACAGGCACGATGAATGCTTTTGAGATAGTCACCATCGGGGTCACGCTGATCGCACTCGCGCTGTCCATGACGCGCTACTTCCGCATCAATCGCGTCGTGGCGGAACTGGGGCGCCAGGGCGACATGTGGTTCGAGCACACCGACGACCGAGAGGTCGCGGAGCGGCCCGGCGAGGACGAAAAGGAGTCCCCGCTTCCGCACCGCCCGCTCCGGTCGCGGTACTGATCGCGGAGTCCCGCTTCCGCGCCACCCGCGCCGGACGGTCGCGGGCATTGGCAGCTACGGCGTCAGGGCCACAGCGGCCTCGGGCGTCGCGACGTGGAAGCTGAAGCTCTCTTCCAAATACAGCCGGACGACTTCGCTGTCGTGCGAGTCGTACCCGATCGATAGATCCTGGCCCGAATCGAACACGAAGTCACCGCCGCGGAGGCTGAGCACGACGGCCCCCTTTACCCCGGGGGCCCACACGAATGGTCCCTCGACGATCTTGCGAAGGTGATCGACGAGGGGATAGCCGCCATGCTCGGCGGTCTCGACCACGCGACGGTACTGCTCACGGCCGAGGGCGACGCCGTACGGACCGCTGATCCCCTCGCACAGCAGTTGCTCGACGGCGCCGGCCACCTTCCCAGGGTACGCGCCGGTGTCCTCGCCGAGCGGGATCCGCTCATGCGGCGAGGACTCGGCGATCCCGGTGACCGCATCCTTCCAGCCGTGGAACACCGCGACGTTCTCCGCCAAGGCGATTTGGTGAGCGGCGCGATCGAGGGCCGCCAGGTCGACGTCGTCGGCGCCGCGATCGCCGTCGCGCAACTCGGCGCGGGACAGCGAGAAGTCGGCGCGCAGCTCGACCAGCGGCAGCACGCGGCGCTTCAGCCCGGTCACGCCGTCTGACGGCGCAGACGCGAGCGACTCCGTCCGCCCCAGGTTGGTGGCGGAGTGGTCCCAGCCGCTCGGCCCCGAGAAGTCGACCAGCTTGCGGGTGGCGAGCGCAGGACTCAGGCGCTCGCGGGCTTCCTCGTCGAGCAGCGTCCACGACGCTTCGCTGATCGGTGCCTGGGGGCGAAGCAGGTGGCTCATCGCGCGGCTCCTCTCAGGCTCCCGATCCCCAGCGACCCGTCTTCGTACGCACCTTCGGCGCCCGATCCGTCGCCCTCGAGCGTCTCGGCTTCGGCCTCCTCGCCGTGCTCGACGATGTCGCCTGGCTGGAACAGGATCCCCTGTGCGATCTCGCGCCACGCCGGCGTCCGGCGCAGCAGGAACTCGAGATCCATCGAGAAGTGCTTGAACTCCTCGCCCTGCGCATCGCGCATCACGGCCAGCGCCTCGGGGTCAGCCTCGATCGCGATCCGCTGCTCGTACCAGCCGATCGCCTCGGCCTCCTCGGTCAGCGATGCGCACAGGCGGGCGAACGTGCGCGTTGCCTGGGGCAGCCATCAGGGGGCTCGTGGTACTGGTCGAATCCCATCGGCTCTCCTTCCGGGAACGGCCCCCAAGCGGGGCGGAGGGTGTCGGCGTCACTCTATGCGTCCGAGGGCTTGCCGGGTGAGCCGTCTGCGAATCTGAACCGGTGACCGACGAGTCCATAGAGCTCGGCCCGAAGATCTGCCTCGGCGACCACCCCGTCTTGACCGGAAGCTGCTCGTGGACCGACAAGACGCTCGTCGAGCAGGGCAACTGGTATCCGAAGCGGACGATGACCGCCGAGGAGCGGCTTCGCTTCTACGCCTCCCAGTTCCCCCTGACCGAGGTCGACTCGACGTACTACGCGCCGCCGGCTGAGCAGCAGGCCCGGTTGTGGGCCGAGCGCACGCCCGACGGCTTCCGGTTCGACGTCAAGGCCTACTCCCTGTTGACGGGTCACCCGACCCGCCCGAACAGCCTCTGGAAGGACCTGCGGGACGAACTCCCCGCCGAAGTGCTCGAAAAGCGCAACATCTATGCCAAGCACCTCGATTCGGAGGCGCTCGACGAGGCCTGGCGGCGCTTTTCCTCAGCGCTTCGGCCTCTGCACGAGGCGGGAAAGCTCGGTTCGGTCCTGTTCCAGTACCCGCCGTGGTTCGTTCCGCGGCGCGACAACCGCGAGGAGATCGAGTCACTCCGGGAGCGGTTGCCGGACTATCTGGTCAGCGTCGAGTTCCGCTCGCCGATGTGGCTCTCCGAGGAGCGCGACCGGGAGCGGACGCTGACGCTGCTCGAGGATCACGAGCTGATCCTCGTCGGGCTCGATGCTCCGGCGGCCTCGAAGCTTCCGCGGTTTTACGCCGTCACCAACCCGGAGCTGGTGGTGATCCGTTGCCACGGACGCTCCGACAGCACGTGGGCCGACACCTCGCTGACGGCCGCCGAGCGGTTCCGCTACCTCTACTCGTCCGAGGAGCTCGAGGAGCTGGCCGAGCCGATTGCCGCGGTCGCTCGCGAGGCGCGAGAGACCCACCTCTTGATGAACAATTGCTACCGCGACTACGCGGTCCGCAACGCCGCCGAGCTCCGCGACCTCCTGGCTCGCTACGCGGGGACCTGACCGCCGGCTGCGCCCACGATCAGCGGCCGGATCCACGGCGGCGCGTGCTTGAGGGAATCCCTCGAGAGCTCGCTGACTTCGAAGCCTGCCTCGCGGATCCCGTTGAGAGTCTGGCGGTTGCAGTGGCAGCCGTGGCCGATCCGGACGTTGATCGGGAACATCCGGTCCTGCAGTCGCGCGACCTTCTCGTCCTCGGAGCGAACGTGCTCGATGAACAGGAGCCGTCCCCCGGGACGCAATACCCGCCGCATCTCGCGCAGCGCGCGGGGCTGATCGTCGACGGTGCAGAGCACGAGCGTGGAGACGACCGTGTCGAAGCTGTTGTCGTTGAACGGAAGGTCCTCAGCGGGTGCGCGCAGCAATTTCGCGTCCGGCCGCTGTTCGGCGATCCGCTTCTCCAGTCGTCGGGTCATCGGCTTCTCGGGCTCGGTCAGCGTCAGCGTCCGGACTCCCTGCCGGTAGTAGCCCAGGTTGGCCCCGGTGCCCGCACCGATCTCGAGCACGTCACCATCCGCCTCGGACAGCAACGCCTGTCGGTGCTCGCCGAGCCCGTCCTTCTCGGTCCGGGCCATGCAGTGGTCATAGATCCCAGCGAAGATTCGGCCCCAGATGCTCATCGTCTCGTCCTCCTAAGGACTAGTGGAACAAGTGAGCTCACGGTACGGAAAGCCCGCTGGCCGCGCATGAGGCGTTTGACCCATCTTTGTGGGTCATGGCGCGTCCGCCACAACCGCGGACGCGGCCGGTGCCAGACGCTCCTCGGGCAGCAGTCCGTGGTGCATAGCGAAAAGGCCGGCCGCAGCGCGATTGGGCGTGCCGATCTTCGCGTAAATGTGCTCGATGTGGTTCGCGACGGTCTTCGGAGAGATCACGAGCCGGTCGGCGATCAGCTTGTTCGGCAGGCCGCGGGCGAGCAACCTGAGGACCTCGACCTCGCGAGGCGTCAGCCCGGCGGGCCCTTCGCGGCGCCGGGCGACGCGGTGTCCCGCCGCTCCGAGAACTGCCTCGACCACTTCACCGTCGTGACGGCCAGCCCTGACCTCGGCCCGCAGCTCAGCAGCAGCTTCCTGGGGCGATCGCGCTGGGCGATGGGGGCGCGGCTCGCGCATCGCCTGGTAGGCGTCGGCGGCACCAAGGATCCTCCCAGGACGGGAGATCGCGCCGCCGGTCAGCCGACGCGGGTACCCGGAGCCGTCCAGCCGCTCCCGGTGCTGGACGGCGAGAGCGCCAAGCGGAGCAAGCGCCTCGGATTGCGAGAGCATCCTCTCGGTGATGTGAGGATGAAGCCGGACGCGCTCCCACTCGCCCGGTCCGAGCGCTCCAGACTTGTCCCAGATGGAGTTGGAGACGCCCAGCCTGCCGAGGCCCAGCACAAGGCCCGCGCGGCGAAGCGCGACCGAGTCCTCGTCCGAGAGTCCGAGCTGCCCGGCCGCGGCGGCGGCGAGCTCGGCGACCGCGGTGGCGTGGCCGAGCATGTACGGCGACTTTAGATCGACGAAGTTGGCGATCGCGGTAAGCGTCTGGTCGAGACGGTCGCCCGACAGCACCACGGCGAGTGCCGGCTCCGATTCGATCACGGCGTTCCACGTCGCGACCGTTTCGAGACCCGACAGGATTGGCTCGGCGTCCCGCTCCATCAGATCAGCCAGCGCGGGGTCGAACTGCTTGCCGCCGCGCCTCTGCGCGAGCTGCCGGGCGGCTTGAATGCCGCCCACCCTGTACGCGACTTCGGTGAACTCCGCCAGCTGCGCGATGCGCGCGGGAAGTGGCACCTGCTCACCCGCGCGTTGGCCCGGCCATCCCTTTCCGTCCCACTGCTCGTACGCGCTTCCGAGCGCCGCGAGCACCTCCTCAGGCAGGCCGAGCTGCTCGCCCAGCGACCGCGCAATCGCGGCGTGGTGGGCGATCATGCCGTCGACCTCGCGGTGGCCGGAGACGGCGAACTCGAGTCCGACGCGGAACCGGTGCAACGCCGGGTAGCCCGCGCCGATGCGCCGAACGCCGGCGACGGCGGCGCGCATGCTTCCGAACTCATGCGCGTACTTGTCCGACTTCAGCGCGATGTCATCCCCGAACCACTTCGCCTGTTCGTGGGCATCGGTGTGGCAACCGACGTTGATCAGCAGCGCCGTGTAGTAGACCGCGCCGCGCGCCTGGTCATCGAGGCCGAGTCGCTCCGCGATTCGCAGCGCGATCAGGCACTGACGCAGCACGTGCTCCATCGGTTGGCCAAAGCCCAGATCGATCCCTAGCGACAGTGCCCCGACGAGCTCGGCGAGTCGCACATGGGTGCGGTTGGTAACCACCTTTACACGCTGACACTACCGCGGCCCCGAGGGGCTTGGAAGGCGAGCCGCTACAGTCGCGGAGGCCTCCGGGGCGTCGAGGCCGCGCCCACGCCCACGCACCGAAGCTTCGCCCAGACGGTCTTCCCGTCTGCCGTGACTACGACCCCCCAGTCATCGGCGACCGCGGCGACGACGCGCAAGCCACGGCCGTGGGGCTCATCTGGGCGCGGAGCGAGGACGTGCGGTCGCCGAAGAGATTCGTCGCATACCGAAAGGCGGAGATCGTCACCTTCGATTCGTACGCCCACCCGAAACGGAGAGCCCGCGTGCAGAACCACATTCGTGGTCAGCTCACTGATCACGAGCCGCGCGTCCTCCACCAGCGCCCGGTCGTAGCCCCAATCCCAGAGCACGTGATCGATGAACTGTCGCGCGGCGCCAGGGCCGTCTCGCTCTGCGGGGAACGGAAGCGACGCTTCGACGACCGAATCTCCCGGAAGTGAGCGCGATGGGAGCGCGGCCGAATGCAGCGAGCAGACACGGTCGAGCGCATGCCCATGACGAGGGTCGGATAGAGACGAGCTGGGGTAGCCGCAGAGGAGGCTGAACGGAAGCTGATCGCCGAGCTCATTCCAGAGCTTCTCGAGCTCGATCGCGCCGGGAATGTCGCCCGCCTCCCACAGCAGGGACACCATCTCGCCGTACAGGTGAAGCGGTCCGCCTCTCGATTCGGCGCCCCGAACCAGCGCGCCTGGCCACTCGAGAAAAGCGCCCGGGTCGATGCGACCATCCCGAACGAAGCCGGCCAATGTGCCGGAGGCGTCAAGCAAGACCACCGTTCCGTCGGCGATCGCCCGGCCGGTATCGACACCGGCGGCCCTCAACCCGGCTACAAAAGCGCGGCGGTGGGACTCCGTCGCGATCGCGATCGCCACTCCCCCGGCGAGCACGGCGCGAGCGAGATGTTGAACGACCACCCGGCACAGCTGATCGTCGGACTCGTAGAACTGAACGGCATGCCATTCGGTTCCGGCCGTGATTTCGAGCGTATCCACCACACCTAGCGTTCCCGATCCCCCCGATGGGGAAACGACGCGCCGCGGCGGCGTCAAGCGCTCGCAGGCCACAGGTACGACTGGATCCCGGCGACCGCGAACAGCCGCCGCACCTGCGGAGTGATCTCTGGCTCGACCTCGAGCTGCCGACCGTTCTCCCGAGCCTGCCCGACCGCCCTGATCAGCAGGCCGATACCGGCGCTGTCTATGAACCGGAGCCGCGAGAGATCGAGAACAACCCGGCAGCCACGTCCCTGCAACTCGCCGAGCCGGGACTCGAGCTGTTCCGCAACTGCGAGATCCAGCTCTCCGCTGAGCATCAGTCGAACCCAGTCTCCCTCGGTCCGCTCCTCCAAACGAAACCCGGGCTCCAGCACGTCATCCATCGCCACCTCTTTTGTTTCCGACGCTCGTACGTGACGACCATGGGCGCACCTGGGCTCGAACCAGGGACCTCTCGCGTGTGAAGCGAGCGCTCTCCCACTGAGCTATGCGCCCTTCAGGGCCGGTGATTCTACGCCCAGCCGTGCGGGTCGTACGCAGGTCGACGCCGCCCACGAGCGCCAGTGAGATTTGCAACATAAACGCTTGCGCTCAGGGCGCGCGCGGCGTATCTTAAGCTTCTTCTTAGGAAATCGACCGCGCATCTAAGGGGGCTGGATGCTGGGCTTGGGCCACGGGGCGCGAGTGCGCGGCGCCGTGAGGATGGGGTTACGAAGATGTTGAAGGCTCTGATGGCTGGAGCGCTTCGGTTCAGGGTGCTCGTCCTGGGCCTCGCCGCCGGCGTGATCGCACTCGGGCTGATCGCCCTGCCGAAGATGCACAACGACGTGCTGCCCGAGCTGTCCTCCGGCCCGGTGCTCGAGGTCCAGACCGAAGCACTGGGGCTCTCGGGCCAGGAGGTCGAGCAATACGTGACCGTCCCGCTCGAGAACAACCTGCTCGACGGAGTCATGGGCGTGTGGAACGTGCGGTCGGACTCGATCGCGGGGCTGTCAAAGGTGGACCTCTACTTCCAGCCCGGAACGACCGAGCTCCACGCGCGTCAGCTGGTCGAGGAGCGGCTCACGAACGCGTTCTCGCTTCCGAACGTGTCGAAGCCGCCGCTGCTGATCCAGCCGCTCTCCACGTCGAGCCGGACGATGCTGATCGGCCTCAGCTCCCGAACAGTCGACCCGCTCGAGCTCTCGTACCTCGCTCGCTGGATCGTGAAGCCGCGCCTCGAGGGGGTTGCGGGCGTGGCGAACGTCGCGATCTTCGGACAACAGGATCGACAGATCCAGGTACAGGTCGATCCCCAGAAGCTCGCGAGCCACAACGTCACGCTCCAGCAGGTGATCGACACGACGGGCAATTCGCAGCTCGTCTCGCCGCTCTCCTACCTCGAAGGCTCCGCGCCGGGCACCGGTGGGTTCATCGAAGCGCCGCAGCAGCGCCTCGACATCCGCCCGCTCCTGCCGCTGGGCGCTCCCCGGAACCTTGCGACGCTCCCCATCGCCGGGGCACCCGGCCATCTCTCACTCGGGGAGGTCTCGAACATCGTCAAGGGTCACCAGCCGCTGATCGGCGACGCGCTCACCACCGGCGGCCGATCCGGGCTGCTGCTCGAGATCCAGAAGCTCCCGTCGGCCAGCGTCGTCGGTGTCACCAAGGGCGTCGAGCGGGCGCTGTCCGACCTCAGGCCGGCCCTACCGGCGGTCACGGTCGACACCTCGCTGTTCAAGCCCGCCAGCTACGTCTCGAGCGGCCTGCACAACCTCGCGCTCGGGCTGATCATCGCCGCGGGCCTCGCCATCGTGGCGCTGATCGCAGTTCTGGCCGACTTGCGCGCGACGTTCGTCGCCGCCCTGTCGATCGCACTTTCCTTCACGATCGCGCTGCTGATTCTGCAGTGGCGTGGCCAGACGCTGAACGCGCTGGTGGTACTCGGGCTCGTTGTCGCGACCGGCGTGCTCGTCGACGACGCGATTGGCGGAACTCAGGAACTGCTCAGATCGGTGCGCGATCGCGTCGCGATGAACGGGCGCGCGCTCTCGATCCCGGACACGGTGATCGAGGCTGCGGCGCGCATGCGGACCACGCTCGGCTACGCGACGCTGATCGTGCTGCTGATCATCGCGCCCGTCTTCTTCGCAAGCGGACTCACGGCCACCTACCTCCATCCGATGGTGCTCTCCATCGCCCTGGCCGTATTGGCGTCCGCGGTGGTGGCGGTGACCGTGACGCCGCCGCTTTGCGTGCTGGTGCTCGAACGCTGGGCCCCCCGCCGAAGCCACGCTCAGGCAATCCGGGCGGCACGGCTGACGGTCGTGCACGACAAGCTCGTTCGCGGCGCGCTGAGGATTCCGGCCGGCTTCCTCGTCTGCGTCTGCATCGCCGGTCTCGCCGCGATCGTCGTGTTCCCCTTCCTGCACCAGCCCGCGGCGCCGCGGTTCAAGGACCGCGACCTCGTCGCGCAGTGGTCCGGCCCGTCGGGTGCCGGCCTGACCGAGATGACCCGGATCTCGGCGCGCACGCTCACGCAGCTGCGGGCGCTCCCGGCGGTCGCCGACGCGGGCGCCACTCTCGGCCGCGCGGTCAGCGGCGACCAGATCGTCGATCCGAGCTCGGGGCAGATCTACGTCGCACTGAAATCGAGCGCCGACTATGACCGAGCGGTCAGGCAGGTTCGCGGAATCCTCCAGAGCACTCCCGGCGTCAGCGCGTCGGTCGGCACGTACGAGGGTGACGCACAGGCGGGAGTGCTCGCCTCGACCGATCGGGAGGTGACGCTCCGGATGTACGGCGAGGGTTACGGTGAGCTGAACGCATTGGCGACGCAGGTCCAGGCGAGGCTGGCAGGCGTCCATCAGCTGGGTCGGCCGCAGATCACCATGCCGGCGGTCGATCCGAACATCGAGATCTCGATCAACGACGGCAAGGCGCAGAACGCGGGCGTGTTGCCCGGCGACGCGCGCCGTCAGGCGTCCACCTACGTGTCCGGGCTGACTGTCGGCAACTTCTTCGAGGACCAGGCGGTCTTCGACGTTGCTGTGGTCGGCAGGCCGTCGGTCCACGCCAATCTGGGGACCGTCGGCAACCTCCCGATCGACACGGACACAGGCGGCCACGTCCCGCTTTCGAGCATCGCCCGGATCGGCCTGCACCCGGATCCGATCGACATCCAGCACCAGGCGCTGTCTCGTTACGTCGACGTTGTCGCGCCGGTGCGGGCGGGCAGCGTCGGCTCGGCCCGCTCGGCCGCCGCCGCGGCGCTGGCGGCCGTCCGCTTCCCGCTCACCTACCACGGCGAGGTGCTCGGCGGTACGCCGGACGACCCGACCCCGCACTGGGTGTTCATCTCTTACGTCCTGGCTGCCTTGCTCGGCTCCGTGCTTTTGCTTCAGGCGGCCGTCCGGAGCTGGCGGCTGGCGGCCGTGTTTGCGCTCAGCCTCCCGTTCTCGCTCGCAGGCGGACTCGTCGTGGCCCTCGCGACCGGACAGGCCGCGTCGCTCGGCGCGGACGCTGGGCTTCTCGCCGTGCTGCTGTTCGCGGTCCGGCAGGGAATGCTCCAGGTCGCCGCCATCCGCAGGCGGCAGAACCTCGACCGCGGTCCGCTGACGTCCGGCATCGTCCGCCGGGCAGCGGCCGAGCGGCTTGGTTCGTCGCTCACCTCAGTCCTCGTCACGATGGTCGCCCTCGCCCCGTTTGTGGTGCTTGGCGACGTCGCAGGCAACGAGATCACCCACATCGCTGCGGCGGTCCTGCTGGGCGGCCTGGTCACCTCGACGCTGTGGAGTCACCTCCTTCTGCCGGCGCTTTGTCTCGTGCTGGCGGGTCCCGAGGCGGAGGCTGTGGAGGAGCTGCTCGACGGTCTCGATCCGGTCGGCTTGGCGGCGCCTGAGCCAAGTCTCGTTCTGAAGGGGGATCTGTGATGAAACGCTTGCTAACGCTCGGCGTCGTGACCGCCGCGGCCGCGATCCCCGCGGGCTGCGGGGGCAACGGGAACGCCCCGATCACGCCCGCGGCGCGGCTCGAGTCCGGGCGCATCGTTCTGACCAGTGTCGGGGCCCAGAGGATCGGTCTCGAGACCGCGGCAGCTCGCGGGATCCCAGCGCCGCCGCCGATCGTCACGAGCTGGGTCGGCCCCCTGGGTGTACGCCACAAGGTCGTAAAGCCGGTGTCGCGCGGAGCGACCGTCGCGATCCCGTACTCGTCTGTGGTCTACGACCCCAGTGGCCAGGCGTACACGTTCGTCGCGGTAGGCCAGCTCACCTACGCCGAGACCCCGATCTCGATCGACCGGATCGACGGCGCCACCGCGTACCTGAGAAAGGGCCCGCGCGCCGGCGTCCGGGTGGTCTCGACGGGCGCCGAGGAGCTGTACGGAGTTCAGTCCGGGGTGCTGGCGCAGACGTGAGCGTTCCATGAGGACGATCGTTGCCCTCAGCCTTCGCTTCCGCTACCTGGTGGTCGCGGCCGCGGCGGCGCTGATCTTCTTCGGCAGCCAGACGCTCGGCCACCAGAAGGTCGACGTGTTCCCGGAGTTCGCGCCGGTCACGGTCGAGGTGCAGACCGAGTGCCTGGGCCTGTCGCCCAGCGAGGTCGAGCAGCTGGTCACCGTTCCGCTCGAGAACGCGCTCCAGGGCGTCCCGCGGGTGACCGAAGTCGCGTCTCAGTCGGTCCCGCAGCTCTCGGCGATCTTCCTCTACTTCAAGAACGGGACGAATGTGCTCCAGGCCCGCCAGCTGGTGCAGGAGCGCCTCAGCGCCGCTGCGCCGACGCTGCCCTCGTGGTCCGCGCCCCCCAAGATGTACCCCATCGTCTCCGCGACGAGCCGCGTGATGCAGGTCGGCATCACCTCGAGCACGGTCAGCCCGCTCGATCTCTCGAAGATCGCGTTCTTCACGATCCGTGCTCGTCTGCTCCAGGTCCCCGGCGTCGCGAACGTCGCGATGTGGGGCGAGACCAAGAAGGAGGTCCAGGTCCAGGCCGACCCGTCTCGGCTGGTCGCGAACCGGGTCCCGCTTGACTCGCTGATGGGAGCGGCCGCGGACGCCGTCGACAACGGGCTGTTGTCGTTCACGACCGGCTCGACGATCGGCAGCGGCGGCTTCCTCGAGACGGCCAACCAGCGACTCGGGATCCGCAATCAGCAGGTGATCAACACCCCGCAGCAGCTCGCGGACGTCCCGGTCGCGCGGCGTGGCGGCCGAACCCTGACGATCGGGGACGTTGCGAACGTGCAATACGGCACACCGCCCCTGATCGGCACCGCGGTGGTCAACGGCGGCGCCGGGATCATGCTGGTGATCGAGAAGTTCCCGGGTGCGAACACGCTCGACGTGACGAACGGGATCCTGAAGGCGTTCGCGGAGCTCCAGCCGGGCCTACCGGGCATCCACGTCGACACCCACATCTTCCGCCAGTCGACGTTCATCCACACCGCGATCAGCAACCTCTCGTTCGCGGTAGTGCTCGGTTGCATCCTCGTCGTGTTCGTCCTGTTCGCGTTCCTGTTCCAGTGGCGGGCCGCGTTCGTCAGCCTGCTGGCGATCCCGCTCTCGCTGGCGGCCGCCGGAATCGTGCTCGATGCCGAAGGGGCGACGATCAACACGATGATCCTGGCCGGCTTCGGGGTCTCGGTCGGAGTCGTGGTCGACGACGCGATCATCGACATGGAGAACATCGTCCGCAGGCTGCGGATCTGGCGGGCGTGGGGGAGGCGGACCACGCCTCTTCACCTCCTCCTGGCCGCTTCGCTCGAGGTTCGCACCGCGATCCTCTACGCGACGCTGATCAACATCGTCGCGGTGCTGCCGGTCGTGTTCGTGGGGGGCTGACCGGTTCATTCTTCCGGCCGCTCGCGATTGCCTATGGGCTCGCCGTGCTGGCGTCGATGGTCGTCGCCCTGACGGTCACGCCCGCCCTCGCGATGATCCTGATGCCGAGCGCGAGACTCGAGCCACGCGACCCGCCGGTGATCGGGTCCTGCAAGCGGCTCTACGCCAAGCTTCTCGCTCCCGTCCTGCGCCGCCCGCAGTACGCGATCCTCGCCGTGGTGGCCGCCACCGCCGCCGGTGCGCTGGTGCTACCCAGGCTTGGCCAAGACCTGTTCCCGACGCTCAAAGAGCAGGACCTCCTGATGCACTTCGACACCAAACCCGGTACGTCTTTGCCGGAGATGAAGCGGATGGTCGAGCGGCTCCAGCGTGACCTGCTTCGGATCCCGGGCGTCGCCCGAGTCGGCTCGCACATCGGCCAGGCGCTGCTGGGCGAGGAGATCACCGGCCCCGAGTTCTCCGAGCAGTGGATCACGCTCTCGCCGCACGCCAACCTGGCCAAGACCGAGGACGCCGTGCGACGCGTCGCCACCTCGTTCCCGGGAACCTTCGTCGACCTCACCAGCTACCTCCATGAGCGGATCGACGAGACGATCACGACCGATACCGAGGATCTCGTGGTGCGCATCCTCGGCCCGAACTTCGGGACCCTCCAGCGGCTCTCCCAGCAGGTGACCCACAAGCTGAACGGCACCCCGCACCTCATCGACCTGCATCCCCAGTCGCAAGGATTCGTTCCCCAGATCCAGGAGACAGTCGATCCGGCGGCGGCCGCCCGCTATGGCCTCACGCCGGGACAGGCGCGCCGTGAGGCGGCGATCGTGTTCGGGACCGTGGAGTTGGGCGAGCTTTGGAGCGGCGGCGTCGCGATCGGCGTGAGCGGGTTCAGCGTGCCCTCGGCGCGGGGGAGCCTGACAGCGATGCAGAACCTCCTGATCGATACGCCCGGCGGTGGACACGTCCCGCTGGGACGGGTCGCGAGGCTGACGGTGAACTCGACGCCGAGCGACATCACGAGGGTCGACGGCTCGAACAAGATCGACGTCGACGCAAACGTGGCAGGGAGCGGCAATCTCGGTTCGGCGACCTCGGCCGCCGAGTCACGACTCGCGGGCCTCAAGCTGCCACGGGGCTACCACATCCAGATGCTCGGCGAGGGGGCCGAGCGTCAGGCGGCCCAGCACCGGCTGCTCCTGATGGGGCTCGGGGCCGCGATCGCGATCCTGCTGCTGCTCCAGGTCGCGTTACTCTGGGTACGGACTAGGTACGGATGTGCCGTGTGAAGTTTCTGCCGAGGTTGGCGTTGGTATTGACAAGCACTAGCACTCCATCCATCCTTTCCCCCCGCTTTCAACTTTCCTTCCAGTATTCCCCCGCCTCCGTCGTCGATCTTGCCCCAGGGCAGGCTTAACACGCCTTCCCGTTTTGTATTTGAGCTCTCCTTTTCATGGACTTCTTGTGCATTCCTTCTCCCAATATCTCTCACTCCCTTCACGTCGCTACTCTAGTCATCTCTCGCCTTTTTGCTGTTGTCTTCCTCCCATCACACTCTCCAAGCGCATATTATTCCAATGTTCAAGATGCAGCTCCCGGCCGAGATTGCTCTAGTAGCATCAGTGGCCTACATCATCTACCTAGCCGTCTCTCAATTCATCACCTCCCGCCGGAACGCAGCAAACGCCCAAAAACTTGGTTGCAAAGATCCTCCTCTCCAAAAGAACAAGTATCCTTTGGGGATCGATAATTTGCTTCGAGCAATCGCTGCAGATAAGGCAAAGCTCTTCCCTGTCGATGCAATCAAACGTACAGTAGATGTTGGCTCAATAACGTATAAATACACTCTCTTGGGAAGTACGAATTACTTCACCGCAGACGAGAAGAATATCCAAACAATGCTTGCTACAAAATTCAGTGATCTGGGACGTAAGTAGTAGTTATT
>CAVPKT010000026.1:0-19995 GCA_963705775.1 uncultured Solirubrobacterales bacterium | reverse complement strand
CTTCTTCATGTACTTGGTAGATTTTCAGCGTATTGCTCGATGCTCGGGCCGATCGCATATCTGACTGTGGGAACGGCGGAAACTCCAAGGCTTATCCCGAAGGAAAAGCCACCCGGATCTCGTATAACAGAACGTACCGAACGGTCCAAACGACGCGTCTCGGTTGTCCGAGTTCCCTTGAGTGACGATTTTGATCGCGTTGCCAGGAGTTATCATTAGCCGGCTTCGCAAAGTCATTTTGTCTCAATTGGTTATGATCACCCCGGCACTCGGGTCAACCGCCCATCTCTCCAGTTCCAACCCATGACGGGCAAACAGCTCTTCGGCGACCGCGTCGGCCCTTGCAGGGCATCTCGACAGATTGTATAGTCGCCGCGTACACCAGCACTCCCAGCGGTAGGAGGCGTATCGATGAGCATCGCAGCAGGCGAGGTCCGGCTCCAAGACGTCGACCCGATGGACGAGGACCTGTTCGCCGACGGTCCGCCTCACGAGCTGTTCGCCCGCATGCGGCTGTGGCCCCGGTTCTCAAGTGCACAAACCCGGACGGTGGCGACTACTGGTCGGTCACCAAGGCGGCCGACATCTCAGCGGTGAGCAAGAACCACGAGGACTACTCGCTGGAGCGGTCGGCTTTTTCCTGCGCGAGGGGATGCCGATGCCGCTCGACGTGCTGCACCAGGTGCTGCTCGGGATGGATCCGCCGCGCCACACCAAGTACCGCGGGATCGTGCAAAAGGCGTTCACCCCCCGGATCATCGCGCTCCAGGAACAGCAGATTCGAGCGCGCCTTTCGGCGCTTCTGGACGAGGTGTGCGAGCTCGGTGAGTGCGACCTGGTCAGCGCGTTGTCGGTCGAGTTGCCATTGCAGGTGATCGCCGAGATGCTCGGCGTGCCGCGGAGGAGCGCCAGAAGCTGTTCGAGTGGACGCACCAGATCGAGCTCGCGACGAGTGACCCGACGGTCAACGGCGTCGAGCCGCTGGGCCAGATCGGTCTCTACCTCGCCGAGAAGGTCGGACACAAGCGCGCCAACCCCGGCGACCCGAACGAGGATCTGACTACCGCCCTGATCCAGGCTGAGGTGGACGGCGAGCAGCTCAACGATTATGAGATCGCCGCGATGTTCGCGTTCCTGATGTTCACCGGCAGCGACACGACCCGGAACGTGATCTCGGGTGGCACGCTGGCCCTGATCGAGCATCCCGATCAGCGCCAGAAGCTGGTCGAGGAACCGGCGCTGATCGATGACGCCGTCGAGGAGCTGATCCGCTGGGTCTCGCCGGTGATGTGGTTCCGGCGCACTCCGGTTCGTGACACCGAGATTCGCGGGGTCCCGATCAAGGAAAACGACAAGGTGGTGGTCTGGTACGCCTCCGGCAGTCGCGACGAAGAGCTCGTCGAGGATCCGATGCGCTTCGACATCACCCGTGACCACGTCAAGCACTCGGCCTTCGGCGGTGGGGGCCGTCACTTCTGCCTCGGAGCCCCGCTCGCCCGGCTCGAGCTCCAGCTCGTCTTCCCGGAGCTCGTCCGCCGGCTCCCGGACATGGAGCTCGCAGGTCCCGTCGGTCGTACCCGCTCGAACTGGGTCAACGGCTTCACCTCGCTCACGGTGCGCTTCACGCCCACACCGCGCGAGAAGTCCTGATCGTGGGCGCCCCGGAGTTGTCCACTGAAAATCGACTTGCGGCGACGCGCAGAGCCGATCGGCCGCGCACGCATGGCGGTGACAGCGACACCGAGAAGGCGATCTTCGCCGCGACGGAGGAGCTGCTCGAGAAGGTCCCGCTCCAGGATCTGAGCGTGGCCCAGATCATCGAGGGCGCCGGCGTCTCGCGAGCGACGTTCTACTTCTACTTCAGCTCCAAGTACGCGGTCGTGACAGGACTGCTCGCCAGCGTGATGGATGAGATCTACGAGGTGATGCAGCCGTTCATTCGCCGCGAAGACGGCACGCCCGCCGAGGAGCCCCTGCGCCACAGCCTCACGGCAGCCGCCGAGGTGTGGTCGACCCACCGAGCGTCGCTGCGGGCGGTGATGGAGCACTGGCATGCCGTGCCCGAGCTGCAGGAACTGTGGCTCGACGTCGTAAACCGGTTCGCGTCAGGTCTCGCGGTCGACATCGACCGCGAACGCAAAGCCGGGCTCGCCGCCGACGGCCTCGACAGCCGGATGCTCGGGTCGGCGCTGATCTGGGGGACGGAGCGGTGCTTCCACGTCGCGGGCCTCGGTGTCGACGAGGACCTCCCGAACGAGCAGGCAATCGTCGAGCCGCTGCTCGCGCTCTGGCTCGGGACGATCTACGGCCCGGGTCGCAACGGGTCCAGCGGTCGCGCGCGTCGCAACGCGGCGAGCTCTTGATCGCTGAGGCCGTGACGACCCAGATAACCTGCCGCGCCCCCGTCATGAGCGTTCAGCCACGCGAGCACGCGACGCATCAACTCGGGGGGCGCGCCGACCTTGACCGCGATCTCCTGCTTTGAGATCCCGGCCGCGAGCGCTCGCTGCTCGAGCACCGCACGAAATCCATTCGCCATCGCCCGCTCCGTGAGCGCATAGTCGGCGACGATCTCTTCCTCCGGCGTCTCAAGCGCGGCGAGTGTCAGGGCGACAACGAGCCCCGTTCGGTCCTTACCGGCTGAGCAGAACACGAGCGCCGGCAGCGCGTCGGGCTGGCACAAGATGCGTACGGCCGCGGTCAGCGCCGCGCCCCGTCGCTCGAGCAGCGCGACGTAGATCTGCTCGAGGCTCATGGTGGTGTTGACGTCGAAGTCGCCGCCGAGGATCGGCACTTGGCGCACGTCGACGTCGAGCCCGTCGAGGTCGACTGGGTCGAGCTCGCGCTCGATTGGCTCGCGGAGGTCGATCGCTGTGCGGATGCCGAGCGTTTTGACCGCGGCGCGACCTTCGGCGTCAATCCGTGTGGGGGCGTCCGAACGAATCAGCAAGCTTTTGCCGCCGCCGGGGCGGGAATTAAACGTGCCTGGAATGAGCGATCCCTCGCCGGGCATCAGTTCAGTGTGGGGGTGCCGAGCGCGATCGATGTTGACGCTATGTGAATAGCTGCGGTCGCGTAAGCGGAGCGGCGGCTCCTCCACTCAATCACCGCCGCTCCGGCCCCCAAGCTCAATCCGCCATCACGTACGCGTTCGCCAGCCCCCTGACTTCGGCGTAGATGCGCTCGTCGCGTGCCTCATCGATGATCGGCTTGCTCACCGCATTGACGGCCCACCCCTGCTGAGCCTCGGTTGAGGAAGCCTTGCCGAGCAGCTCGACCGCGTGAGCGTTGAAGTCGCGGACCAGCCACTCGAAGACCGCATCGACGACGTCGCCGGGCGTGCCGTCGAGCTCCGCCTGCTCGAGGATCAGTTGCCCATACGGGAGGAGTGTGAACAGCTGCGCGAGCGACTGCTGGAAGTCGAGGTCGGTCGTGAGCTGGTCCTCGGTCAGAGGAGCGCTCTGAACGAGCTCGATCAGCGCCTCCGCCTGGTGGCGCAACAACGCGACGTTCGGCAGCGCGGCGAACGCCTCGAAGCTGGGCCGCCAGTCGGGGAATGCGATCTTGCTGAGGCCGCGGGTGGGGCCTTGGGCGAACAGGAACTCGTCGTCCACAGGATCGCCTTGTTTCGCCGGCGCCTCGAGTTGCGCGTGGCCAAATAGGTAACCCGGCAAGAACTTCAACACCAGCGCGAGATTGACGTGGACCGTACCCTCGAGCTTCGGCAGGCCGCCGACGATGTTTTTCGCGGCCTCGAAGTACGAGTCGCGCTCGAACCCCTTGGCCGAGATCACTTCGCCGAGCAGACTCACGATCCGCTCGCCCTCCATCGTCACGCGCATCTTGGTGATCGGGGTGAAGAGCAGGTAGCGGCGGTCCTCGAGCGTCGCGCTGCGAACGTAGTCAGTCGCGCGGGCGCCGTACAGCTTGGCTGCCAGGAGCCGTGCGTAGGCCTCGATCAGGATCCGTCGCACCTGGCCGAACTCGGTCACCCGCTTGCCGTAGAGGATCCGGCTCTCGGCCTGGGTGACGGTCTCGTAGAAGCAGTGCTCGGCCATCCCGATCGCGCAAAAGCCGAGGTTGAACTTGCCTACGTTGACCGTGTTGAGCGCCGCTTCGAACGCGGCTGGGCCGGTGTGGAGGATGTCCTCCGGAGCCACGGGGTAATCCACGAGGTCAAAGGCGCTGACGTACATCTGAGCACGGACGACGTTCTTCCTGAGCTTGTAGGCAGGGTGGGCGCTGTCGGCAGCGAAGAACACGTACCCCTCCGGTCCCTCGACGTCCGCGCGGCGGCCGAACACCGACACCATTCCGGCGACGTTGCCGTTGCCGATGTAGTACTTCCGCCGTTGGCGCGCCAACCATCGCCATCGGGGGTAAGCACCATGTCGGTCTCGTAGATGTCCGCACCGTGCTCGCGCTCGGAGAGGCCGAACGCGAACACTGCGCCATCGTCGAGCAGCCGAGCCGCCTTCGCGCGCGCGTCGGCGTTGGCGCTCTGCCAGATCGGGCCGAGCCCGAGGATCGTGACTTGCCACGCGTACCAGTACGGCAGCCCGTAGAAGCCGAGAATTTCGTTGAAGACCGCGTTGCGGCGGGTGTCCCACCGTTTGTCGGGATCGCCCTGCGCCTCGGTCGCCGGCGTCAGCAGCGTCGCGAACGCCTTGTTGGCGGCGAGGAAGTCGATGAAGTCCGCATACCACTCATCACTTCGGGTTTCGGCCATCAGCGCCGTCTTGCCCTTGGCCTCGAAGAATTCGATCGTTGCCCTGAACAGGCGTTGCGTTGCTGGATCAAAATCGCTTCCGTCAAACCGCTCGGGGTTGAACAGACGCGCTGTGGCGAGATGGGTAACGGTGGTCATGGTGCGCAGCCTTGCAGAAGTTCCGCTACGCCTCGAGCCAGATCGCGCCGTCGCGCAGTGAAACGGGGAACGTCTTGAGTGCGATCGCGCCGCTCGTTCCCTTGACGACTCCCGCCAAAGGCTTGAACGCGCCCTGAGGCCCGCGAGTCATCGCGCCGGTGTGGACGTCGTACCGAGCTCGGTGCCAGGGACATTCCAATGAGCCGTCGTCCGCGACGCGTCCCTCTCCCAGCGGCGCTAGCAAATGCCGGCAGCGGTTGGATACGGCGAACGGCTCACCGTCGCTGACACCCACGGCGAGCGGGCCGTGTGGCGTCTCGACGACCTTGACGTGCGTATCTCCAAGGTCCTCTACGGCGATGAGCCGGATCGGGGTTGTCGCTGCACTGGCCAATGGGATCTCCTCCGCGTCGTTGACGCAAACGATATGGCGGCCGCGTCTAGGCTGCGGCCGCGCGCGCCGCAGGGCGGAGACCGACGGCCGACCCGGACCCCACTTGAGCTCGCCGCCGAGCCTGCCGCGCCTCCGCGATCGGTCCGGGGCCGTAGTGCATAGCGTTGAGCGTCGTCTTGACCGCGGTTCGCCGGGCGGTCTGCTCGGCGCGACTGGGCCGCCTGAAGCGGAGCAGTTCCTGCGCCCACTGCGGTTGGAGGTCGAGCAGCATCCATTGCACGAGGTCGAACATCGGGCGCAGCGGCAACGGGCGGCGCTGTGGGTCGGTTAGCTTCAGCGTCTCGATCGTCGGTGCAGTGACGCCCATCAGCGGCACCGCGTCGTCTAAGCACTCGAGGACGGCCTGCTTGGTGGCCGGTAGGTCGGTGCCGCCGAGCGCCTCTCCGACGGTGATGAACTGGCGGTAGTAGTCGTCGATGTCGCCAAGCGGCCGCAGGTGGTAACGCTCGTGCGCCTCGGCTATCCCCCAGACGACGGTCGCGTATGCCCATCGCAAGGTCGTTGGATCATCTGCGTCGTACGCCCGCCCGTCCGGTCTCACCCCCCGAATCCGGTGGTGCATCCCGCTCACGGCGCGCGTGACCCGCTCGGCGGTGGCGGTCGAGCCGTACGCGACGGCGGTGAAGAACGCCATCGAATGGCCTCCGCGAGTCAGCAGGCCCTCGAGGTCAAAGCCGCCCGTCGGCACTCCGTCGGCGTCGCGGACGATCGCGCGTGTGTGGTCGTAACCCATCCACGCGAAATCGGGGTGAAGCGTCTCGATCGTCGCCGCGGCCCCCAACCCGACGATGAGCGCAGGGAGGTGCTCGTGGACATGCCATACGGCGCTGTCCGGTCCGAACCGTCCCGGATCGCCCCCCGGCTCAGCGAACTGGACGCGCGGAAAGAACCGTGGCCGCAGGGTCAGATCGAGCGCCTTGTCGATCACGAGGCGAAGCGGATTCACCCTCTGCACGGCTCCGAGCGGTATGACGCTCATAGCTCCGAAACGGTAACGTGAGCGATTGCTCGCATTCAATTCGCAGAATCGATGACCAGCTCGCCGCGCCCCATACCTCGCAAGCTCCCCTCGCAGGCTCGCTCCAGGCAGACCGTCGAGCGGATCCTTGACGCCACCGCTCGCATCCTGATCGCAGATGGCTACAACGCCGCGTCGACCAATCGAATCGCCGCGGACGCCGGACTCAGCCCCGGCAGCATCTACCAGTACTTCCCCAACAAGGACGCGATCGTCCTCGCGACCGTCGAACGCATGACCGAGGAGCTCGCTGAACCACTGATCGATGCGTTACGCCTGCCGCCTCCCGGTGCGGAGACGACCCGGGACGCGGTCGAACACACCCTGTCCGTCCTCCTCGACGCGATGGAACAGCGGCGGCAGCTCGTACACGTGATCGTCGAGCAGCTGCCGCGGCTCGGCGGATCGCCGGCGCTGCTGTCGTTCGAACGCCGCGTCCGAGACCTCGCCACGGGCTATCTGGCAGGGCTGACGCAGGGCGCCGCGCAGCACCAGACCGCGCCCAGTGTCTGGATCGCGGTCCAGTGCGTGGAGCAGCTGACGATGCGCTACGTGCTCGAGCAACCTCCGATCCCGCGCGAGCAGTTCATCACCGAGCTACGGCGGCTGATCACGCGGTACGCGGCCGGGTCGCTGCGGACGCGGGTCCCTTAGAAACCGCTGGCCGCGATATAGGTCGTGTTGGCGCCGTTCGGGTGGATCAACAGTGCCGGCGTCAAGCATTTCGCCGATAGTGAGAAATTCGCGCGGATATCCGCGTTTCCGTTAGTCGAGATCGGAACCGAGCTGCTCGTCCCGACGGGGCCGGAGCTGCCGTCGCAGTAGAGCGATGCGCTGACTGTCATGACCGGTCCGGTCGTGCCCAGGCTCGGGATCACGAGCCCGCGAATGTCGACCTCGAGTCTCCCGCTGCTTCGTAAGTCGGCTTCGCCATGCCGTATCACCCACGGAACTGCGCCTGGCGTATTGCCGAGGAGAGTCGGGTCGGTCGGAACGCTCGGCGCGAGCGATGTGCGAAGCACGGCGTGATGCTCGCCCGAACCGTGATGGGATTGACCGCCGTGGTCCGCAAGGGCGCTGCCTGCGCCTGCGGCCGATCCTCCAAGGGCGGCGCTTGCGAGCGCAGCGACGGCAGCTTTGCGTGATACCTGCATGGGAGCCTCCTGGGCGGTAGGGCACGCCGGGGACGGCGGGCCGGGGACATTCAAAATGACGCCGGTCTCCGGGCTTCCCTTCCCGCGGAGCCAGGTTCGCCGTCTCCAGAAAGGCCGCCCGGTAGCATCGAGCGGCGATGTTCGACGCGCCCCGGGGGCCTTGATGAGCACTCCAACACCGTTCGCGCCCGCCGCTCCGAACCTGTCCGGGCTGCTCTTGGACGGGCGTTATCGAGCTCCAGGAAGTGATCGGCGAGGGCGCGTTTGGCCATGTCTATCGCGGCGTAGATCACCGGCTCGACAGGACCGTCGCCGTCAAGCTGATCAAGCCGTGGTGGGCGGCGGACCCGAGCTGGATCCACGCCTTCGAGCGGGAGGCTCGCCTCCTGGCTCGGGTGAGCGATCCCGGCATCGTCCAGATCTTCGACGTCGGTCGCGCGCCCGACAGCCTCTACTACGTCGCCGAGTTCGTCGATGGGGAGAGCCTGGGCCATCGCCTCCGCCGCGGTCCGCTGCCGCCCGGGGAGGCCGCTGACATCGCCGAGCAGCTGGCGCGCGCGCTCGGTCGGGCGCACGCGCAGCAGATCGTGCACCGGGACATCAAGCCGGCGAACGTCCTCATTACGACGTCGGGACGCGTGAAGCTCGCGGACTTCGGCGTAGCGCGATTGGCCGAGGAGGGCGCCGACGGGTCATCGGGGCTGGCGATCGCCGGCACTCCGAAGTACATGGCTCCCGAGCACGCGCGCGGCCGACGCACGACCCCGGCGTCGGACACCTACAGCGTCGGCGTGGTCCTGTATGAGATGCTCGCCGGGGTTCCGCCGTTCACCGGCACCTCGGCGGTGGAGCTTGCGCTCGGGCATCTGCAGGACGACCCGTCGCCGCTGCCCAGCGCGACCCCACCCGCGCTCGCGCGTGTAGTCGAGCGCGCCCTCGCCAAGGATCCGATGAGTAGATACCCGGACGGTCACGCGATGGAGCTGGCGCTGGCAGAGGCCCGAAAATCGGCCGAGGTGCCGCGACGAGCCGCTCCGACAAGCAGCGTTCGATCTGGAGGGAACGGCTCAGCCCGAGTCGATCCCACGCGGCTCGCGCCGAAGCCAACCCCTCGTCGCAACTTCAATCCGGCGGGTCGACGGAAGAGCATCGCCGCGATCGGCCTCGCCTCGGCCGTCCTCGCCGCGCTGGCGCTTGGAGCGGTGCTCCTCGCATCGCCGGGTCGCGTTGCAGTGCCGCAACTGCGCGGTCTGAGCAAGGCCGCGGTCGTCACGAGGCTCAAGCACGTGGGACTGAAGCCGTCGTTCACCAGCCGCTATGACGCGGCCAGCCCGGGAACGGCGATCGGACAAGCCCCGGCCTCTGGGACCCGCGTCGACGATGGGTCCACGCTCCGCGTGGTTCTGAGCGGCGGGCCACCCCCGGTGAAGCTGCCGCAGCTCGTCGGGCAGGGATCCACCGCCGCGACGTCGATCCTCTCTTCGCTCGGGTTGAGGGCGAAGCTGACCTCGGTGCCCGCGCCCGGCGTCGAGCCCGGAACCGTAACCGCCGAGGCCCCGTCGCCCGGCGCGTACGTGAACTCGCGCCGGGCGGTCGCGCTGTCTATCGCGGAGACGCCTCAGTGGCGCCCGGTCACGTCATTCGCGGGCACGGACGGCGGCCAGTCGGTGCCGTTCCGTATCCGCGGGACTCGGTGGCGGGTCGTCTACCGCATGGGCTACGTCGGGACGTGCACGTTCATCTTCTTCTGCGACGGACCGAGCGCGCAGGTCGCCCGCCTGGGCGCCAGCGCGTGGACCGCGAGCTTTGGCCTGGGCAGCGGCGAGAACCAGACGCATGTGGTGAAGTCGGGTCCCGGCGTGTACGAGATCCAGATCAAGCCGGGCAACGACACGGCCCGCTGGTCGATCGAAGTCGACGACTACTTCTAGGTGAGCTGGATCCGCGCCAGGTCCCGCTCGGCGCGTTCGCGCCAGACCACATAGCCGAATGCGTCGTTCAGCCGGATCGCATCCTCGAGGTGGCGAATCGCATCGTCGCGGCGATCGAGGAGCACGGCGAGGCCGCCGAGGGCGAGGTCGACTGCCCCGTAGCTGCTTACGGCGCGTCCGGCGGTGACGGGGCGCCCGCGTACAGCTCGAGGCGCTCGTAGATCGCGGCTGCGTGGGTCGAGTCCCCGAGCAGAATGCTTGTCTCCGCGAGCTCGGCCTGGGCTGACAGCCAGTTTGCGTCGAAGGGGTGCGGGAGCTCGACCGCCGTGTGGAGCTCCTCGCGTGCGCGCTCGGTCTCGCCAAGGCCGGCCAGGACCCAGGCGTAGGAGCCGCGGTACGCGATGCCGGCCGGTGAGTTGGCGATCTTGTCCTCGACGAATGCCACATCGATCTCGTCGAATGCCTCGCGTTCTAGCTGCCCGCAGAAGCGCACCATGCCCGCGAACAGCTCGGCGTTTCGATCGCCTGCGCGCACGCCGGCCTCCTCCGCCTGGGCGCTCAGACGGTCGGCGTCCCCGTACCGGCCCGCCAGCACCGCCTCCACCGCCGCCCACAGTGGCGTGTACCACTGAAAGGCAGGGAGCCGGAGCTCCTCCGCAAGGCGGGCATGGCGCGCCGCTTCCTCACGCCAGGCCGTCGTGTGGCCGAGCTCGAACAGATCCGCAACTCGCCAGTTGTGCGCCTGTAGCTCCGCGTGTCGGTCGCCGGCCTGCCGTGCGGCCGCGATCATCTCGCCGGCCACGGAGAGGCGCTCTTCGACGCGATCGGGACGCCACAGCGCTACGTGCCGCGCGCTGAGAGCCGCGGCAAGCGCGCTCGGGTCTCCGGATGCGGTCGCGGTCGCGACTGCATCGGCGCTCAGCGCCTCTGAGCGCGTGCGGTCGGGCGCGTAGTAGAGCTCGACGGCGAGGCGCGCCTGGACGCGCGATCGCAGCGCGGGATCCTCTACGCGCTCGAGCGCCTCCTCGAGCCGCGCGATCGTCTCTGCATCCAGGTCCACAATCGCGATGCCCAGTCCGGCGAACCCGAGCGCTGCCTCGGCGAGCAGCACATCGTCGCCGCGGCGGAGCGCCAGGGCGCGCGCCTCACTGAACACGGCCCGTGCTGCATCGGCTTCCCCCGCGCGGAGCAGGGCATCGCCGCGAGCGAGCAAGACCGGACCAGACTCATCCTCGGCGTCCGCGAGTCTCAGTGCCTCGAGCGCCTGGCCGAAGCGCTCGGCTGCATCCTCGTAGGCGAGCCGATCGAGCGCTCGCCGGCCGGCACGCACGAGCATCTCTCCCGCCCGCCGAGCGTCCGCGGTGGAAGCCGCCTCGAAGCGGTGCATCGCGATCTCCTCGAGGTGGCTGTCCTCGCCCAAACGCGTTAACGCCTCGGCCGCGCGGCGATGAAGCCGGGCGCGGCGCAGGACGTTGCACTCGTCGTAGACCGCCTCGCGGACCAGGGCGTGGGTGAACGCGAAGCGGTGCGGCTCAGCGGTGCGACGCAAGAGCCGGCCACGGAGGATCTCGTCGAGCGCCGTCTCGGCGGCGCCCGGTTCCAGCCCCGCGGTTGCCTGCAACGCACGAGCGTCGAGCTCCAGTCCGAGGATCGCGGCCGCGGCGATCAGCTCGTTCGCCTCATCGCTCATGCGCGACAGCCGGACGCCGACAGCGTGCCGGACGCTCTCGGGCACCGCTTGCGGTCCGGACTCGGCGAGCTCGCTCAGCACCTCTTCGATAAAGAACGCGTTGCCCTCGGTGCGCGCGTGCACGCGCGGAGCGATCTCATCGGTGCCCAACGCCGCGCGAGCAAGGGTCGCGACGTCATCCAACCCCAGCCCTCGCAGGTCGATGCGGTCAAGCGCACCGATGCGCTTGAGGTCGGCCAGCGCCGCTGTGAGCGGAGTGCGCCGGCCGAGCTCGGTGTCACGGTAGGTGCCGAGCAGGAGCAGAGGTGATCTGCGGTTCGCGCGTAGCACGAAGCTCGTGAGCAGCAGCGTGCCGCGGTCAGCCCAGTGGAAGTCGTCGAGCACGAGTAGGAGAGGCGTCTCCGCGGCGAGGCCGGCGAGGGCCGAATCGACGGCCTCGAACAGGCGATGCCGAGCCCCGCTGTCGTCCGCGCCGCCCGGCTCGAGCGCATCGCCGACGCCGGCCCACGCCAGCGCCTCGGCGAACGGTTCGAACGGTGCCAGCGGCTCCTCCGAGCAGCGGCCCAACAGCACGGTCGCACCCTTGGCGAGGACGCCGGACGCGAAGTGGTGGGCGAGGCGCGTCTTGCCGATTCCCGGCTCCCCCGCGATCAGCACGATCCGTCGGTCGGCGTGCATCTGCACGCCTCCCCACGACGCAAGCAGCCGCTCGAGTTCGGCGCGTCGGCCAACGAACGCCGTCTCATAGGCCCGGCTCAGGCTGGGGGGCGGCCGAACGGGCGCGGGCTCAGTGCGACGAAGATCGTCCAGCAGCGCCCGCGTCTGTGGCGAGGGCGGGACGCCGAGCTGTGTGCGCAGACGCTGGGCGAGCTGGCGGCCGACCGCGAGTGCCGCTGCGCGATCGCCGGAGGCAGCAAGCCGCTCGATCAACCGGCGGTTTGGAGCCTCCGCGAGCGGGTCAAGCGCTACCTGGGCGCGCGTCAACCGCACGGCCTCCGACTGATCGGCCTTGGCTGCGGCCAGTTCCAGCGCCCGGCCGAGGCGATGAGCGTGTTCATCACGCGCCTCGTAGGCCCAATCCGCATCGAACCCGTCCAGAATTGGCACGCCGCACGCCTCGAGCGCCCGCACGGGATCGCGTTCGTCGACCGCCTGCTGGAAGTCGCGAGCGTCGACTGTCAGATCTGGGCCCTCGAGCGCAACCGTGTCCCGAGTCGCGACGACGTAGGTCGCCGCCTGGCCGAGAGCCTGCCGCAATTCAGTCAGCGCGACCCGCAGGCTCGCGCGTGCCGATTCGTCGAGGACGTCCGGCCAGAAGCGCGCGGCGAGCTGGCTGCGCTGCTGAGGTCCGGGGTTGAGCGCAAGGTACGCCAGCACCTCACGCGCTCGCCTCGAGGCCGGCGGCCTCAGCTCGGCGCCGTCCGCGAATACCTTCAACCCGCCTGCGAGCCGGACGTCCAACACCAGGTCAACTGTCGTCCATACCAAGGTGTTAAGCAAGCTACGTACCAGGCGTTTACGCAGGCCGAACGGTGCCCGAACGGTCGCTCGCGACGATGGCCGCATGTCCATTCCACGCAGCCGCGACCTGCGCCTCCTCGCAACGGCGGCCGGAGTCTCCGCGCTCGGCGACTTCATGGCGATCTTCCCGCTGATCCTGCATATCCAGCAGCGCACGGGCTCGGCGTTCGCGGTCTCCGCGCTGATCTTTGCGCTCTGGGGCCCGGTGGTCCTGGCATCCGGCGTGGCGGGCGCGATCGTGGACCGCTTCGAGAACCGGCAGATCCTCGTCATCGTCTCGCTCATCCAAGCGGCGGTCGTAGCCGCGATGCTCGCGGGCGTCGACAGCCTGTGGGCGCTGCTGCCGCTCATGGCCGTGCTCGGCTGTGGCGTCGCCGTGAGCCAGCCGGCCGAGTTCGCGTTGGTCCCCGCGGCGGCTGGGCCGGAGGTAGAGCCCGCTAAAGCCAACGGCCTGATGGAGACGGCACGCTCCGTCGGCTTCACCACGGGTCCGGTGATCGGCGGAGCGCTCGGTACGGCCGGCTTGCTCTGGGTCGCGCTCACGCTCGACGCTCTGTCCTTCGCCGTCGTGGCCGCCGTGGCGCTCCGGCTGCGGGCCCGCCGGCAGCCAGAGCAGGCTCAGGGCGCGAAACGGTCTCCTCGCGCGCGCGAGGGGTTCAGCTTCCTCTTTCGTGAACGTGACCTTGCGATCACCCTCGGCGGCGCCGTCGCGGCTCTCGCGCTGTTCTCGATGTCAGCGACCGCCGAGCCGTTCTTCGTCACCAACGTCCTCGGCGCGGGCAACCTTGCCTACGGGATCCTGCTCACCTCCTGGACGCTCGGCATGGCGGTCGGCTCAGCCGGGCTGGCGCACCGCGTCAGACGGGCGTGGCTCGCGAGCGGCGTGCTCGGCGCGGTCGTCGTCCAGGGGCTCGGGATCACGGGCGGCGCACTGTCGACTGCCGTCTGGATGGCCCTGATCGGATTTACCCTCGGTGGGGTCGCCCACGGGGTGAAGAACGTGATGCTGCGCACGCTGATCCATGAGCGGGCACCTGACGCGCTCCGCGGCCGTGCATTCGCCGCCTTCAACGGCGCGCGCAACGGTGCCGAGTTGGGGGCGCTCGTGCTCGGCGGCGTCGTCGTGGCCGCGCTCGGCGCCCGCACCGCGCTGCTGGCCGCGGGCATTGGACCGGCGGCGATCGGCGCCGGCTGCCTGCTGCTTCTAATCACCCGCCGTCGCACCGAGGCGGCACCCACCACAACCGAAGGGAGAGTGCTCCATGCACACGTCCAGGGATGAACTGGAACCGATGGTCATCGGCGACTACGAGGGCCGCATGATCGACGCCGGCGAGATGCGCATCACGTTCGAGTTGATGCCCGCGCAGTTCCCGCCGGACGAATCGCCGTTCAAAGGGCTGCCCGACGATCGCTGCCAGAGCGACCACTGGGGCTACCTGTTCAAGGGATCGTTTCGCGTCATCTACACCGACGGCGCCGAGGAAGTCGTTCGCGCCGGCGAGGCGTACCACCTACGGCCCGGTCACTTCGTCCAGACCCTCGAGCCGGTCGAGGTGATCGAGGTCAGCCCGGTCGACGAGCACGACCGCACGATGGCGGCAATCGCCAAGAATATGGGTCTGGTGACATCATGACGCGCACTGTGACCGCGTACTCCGCCAAGTCGATCGACGAGCTCCCGACCCTATGGGACGGATTCGCGAAGCTCGTGCGCGCCGGGCTCGACATCACCGCGTTCGGCGCAAACATCATGGACCTGCCGGCCGACTACACGACCAAGTCCCACCACGAGTCCGCTTCAGGGCAGGAAGAGCTCTACGTCGCGCTGCGCGGCTCGGGGTCGGTGGACATCGACGGTGTCGCCCTCCCGCTGGACACTGACCACTTGGTGCGGGTCGACTCGGCGACAGTAAGAGCGCTGTCGTCAGGGCCTGACGGCCTGCGGGTGCTCATCATCGGCGGCGTGCCCGGCGGCGTTTACGAACCGCCAGAGTGGAGCTCGACCGGAGAGTGACCGGCGGCGTTACGCCGGGACTCAAACTACAGTCGGGGTGTGGCCGACGTCGGCGACTTTGACGACATCCCGCGGGACACGGCGCCGGAGGCCGACGAGGTCAACGAGCTAGACGCGGACCCCGACCGCCCGACCAGGCCGGCCGCGTCGGGGAAGCTTCATCGGTCGGTGGCGGCTGCGGCCGGAGCCGCGCGCGGTTCGGCCGCCGGCATCGCGCGCGGGTCGGCGGCAGCCACCCGCGGCGGATTGGCGCTTGCCGAGCGCGGCGTCTGGGTCACATACTGGCCGGCGCTGCTGTGTGTGCTCGGAGCGATCGCGCTCCAGGTCCGGCTGCCCGCCAAGCTCACGGTCGGACCATCGTGGCTCTTACCGTCGCTCGAGGGTGCGCTGCTGGTTGGCCTGTTCCTCACGACTCCGCGTGGCCGCGTGGAGGAGGAGCATCCGGGTCGACGCCGCGTCGCGATCGGACTGATCGCGTTCGTCAACGCCACCAACGCTGCCGACCTGTACCTGCTCGCACACGAGCTTCTGCACAAGCACGTCTCGAACGGGCACGCGCTCATTCTGTCCGGAATCGCCATCTGGCTGACCAACGTGCTCATCTTTGCGCTCTGGTACTGGCAGATCGATCGCGGAGGACCGGCGAACCGGATCCGGCATCCCGATCCAACCACCCTCGAGGGCCACCCCGACTTCATCTTCCCGGAGATGGACGCCGGCCAGCCCTACAACCCGCGAGGGTGGGCGCGCGCAGGGCTTCATCGATTACCTCGCGCTCGCGCTGACCACGGCCACGGCCTTCAGCCCGACTGACACGATGCCTAATTCATCAAGGGCCAAGGCGCTGATGAGCATCCAGGGGCTGATCTCCCTGATCACGCTTGGTCTGATCATTTCCCGCGCTATCAACATCCTCGGCTGAACTGACTCCCTCCGACCCTTACGGCACCGCGGCCGCCTCGACCGCGACGGCGCCCCGCCGCGGACTGCTGCGCCGCCCTCCTCGTCGCGTGTCAACCGGTGCGAAGTCGCGCGGGAACGGTCGAGGCGAGGACCAACAGGATCGCGACGACATTCACGACCGGCAGCTGGTTTGGGCGGAACAGGTTGTTGAAGATCCAGATCGGCAGCGTCTGCTGTCCGGCGCCGATCGTGAACAGCGTGACGACGATCTCGTCGAATGACAACGCGAAGGCCAGCAGCGCCCCGGCCACGAGCGCCGAGCGCATGGCGGGCAGAGTCACGTTATCGAAGGTCTGCAACGGCCCGGCCCCCAGATCCGCCGAGGCCTCCTCGATCGATCCCGAGGAGCGTCGCAATCGCGCGACTGCGTTGTTGTAGACGACCACGATGCAGAACGTCGCGTGCCCGATGATCACCGTCAGCAGGCTCAGCGAGATCCCGAGGACCTGGGTGAAGGTGTCCGACAGCGCCACGCCCGTCACGATTCCCGGCAGGGCGATCGGGAGGATGACCAGGAACGAGACGGTCTCGCGCCCGAAGAAACGGTGGCGCGCCACGGCCAGCGCGGCGAGCGTCCCCAAGATCAGCGCGACCGCGGTGGCCACCAGGCCCACCTTGACCGACGTGACGATGGCGCTGCCGGCTGCGCTGTTGTGGAAGGCGGCGTTGAACCAATGCGTGGTCAATCCGGGCGGGGGCCACGTGAGGATGTTCGAGGAGTTGAACGCGTAGATCCCGACCACTGCCAGCGGCAGGTAGATGAACGTCAGGGTCAGCCCGACGGCGGCCCGGAGAGCGATCCTTGCGCGGCGGCTGAGTCTCATAGGTGCTCGAATGCTCCGAGCTTGCGGGCGATCAGCAGGTAGACGATCATGATCAGGACCGGCACCGTCGCGGAGACTGCCGGACGCCAACGGCAGGTTGTTGCTGATGTCGGTCGACGACCGTGCCGATGAAGTCGTTGTTGGAGACCAGCTGCGGCGTGATGTAGTCACCGAGCGTGAGCGAGAAGGTGAAAATCGACCCCGCTACGACCGCGGGAAGGGCCAGCGGAAGAATCACCCGGCGGAAGGTCAAAAGCGGGCCGGCGCCGAGATCCTCGGACGCGGCGAGCAGCGAGTCGGGGATGCGCCTCCAGCCCCGCGAAGATCGGCAGGATCATGTAGGGGAGCCACAGGTAGCTCATCACCAGCCACACCGCCAGGTTTCCGTAGCCCGGCCCGTGGATCCCGAGCGGGTGCAGCGCCCCAGTTCAAAACGCCGCCGGACGAGAGGATCACGCGCCACGAGTAGACCTTGACGAGGTAGCTCGACCACAACGGCATCAGCACCGCCACCACCAAGACCGCCTTGCCCCGCTGACGGGCGACCTTGGCCATGTAAAACGCCACCGGGAACGCAAGTAGTGCATCGGTGACGGTGACGGCTGCCGCGATCCCAAGCGTCCGCAGGGCCACGGTTCGTAGACGGACTGGGTGAAGATCGACTGGAAGTTGTGCAGCGTGAACGTCTGCGCGACCTCGCCCGTGAGCGCATTGACGTTCCAGAACGCCGCAGCGAACAGAACGGCAAGGGAGCCGAGGTAGCCGACGACGAGCCAGCCGAGCGGACCCGCCAGCAGGCTGCCGACGGTCAACCGGGGGGGCGGTAAGAACCCGGCCACCGCCGGCTGACCGGCGCGCGTGACGGTGCCGGCGCGCTAGCCGCTTCCATCATGCTTGCCGCCCGTGCGAGCGGCCGTGCCGACTATCCCTTGATCTGAGTCCAGGCGCTGACCCAGTCGTTGTAGTTCTTACACACATTCCCACGGCTGTCACCGCAGTTCGACGTCGGGGTCCGCCAGTAGTACACGCGGCTCCAGAACGACGGCAGCCCAGCGTGGTGACTCGTCGCAGAAGTGCGGATCCGGGGTATAGCCGATCGCCTTGGCGGCCGCCGCGAGCGTGGCGGGCTGGCAGGCGAGACTCTGGGCCGGGGCCTCTTCGAAGAACTGCGCGACCTCGGCGTTGGCCATCGGCGAGACGATCCAGTTCATCCACATGTACATGCAGTTGGGATGCTTGGCCTTCGAGCTGATCATCCATGTGTCCGACCACCCTGTGGCTCCTTCCGTTGGAACGAAGCCTTCGCTCGCCGGGCTGATTGCGACCGGAACCTTCTTCCCCGCCAGTGGAAGTACTGGTACTGCCACGTGCTTCCCACCAGGTCGTCGCCGCCGGCGTACGACTTGATCTGCTTGGCCGCGTCGCTCCAGTACTCACCGACGTCGGGGCGCTGCTGCTTGAGCAGGCTGACGGCCGCGTTGAACTGCTTGCCGTCCAGCTCGTACGGGTTGGTGATGCTCAGCGACGGGTCGTGTGGACTTCAGATAAACCGCCGCGTCGGCGATGTAGACCGGGTCGTCGTAAACCGAGATCTTGCCCTTGTACTTCGCCGCCTGCGTCGGATTTAGGATCACCGACCACGACAGCGGGGCGGGATGGTCGTGATCCGTCCTCCACAGCAGCGGGGCTGCGCCGCGGCCGTGCGGGATGCCGTAGTGTCTGCACACCGCCGAACGTGTTGTACGGCTGGTTTTTGATGTCCGAGAAAATCGTTTTGTAGTTCGGGACGAGGTCGACGTTTACGGGGGAGACGTCACCTGCATCGACCAGATGCTCAGTCGCGTTGCCCGATGCCGAGACGCCGTCGTACTGGCCCGTGCGCATCAGCAGGACCATCTGGGCCCAGGTGCCGGCGTCCTTGTTGTGGATCTTGGCATCCCGTCTGCTGCTCGAACGGCTTCACCCACGGCGGCTGGACGTAGCCCGGCCACTCGATCAGGTTGAGCTGCCCCTCACCCTTTCCGAGGCTCTGAAGCATGTGCGTGCTGCGCTTCGTGCCACCCGATGAGCCGCAGCCGGCTAGGGCGGCTGCGAGCAAAGCGACGAACGTGATCGCAAACACGGTCGGGCCGTGCCGCCCGGTGATCATTTGTCTACTCATTGATACCTTCCTCCTCCGTTCTTGCTCCGTCGCCGACCGGCACCGCCTGCTCGGGGAGCCAACCGACCTCAACTTCCTGCCCACGCTGCTCGGCTATCTGCGCCGAGGACGTCTCGGAGTTCTGGCGGACTGCCTGCAAGCGTCCGCCCGCTTCGAGGTCGACCTCGAACCTGGTCACCGGCCCGGCGTACGCGACGCTCCGGATGACCCCCCGCTCGATCACGGGCCGTCTTGCGGCTGACCGGCCCAGAGCAGCCGCACCTTCTCGGGGCGGATCGTGAACTGCCGGCGATCGCGCTCGAGCACGTTCGATGTCCCCACGAACCCGCCCACGAAGGGCGTGGCCGGGCGCTCGTACACCTCCTCGGGCGTTCCGACCTGTTCGACTTGCCCGTCATTGAACACCGCGATCCGGTCGCTCATGGTCAGCGCTTCGTCCTGGTCGTGCGTGACGATAGAGGAAGTGATCCGGCGCTCGCGCTGGATCGCGCTTGAGCTCAGTCTGCATCTGCACGCGCAGCTTCAGGTCGAGGGCGCCGAGCGGCTCGTCCAGCAGCAGCACCTGCGGCCGGTTGACCAACGCGCGGGCCAGGCCACGCGCTGCCGCTGGCCGCCCGAGAGCTGGACCAGGCTTGCGGTCGCCGTAGCCCGCCAGCCGACGAGCTCAGCGCCTCTCGCGCCGGCGCTCGCGCTCGGCGCTTGCCCACCGTTGCATCTTCAGCCCGTACTCGATGTTCTGCGCCACCGTCATGTGCGGGAACAGCGCGAGTCCTGGAAGACCTGTTGACGTCGCGCTCGTGGGCGAATGCCGTGACGTCGCGGCCGGCGAGCACGATCGTCCCGGTTCGGGTCCTCGAAGCCGGCGATCAGCCTCAGCGTGGTCGTCTTGCCCGAGCCGGAGGGCCCGAGCAGCGTGAAGAATTCTCCCCGCGCGACCTCGAGGTCGACCCGGTCAACCGCGACGGCCTCGCCGTAGGGCTTGCCGATCCCGACGAGCCGAACGTCGACGGCCTCGGAACCCGGCGATTCGCCGCTGAGTCCGTAGTCGGGCTCGTTAGTCGCCAAACCGCTCGCTCCCGGGCACGATGCCCCTCATTTGTTGTGTCCAAGCCTTGCTGACGTTGCCGGTCACACGGAAGCTTATTTGGTAACGCGACAGACCATAGGCCCCAGCTGAAAGCCCGCGCGCATCATCGCCTGGCATTGACTCAGTGCAGGCAACCGAGTCAGTCGTGGCGGAACGGCAGCCTTCCCAGGACGGGAAGAGCCGGCCGGCGATCGTCGCCGTCGATGACGAGCCCGCGGTGCTAGCAGCGGTCTCGCGTGACCTACGACGGGGGTTCGGCGAGCGCTACCGGATCCTGCGGGCGGGCTCGGGCGATGAGGGCATCGAGA
>CAVPKT010000025.1:0-23148 GCA_963705775.1 uncultured Solirubrobacterales bacterium | reverse complement strand
CGGAGTATCCGGTGTTTCCGACACGCGAGCGACCGCTGAAGCCGTACGAGGCGGTCGTACGCGCCACGCCCGCGACGCGCCGCGCCGTTGTCGCCACCGATCCTGACGTGGTCGTGCACGACATCCTCACCCTGGCGCCCGCGCTCGCGGGTGAGCTCGAAGGCGTGCCGGTCGCGACGCTCGTGCCGCACCTCTTCCCGGTCCCGTTTTCGGCCTGCCGCCTTACGCGCTCGGAGCGCGGCTACCGCGTTCTGCGGGTGACCGCCGGCTGCGCGAGCGTTCGAGGGTCCGCTCGAACGAGGGTTCCGGCGTGGACGGGATGAGCTCAACGAGACCCGTGCGCGGCTCGGCCTGCCGCAGCTCGCGCGCCTCCTCGGCGGGATCCCGAGCAGCTCGCGATCGTGGCGACATTCCCCCAGCTCGAGTACCCGCGGCATTGGCCGCCGGCCGCTCAAGTCGTCGGGCCGGTCCTCTGGGAGCCACCGTATGACGATGTGGAGCCTCCGCCCGGAGACGATCCGCTGGTACTGATCGCCCCCTCGACTGCACACGACCCCGACGGGCGGCTGCTGCGCGCGGCGCTCGACGGCCTGGCGGGAGAGCCCGTGAGGGTCCTCGCCGCGACGAACCGGCGGCCGCCGCGCCGTCCGGTCCGGTGCCGTTCAATGCCCGGCTGGTCGATTGGATCTCGTACTCCAAGTCGATGCCTGGCGCCTCGCTCGTGATCACCCATGCCGGTCACGGGACGCTCGCCCGAGCGCTGATGTCGGGGGCTCCGGTACTCGCGGTTCCCCACTCGGGGGACATGGCGGAGAATGCGGCGCGTGCCGACTGGGCGGGCGTAGGCGTCCGGCTGCCGTGGCGCCTCCTGAGTCCGGTGACGCTGCGGCTCGCCGCGCGGCGCGCGCTCGCGGACCCCGCGCTCGCGACTCGAGCGGCCGCGCTTCGCGACTGGTCCGCGGCGCACGAGGGCGCTCTGCGTGCGGCCGAGCTCGTCGAGGGACTGGCCGAGCGCTAGTCCGGACGGTGCGCGCGGACGTAGTCGATCAGCTCGGGACGGTCGCTCTCGACGAGGTCCATCGGTTCCCCCGAGCAGCTGCAGAGCTCGATCACGGCGCGCTCGTCACTGACGCTGAGCGGACGCCAGGTCGCTCCGTGGAGCTCCCAGTCCTTCAGGTACTCGACCGTGACTGTGTTCGGGCGCTCGTCGCCCATCTCGCTCACGCCTCGGCGGAAACTCCGGCAGCTGCTGCTCCCGACCCGGCCGGGTTCGCCTGAGCCCACGCCTCGATCTCGTACGAGCCCTGGATGACGGTGCCGTCATCGTTCCGAGCGCCGGGACCCAGGTGTTGCCGGTGAGCTCTTCGACCTCGCGCCGACCGCGAGTGTGTTGTTGAGCGCAGTCCGGGAATATCCCGAGCCCGTACAGCGGATCACCTCCGGCTTGTAGCCGGCGTCCTGAGCGAGTGGTAGGCCGGGCCGCGGATGGCCTCCCGGGCCGCGGGGCCGCTTCCATGTTGTCCGTTGCAGACGTAGAGTTTCATGGTTCTCCTTTTGCGCTGTCGAAGCTCCGGGGGTGGGACTCGAACCCACGACATCTGGGTAAACGGCCGGACGCTCTCGCAATTCAGTTCCCCGGATTATGGTGTACGTTGCGCCGACTCGGTCAGCACTCTATCGGCGACTCGATCGCGCCCCCCGACGGTAATCGTGCGATCGCCCGGCATCTGCCGGAGCGCGCACGATTTAGCGTCGGTTTTCGTCGCCCCGCGCTCGAAGCGCCTACAGCTCCCCGCCGCCGCCGATCTTCCCCGAGCCCGTCTCCCGCTGGCGCGCGGAGCGCCCCACGTCTCCCCCGCCCCCGCCCCGCGCCCGGCAGATCGCACAGTCAGTCGTGCTCGCTCGAGCGCCCGGCGCGCGTGCTCCAGCCGTGACTCGCTAGACGTCCGGCATTCGACCTGCGCGTACGACGAGGTCGGCCACGGTCCAAGCCAGATCCGTCTCCGACGGGAAGGTCGGACAGCGGCGACTCGGTCCGTGACGCGACGTGCCTCGCGGCTCGGCGCATCTCGCCGCTCATCAAGAGCTCATCGGGATCGATCGCGTCGAGCGCGCCACGCCCTGCGTCGGGCAGGGCGATGCACATAGCCAGGAATGTCCGCTCCGCACGGAATCCCTGATCACCGGCCACGGCAGTGACCGAGACGTCGCGACAGGCGCGCACTCGGGCCGCAGTCGGCGCCGGAGTCGCGACCAGCGAGGCCACCGACGCCTCGGACAACTCGAGCCGTCCGGCCACGCGGCGGAGCAGATCCTCGCGCAGGACGCTCGCGGGCAAGGCGCCGAGCACCGGCACGAGCTCGGCCAGCGCGCGATCCCGGCCCTCCGCGCTCCGGACGTCCGCCTGCCCCCAGGTCCGCTCGACATGAAAGACAGGAAACGGGACCGAAGCCTCGACTCGCGCGCGCAGCGCCTCGGCCCCATCGCGCGCGATCAGCTCAGCCGGATCAGCCCCGCCGGAAGCGGTACGACACGTAGCTCCAGCTTGTGACCGGCCGCGACCTTCCGCGGCGCGCGGCATCGCAGCTTCGCCCGGGCTGTCGGCGTCGAGGCACAGCTAGAGCACCTGGACCGTCCGGGCCAGAGCGGCGATCTCTCTTCTGTCAGCGAGGTCCCCATGATCCACCACGGCGTTTGTCAATGCCCGCCTGGTGGAGCGCGAGCGCGTCCGTATGACCCTCGACCAGGATCATTCGGCCCGCCTCGCAACGCCCCCGGCGCACGGCGAGGTCGATCCCGTAAAGCACACGGCGCTTCTGATAGAGCTCGTTCTCGGCGGTGTTGAGGTACTTCGGGCGCTGGTTCCTCACGCATCGCTCGGGCACCAAAGCCGACCACGCGGCCACGCACATCGGTGGTCGGAAATGATCCGCTCCCCGAAAGCGGTCGTAGACGCGCCCCGGCTCAGTCTTGGATCGCTGCACCAGCCCGGCCGCGAGCAGCTCCTCCTCGCTGAACCCCGCGGTGCGGAGAGGCACCGGAGGATCCGGTCCCACGCGCTCGGCGCGTAACCCACGCGGAAGGCAGCCCAGCGTCGGCTAGCTCGAACCCGCGAGCCGAGCAGGTAGTCGCGCGTGAGGCGGCCTCGTTCGCCTCCCACAGAATCGCGGCCGTAGTGGACGGCGGCCCGACCCCAGCAGCCCCTGGAGGCGTTCGCGGCGCCGGCGCCTCGCGGCGGCCTGCCGGATCTTCGTCCTCGGTCTCGAGCTGCACTCCGAAGCGGTCCGCGAGGACTCGAGCGCCGCGGCCGAAGTCGAGGCCCTCGGTCTCCATCACGAACGTGAATGCGTCGCCCGAGGCTTGGCGCCGAAGCAGTGGTAGACCTTGTCGTGCGGGTTCCACGCCGAACGACGGGTGCGCTCGTCGTGGAAAGGGCAGCAGCCCGACGTACTCGTCGCGCCGGCTCGCCGGAGCTCGGTGCGTTCGGAAACGAGGGCGATCATGTCGACCGCATCGCGGACGCGATCGCGCGAATCGGCCGTGTACCGGGTCATCCCGCGAGACCGATGTCCGCCTCACGGCGCGAACGCGACGGGCACGCTCAGCTGCTCGAACACGCTGATGCAGAACCGGTCGGTCATTCCGGCCAGGTAGTCGGTCACGCGGCGTGACAGCTCGCCGTCGGGGATCGAGTCGGGGATCTCCGAGGGGACCTCGCAGTAATGGTCGAACAGCGAGCGGACCACAGCTCGATCTTCGCGCCCTCCCGGCGCGCCTCGGGACCGAGGTAGACGCGCTCGAACATGAAGTTCCTGAGCTCGTCCATCGCCCCGCCCACCTGCGGGCTCTGCACGATCTCCCCCGCCTCCTCGGAGTGCTCGACGAGGTCGTGCACGAGCCGGTCGATCCGCTGAGGCCCGGTGACGCCGAGGGTCGCGATCGCCTCCGCCGGGAGCTCGTCGGCCTCGATCACACCGGCGCGCAGAGCGTCGTCGATGTCATGGTTGATGTACGTGACGCGATCGGCGAAGCGGACGATGTGCCCTTCGATCGTCTCGGGCGCGTCCGCGCGCCACGAGTGGCTGAGGATGCCGTCGCGCACCGGCTCGGTCAGATTGAGCCCCTGCCCCCACGCTCGAGCACATCGACGACGCGCAGCGAGTGTTCGTTGTGCAGGAATGAGTGGCCGAAGCGCTCGGATAGGCATCGGTCGAGCGCGTCCTCGCCGATGTGGCCGAAGGGTGGGTGCCCCAAGTCATGACCCACGCCGATCGCCTCGGCCAAATCCTCGTTCAGCCGCAGTGCACGGGCGATCGTCCGCGAGACCTGGGTGACCTCGAGCGTGTGCGTGAGCCGCGTGCGGTAGTGATCGCCTGCCGGAGCGACGAATACCTGCGTCTTGTACTTCAGCCGACGGAACGCCTTGCAGTGAACGATCCGGTCGCGGTCACGCTGAAACGGCGTGCGCAGCCCGCAGTCAGGCTCGGGCCGCGGCCGGCGGGCTGAATACGAAGGAGTCGCGAGCGGCGACAGTTCCCGCACTTCGCGACCCCGGATTCGCTCGGCGAACGCATCCGCAACCGGTCCGCGGGGGTGCTCGTAGCCGGCGTGAAGGACTTGATCAGTCATCGCAAACCGATTCTGACAGCGCCACGCGACCGAGGCCCGCGCTGTGACGAACTCGAGAGCATCCGGAGCCGCTCCTCGACGAGCAGCCGGCAACGGCCGCAGGCGCACATGGACGTGATGTTCGGCTGTCTCCACGATTGCCGCTCGGCCTGGCGCAGGGCGCGCTCGGAGGCATCGGGCGCCTGGGCCAGCGGCATCCCGAGCGCATCGACCAGGAAGCGATAGGACTCCTCGTCCAGCGACAAATGCCGACGCTTCGCACGAGCCGCACACGACGCCTCCGGAGGCGGCCGAGAAAGCGCCCAGATGCTCACGCGCGCCGCAGGCGGCGCAGGCGGCCAGCTGCGGCACGATCCCGGCGGCTAACAGCAGCTTGAGCCGGAAGGCGAGCGCGTTGCCGAGCCGGGCGTTTGTTCCGGCCGGCGTTCAGGAGCGTGAGCTCGTTCGCCAGCAGCGTGAACACCTCTGGATGCGACTCGGAGGTCTCGAACAGCCGCGAGACCGCGTCGCATGCGCGGGCCCCGCGTCGAGCGTCTCGGCATGGTCGCGCAGCTCGCCGTTGGCGGCGATCGTGTCGACCCCGGTTACCGTCGCGAGCTCGCTGCGTCCCTCGTGCAGCACAACCCGCACATGGAAGAACGGCTCGAGCCGGGCCCCGAAGCGGCTTCGCGAACGCCGCACGCCCTTTGCGATCGCGCCGATCCGGCCGCGATAGGGGGTGTACAGATGGACGATCCGATCGGCCTCGCCGTAGCGGATCGAGCGCAGCACAATCGCCTCCGTCTTCAGCGGGCCGGGCACCGGTTCCTCCCATCCGAGCGGCCCGTGACGCGCCCAAACGGCCTGTCGGGAAACTATACTTTCTAAAGCAATGCGGATTGTGACCCTGTACACGACCGACAGCTGCTCGCTTTGCGTGAGCGCCAAGATGCTGCTCGCCAAGCGCGGGATCGACTACGAGGAAATCGATCTGGCACGCGATCCGGACGGACGGATCGAGCTTCAGCAGCGCACGGGAATGATCACCTTCCCGCAGATCACGATCGGCGAGGAAACGATCGGAGGCTTCCGTGAACTGCTTGCGGCCGACCGCGAGGGTCGGCTGCAAGAGCTGGTGGCGGCGTAGCGCGATCCAGCCGCTACGCAAACGGCCCGCTCGGTATGAACGGGCGCAGCGGACCGGGCTCGCCCCGTACGCACGGCGCGCCGTACGCGGTCACCCGCATCCGGGCTCGGACCGCCACATCGACCGCCCAATCCTGACCGCCGGTCAGCCATCTGATCGCTTGACCGGGACCATCGTCGGATCTGCGCGAGCGCGCTCCATAGCAGGGCGGTGGCGGCCTCGTCGTCGTGCGCGATCAGGAGCCAGACTCCGTGCCGGGGGTGTCCACGGCGAACCCCCGGTCGCCGAAGCGCAGGAGCCTTCCGCCGTGGGCCAGCACCAGCTCGAGCTCGGGCGTGTAGGTCCCCCTCGAACTTCTCGGGAGATCGCTTCCAGCGCCTCGAGGTCGTTCGCCGATCCCTCGCTTACCCGCGTGTCCGCACGCGGGAGGGCGGCTCGATCCGATCGGCCCTGTCGCCTGGAGCGTCGGCAGCAGGGCGAACCCGGCGCTCGCGTAGAGCCGGATCGCGCGAGGGTCGTTCGAGGAGACGATCAGCCCCGAGCGCCCCGTGCTCCCGTAATCGAGCGCTCGGCGGAGCAGCGCCCGTCCGGCGCCCGAGCTCGACCCGAAGGATCCACCACCAGGATCGAAAGGCACCACAGCTCGTCGCGGATCATTGCCTGTGCAGCGCCGAGGATTCGTGCGCCGCGCTGCGCGACGAACGCTCCGTCGCCGTCGAGCTCCATCAGGTGCTCGACTCGAGCCCGGAACCACTCGCGGACCTCCGCTTCGGAGTTATCGACGTCGAACGCGGCCATCGAAATCTCGACCACGCGGCCCACGTCGTCGGGCTCCATCGCCCGTACGCGCAGGTCAGCCACGCGCCCGCGGCCGTCGCTGACAACGCTCGCACACGTACGTTCCGCGTCCGCCGACGACGATCTTGCGGATCGTGGTCCCGCAGCGCGGGCACGGTTCGCCAGCCCGGCGGTGAATCAGGAAGCGGTCCTGGAACGACCCACGGGCGCCGTCGACGTGGCGAAAATCGTCAATCGAGGCCCCCTTGGCGTCGATCCCCGCCTGGAGCGAGAGCTCGATTCCCTCCTGCAGCCGTTCGAGCTGACGGCGGGTCAGCGCGCCTGCCCGGCGCAGGGGGTGGATACCGGCGCGGAACAGCGCCTCGTCCGCATAGATGTTGCCGACGCCCGCGATCCGCCGCTGGTCGAGCACGAACGCCTTGATCGGCGCTCGGCGGCCCCTCGTGAGCGCGAACAGGTGGTCCGCGGTGAACTGCGGCGTGAACGGCTCGACGCCGAGGCGCTCGCGGAGGTAGGAGTCGCGCAACTCGACGCCGTGGAGCAGATGGCCGGTGCCGAAACGGCGCGGATCGACGTAGATCAGCCGACGGCCTCCGTCGAGCTCGAACCGCACGCGCGTGTGGAGCGGCTCGGGGTCAGGATCAATTAGGAGCGAACCCGTCATCCGCAGGTGCATGAGCAGGTAGCGATCGCCGGAGAGCGCGAACACCAAGTATTTCCCGGAGCGGGCGAGCCGCTCGATCACCGCACCGCGCAGCTCCTGCTCCACCTTCTCCGGGGAGTCCGGGCGCGTCCAGCGCGGATCGAGGATCGCGACCTGCTCGATCGTTCGACCCTCCACGTACGGCGCCAACTGGCGGCGAATCGTCTCGACCTCGGGTAGCTCAGGCATCTCACACCGAATCTAGATGAAGGCTTTGCCGGGGAGATCGACCGCGTCGTGGCCCGTAAGCCATTTGAGCACGCTCGCACCGACATCGGCCAGCGGTCCGTTGTGGCGCCGCGAGCCGTGCCCTCCGAACCTCGCCAGCAGTGGTGCGTACTCGCGCGTATGGTCGGTACCCGTCGATGTGACGTCGCAGCCGTGGTCGGCGGTGAGGATCAGCAGATCGGAGTCGTCCAGACGCTCGAGCCACTCGCCCACACGAGCGTCGATCTGGCGGAGCGCGCGGTGAAACCCGTCGGCATCGTGCCGATGGCCATACACCTGATCGGTGTCGATCAGGTTCGTGAACACCAAGCCCGATTCGAGTGAGTCGATCAGCTCGGTCGTCTGTTCGAGCGCCACGTCGTTGGTGGCGCCCGGATGCTGTGCATCGATGCCGACTCCGCAGAACAGCTGGCCGGGCTTGCCGACCGTGTGAACTTCTCCCCCAGCCTCGCGAACCGCCTGCAGATAGCTTCGACTGGGTGGCGGGAGCGAGAAATCGCGCCGTCCGTCGGTTCGCTTGAAGCTGCCCGCCCTGCCGGTGAACGGACGGGCGATCACCCGACCGACCGCATGCTCGGCCGGCAACCGCTCGCGAACCTGCCGGCAGATCCGGTAAAGCGCCTCGGGCTCGAGGACGTCGACGTGCGCGGCGATCTGGAGCACCGAGTCCTGGCTGGTGTAAACGATCAGCGCCCCGCTCGCGAGGTGCTCCGCGCCGAAGTCGTCGATCGCGCCGATGCCGTTGTACGGCCGGTTGCACACGACCTCGCGCCCGCTGACGGTCCTCACCACCTCGATCACCTCGGAGGGGAAGCCTTCTGGGTACGTGGGCAGCGCCCGCGGGACCACGACGCCCATCAGCTCCCAATGGCCCGCGGTCGAGTCCTTGCCCGGCCCGAGCGGGTGAAGGCGGCCGTGCAGTACGGGGCTCGGCGACGGTGGCACGCCGTCGAGAGGGAGGATCGAGCCGAGGCCGAGCGCTCCCAGGACGGGCAGCTCCAGTCCGCCCGTCTCCCGCGCCAGGTGGAGCAGCGTGTTGACCCCCTCGTCGCCGTACGCCGCGGAGTCCGGGAGCGCCCCGGCGCCACAGGCGTCGAGCACAACCACGAACGCTCGGCGCGACGAATGCGCCGCTGGCGTCACGTCTTAGGAGCCCAGATGAGCCCCAGCGAGCGCTTCAGCGGGGAGAACACCGCGCGATCGACCGTGTGGAATATCGCCGGCGGCGCGTACTCCTCGATCACCACCTCGAGCCTAGGGGCAAACATGTGGATCGAGCGGACGCGGCGCGGGTTGCCGGCGATCCGCTCGGTGGCGTCGAGCACGACCGTCGGCAGATGGGCGAGCGTGACGATCCGGGCATGGATCACGCGAAGCCTGGGGGCTCGCGCCTCCGCCGCGGCGATCAGTGAGGCCCGAGCCGTCCGCAGCTGAACGGGCAGGCTGGAGGACTCAGTCGGCTTGGGGCGGATGTAGCGCCACACCGCCACGGTCGCCGGTCCCGATGTCACCGTTGCGATCAACGGCGCTCGCTGCGTCCCGACCGCCCAGTCGCGGGGGACGTTGAACTCGATCCCGGCCTGCGGATAGGCCAACCGGCGGACGCCATCCGGCGCGGCCGGGCGCGTCAGGCTCGGCACGGGCGTGCGCGAGTTTCCGCATCCGCCCAGGACCACGGCGGACACGATCACTGCGAGCGTCAGAAAATGCGCTGGCCGAAGCACGGCGTGATTCTGCCAGCCGGGCCGCGATCGCTACGGGTCGCGCTCGATCTGCGCGCGGGGGTGGGCATCGAAATACACGTCGCGGAGCCGGTCGGCCGATAGGTGCGTGTAAATCTGGGTCGTGCCTATGTCCGCGTGTCCGAGCATCTCCTGCAACGAGCGGAGGTCGCAACCACCCGCCAGCAGATGGGTGGCGAACGTGTGACGCAGCGTGTGCGGGCTCATGCGTGCCTCCAGCCCGGCGGTTCGCGCGTGGCGCTGGACGATCTTGTAGAGCCCTTGGCGCGATAGCTGGCCGCCGCGCACGTTGACGAACACCCGCGACTCATCGCGCACCCCGACCAGTCGTGGCCGACCCTTGTCCAGGTACTCGCGCAACGACGCGACCGCCTTCGAGCCGATCGGCACGATCCGCTCCTTTGACCCTTTGCCGGACGTTCGCAGGACGCCGGCCTCGAGGTCGAGCTGCCCGAGCTCGAGCGTGATCGCTTCAGACGCTCGCAGCCCGCAGGCATACATCGTCTCGAGCAGTGCCCGGTCGCGGAGTGCCGCCGGCGACCGTCCGGAGGGCTGGTTCAGCAGCCGCTGGACCTCGTCGCGGGAGAGGACCTTCGGCAACCGGGCGCGAGACCGGGGGCCCCGCAGCTCGGAGGTCGGATCGGAGACGAGGATCTGATCCCGGCGAAGGTACCGGTAAAACGAGCGCAGGCAAGCGATCTTCCGCTGCAGCGTGGCCGGTGCCACGGGCGGTCGTCCGTCCCCGGTCGCGAACTCGGAGATGAATGCCTGCAGATCGGTCGTCGCCACCTCGAGCGGGTCGACCCCGCGCCGGTTCAGGAACGCCCCGAATTGCTGGAGATCGGAGCGATACGCCTCGAGCGTGTTTCGGGACAGGCCGCGCTCGAGCTCAAGGTAGGCGAGGAAGTCGAGGGTCAGCTCGATCAGGTGGCGCGACGGGGCGCTGCTCGGAGCTTCGACGGTGGTCGCCATTTAAGAACGTATTCGCCCCCGGTGAGTGCGCTCCTGCCGGGCGGGCCGACCGGCCGGCTAGCCGCACCTGCGCCGGCTAGCCACAGCAACGCGATCAGCGACTTCGAGTCCTCGCACGCGCGCGATGGCATCGATCGAGACGGTCGAGCGGCCAGCGCACGATCTCGATGCGCTCGTGCTCGTCGGCCTCGGCCTCGGGCGCATCCGATAGCCCATCCGCGAGGTACAACCACACCCGCTCGTCGCTGAAGCCCGGGACTCGTGTAGAAGGCCATGATCTCTTGCCAGCGCGACGCCTGCTGTCCGATCTCCTCGGCGAGCTCGCGCTTGGCCGTGTCGAGCGGCGGCTCGCCGGGGAACTCCCAGCTTCCCTGCCGGGATTTCGAGCGACGCGCTCTCCCCCCACCACCTCACGGGGCTGGCGTGTCAACCACACGTGCTCATCGTCGACGGCCAGGACCCCGACCGCGCCCGGGTGCGACACCTTTTCCCGTGTCACCTCCTCGCCGTCATCGTGCCGGTAGCGCTCGACGCTGACCGTCGCGATCTTGCCTTCGAACTTGACCTCTCCGCCGAGAGACTCAAAGGCCATCGGCGGCCTCCTCTAGCAGCGCAATCGCGACGTCGAACATGCCCTCCAGCGCGTCGACGCTCACCCGCTCGTCGGGCTGATGATTGCGCTCGGTTCCGTCCGCCAGGTTGGTACAGGAGAACCCCGCCGCTTCAAACGAATTCGCGTCGGAGGCGCCTCCGGTGACGATGTGCGTGGGCTCGTATCCGCAGACCCGGAGCGCACGCTCCGCAAGGACCACGGCCTCGGCCTTCGCCCGGGTCCGGTAGCCCTTGAACATCCGCTCGACGGTCACGTCGAGATCGCATTCGCCCGCGTTGGCCGCGTCCTGCCAGGTGATCGACCATCTCGGTCACAGCCGCTTCTGCCTTGACCTCGTCGAGGCTGCGCACCTCGGCCTCGAGGCGGCACCGCTCGGGCACCACGTTCATCGACGTCCCGCCGGCGATCGTGCCGACGTTCGCGGTCGTCTCGTCGTCCAGCCGGCCGAGACGCATGGCGGCGATCCCCGTTGCCGCGGCGGCGATCGCGCTGCGCCCAGCTTCCGGCCTGACACCCGCATGGGCCGCTCGCCCCCGCACCTCCGCCGCTATCCGGTGGTGCGTCGGCGAGGCCAGCACAATTTCCCCAATGGGAGTCGCGTGATCGAACACGTATCCGAAGCGGCTGCGGAGCCGACCGACGTCGAACTCCTTTGAGCCTCGAAGCGACACCTCCTCGCAGACCGTGAACAGCAGCTCGACGCCGATCGGCGGCGGATCGGGATTGGTTCGCAGCCGCCGAGCCAGCTCAACGAGGATCGCAACGGCGGACTTGTTGTCGGCGCCGAGAATGCCCTCGTTCGCGTTCTCCCATCCTCCGTCGACGACGACCGGTTCGACCGGCGCCGTCAGTGGGACGGTGTCGAGGTGGGCGCACAGCAGGAGGCTCGCGTCAGATCGACCAGGGACTCTGGAGAGCAGGTTCCCGGACTCCGAGCCGGCGGACGGCCCGGCACCGTCCTCCTCGACGTCGAGCCCAAGGGCTCTCAACTCGCCCGCCACGAACTCCGCGCATGCCCGCTCGCGGCCGGACGGGCTCTCGATCCCGCACAGGGTCGCGAATGTCCGATTAGAGCCGCTCGCGTTCCGCGTCGCTAGCGCGCCTCACGGCGCGGTCGCAGCCGCCTCGCCCTGCACCATCGTTCCGCCGCGGGCCTCGGCTTGCGCGAGCGCGGCGCCGACGAATTCCCTGAACAGCGGCGCCGGCCGCTCGGGTCGCGACTTGAACTCCGGGTGGTACTGCGAGGCAACGAAGAATGGATGCTCGCCGCGAGGAAGCTCGATCGCCTCGACGAGCCGTTCGTCCGGCGATGTCCCCGAGCAGACGAGCCCGACCGACTCGAGGCGCCGGCGCAGATGGTTGTTCACCTCGTAGCGATGCCGGTGGCGCTCGTAGATCACCGGCTCCTGGTACAGCTCACGGATCCGCGTGGAGTCGTGGAGCTTGACCGGGTCGGCGCCGAGCCGCATGGTGCCCCCCATGTCGGCGATCTCCTTCTGCTCGGGGAGCAGGTCGATCACCGGGAAGGGCGTCTCGAGGTCGAACTCGGTTGAGTTCGCTCCCTTCATTCCCGCCACGTGACGAGCAAATTCGCAGACGGCGATCTGCATCCCGAGACAGATCCCGAGATATGGGATCCGTCCCTCGCGGGCGATCTGGGCGGCACGGATCTTGCCCTCGATCCCACGCCCGCCGAAGCCGCCGGGAATCAGGATCCCATCGGCCTGGGCAAGCTGTGCCGCGACGCCCTGCTCGCTCACTGCTTCGGAGTCGACCCACTCGACCTGCACCTTGCATCCGTGGTGCACGGCGGAGTGACGGAGCGCCTCGACGACCGATAAATACGCATCCTCGAGCTTGACGTACTTTCCGACCAGCGCGATCTTTACTTCCCGGCTCGCCTCGCTCGCCCGGCTCGTGATCGATTCCCAGGCGGCCAGGTCCGGCGGGGGTGCCTCGAGCCCGAAGTGCTCGGAAACGATGTAGTCGTCGACTCCCTCGCCGCGGAACACGAGCGGCACCTGGTAGATGTCCGGGACGTCGCGCGCGGATACGACCGCCTCGACCGGCAGGCTCGCGAACAGCGCGATCTTCCGCCGAATCTCGGCTGACAGCGGCGACTCAGAGCGGCACACGACCATGTCCGGGGCGATCCCGATTCGCCGGAGCTCGTTGACCGAGTGCTGGGTGGGCTTCGTCTTGAGCTCGCCCACATGACCGATGTAAGGCACGAGCGTCAGGTGGATGAACATGCAGCGGCGGCGGCCGACATCGACCGGGAACTGGCGGATCGCCTCGAGGAACGGCAGCGATTCGATGTCGCCGACCGTTCCGCCGATCTCGGTGATCACGAAGTCGACCTCGGTCGAGTCGGCCATCAGCTGGATCCGCTGCTTGATCTCGTCCGTGATGTGCGGAACGACCTGGACGGTCGCCCCGAGATAGTCGCCGCGACGCTCGCGGCGAATCACGGTGTTGTAGATACCGCCCGCGGTCACGTTCGACGCCCGGCTTGTGTTGGCATCCGTGAAACGCTCGTAGTGGCCAAGGTCGAGATCGGTCTCGGCTCCGTCCTCGGTGACGAACACCTCGCCGTGCTGGTATGGGGACATCGTGCCCGGATCGACGTTGATGTAGGGATCGAACTTCTGCAGCTGGACGTCGAAACCGCGGGCAACCAGCAGCCGCCCGATGGAAGCGGCGGCGATTCCCTTACCCAGTGAGGAGACGACTCCGCCGGTGATGAAGATGAACCGGGTCTCGCTCTGGGCCATTACGCATCTAAGGTAGCGCGCCCGCCGGACGGGGCTCGTTCACGCGGCCTTGAGCAGCTCGCGTGCGTGGCGGCTGGCCGCGCTGTCCCCTTCCTGCCCGCCCATCATCCGAACGAGCTCACCGACGACGCCGTCGCCCTGGAGCGCGGCAACGGTGGTGCTGGCTCCGTGCTTTTCGATCCGGAAGTGGCGCTCTGCCAGCGACGCGACCTGCGGCAGGTGCGTGATGCAGAGGATCTGCCGCCCGGCGGCCAGCGCCCGCAGGTGCTTTCCTACGGCCCGGGCCGTGTGGCCGCCGATGCCGGCGTCGACCTCGTCGAAAACGAGCAGCGGTGCGTGCTCCGCGTCGCCGCCGCCACCCTCACCGTGCGCGACGCTCAGTAGCGCGAGCATCACCCTCGACAGCTCGCCTCCGGATGCGACTTCCTTGAGCGGGCCGGCCGGGAGTCCCGGATTGGGCGCGATCAGCAACTCCACCGTGTCGGCTCCGCGCGGCCCGCACCCGTCCGCGCGCGGCTCGATCCGGACCTCGAACTCCGCGTCGGGCATCGCGAGCTCGGCGAGGCTCCGGCGGACGGCGGCGGCCAGCCCTGCAGCGGCTTTCTGCCGACCGGCGCTCAGCCGCGCCGCGAGGCGGTCGCGCTCGTCCCTGGCGGTGATTAGGTCAGCTTCCGCGGCCTCGAGCGCGTCCTCGGCGTGCTCGAGCCGGTCGAGGCGGGCACGACAGTGTTCGGCGTGGCGGAGCACTTCGGCGATAGAGCCGCCGTGCTTGCGTTCGAGCCGAGCGAGCGCAGCCAGCCGCTCCTCGATTCGATCGAGCTCCGTCGTCCCGCCGGTGGCGGTCTCCTCGATCCTCGCCAGATACGCCCGCAGCTCGGATGAGAGCTCCTGCGCCTCGTAACGGAGCGCCTCGAGCCGCCGCGAGATCTGGCTCAGCTCGGGTTCGATCGCCACCGCCCGCTCGAGCCCGGAGACCGCGCTCGCCATCAGGTCGGCAGCACCGCCGCCGTCGTCGGGACTGATCGCCTGCGCCGCCTCTGAGGCGGCCAGCCGCAGCGTCTCTATGTGGCGGAGGCGATCGCGTTCGCGGACGAGCTCGCCCTGCTCGTGCTCGTCGGGCGCGACGGACTCGATCTCCTCGAGCTCGAAGCGCAGCAGGTCGAGCTCGCGGTCACGCGCACCGGCGGCCCCGCGGAGCTCTGCGACGTGCTGGTCGAGTGCTCGCGCCCGCTCATACGCAGCGCCGACGCTGGCACGGAGCTCGAGCTGGCTCGATCCGCAATGGCCGTCGAGAATGTCGAGCTGGGCGCTCGAGAGCGTCAGCTTTCGGTGCTCGTGCTGGCCGTAGAAGGCGAGCAGCCGGGCGCCGAGGTCTCGGAGATCGGCGAGCGTCGCCGAGCGCCCACAGACGTATGCGCGCGTGCGGCCATCAGGCCAGACGCGGCGGGCGAGCACGATCTCCTCGGCGCCGTCCGGAACCAGCTCGCCCCGCTCGAGGTCCGGCGGCAATGCGAAAACGCCCTCGGCGTAGGCCTCCTGCGCGCCCTGGCGCACGATTCCGCGCCGGGCGCGGCCGCCGAGCAGCAGATCGAGCGCGTGCGCGAGCAGTGTCTTGCCCGCACCGGTCTCGCCTGTGAGTACGTTCAGTCCGGGCGCGAGCCGGAGCTCGGCACGTTCCATTAGCAGCAGGTTCTCGACGCGCAGCTCGTGCAGCACGCGGTGGGTGTACCAGTCGGGCCCGACGGACCGATTTGCTCCAACCCGTCTAGCGATGCGTTACAACGGCGCGACGAGGCGGCCGAACTTCTCTCGCAGCCGGTGGTAGAACGTCGTGCCCGGAATCTGGGCGAGGCACCCCTGTTCCCGCTTGAAGCAGACCGATATCTGCTCGGCGGGCTCGAGTACGCCGACGGGGCGGCCGTCGATCACGACGTCGACGGGCTCCTCCCGGGAGCGGTTGTGCACCGCGATCGGATCTCCCGGGGCCACCACGAGCGCGCGTGTGTTGAGCGAGTGCGGAGCGATGAACGAGACCGCGAACCCCTCGACCCCCCAGGCCATCACCGGTCCGCCGTTCGCCAGGTTGTAGCCCGTCGAACCGGCCGGCGTGGCCACGACGAGTCCGTCGCAACGCACGCGCCCGAGCTCGTCGGCTCCAGCCGCGTACGCCAGGTCGGCGACCCTTTTGCCCGGCTGGCGATGGATCGACACGTCGTTCATCGCCAACCATTTGCCACGGTCGTCCGATACAGCAAGACCCGGGAGCGCGAGCATCTCGTAGTCCCCCTCGAACGCCCGTCCGAATCCCACGGCCGCCTCGCTCCGTTCGACCGTGGCGAGGAAGCCGATCTCGCCGAAGTTGACGGCGAATACGGGGACGCCGGTGCCGGCATAGGTGCGAAGCGCGGTGAGAATCGTCCCGTCACCGCCCAGGGCGAAGCACATGTCGACATCGGATCGCACCTCGGCATCGAGCTCGAGCCCATCGGTAGGGGTCAGGCCGTGCTTGCGCGTTTCCTCCCGGTCCAGCCGAAGGACCGCCCCCGCCCGGCGCGCCACTTCCAGCAGCTGCTCGATCGCCGGCCCGGTTTCCGCCGGGCGGCGGTGAGTGAACACGGTCGCCGCGCGAACTCGGGTCAAGGCTCGACCTCCAGAGCGGCCGCGTCGAGCTCGGCGTCGGCGAGACTCCCCCGGGCACGCTCCGCCAGCCAGACGAACGTCTCCCGGTTGCCCTTCGGGCCCGGAAGCCCAGAGCTCGCGTAGCCGAGTACGGCGACGCCGAGCGCGCGGGCGTCGCGGCCGACGTCAAGTAGAGCGCCCCGGCGCGCGGTGGCATCGCGCACGACGCCCCCGCTGCCGACACCCTCCCGGCCGACTTCGAACTGGGGCTTCACCATCGCCAAGCAGTCGAACCGATCAGCGGCGACGGTGAGCGCTGCCGGCAGGACCTTGCGCACCGAGATGAACGACACATCGATCACGATCAGGTCGGGAGCGTACGGAAGCTCCTCCGCGCGCAGCGAGCGGGCGTTCCGGCGCTCCACCACGGTGACCCTCGAGTCTGTGCGAATGCGCCAGTCGAGCTGGCCGTATGCCACGTCGATGCAGACCACGTGGGCGGCTCCGCGTTGGAGCAGGCAGTCGGTGAAACCCCCGGTTGAAGCGCCCACGTCCAGAGCATTCCGGCCCGCCACGTCGAGCTGCAACGAGTCGAGCGCATTCTGCAGCTTGATGCCGCCGCGAGAGACGAACTCGGGACCCTTGCGGATCTCGATCTCCACGTCTTCCGCGACGAGCTGACCCGGTTTCGCGGCCGGCCGCCGTTCCGGGAGCAGCAATACCTCGCCGGCGAGCACGGAGGCGGCCGCACGAGAACGAGATGAGAACACGCCCCGCGCGGAGAGGAGGGAGTCGAGACGGACCCTTCTCACCGCGCGAACGGTACGTGATCGAGATCACACTGCTTGAGGCGGTCAGGCGCGATCATACGTTCGGGTGGGATCAGTCCCACCTCCTCAACACAGATACATCTCTCCTCCCTCAAGAACGGCCCGCACGACGCGGGTCGTTCTTCTTCAAGCCACGTGGCTCAGCTGGGCCACCGCAGACTCGACACGCTCCGCGATCCGTTCGCTCGTGTACCCAACCTCCTCGTGCAGCAGAGGCGGCGCACCGTGGGTCACGTAGCGATCCGGGAGCCCGACGCGAAGGATTCGTGTGCTGCCGAGCGCGCCCGCGTCCGACAACGCCTCCCACACCGCCGAGCCGAACCCGCCGGCGAGCACCCCTTCCTCGACTGTCACCAGCAGCTCATGCTCGGCCGCGAGCTGGGCCGCAAGTCCGACATCGATCGGCTTGGCGAAGCGCGCGTCGGCGACGGTGGTCGAGATCCCGCGCTCGGCCAGCAGAGATGCCGCGCCGAGCGCCTTGCCGACGCCGCTCCCGTAGCCCAGGAGCGCTACCCGTGGACTCGCATCAGTGCGAACTATCTCTCCCATGCCGATCTCGATCGGCTCGGGATGGTCGGGAAGCGGAACGCCCACACCCGCGCCGCGCGGATAGCGGAGCGCGATCGGCCCACCGTCGTAGATCACCGCGGTGTGCAGCATGTGCACCAACATCGCTTCGTCCCGGGGAGCCATCAGCACGATGTTCGGCAGGCACCGCAGATACGCGATGTCGAACGCGCCGTGGTGGGTCGGCCCGTCGTCACCGACGAGGCCGGCCCTGTCCATTGCGAAGACCACGTTCAGCTTCTGCAGGCAGACGTCATGGACGATCTGGTCGTACGCGCGCTGGAGGAAGGTGGAGTAGATCGCGGCAACTGGTTTGCACCCCTGAAGCGCCAGCCCGGCGGCGAACAGTACCGCCTGCTGCTCTGCGATCCCGACGTCGTAGTAACGATCCGGGAGAGCGTTCTGGAGGATGTTCAGGCCCGTGCCGGAGTTCATCGCCGCTGTGATGCCGATGACGCGCTCGTCGCGGCGGCACTCCTCAACGAGGGCATTGCCGAACACCTGCGTGTACTGCGGCGGAGCGGGCTTCGATGTCGGGTTTGTGGGCTTCGGTGGGGGCGGCCGCGGGTGCCCCGTGCGAGATCGAATTCGGCTTTGCCGCGTGCCACTTCTCCATTCCCTCGAGGCCGCCTTCCTCGGCCGGAGCGAAGCCCTTGCCCTTGACGGTCGCGCAGTGGATCACGACGGGACGCTCGGCCGCGAGCGCGTCTCGCAGCGCGCGCCGGATCGCGCGGACGTCGTGTCCATCGATCACACCGATGTACGCAAAGTCGAGCTCTTCCCACCAAAGCCCGGGCGCCCAGAAGGCCTTGATCGACTCCTTGACGTGTGGACCGAGGCGCTCGAACGCCGCTCCGATCCCGGCGGGGAGCTTGGTCAGTCCGCCTTCGACCCCCTCGCGGGCGTGCCAGACCTTGGGGTTCAGCCGGATCCGGTTGAAGTAGCGCGACAAAGCGCCCACGTTCGGAGCGATCGACATCCCGTTGTCATTCAGCAGCACTACGATCGGCGTGCCGAGTCCCCCGGCCTGGTGCACGGCCTCGAACGCCACTCCTCCGGTTAGCGCACCGTCACCCGCGACCGCAACGACGTTGGCGTCCTCCCCATAGCCGCGACGCATCGCCTCCTTGATCCCCACGGCGTAACCGATCGCCGTCGAGGCGTGACCCGCGCCGATCGTGTCGTGCTCTGACTCGTGGATCGCGCAGAAGGGCGCGAGCCCTCCGTACTTGCGGATCGTGTGCAGCTCGTCGCGGCGGCCGGTGAGGATCTTGTGGGGGTATGCCTGGTGGCCGACGTCCCAGATGATCTTGTCGCGCGGCGAGTCCAGGACCGAGTGCAGGGCCACAGCGATTTCGCACGCCCCGAGGTTGGCGCCGAAGTGTCCGCCGATCTCACCTACCGTGTCGATGATGTGCTCGCGCACCTCCTGCGCAAGCGCCTGCAGCTCGTCGTCTGACAACGAGTGGAGATCCTGCGGCTTGTCGATTCGCTTCAGGAGGTCTGACATCAATAGCTCCGGGTTGCGATGAAGTCGGTGATTTGGGCGAGCTCTGAACCAAGCTGGGGGGCAGCCCGAGTCAGGGCGTTTCGGGCTCGTTCGTGCGACTCACCGGCCAGCCGGCGCGCTCCGTCGAGACCGAATTCGGTCACGTACGTTCGCTTCCCGTGCCGCTCGTCGCTGCCCTGCGGCTTACCGAGCGCCTGCGCCGAGCCGGTCACATCGAGGATGTCGTCGACGATCTGGAACAGGACGCCAAGCTCGCTCGCAAAGCTTTTGAACGCATTGATTGTGTCAGGTCCGTGGCTCTCGCCGAGCAAGAGGACGCAGTTGATGCTCGCGCCGATCAGCTTTCCGGTTTTCAGCTCGTGCAAGCGGCGGAGCCCGTCGGGACCCGCGGGCGCCTTGCCGGCGACGTCGATGTACTGGCCCCCGACCATTCCTTGCACCCCCGTCGCGAGCGCCAGCTCGGCTGCGGCCGCGAGCACCCGCGCGGGCTCCCCCTGCTGCTCTGAGAGCAGGAGACGGAACGCCTCCGCGTACAGGCCGTCGCCGGCGAGGATCGCGACGTCCTCGCCGAATGCCACGTGGCAGGTCGGGCGGCCGCGACGCATCTCGTCGTCGTCCATCGCCGGGAGGTCATCGTGGATCAGCGAGTATGTGTGGATCAGCTCGACCGCTCCGGCCAGCGGCAGCACCGAATCCGGTGCCGATCCAACGGCAGCGGCCGTCGACAGCGCGAGCACCGGCCGAATCCGCTTGCCGCCGGCGAGCAGGGAATAGCGCATCGCCTCCTCGAGGCCAGCGGACGCCGCCTCTCGGGAAAACGTCAGCTTCTCTAGGTAGCGCTCGACCTCGCTCCGGAGGTGCTCTGGAAACTCGGGGGTGGCCAAGCTCAGCTTGCTGCCGGCAGCGGCAACTGGCCAGGCAGGTCCGGCAACGGCTCGAGCGCGGCGCGGGCACGCTCGTCCACCCGCGCGCTGGCCTCGGCGGCGAGCCCGGCGCAGTCCTCGATCAGCTGCAGAGCGGCATCGGGCTCGAGGTCGCCGGCGCGCAGGCGCGCCGCCGCCTCCTCGAGCCGCGCCGCAAGCTCGGTGAGGGCATCGGTCACGCCGGGGAGGTTAACGGCCCCGCCCGCAGGGGCACGCCCCGACCTAACATGCCGCCAACATGCGGCGTTTCCCTGTCTTGCTGCTGCGGACGTTCGTCCGCGGAGTCGGTGACGCCCGGCTCGAGCGGCGGTTCGGGTCGAAGGCGGTCCAGTGGGCGATGTTCAGGGCGATGGCTGCCAGCTTCGACCCCCGTGCCGCGGACGGATTCCAGGGGCGGCTGGTCTACGACCTGCAGCGCCCGGAGACCGGACGGCCGCCGACGAGGTGGACCGTCGAGGTGCTGAACGGCCGCGCCGCGGCGCGGCCTGGGAGCGCAGGCGATCCGGTCCTGACCGTCCGATACCGGCTCGCCGACTTCGTCCGGGTCGCGGCCGGGCTGATCGACCCGGCCGCGCCGATGCTCCACGACCGTGCTTCGTTCGAAGGCGACTTCGGATTGGCGGCGCGGCTGCCTGAGATGTTCCGGGCGCCGCGGCTGCGCTGAACTTTGGCCCATTTGTTCCACCCCTTGGGGCGAATGGGACATCGTTCGGGTTTCAGCGGTCGCCGTCAAGCGCCGCGTTGACCAGCGCGTCGGCGCGGGCGTTGAGCTCCCTTGGAACGGTACGGATGCTCCAACTCTGGAAGGAGCCCAACGCCGCACGAGCCTCCTCATACAGCGGCTTCATCGAGGGATGCTTGACCTTGTAGGCGCCGGTCAGCTGGCGCGCCACCAACTCAGAGTCGCCGATGATCTCGAGCTCATCGGCACCGAGATCGGAGGCCCACTCGATACCCCGCAGGACGGCCCGGTACTCGGCGACGTTATTGGTGGCCACGCCGATCTGTTCTCCGAGCTCGTCGATCACATTCCCTTCGGGGTCGGACACGACGACGCCGATCGCCGCCGGACCCGGGTTGCCCCGCGCCCCCCCGTCAACGTTGACGACGCAGCTTCACTCGCGGGCGAGCTCTGGCGATGTCCCCTGGCACGCGCGGAGCGGCGGCGGTCGCGGACCGAACGCTGCCCGCCACCCGACGAGCCTCGCGCGCGCCGAGAGGACTTGCGCCGATCGACGATCACGGTCACGTTCGGATCGTCGGCGTAGTAGTGCTCGAGCTTCTCGAACAGCTCGCTGGCCAGCGCTTCGGGAACGACGCAGTAGATCACGGCGCTGATGCTATTGGAGTGGCCGGCAGCAGGCCCATCGGACGATCGTCCAGGCGTCCGCCACGGAGGCGGCTAATCGCGCACCGTCGAGCAGGCCGTTCTCGTCCGCGACCGCGTTGCCCTCGCGCTCGGCCTCGTCGAGCTCCTCGAGCTCCGAGCCCTGCGCGCCAGGCGAACGCTCTGCAGCTCGTCGGAGAGGTCGATTTCGTAGCGGTACCAGCACAGCTCCCAGGAGGCGACGACGGTCACGATGCTGGCCTGGGCCTCCGATGCTCGCACCGCGACCGAAGGCGATCCGAGCGAGCGCGCCACCCCGGCAATCGTGCGCGCATGCTCTGAGCCATTGAACACGTCGACAGCCGAGGAGATCTTGTTTTCGATGCTCGTGGGGACTGCGCGCACGTGACGCGGCTCGCGCACCGGCTCACGAATCCGAGCCGGCGGGTGCCGGAGATCGTGGGCTCGGCGCCAGCCGGCACCGGCCGGGAACCTCCGGCCCGTTCACCGAGGGCGCGGATCCCTCCGGTCGCCGCGGCGCGACCGTAGCCAGCCGATCAGAGAGCGCCGGCGCTCCGCGCGCTCTCGTCCCGGTCGTAGCTCGGAACCGTCCCTTCGCGAATCCAGCCCTTCCTGTAGCGCCCGGCCTGTGCACAGATCACAAACCCAGCGCCGCTCGCCTCCGGCGAGTAGACCTCGGGGTGCTCTCCGCGAACAGCGTGCGCCCGCAGACGTCGCAGGTCGTGTGGTTGACGGACGTCCGGATGTCCCTCGTGCTCACCTACCCGAGGGTACTAGCGTCCCCTGGCCCAAGGCGGCAAGAGACTCGGCCGCTCCGGACGCCCACCTACGCCTTGACTGCCTCCCGTTCCGCCTTGCCTCCGCGACGACCTTGCCCGCGAGATGCGCTGGAAGCTCCTCGTAGCGGAGGAACTCCATCGTGAACTCGCCCTGGCCGCCGGTGATCGAGCGCAGGTCCGGCGCGTAGCTCAGCATCTGCGACATCGGCGCCTCGGCCTTGACCTCGGTCATGCCACCCCCACCGGGCTCCATCCCGATCGGCCGGCCGCGCCGCGAGTTCAGATCTCCGATCACGTCGCCGACCGCGTCTTCCGGGACGCTGACGGTGACGAGCATGATCGGCTCCAGCAGCACCGGGCCCGCATCCGCGAGCGCCTGCTTCATCGCCAGCGACCCCGCGACCTTGAACGCCATCTCGGACGAGTCGACCGAGTGATATGAGCCGTCGAAGACAGCGTACGCGCACGTCCTTGACCGGGTACCCGGCGACGACGCCCTCCTGCATCGCCTCGACCACGCCCTTTTCGACCGCCGGGATGAAGCCGGTCGGGATCACGCCGCCCTTGATCGCGTTGATGAACTCAAACCCAGCCTGACGCGCTCTTCCCCCTCGTCCATCATGAAGTTCACGTATGCGCCGCCTGCTGAATAGGGGTGGAGAGCTTCCCAATATTCCTTGCCCATGCCGTGATTTCTCTGGCTGGGTCAGGATCGACGCCACGATCACCTCGGCGCATGTGCTTCCCGGTAGCTCCATGCGGTATCGTTTTTGCCCACCCGGTTCGCCGCTCCGTTCACCGGATACAGATGCATCGTGGAGTGCATCGTCGGCAACTCGGTACCGTGCTTCACATGGAGACTGATCGCCTCGTCGCTCAGTTCGTTCACAAAGTCGGCTTTCCAATACCAATGGCAGTTTGGTGGGTACAACGCATCGAAATATGCTGGAGATAATGTAACTGAACGAGTAAACGCGGCAATAAAGA
>CAVPKT010000024.1:0-40594 GCA_963705775.1 uncultured Solirubrobacterales bacterium | reverse complement strand
CAGACCAGCCGTTCTGGTGGTTGGTGATCTGCCTGATGGTGCGTTCCTGCCCGGACTGAACATGCATTATGTGTCTCCGCGGCGTTTTTCGTCCGACGGATCCGTTTGTGCGCTCGAGCAGGTACGGACACGGGCATCGAGAGCCAGTATCCGTACGTCCGGGCGCCCTCTTAGCTCCTGTCACCGACTTGGCACACAAAAGATTGGGAAGTCGTGATGCCCCCGCGCCGCGACCGCCCCCTGGCCCGCCCACGTACCGCGCCAAAGAACCGCCCCCTCCCCCCGCGGCCGCAACCGCCCCGTACACCCCCAAAACCCCTAAACCGCCGCGGCCGCCCCCAGCCCCGCGTACAGCGGATAACGCTCGGCGAGCGCGGCGGCCCGCTCCGCCAACGCTCCGCGACGCTCCTCGAACCCGTCGGGCTGAAGCGCCTCGGCGATGATCCGTCCCACCTCGACGAAATCCTCGACCTGGAAGCCGCGCGTCGCCAGCGCCGGCGTGCCGATCCGCAGACCGCTCGAGACCGCCGGCGGCCGCGGGTCGAATGGCACCGCGTTGCGGTTGACCGTGATCCCGACGGGGCCAGTCGATCCTCGGCCTGCTTGCCGTCCAGCGCGGACTCCCGCAGATCGCAAGCACCAGATGCACGTCGGTTCCGCCGGTCAACACGTTGACGCCGCCGCCCGCACGCAGTAGCGAGTCGGCAACCGCCCGCGCCCCGGCGAGTGTCCGCTCCTGGCGCTCGCGAAACGGCTCCGACGCCGCGATCCGCAATGCGACCGCCTTCCCAGCGATCACGTGCTCGAGGGCCCGCCCTGCTGGCCGGGAACACGGCCGAGTTGATCTTCCGGGCGAACTCCTCCTTGCAGAGGATCATCCCGCCGCGGGCGCCGCCGAGCGTCTTGTGGATCGTCGTCGTCACGACATCCGCGAACGGCACCGGGACGGGGTGCAGTCCGGCCGCGACCAGCCCCGCGAAGTGGGCCATGTCCACGACCAGGTACGCGCCCACGGCGTCGGCGATCGACCGGAACCGCTCGAAATCCAGGACCCGCGGGTACGCGGACCAGCCGGCCATGATCACTTTGGGCCGGTGTTGACGCGCGATCGCTCTACCTCGTCCATGTCGATCAGGCTCGTTTCGGCATCCACGTGGTAGGCGACGACGTCGTACAGCCGCCCCGAGAAGTTGATCTTCATCCCGTGGGTCAAGTGGCCGCCGTGCGCCAGCTCGAGGCCCAGGAGAACGTCGCCTGGCTCCATCAGCGCGTGGTACGCCGCGGCGTTCGCCTGCGCGCCCGCGTGTGGTTGCACATTGGCGTGCTCCGCTCCGAAGAGCGCGCATGCCCGGTCTATCGCCAGCTGCTCGGCGATGTCGACGAACTCACAGCCGCCGTAATAGCGCTTCCCCGGGTAGCCCTCGGCGTACTTGTTGGTCAGCACCGAGCCCTGGCATTCGAGCACGGACACCGGGGCGAAGTTCTCTGAGGCGATCATCTCGAGCGTTCGTTGCTGGCGGTCGAGCTCGAGTGCGAGTACATCCGCAATCTCAGGATCGACCTCCGCCAGCGGCCGGTTGAAGAAGTCGGGCGGCAACTCCACGCTCATCACGAGCGACGATACACCGCCTCCGCGAGGATCACGGCGAGGTCGCGGTGCCGCCACGTCACCGACGGCTCGAACCCGGCCGCCCGTAGCCACTCGAGCTGCGAATCGACGCTGCTCGGCCGGTCGAAGAGGGTGTCAGCGAGATGACCGCATCCGCTGGGTCTTCGGGAACGACCACATCGCCGAGGACGAACCGGTCTCCGACCGCGCGGATTCGCCTGAACAGGTCGGCCTTCGCCTCATCCGGGAGGTGGTGGACGGCCAGGGCGCTGACGACGAGGTCGAATGGCCCCGGCGGCAACGGATCCTCGAGCCGCCCTACGTGCAGCTCTACCCGCTCGGGAGGCAACGCGCCGCGCGCGGCGGCGAGCATCGAGGTGCTCCCGTCGAGCCCGACCAGGTCGCTTCCCGATGCCTCGCTGAACAGCCGCCCGGCGGTCTCGCCGGTCCCCACGCCGAGCTCGAGTTTCGACGAACGCCGTGATCGCCACTCGCGGCGACGACCTGCTCTTGGAATTCGTCGAACGCCGCGATGTCGTTGCGGATCTCGGATGCGTACGTCGCGGGATCGAAGTGAAATTGGCCCCCGAGCGCGGCACCGAGCTCCTCGTCGCCTACCGCGCCCGCCCGTACCACCGACCAGCGAGCCGTTGTCTTCGTACCCCCGCAGGTCGACCACGGTCGAGGGCGTGCCCGGCAGCTCGCCTCCATCGATCACGGCGTCGGCGGCCGCCCGGATCACCTCTGGCACGTCCGACAGCTTTCGCGGATCCGGCTTCCCGGCACGGTTCGCGCTCGACTGGAGCACCGGGACCCGACATCGCCCGCAATCACGCGGAGGCCAAGCGTGGACGGGTCATCGCCACACGCGAGCGCGAACCGCCGCTCCGGGTTGGGCAGCAGCACGCTGACGCCCCCCGGCATCAGCGCGAGAGCGCCTCGCGCGTCCGCGGGCCGAGCTCGGGGAGCGCCGCGAACGCCAAGCCGAGGTCGAAGAACATCACCGCGCACGGCTTTGAGCGCTCGCGCCGCTTCAACAGATACAGGCGCTCTACGGCGAAGGCATTCGAGGGGTCGCACGCGATCCCGTACACCGTGTCGGCGGGGAATACGCGAGCCCGCCCGCCGCGACCGCACGCTCCAGCTCGGCCAGGCGACTCACCGCCGAGCGACGACGACGCGCTCGATCCCCGCGAGGTCCGACCGCCGCTCGACATCAGTGAATCCGGCGCTCCGCAGCAGGGAGTCCACCGCGCCCGCCTGACCGACGCCCACCTCGAGCGCGACGAGCCGAACCCCCCAAGACGCGCCACCAGCCGGCGGATTACGTTGAGACCGTCGGCGCCCGCGTATAACGCCTCGCGCGGCTCATACCGCGTGATCTCGGGCGCCAGATCCGGGCGCCCCGACGGGGACGTAGGGCAGGTTCGCCGAGCACCGCGTCGTACGAATCCGAATCGAGCAGGTCGGCCTCGACGAACCGCACATCGAGCCCGAGCCGCCGCGCATTCTCCCGCGCAACGTCCAGCGCACCCGTCGAGACGTCGAGCCCAGTCACGTCGAGATCCGGGCGCTCGTCCTTCAAGGCCAACGCCACCGCCCCGCTACCTGTGCCGACGTCCGCCACTCGCGCCCCGACCGCCAGCTCGAGCCCTACGTCGACCAGCAGCTCGGTCTCGGGCCGCGGAATCAGCACTCGAGAATCGACCGCCAATGACAGCCGACGGAACTCCTTGAAGCCCGTGATGTAAGCAACGGGCTCTCGGGCAGCGCGCCGCGCGAGCAGCTCCTCAAAAGCCGCGGGCACGGGCAATTCCTCGATCAGCAGCCGGGAGCGATCGACATCGAGCGCGAACGCGAGCAACAACTCGGCGTCGAGCCGGGTGTGTCGCACCCCGCCCGCAGCGAGAACCTGAACTCCGTGCCGTAAGGCCTGGCGGATCGTCACCCGCCGTTCTCAGGCAACCGTCTGCTCGCTCAGCTTCCGCCGCTTCTCGTCATCCTGGAGCGCGGCGGTGAGCTCGTCCAGCTCGCCCATCAGGATCTGGTCCAGGTTGTGCAGACCAGCATCCCGATCCCGGTGGTCGGTCACCCGCGCTTGTCCGGGAAGTTGTATGTGCGGATCTTCTCGGCCCGTTCGCCGGTTCCTACCTGGGCCGCGCGCGAGGCTGTCGATCTCGAGGCCTGCTGCTCGGCGAGGGCCCGCTCGTACAGACGGGCGCGGAGGACCCGCATTGCGCGCTCGCGGTTCTGCAGCTGCGACTTCTCGTCCTGCATCGACACGACGATCCCGGTCGGCTTGTGCGTGATCCGCACGGCGGAGTCGGTCGTGTTGACCGATTGGCCGCCGGGCCCCGACGGAGCGGTAGACGTCGATCTGCAGATCGTCAGGGTCGATCGGGACCTCTACCTCGTCTGCCTCGGGGAGCACCGCGACCGTTGCGGTCGAGTGTGGATCCGTCCCTGCGACTCCGTTTCGGGAACTCGCTGAACGCGATGCGTGCCGCCCTCGAACTTGAACACCGAGTACGCCCCGTCACCCTTGACCGCGAACGTGTAGTTGCCGTCGCCGATCGACAGCGGCTCGACCTTGAACCTTCCGCCGCTCGGCATAGCGGGTCAACATCCGGTAGAGGTCACCGGCCCAGAGCGCCGCCTCGTCGCCGCCGGCGCCCGGACGGATCTCGACGATCACGTTCTTGTCGTCATTCGGGTCGCGCTCGACCATCGCGAGCCGGATCTCCTCCTCGAGCTCACCGATTCGCTCGCGTGCAGACTCCTGGAGAGAGCGCAGCTCGGGATCATCACCGTCCTCCCGAGCAGCTCGCGGGCGCCCTCCAGATCCCCCGCTGCACGCCGGTATTCCGCGGCCAGACGAGCCGCGGGCTCGATCTCGCTATACGCCCGTCCGGCGGCCGTGATCCGCTCGCGATCGGCGATCACGACGGGGTCGGAGAGCTCGCGCTCGAGCTCGCCGAAGCGAGCCTCTATCTGCGAGACCAGATCGTCAATCATCCCGAGGCGAGTGTAGTTACGAACCGGCCGGCCGCTGGCCGCGCGCGCCCACCGCCTGTGTGCTCATGCCGGCAGCGGAGCCCGATCGGGCTGGGGCACGAGCGCGTATTCATTGGCGTCGAGCACCCGCGTGCGCTGCTCGTACTCGCGCATGTATCCCGGCCAGTTGGTCACGACGCGGCCCTGCTCGTCGCGGTACCACGAGTCGCACTGAGTCCACGCCGTCCCCGCGAAGCGGGCCTGCAGCTCCCGGTCGGACGCGGCCTCGACGTCGGCGCGCACCTCGATCGCCGCGGCCTGTCGCGACCGGACGAGCGACAGCGCCTGACGGATGTAGGAGGCCTGGGCCTCCTCGTAGGCGATGATCGATCCGCCCGACGTGTTCGTGTTCGGCCCGTACATGAGGAACAGCGACGGGAACCCGGGCATCGCGATCCCCAGATGCGCGTGCGCACCATCGGCCCAGGCCTCGCGCAGCGACCTCCGCTCCCTGCCGGTGACCTCCATCGGAAACATGAACTCCGTCGTCCGGAAGCCGGTCCCATAGATGATGCAATCGACCTCGTGCAACGCGCCGTCCGAGGTCTCGACCCCGCCCTCGTGCAACCGCGAAATCGGCTCGTTCACCAGCTCTACGTTGGGGCGCTGGAGCGCCGGCAGGAACCACGAGCTGAACAGGATCCGCTTGCACCCGAACGTGTAGTCGGGCCAGACCTTGCGCCGGACCTCGGGATCGCGAAGCTGCCAGCGCATGAACAGGGCCGAGCGCAGCCAGCCGATCTTCCCCCAGGTCCGCGGATGACGGATCATCAGTGTGAGCGACTCGGCGTAGTAGTAGAGCCCGATGCGACGCAGGCGCTCGATTCCGGGCACGTGCATGAACAGCGCCTTGAGCCAGCGCGGATACGTCATGTTCTTGCGCGGGAAGAACCAGTTGCCGGTCCGCTGGAAGACGTGCAGCTTCGAAGCCTGCTCGGCCACCTCCGGAACGAATTGGACTGCGCTCGCGCCAGTGCCGATCACGGCGACTCGCTTGCCCCGGATGTCGTAATCGTGGTCCCAGCGCGCGGAATGGAAGCTGTGGCCCGCGAACGAACCCCTCGAGCCGAGGCATCGCCGGCTGATGGAGCTGGCCGGCGGCGATGCATCAGCGCGTCGGCCTCCCAGGTCCTGCCGTCGGCACTCCTCGACCTTCCAGCGGCACTCGGGAGTCGTCCCACGCGCACGCGGTCACATCGACGCCCGGGACGACCAGGCCCGTCGACGCCGTGATCGCGGGCCACCCCCTGCAAATATCGTGAGGATCTCGTCCTGCGGCGAGCACAGTCGCGACCAATCGCCGCGCTGCGCATAGCTGAACGAATACAGGTGCCGACGGCACATCGCACGCGCACCCCGGATAGGTGTTGTCGCGCCAGGTGCCGCCGAGCCCCGAGCCTCGCTCGAGGATCGTCACGTCATCAAACCCGTGGCGGCAGCAGCTCAATCGCGGCGGCGATCCCGCCGAACCCCGCCCCGACAATCACGACGCGTCTGGCCACGCCGCTACAGACTACGCGACGACTTCTACTCCCACCAAGGCTCACTCGCCGCGCCGGGCTTTTCGACCGCGAGCACGGCCTCCATCGCGGCGATCGCGACCGCGAGCTGATCGAGATCGGGCTCGCGCGTCGTCAACCGCTGCAGCTGCATCCCGGGCCACATCACCACCTGCACCCATCGGCGCCGGCGGTTGCGCCCGGCCCACTTGATCAGCTCGAACGACAGGCCGGCGATCAGCGGCATGCCGACGATCCGGGTGAACCAGGATCCACCAGGCCGGCAACCCGATCGGCGCGAACACGACGATCGCGACGAGCATCACGACCAGCAGGAAACTCGTCCCGCAACGGGGATGCAGGCGGGAGTAGAGCTTCGCCCGCTCGGGCGTCAGCTCATCCTGGCCTCATGGCAGGAGATCACCTTGTGCTCGGCGCCGTGGTACTCGAACACGCGCCGCAGGTCGGGGCACCCGCGAGAGCAGCATAGATAGCCGATGAAGATCGCGGTCCGCAGCCCGCCCTCGACGGCCCAGAACAGCACCGACGAATGACCAAGCTGGCTGCGTGACCATGCTGGCCAATCCGACGGGCGCCACAAAGAACAGCCCGATGGCAAACGCGATCGCAACGACGATTACCGTCGCGGCCCAGGTCCCGCCGGAGACTCCTCCGGCCTCGTCATCGGGCATCTGTGCGTTCGCGGACAGGCTCAGAGCACCTGCATCCCGATCCCCGAGCGACTCGACGAGCGCCACCCACCCCACGGATCCACGGGGAGCGCGCGTAGCTATGCGGCGCCGCCGCGACCAAGCGACCGAACGGGAAAATGCTGCGGACATCAATTTCGCCAAGCGGCCCTCCGGGCTCTTCGGAGGCGGGCTTGCGGACAGCGACCGCCCAGGTGGAGACGCCGCGCATCATCACCCCTTCGAGGACCGCTTGGCCCCCGACGGGCGCGTCTCGCGTGGCGGTCAGGCCGGTGCGCCTCCCCGACGCGCTCACTCACGGCGGGGCCGGCCTAGGCGTTCGCGCGTGCGGGCTGCGCGCCGCCCCTTGGCGGCGCGGCGCTGGAAGCGCTCAACGCGCCCACCGGTGTCGACCAGCTTCTGCCGGCCCGTGTAGAACGGATGGCACGCCGAGCAGATCTCGACGTGGATGTCGGACTTCGTCGATCGTGTGGTGAACTCGTTGCCGCATGTGCAGCGCGACGTGTGCCTCTACGTATTCAGGATGGATTTCGGCTTTCATCTCTAATCAGTTTAGCTGCGGGTTTGATGCCCTATTCAGCGTGCCCGCGAGGACGTCATCGGCGCCGACAGGTAGCGGCCAGGGAGTTGTTCGTCGGGTCGAGATCATTGACCTGGTGGGCGGGATCGACGGTGATGGTTGGTGCACTCGCGGGCGTGCAAGCCGGCCCGATGAACGTCTCATTCGTGTCATCGCCGGGCGCGAGCCTCGGGATGCTCACCGTCTGAGCAGCGCCGCCGCCGCCAGGGACGAACCGCACGTCGAATGATCGCGCGGCAGTCAGCCCGTCGTTTCCAATCACCGCGACGTACTTGTTCTGGGTCGCGTCGCCGGGGATCTGGCTGACCCCGATCGACCGCACGACCAGGTCCGGCCGCATGTCGGGCTGCCAGCAGGTCTGGCTCCAGCGCGTCGCGGTGGCGATCGTCCGCCGGCCCGCGGTCAGCCAGCGGAACGACACCTTGAAGCGGTAGTCCGCAGACACCGCCAACCCGTCCACGGGATGCCTGAGGATCCACACGTCATTTGGGGCCTGACCCAGCGTGCTCGGTTGCGGAGAGATCCACGTTCCGAGGTCTCCGCCTCCGACCGGCGCCATGCGCCCACCAGCGTCGCTGATCAGCTGGAAGCGCATCCGCAGTCGCGAGGTCCCCGAGATCGGGCGCATGACGGCGGTAACCGAAACGACCCGCTTAGCCGGCTGGAGAGCGCCGCGGCACGCAAACGCCTGAAGGTACGCCCGGGTGGCGGTCCGCGGCAGCGCCGCGCCGCGGAGCGAGCTCGGTGGTGAGGGCAGAACCGCACGCGATCGCGATCACGCCCATCGAGGCCCATCGTCGCATGCCTCATAAACAACCCGGACGCACAAAAGTTGCCAGGCTGGCCACCTGGCAGTCCGCCTACGCGATCGTATACAGCGGCCCGTCGCCACCCTCGGGCGGCGTCAGTCGTCCGCCTTTCGCGGTGATCGCACCGCACTGCACGCAGTTGGTGTAGTTGACGACCACGTGGACCGGACCCTCCTCGGGCGCGTCGTCGGGGATCTCGTACACGCCGGCCGGGCACATCCATTGCCACGTCTCGGCGATCTCGCGCGGCACGTCCCGCTCGATCCGGATGTGGTTCGGCGCGTCGTCGCGCGTCGCGTTCCCGGAGATGTAGACCGAGGAGAGCTTGTCGAACGTGTACTTGCCGTCGGGCTTCGGATAGCGCTTGGCCGTGTCCCCACGAACATCGGCTCGCCATCGTCGCGATGCCACGCCTGACGGCCCGGTGGAACCTTGCCCTTTGACATGATCGAGGGTCCGGCGAGCAGGCTGCCGATGACGAACCCCTTCTGGAATGCCTGCCGGGTATTGCGCACCTGGTAGCGCCCCTTGCCGATCGACGAGTCCTCCACCGCCTTCTCATACTTCTCGAGCGCGGCGCCCTCTTGAGCGATTTGTAGATCGCCTCGGCGGCGAGGATCCCCGACTTGATGCAGTGGTGGACGCCCTTGAGCGCGGCCGTATCGACCATCCCACCCGCGTCGCCCACCAGCAGCGCGCCGGGCATTGTCAGCTTCGGCATCGACCAGTAGCCGCCCCCCGGGAGCGCCTTCGCGCCCCAGGCGACCCGCTCGCCGCCGTCGAGGATGTCCTCGACGAGCGGATGAGTCTTGAAAGCTGCAACAGGTCGTGCGCGGAGGTGGTCGCGTCACGGTAATTGAGGTCGACCACGAACCCGATCGAAACCAGGTCGTCCCCGGTCTTCTCGTCCTTCATCGGGTAGATCCAGGTCCCGCCGAGCTGCCCGTACTTCGCGGCGACCTTTAGCGGCCACGGCTGGACGAACGTGTGGATCACGCGATCGAGTGGCTTCTTGACCTTCCACACCTCCTTGACTCCGAGCCCCAGACCTGCGGCTCGCGGCCCCGGGCCAGGTTGAACTCCTTGATCGCCGCGCCGGTCAAATGGCCCCAGCAGCCCTCGGCGAGCACCGTGACCTGAGCCTTGATGTCGGTCCCCGGCTCGAAGTTGCCGAGCGGCTCACCGTCCTTGCCGCGTCCCTTGTCGCCCGAGCGCACGCCGACCACGCGGCCGTCCTCGACGATCAGCTGCGAGGCGGACGTCTCGGTGAGGACGTATGCGCCGCCCTCCTCCGCCTGGGCCTGCTGGAAGCGAGCCAGCGCGGCCACCGAGACGACTTCGTTGCCGTGATTCTTGAAGTTCGGCACGGCCGGGATCGGGACGCGGAGCTTCGTCTTGGGGCCGGTGAGCATGTACACCGACTCCTTGTTGACTTCCCCGAAGGCGAAGCGCTCCTTGCGCCAGTCCTCGCGGGTCATCTCCGGGAACAGCTCCTGCAGCGGCCCCGGGCGCATCACGGCACCGGAGAGGTTGTGCCCGCCGCACGTCTTCGCCTTCTCGATGATCGCGACCGGAACCTCGCCGAGTTGCTCCATCAGCTCGGGGTCCTCGCCGAGCAGCTGCAACAGCCGGTTGGCGGTTGCCAGCCCCGCGGTGCCGCCGCCCACGATCGCGACCCCGACCTCGATCCGTTCGTCCTCGGAGTCGAGCTCGTGCTTGATGAACTCGTTGACCGGATCGACGGGCGGCGGATACTCGCTCGGCGCGTGCGGCCCCGACCGTTGCTCGATGCCATCGCGATCAGCTGCCCTTCTTGGCCTTGATCGCGTCGGTCAGCTTGGGCAGGATCTTGTTCAGATCGCCGACGATCCCCAGGTCTGAGAACTCAAAGATCGGCGCGTTCGCGTCCTTGTTGATCGCGACGATGTTCTCCGAGGACTGCATCCCGACCTTGTGCTGGATCGCGCCGGAGATGCCGGCCGCGAGGTACAGCTTCGGCGAGACCGTTTTGCCGGTCTGCCCGATCTGTGCCGCGTACGGATACCACCCGGCATCGACCACAGCGCGGGTCGCCGCGACGGCGGTGTTGCCGCCGAACGCCGCGGCCAGGTCCTCCGCAAGCTTGAAGCCCTCGGCCTTGCCGAGCCCGCGGCCGCCTGCGACGAGGATGTCGGCGCCCTCGATGTCGACGTCCGCGCCGCGCTGCTCGCCGCGCTGGACCATTGAGGCCTTGTTCGACCAAGGCGAGTAGTCGACGTCAACGTCGACCACTTCGGCCGAGCCGCCGTCTCGCTAGACGATCTCAAACGCATTGATCCGGCCGATGATGATCCCCAGGCCGCCCTGGTAGCGCGAAACCGAGATCTGCGAGTCCTGCAGGATCGGACGCTCCGCGACGAGCTTTCCGTCCTCGGCTCGGACGGCCGTGACCTCCATCGTCACGCCGGCCTGCTTGCGGGCCGCCAGCCCAGCTCCGATCTCGAATCCGAGCAGCCCGCCGCCGAACAGCGCGTACGAGTGCTCGTGCTCGTCGATCACCTTCGCCATCACGTCGATCACGGGCTGGGCGAGGCCCTCCTCACCCCGGGCGCGGAACACCTTGGTCGCGCCGTAGGCGCCGAGTGACTGACACAGCTCGTCGCTGAGATCGTCGCCGCCCACGACCACCGCGTGGCATTCGCCGCCGACCTCCTGGGCGCGGGCCGCGCCTTCCGACACCGCCCCGAGCGAGTTCTTGTTGAACGCGCCCTCGTAATGAAGGACGTACGTAAGGACGTCTGCCATCTAGATCAGCTTCCTTTCGTCAAGCCAAGCGACGATCTTCTCGACCGTCTCTCCTGTGTCCTCGTCCTCGATTATCTGCCCGGAGGCCTTGGCCGGTGGATCGTGGAAATCGCCGCACTGGACGCGCGATCCTTCCTCGCCCACGAGCGAGGTATCGATGCCGACGTCGCCGGTAGCGACGGCCTCGAGTGGCTTCTTCTTCGCGCCCATGATCGCCTTCAGCGACGGGTAGCGCGGCTCGTTGATCGCGTCTCCCACGGATATGACGGCGGGTAGCTCGACCTGCACCGTGTCGTATCCGTACTCGGCCTGGCGCTCGCAGCGAAGGCCGCCGTCAGAGACGTCCATCTTGATCACCTGCGTCAGCGACGGCATCTGCAGGTGGTCGGCAACGACCGCGCCGATCGTGTAGCACTCGCCGTCATCGGACTGCTGGCCCAGCAGGACGAGGTCCGGCTGCTCCTTCTCGAGCGCCTTCGACAGCGCGTACCCGGTGGCGGCAACGTCGGAGCCGACCAGCGCGTCGTCGGTTAGCTGGACCGAGCGGTCGGCGCCGAGCGACACGGCCTTGTGAAGGGCGCGCACGGCGGACTCGGGCCCCATCGTGACGGCGACGATCTCATCCACCTCTACCGACCCGCCCTCGCGGATCTGCATCGCAGCCTCGATCGCGTGGGTGTCGTAGGGGTTGAGGTTCTTCTCCCCGATCGGTCCATGCGCCCCGTCGAAGGTCGATCCGTTTCTCGACGGCGGCGTCTGGAACCTCTTTGACCAGGACGCAAATCTTCAACTTGAAAGCCTCCTAATGCTTGAACGTGTGAATAGTACCCGGAATCTACCCGTTGACTGACCAGTCAATCAGTCGCGGGCGAACATGGACGTTCTGCCCAGCGGCCGGCCGCTCAACCGCCCTACGCCCGCACGGCCCCGCGGATGAAATCGACGATCTCCTGCGTGTGCGCGCCGGGCCCGAACACCTCGGAGACGCCCAGTTCCTTCAGCTGCGGGATGTCATCCGCCGGAATCGTGCCTCCGACCGTGATCAGGACGTCGGTGATCCCTTGCTCCTCGAGCAGCTTCACCACCCGTGGAACGAGCGTCATGTGGGCGCCGGACAGGATCGACAGGCCCACGGCGTCGGCGTCCTCCTGAATTACCGTCTCGACGATCTGCTCCGGGGTCTGATGCAGACCGGTGTAGATCACCTCCATCCCGGCGTCGCGCAGCGCACGGGCGATGATCTTCGCGCCGCGATCATGGCCGTCGAGGCCAGGCTGGCGACAACCACGCGGATCTTCCTGTCGGTTGAAGTTGCCATCGGGGGGTGGCGGATTGTATTTCCGGACGGGCCCCAGCCGCCGATGTATCAGAACGCCGGGCGCTTCCCGTGTAGCTGCCGAACACCGCCTGCATCGCGCCCCCGTTCACCTCGCCCTCAGTCGCATCCGCCCTCGCCGCCTCGAGCAGATGCGGCATCAGATTCTCGCCTTGGATCCGCGGCGGCGACCTCGAGCCCGCTCGAGCGCCGCGGTCACCCTGTTCGGGAGTCCCGCCGATCGCGAACCGCTTTGACCCGCTCGATCTGCTCGATCTCGAGCTTGGGGTCGATGCGCAGGATCGGGATCTCGCCGTGATTGCCCTCCGTAGGAGTTGACGCCGACCACCTTTCGGACGCCCGCCTCGACCTCCCGCTGGTAAACGAAAGCCGCGTCCGCGATCTCCCTCTGCGGGAAACCGCGCTTGACGGCCTCCACCATCCCGCCGAGCTCATCGATCTTGCGGAAGTACTCGTACGCCTGCTCCTCCAGCTTGTCGGTCAGCGCCTCGACGAAGTACGAACCGCCCAGCGGGTCGATCGTGTTGGCCACGCCGGTCTCATCGGCGATGATCTGCTGGGTCCGCAACGCGACCCGGACCGCTCCTCGGTCGGCAGCGCGAGCGCCTCGTCGAAGCTGTTGGTGTGCAGCGACTGGGTGCCGCCCAGCACCCCGGCGAGCGCCTCGATCGCGGTCCGGACGATGTTGTTGAGCGGCTGCTGCGCTGTCAGCGACACGCCCGCAGTCTGCGTGTGGAAACGCATCAGCCAGCGAACGCTCATCGCGGCACCGAACGTGTCGCCAGCTCGCGCGCCCAGATCCGCCGCGCCGCGCGGAACTTCGCGATCTCCTCGAAGAAGTCGATGTGGGCGTTGAAGAAGAAGCTCAGCCGCGGGGCGAAATCGTCCACATCAAGCCCACGCGCGACCGCGTGCTCCACGTATGTGAGACCGTCCTTCAGCGTGAACGCAAGCTCTTGGGCGGCCGTTGAGCCGGCCTCGCGGATGTGATAGCCGGAGATCGAGATTGGATGCCAGCGCGGCATGTGCTCGGCGCACCACTCGACCATGTCGGTCACGACGCGCATCGCGGCATCGACCGGGAAGCACCACTCCTTCTGGGCGATGTACTCCTTGAGGATGTCCGTCTGGATCGTCCCCGCCAGGCGCTCTGACCCGATCCCGTTTCGCTCCGCCGCCACGACGTAGAACGCGAGCATGATCGCCGCCGGAGCGTTGATCGTCATCGAGACGCTCACCTGGTCGAGCGGGATGCCCGCGAACAGCGTCTCCATGTCCCCGAGGGTGTCGATCGCCACGCCCTCGCGTCCCACCTCACCGAGCGAGCGTGGGTGGTCGGAGTCGTGTCCCATCAGGGATGGCATGTCGAACGCCGTGCTTCAGGGTCTGCCCGTGATCGAGCAGGTAGCGGAAGCGTTCGTTGGTCTCCGCCGCAGTCCCGAACCCCGCGAACTGGCGCATCGTCCACAGCCGTCCACGGTACATCGAGCCGTACACCCCGCGGGTGTACGGGTACTCGCCCGGAAATCCGATCGAGTCCTCGTCGGGGGAGGTCCGCCTCGGTGTAGAGCGGCCTGATCGGCTCGCCGGACATCGTCGAGAACGGCGCATCCCGCTCGGGAGCGCGTGAGAACGTCTCCCGCTCCCAGCGCTCTGCGTCGCCCACTCGAGGCTCTGTGGCCATGCAGCGAAGTCTAGGGCCGCCAGGGGTTGACTGGCCGCCGGGGCGGCGAATAGGGTTCAGCGTTCGAAAGGGGCGCCGGGCCGGGCGCACGACCGAGAAGGAGGAGCACCTCGCATGGGGAACCGCAACATCCGCAGGCCAAGCCCTGCGCTCATCGTCGCGTTCGTAGCGCTGATCGTGGCGCTCGGTGGCACCAGCTACGCCGCGTTCACGCTGCCCGCGAACAGCGTCGGCACCAAGCAGCTCAAGAACAAGGCGGTCACGACAAAGAAGATCAAGAACGGCACTGTGACCGCGGCCAAGATCAACACCAGCGGCCTGACCGTGCCAAATGCGCTGCACGCGAGCAGAGCGGACAACGCGACGCATGCGACCAGCGCTGACAGCGCCACCAACGCGACCAACGCGACGCATGCGACCAGCGCTGACAGCGCCACCAACGCGACCAACGTCGACGGCATGCAGATGACGTCGTTCGAGTACTCGGGCGTCAACGGTGACACGAAAGTAGTCGTGCTGGACAACTTCGACGGCCTGACGCTGAAGGCCTCGTGCACCTCGGGATCGCTTGCGACGAACGGGTTGACCGTGTACGCCAACTCCGCCGTGGCACCAGGGTCGCTGGACTGGTCGGGCATCGCCAAGAACGGCACGCATACGGGCGGTTCGGCCGGTAATGACAGCTACACCGCCCCAGCCGCCAACACGGACCTCCTCCTGATGCACCCCAATGCCGCGGACGTCGACACCGGCAACGGGTCCGGCGGCGGCTTCGGGTTCGCGACCGGGCAGATCCACTACACACAGTTCGGGGCAAGCCGGGTCACCGTCAATTGGACCTACGACGGGAATTTCGGTGGCAGCTTCCCGGCCTGTTACTTCGCCGGCACGGCGATCGGCGCGCCGACCGGACCGGGCTTCACTGCGCCAATCAAGCGGGGAACGGGCGCCAGCTCCTCCCTGACGGCAGCCGGGCACCGCTGATAGCGCGGTAGACAAGCTGGGTTTCTGGCGCGGGTCGCTCGCGGTCCGCGCCAGAACCAGTGCCTCGCGTCAGCTGAAGAAACGCGGGCGAAAGCTCCGCCGGCGGGAACGGGTGCGCGAGACGCGCGGGCTCCGCCGTTCCCGCCCCGCCAGCGCCGCACTCCCCGCCCGCGACCGCGGCTCCCGCCAGCGCCACGGCCAACTCTGGATCAGGGTTGACGACGACCGGATGGTCCACGAGCCGGAGCATCGGCAGGTCGGAGGCCGCGTCCGAGTAGGCGTACGTGTAAGGGTCGCCCGGGGTTGACCGGCCGCCGGGGCGGCGAATACGCTCCACGTTCGAAAGGGCGCCGGGCCGGGCGCACGACCGAGAAGGAGGAGCACCCCGCATGGGGACCGCAACATCCGCAGGCCAAGCCCTGCGCTCATCGTCGCGTTCGTAGCGCTGATCGTGGCGCTCGGAGGGACCAGCTACGCCGCGTTCAGCCTGCCGAAGAACAGCGTCGGGACCAAGCAGCTCAAGAACAGCGCGGTCACGACCGCCAAGCCAAATGCCCTGCATGCAAACAGCGCGGACAACGCCACTAACGCGACCAACGCGACTAATGCGACCAGCGCAACCAACGCGCGAAGCTGAACGGCAACGCGATCCGTTGGCTGCTCGTCAATCCTTCAGGGACGATCGTCTCGCAGTCCGGCGGATTTGCGGTCACCAACCCGATCCCGGGCCTGTATCTGGTCGACGCGGGTTCCGCCGTTCAGCGGCCATGCGATCCTCGTCAGCGGTGCCCACGCTGGTGACGGAGCGTTCCGCGGAACCGTCTACGCGGGCCCGTGCGACACCAGCGGCGACGGAATCGATTGCACGGTCCTGGGCGGACTCCGACCACGAGCAGCAACGAGAAATGCAGGCCCCCGGCCTGCACGATCCCGTAGCCCGGCTACCGCGCCCGCAGCTTGATCCGTGGCCGCACGGGCCGCCTCGGGAGTGGCAGCGCGCGAGCGCGCCGCAGAGGCGCCCGCCGCTTCCTGGTTGCCAGCGCCGCGCTCCCCACCCCGCCGGCAACCCCCGCTCCCGCCAGCGCGACCGCGGCCTTGAGCCTGCGCCCCAGGCGCTCGAAACGGAGGATCTCCCAACCCTCTTGACGGGCGACCGCGGCGAGCTCGGCGTCAGGGTTGACGACAACCGGGTGGCCGACGAGGCGCAGCATCGGCAGGTCGGAGGCCGAGTCCGAGTAGGCGTACGACTCGCTGAGGTCGATCCCCTCGCGCGCGGCGAGCTGCTCAATCGCCTGGGCCTTGCCGGCACCGTAGATGAATAGGCCGGTTGGCTCGCCGGTGAAGACGCCGTTCTTGACCTCCGAGAACTCCGATCCAATCCCGCCATCGAGTGACAGCACCTGCGCGAGGACCACCGCCAGCTCCTGCGAGGCGGCGGTCGCGATGTACACCCGCCGTCCGGCATCCTGATGCTCGTAGGCGACTGAGAGCACCTGGGGATAGAGGCGGGGCAGAATCCGTGCGAGCACATCCGGCCCGAGCCGCCGCATGTCGCGGACGCGAGTCCCTGCCAGCGAGGCCGAGATCCGGTCGCGGAGCGCGTGGGAGGTCTCGTCGGTGGCACCGCGCAGGCGGAAGCGGACGTTCGCCCATCCGTCGCTGATCAGCTGACGCCTCGAGAGGAGTCCCGCCTTGTACGCCGCACGGCCGAACTGGAAGGCCGAAGAGCCCTCCATCAGCGTTCGGTCGAGGTCGAAGAAGGCGCCGGCGCGCTGCGGGACTCCGGCCCGGCCGCCGCGGCGGAGCCCGCCCCGGCGCTCAGTTCCCGTTCACCTCGATGATCACGGCATCGCCCTGGCCGCCGCCCGAGCAGATCGCCGCGCAGCCGAGCCCGCCGCCGCGGCGGCGGAGCTCGTGCATCAGCGCGCCGAGGATCCGGGCCCCGGACGCGCCGATCGGGTGACCGAGCGCCACCGCGCCGCCGTTGACGTTGACCTTGTCCTCGTCGATGCCGAGCATCCGGATCGAGTTCAGCGTCACGGAGGCGAAGGCCTCGTTGATCTCCCAAAGGTCGATGTCCTCGGCCTTGATGCCCATCTTCTCGAGCGCCTTCTTGGCCGCGTTCGCCGGGGTGCGAGCGAGGTAGGCGAAGTCGTCTGCGACCTGGGCGTGGGTGACGATTGTCGCCAGCGCTCGCCGGCCGTTGGCCTTCGCCCACTCATCGCTGGCCAGCACCAGCGCACCCGCGCCGTCATTGACGCCCGGGGAATTACCGGCTGTATGCGAGCCCTCCTTGCCGGTCAGGCCCGGAAGCGAGGCCAACTTCTCGAGCGAGGTGTCCCGCCGCGGGCCCTCGTCGATCTCGACGACGGTGTCGCCCTTCTTGCCCTTCACGGTGACCGGAACGATCTCCTCGGGCAGTCGGCCCTCGTCGGTCGCCTTGATTGCCAGCTCGTGGGAGCGCAGTGCCCACCGGTCCATGTCAGGACGGGTCATCTGAGCTCGTCACCGACTTCGGTCGCCTCGACGAACATCTGCTTGCCCGAGAAGGGGTTTGTCAGCCCGTCGTGGATCATCACGTCGAGGGCCTTCGCGTCGCCCATCCGGAAACCGAACCGTGCCTCCTTGAGCATGTACGGCGACTTCGACATGGACTCCATCCCCCCGCCGACGCCGACCTCGAGATCCCCGGCTCGGATCGCGTTGTCCAGCAGGCAGGACGCCCGGATCCCGGACGCGCAGACCTTGTTGATCGTCTCCGAGGAGACCTCCTTCGGGATTCCGGCTTTGATCTGGGCCTGCCGCGAGGGGATCTGGCCCTGGCCGGCCTGAAGCACCTGTCCCATCACCACGTGCTCCACCTGCTCAGGCGCCACCTCGGCTCGCTCGAGCGCGGCACCGATCGCCGTTCCACCGAGCTCCGTCGCGTCCACGCTCGACAGCCCACCTCCCAGCTTGCCAATCGGCGTGCGAGCGGCGGACAGGATCACGGTTTTGGGCATTCAAGGTCTCCAGAGTCGCTGGTCAGCTGGTCACAATCCTAGTAACCCTGGCTCCTCAGGCCCCCTGTGCGCGGAGACGCTTATACGCGGATCACCCGGATCAGCTGGCGCATCAAGCCGATTCGCCCTTCGATCCGGACCCGCCCCACGGCCACCATCCCGAGCGCGGCCCGGCCGCGGGCATTGATCGGATTGGGCAGCCCGCCGAGCAGCGGGGTCACCATCAGGCTGATCAGATCCGGAAGGGTTCCCTCAACGCGCAGGTCCGGCGCTACCGCCGGTCCGTCCTCCACCAGCACGAGCCGCTCGCCGAACACGATCCGCACAGGGGGATAGTTCTCCTCGGGCTCGAGCTGGACCTCTGCATGGATGCCACTCGCCAGTGCCGGGCGGCGTCGAACCCCGCGCTCGACGATGGCCATGATCGCCGGCGCGAGGCCGCCCTCTTGGAGCGTGCCGAGGCGGACCTGCGGCGGACGGACGGCGTTGCGGGGCGGCTGCGCGGAGCGTGAACCGCCGGACTCGACGACGTCGAGCTCGGCGGTCGGGGTCGCTAGGACGGCCGGGTCGACTGGCTGCTTGGACGGGTCGGGAGGATCGCTGCCCACTCACCGGAGATCGTACGGGTCGCGGGGTGGGGCTACAGTGACGGCGCTCGCATGTCAACTCGGTTCGTCCTCACGGCCGTAGTGGCCCTCGTTCTCGCGCCGTCAACCCCCGTCGCGCTCGGGTCAACCCCCCCGGCCCGGCTGCAGGGAGCGTTCGCGATGACGGGGCGAATTACCACTGCGGTTCACATACCGGGGGAACACCGCGGCCAAGTCGTCTCGCGGGCGTGGACGTTCACCCCGCTGTGTTCCGCCGGTGCGTGCAGGCGGGTGTCGCTGACCCGATCCCGTGCCGGTGGTGCCGACACGCTCGCACTGACCCGCCGACACGGGCAATACGTCGGAAACGGGCGGTTCTACGCTCCGCTGAACTGCAGCGGGACGGTGCTTGCCCAGGGCGAGCTAGTCCCGTTCACGATCACCGTGCACGTCATCGCCAAGGCGCAGACGAGCTCGGGCTTGGTCGCCACCGCGATCCGCGCCACCTACACCAATCGCGCACGCACAAACCTGACGAACTGCGTCCTCTTGCCCACCCGCGACGCCGCGCGCTACACCGGAAAGCTCAGCGCGACCGCCGGCCCCCAGGCTACGGTCGTCACGCCCCGATCGCCTGCGGGAAGCTGAAGTAGTGGTGGGGGTCGACCCGCCGCTGCACCTTGACCAGCCGCGAGTAGTTTTTCCCGTAGTAGGCGCTGCGCCAGCTCGTCAACTGCGGGTCGATGTAGTTCTGGTAGGCCATCCCGGATACGTGCCCACGCATGCTGGCGTAGGTCGCCTGGAGCCACGCATTTCCGCCGTTGTAGCTCAGATACTGGATGCAGGCCAGGTCGTTGCGGTGAACGAAGGCGGTCGCCGTCGGTGGCTTGCGATTGATGGCCCCGCCGTAGGAGTCGAACAGGATCGCCCCCGATCCGGATTGGCCCTGGCGGCGCTCGATCGCCGAAACGAGGATCCCACGGGCGGTCGTGGAGAGCTGCCCGGTGAGGTAATCCGACTTGGCCTGAAAGCTCGCTCGCTCGAGCATGCCTCCGGGCCGCGTGCCGACCGTGTGACAACTCTGCACGGAGCGACCGAGGCAGCCGGCCCAGCGAGTCATCAAGCCGAAGTAGCTCTGATCCCCGCTGCTGAGGCTCGCCCCCGAAACCGTCATCAACGGCGCCAGCACCCGGCCGAGATCACTGCTTGGCCCCATGTACTGGCCGGCCGCGAGCACGCTGGGTCCGGTTTGGAGGTGAAATACGGAGGTCAGCTGGTCGGTGGCGCGTGGCGCCGAGGCGAGCCACGCTTCCAGCGCCGCGCTGGCAGATGACCAGGGCCAGTTGACGACGAACCACGATGCGGAGCGCGGGATCGGATGAACGCGGAACGTCAGGTGCGTGACCACGCCGAAGTTCCCCCCGCCCCCGCCGCGAAGGGCCCACAGAAGACCGGGATCGCTCGTTGCGCTGACGTTCCGCAGCTTGCCGTCCGCGGTCACGATCTGGGCGGCGACGATGTTGTCCGATGCGAGCCCGAACGCCCTCCCGGCGAGCCCCATGCCACCCCCGAGCGCATGGCCACCGACGCCGACCGACGGGCACGAGCCTGCGGGGATCGTCACGCCGGCGGCATTCAAGGTCCGGTAAACGTCGATCAGCGCGGCGCCCACCCCGATCGTCGCGGTCCCGGCCCGCCGGTTCAGCACCACGTTTCGGAGGTTGCGCATGTCAAGCACGACTCCGTTCGAGAGCGTCGAGTAACCGGCATAGCTGTGTCCGCCCGACCTGACGCGGAGCCTCGTTCCGTGGGCGACGAGGTAGCGGACGGCGTCACGGACGTCGGTCGCGTTCAGCGGGCGGGCCACCGCCAACGGCAGCACCGAGTCGTAACGTTCGTTGTAGACGTGGGCGACGGTGCCGAACCCCTTCGAGCCTCGGGTGAACACTGGACCGCGGATCGCCCCAGCCAGACCGGACCGGCGCGCGCGCGGCGCCGCCCTCGCGACCGCATCGATCGCCGAACCCGAGCCACACGCCGCGAGCACCAGCCCCGCCGCGCCCGCTCCCGCCAGAAACGCGCGACGGTCGATCGGCTGCTCGGGCGGGACGGCCATCGGGGGGCAGCCTCTCACATGCGCCGGTCAATCTTGAGCGATCTCAAGACGTGGTCGACCGCGGCGAGCTGACGACGCCGCTCACCCGCGAGGACTGCATACAGGCAGAAGGGGCGTCCCGAGCCCGTGAAGAAATGTTGCATCCCCGCCTGTCCCGGCCGCTGATGCGCGAGCCGGTGCCGGCTGAACGCGGTAGGGTCCAGGGGCAGCGGCAACCGCCGTGAGGCGAACAGCCCCACGCCCGGTTCCAGACCCTCCCCGGGCAGGTACTCCGCCAGCGCCAGGAACGCTCCCTGCGCGGGCATCGCGCCGGTGGTCCGGTCCCCAAATTCCCCATCTCCGGCGAGCGCGACCGGAAAGCTCGCGGCGTGCAGGCACGCGATCCCGCCCGGACGGGCGAACACACGCCCGCTCCACCCCCGCGGCAGCGCGACGCGAAGGCCGTGCGCCTCGAGGATCAAAGCGCAGCTCCGATCAGCGCGCCTGCCGAGATCACGGCCAGCAGCGCGATCCCGACCCGAGCCCCACGGACGCGCCCGCGCTCGAGCCAGGCGTGCAGCGCTATCAGCTGCTCCGGGCTTTGGACGCGCGCTCCGGCCAGCAGACTGATCCCGCGGATCAGGCCGAAGCACCCCATCACGACGGCTCCGGCCCCCGCGTCCGCGACCAGCAGCGCCGCGGTCAGCGCGAGGTAGGTGGCGGCGCTCGATACGACCGTCGTCACGCCCAACCCCAGCTGCACGCCGTAGCCGAGCCCGTAGACCCAGCCGCGGAAGCGGTCGAGCCAGCCCTCGTCCACCTGACGACGAGGGCCGGGCGGTGCGGGCATCGACGCATCAAGCCCCAAGGCCACCAATGCCGCGCCGGCCAGGACAGCGAGGCGTGCGTGAAGCGACACGCCGCCGCCCAACACGAGGCTTCCAACTCCGCCTATAACAGCCCCGAGCAGCGCCGCTGCGGCGCCGGCTCCGACCACGAACGCCGTGACGGTCACTCCCCAATGGCTGTGCCTGCCCCGCTCGCCGAGCGGGGTGATGCTCGCGAGCATCGATTCGCCTCAGGGGGACCATGTCGCCCTCACCGCGCCGAGCACGGCGGCTGCGAGCCCGAGCAGCAGTAGCTCAGTCACGGGACGGATAGAGGCTCGGATGATCTGGCCCGATCCCCGCAGCGGCCAGTCGCTCCTCGACCCGCTCGGCCCGCGCGGACCCCAGCGCGGGCCGCTCCGCCGCATCATCGATCGCGTCTCCGACGAGCGAGGCGAGTCCCTTCCAGGTGGTAGCCGCACCCTCTCCGCGCACCTCGCCGTCGACGAGGACGAAGTACGGCGCACCCGGGATCCCGTAGGCATCCCACGCGGCCGAGGACATAACGACCGGCACCCCTTCGGGCGCTAGCTCGCGCAGCCGGGCAGGGCTCTCCCGGTCTTCGCCGCGGGCGACGATCAGGGTCTGCACCGATGGCAGGCGCCGCTCGCCGAGCTGCTCCCAGAAGTCCCCGCAGATCGAGCAGCCAGTCGACAGGAACGCGAGCAGAGTCGGGTTGCCGACGCCTCCGTTGAAGTCGAGGCGAACCGCATCACCGTCGAGCGTGTTCCCCGCGATCGCGGCCGGTTGCGCCCCGCCGGCTCGGCGGTCGCGAGGCGGCTCCGGGAGCGGGCCGTCGCCCGGCCCGAGCCTCCGCAGGATCTCAGCGTGGCTGCGCAGCAGGCCCGCGACGAGGACCACCAGCAGCACGAGCAGGACCGTCTCGACTGACACGAGCACGGTCATCGGCGCCCCTCCCTGGCCCGGCGGGGCACTACGCGCCGCCTCCTCCCCGGACCGGCGTTGCCAGCCCCTGCAGACAGCCCGCTTCGTGCGAGCACACGTTGTTGTCCACCATCAAGGTGCCGTTGCAGCCCCACCCGCCTACCGTCGCCGGGTTCTCGCAGATCACGAGCCTGCAGACGACGTCCGAGACGCCGCCGATCTGCGTGTTGCACTGGCCGTATCGGAAGAAGTTGCACGCCACGCGGCGCTGGTTGCAGTCGTCGTTCGCGCAGCGACAGCCGCCGGCATAGGGCTGGCCCGGGAAGTTGTTGCAGTCCAGGTAGTACCGGACACCCTCCGCCGCGCACTGGCCGCCCCCCTGTAGTCGGTGCACTTCCACCAGCCCGCCACGTACGTGCCCGCCGGGCAGCGGTTGTTTCCGTGCTGGATCTCGCAGCAGAACTCGGTGTACCCGTCGTTGCACAGGCTCCCCGACGGACAGCTGCCGGGGGCGATAACTCCCCATGCGGTTCCGGGACGGATCAAGTAGCGAAGCGGCGCGACCGCGAACGCCGAGCCCGCGAGCGCGGCGCGAGACAGCGCGCTGCGACGCGTTACGCGCCGCTCCAGCACCGAGCCGACCCCGAGTGCAATGCGTTCGCTTAGCCCCTTCACCTCGTGCCCCCAGTCCACGCCGACCACGCGTACGGCAGTTGCGTGTAGACCAGCACTGTTGCATACGAGGCACCCGCTATGCCGAGCGCGAGCACAAGCGCACTCGACACTGGGCGACTCAGCAGCCACGAGACGTGATGAACGGCTGAAACCGCCGCGGCGAGACCCACCACCGCCAGGCACGCGCTCAGCGCCGACTGGGCACCCGAGGCCGGGGCCTCGCGTTCGCCGAAGCAGCCACACGACTCGCCACGTCGCGCAAGCAAGTACGAGATCGAGGCGAACCCCGCGTACACCGACGCCAGCACGGCCGCCGCCAAGCGCCCGGCGCCGACCAGGCACCAGAGGCCGAGGCCCAGTTCGAGACAGGCGAACGCGCGAACGAGACCGGTTGACGCCGGTGCGCCGAGCGTGGCGAGCGCGCGCACCGCGCCGGCGGGCGCGCGCAGCTTGGCGATCCCCGCGACGCACAGCACAGTCGCGGCGATCGCGAACGCCGGCGTCAAAGCCGTCGCCATCAGCCGGCGCCCTCGCGTCGCTCGAGGATCTCGACCGCGGCGCTGGCAGGGTCTAGCTCGCGCGACACGACGCGATCGAGCAGCTCCTTAACGTCCGGATCCTCGCGGACCGAGGCCTCGAGCTCACGCCGGAGCCGGAAGGTGGCGATCGCGAGGACCTCGTTCATGAGGTTGCGCCGCCGGCGCTCTGACAGCGTGCCCTCGGCCTCGATGTACGCCCGGTGCTCCGTGAGCTTCTCCCGCAGCTCCTCGACTCCCTCACCCCGGACCGCCTCGGTTCGGATGATCGGAACCTCCCAGCCCTCTCGCGGCCCAAGGGCCAGGACGCCCTTGACCTCCCGGACCATCGTGTCCGCGAGCGGATGGTCAGCTTTGTTGACCACGATCACATCGGGAATCTCCATCACGCCGGCCTTCAGCGCCTGAATCGAATCACCCGACCCGGGCATCAAGACGAGCACCACGGTGTCGGCGTGGTCGATGATGTCCACTTCGGCTTGGCCGACGCCCACCGTCTCGAGCAGGATCACTTCGCGGCCGGAGGCGTCCATCAGTAACGCGCTCTGCAGCGCGGCCTCACTGAGGCCGCCCAGTGCTCCACGATTGGCCATCGACCGTATGAACACGCCTGGGTCGAGAAAGTGGTCCGCGAGCCGGATCCGATCTCCGAGCAGCGCACCTTTGGTGAAAGGCGAGGAGGGGTCGATCGACAGCACCCCGACGGTCCGCCCGTGCTCGCGCTCGAGCTTCGTCAACGCCCCTAGCAGCGTCGACTTGCCGACCCCGGGAGGACCGGTGAAGCCGACGATCACCGCCTGACCGGTATGCGGGTACGCCTCCCGCACCAGCGCCCAGCCCTCTGGCTCGTCGTCCTCGACGAGCGAGATCGCACGCGCCAGCGCGCGCTTGTCACCGCTCATCAGGCGCTGCGCAAGCGTGGTGTCGGTCTCTGGCATCGACGGGAGCAATCATGCCAGGGGTCGCACTCGCTTCACTACGATCCCGCCGTGGCACTGCGGACCCCCCGCACCCCATCCGCCGGGCGCAGCGACTCCAACGGGGCGAGACGAAGCTCGAAACCGGTGCTCGTCCGGCGCCCTCCCAGCCCGTTGCACGGCGGGCCGCTTGCATTCCTGCGGTTCGCCCGCGAGCGCGGCATGCTCCGGCTCCACTACGTTCCGCTCGTAGCCCGATGGCTGTGGCTGAAATTCCGCTGGCGCGGACGGCTGAAGACGGACGGACTTTGCTTCGTTTGCCCGGGCGTAAAGCTCGAGATCGGGCCCCAAGCGACCCTGACGCTCGGGCGGTGGTCCTGGCTTGGCCACGGATGCAAGGTCCGCGTCCACGAAGGCGAGGTCACGATCGGCGCCAAGACCGTGCTGGGACAGGAGTGCACGATCTCGGCCTACCAGCACGTTTCGATCGGCCGGGAGTGCATCGTCGCCGACCGCGTGATGATGATCGACTTCGACCACGGCGTCGTCGAGACCGAGCGTCCGATCCGCGAGCAGGGGATCTACAAGCGCGACGTCCACGTCGGACACAACGTGTGGATCGGGTACGGCGCGTGCATCCTCCGCGGGATCACGGTCGGGAACAACTGCGTTGTCGGCACCAGTTCGGTGGTCACCAAGGACGTGCCCGACAACGCCGTGGTGGCTGGCCTTCCGGCCCGCGTGATCCGCATGCGGGAGGCGCCGAAGACGTTCAAGTGGGAATGAGCCGGCATGGGTTCCATCTCGGAGCGCCGCGACCAGTTGTGCCGCACCCGGGTGGAAGCACCACGCCCGGCACGACGACCTAGCCTGGCCAGGCGACGAGGTCCGGCGCCAGATCGCGCAGCGCCGGATCGAGCGGGTCGCCGGCGAGCGCGCCTTCGAAGGCAGCCAGATGGCCTGCGAATCGCTCCCTGGGGTAATCACCGGCAGTCCCTCGATAGACGAGGAACGCCCAATCCGATGCCTGGAGCGCAAGCAGCTCACGCACAGCACGCTCCGGTGGCGGACCGCCGCCGGCCAGCAGCGTCAGCTCCGCAGTGCGCGCCGAGAAGGCGAGATCCGCCACCGCGGGCGCGCTCCATGTGCGGAGGTCTCCGCCCTCGCCCCAGCTGCTGACGGGCAGCTCGGCCCCCGCCGCCACACGTTCGTGCCGCTCGAGTGCATCGTCTAGCGTCGTCAGCGCGAGCCCCTGGCGCGCCGACTCATCAACCACCGCCGACAGCCAGTGCACGCCTTCGTACCACCAGTGGCCGAGCAACTCTGTGTCGAGCGCGCACACGCACACCCCTCCTTGAGTGACGCGCTCACGTACCCGGTTCACGAAATCCTCTGCGTGCCGGCTGCTGAGCGCGACCGCGGCTTCGAAGTCGTATGGGCCCCCGTGGTTGGCCCACACCCGATGGTCGTGCGTGGTGAGACGGTGCGAGTCGCGATAGGTGCCGGCGGATGGATATCCCTCCTGACCCCACACGAGCGACATCGTGTCCCGGTCCAACGGCCACAGAACTGGTCCCGCCTCGGTCGCGAGCGGTCGGAGGTGCCTGTCGTCGCCGAGGCCGAACAAACCGGTCAGCTCCACGCAGGCCGAGCGGACTCCGGCCTCCTCGAGGAGCGGCTCGAGCCACGCTGCATACGCGCACTCGGGCAACCAGAGTCCCCCTTCCCATTCGCCGAACCGGCGCCGATGGGAAGCGATCCCGGTCTGAAGCTGCACGGCCGCCGCGGCGTCGCTGGCGAGTAGCGGGAGCACGGGATGCGTCGCAGCCGAGGTCCAGGTCGCGTGTGCGCCGAGCGCCTGAAGCGGGTCGATCGTCTCCAACCGCGACGCCGCGCGCTGGTACTCGTCGGCCGAGCGCTCCAGCTCGGCGACGAGCTGGGGTTCGCCCCGCAGCTCCTCGATGTCGACGCGGTGCGACTCGCGCCGTACTTCTGACAGGAAGGCGACGGCTCGCTCCATCGCCCCGGGCGCTTCGAGCTGATCGCACAGCACGGGCGTCAGGGACAGCGTTACCGGGGCCTTCCCGAGCACGTCGAGCAGCGGCAGGTACGAGGTCGCGATCGCCTCCCACAGCCACTCCTCGCCGAAAGGCCACGTGCCGAAGCCCTCGACGTATGGCATGTGCGTGTGGAGGACGAGCGCGAGCTCGCCTTTTGATCTGCTCACTTGCACACGGCAAGGAAATCGAGCGCGCGGTCTAGCGGCGCCGGGCGCAGCGCAAAATCGCTCGACGCGATCGCCGGCGTGAACCGGTCGTAGAACGTCCTCGTCAAACCCAACCGTTGATGGACCGCGTCCCACCCAAGGCGCAACGCGATCGCATGCGCACGCAGCTTGCGCGCGTGGAACAGACCAAGCAGGTCGACCGAGTCGAACACCGTGGCGCACAAGGCGCGGAACTCCTCGTGGCGGTATTCGCGCAGGTGCCAGGGATTGTCCGAGCGGTCCGCGCCGGCCGGCGCCGACGTGAGCACGTTGGGTGTCGAGATGTATGCGGTCCCACCCGGCGCGAGCAGTGAGCGAAAGTGAGCCAGCACGGCCTCCGGCTCGTGGATGTGCTCGATCGTCTGAAGCAGCACCACGGCGTCGAACGTCCCGTGAACGCCGTAGGTCTCAACGATGCCTCGGTCAAAGCGAAGATTGCTTCGTCCGTAACGCAGGCGCGCGTGCTCGAACGCCTCGGGGTTCGCGTCGACACCGACCACCTCGGCCGCCGACCGGGCCAGCAAGTCCGACCCGTAGCCCTCGCCGGAGGCCATGTCGATGACCCGCATCCCGGAGACCCGTGATGCGATCCACTCGTACACCGCGAGGTGCCTGCGGTACCAGTAGTTCTCGGCGGGCACGTCCGGAAGCGTTCGCTCGCCGGTGAGCTCGAGCGGCGGTACACCCGCGGGCTGGTTTCGCTGAACGTGAACGTTCATTGGCCGAGCACGACAGGGTAGAGTCACCGGCGCCATGGATGCGCTCCGCACCGCGGACGAAATTCGCGATGTCAACACCCGCTACCACGACGTGGCGGCGCATAGCTATGACTCGAAATGGGGGATCGACTTCGGCTCGGTCGGGCAGGCGCAGGTGATCGGAAAGCTGCGAAAGCTCCTGGGCCCGGAGCTCGACCGAGGCTACGAGCGCTCGCTCGAGATCGGTGCCGGGACGGGCTATTTCAGCCTCAACCTCCTGCAGGCCGGCATCGTGGGCGATGCGACCTGCACAGACATCTCCCCCGGCATGGTCGCGACCCTCGCGGGCAACGCAGAGCGCCTTGGGCTAGAAGTCAAGGCCGCCCGCGCCGACGCGGAATCGCTTCCGTTTGCCGGCGAGAGCTTCGACCTCGTCCTCGGCCACGCCGTCCTCCATCACCTGCCGGACCTTCGACGAGCGTTCGCCGAGTTCCATCGCGTGCTCAGGCCGGGAGGGACGATCGCGTTCGCAGGCGAGCCTTCGCGGATCGGCGACCGGATCGCGTCCGTGCCCAAGCGGGGCGCCAACATGGTCGCGCCGGCGTGGCGCACGCTACTGGGCGCCGGGCGGGCGCCGCGTGGACCAGCGGACCACCCCGCTACCCCGGACCACTCGCTCGAGAGCTGCGTCGACATCCATGCGTTTTCCCCGCACGACCTTGCCGGGTTCGCCCGCCAGGCCCGGTTCGCCGACGTGCAGGTTCGGGGCGAAGAGCTCGTCGCGAACTGGTTCGGCTGGTTCAACCGCGGCCTCGAGGCGACGGCCGATCCGGCCGGCGTGCCGATCCTCTGGCGGCGCTACGCATACAACGGCTACCTCTTGCTCCAGCGACTTGACCAGCACGTACTCGAGCCACGGCTCCCGGCGGCGATCTTCTACAACCTCCTCCTTACCGCGCGCAAGCCCGAAATAGACTGAAGGGCAGATGTCTGAACGCGAGTTCCCGTTGTTCCCTCTCGGGATCGTGGCGCTGCCCGGAGAGCTGGTCCCGCTGCACATCTTCGAGGAGCGCTACAAGACGATGATGAACGAGTGCATCGAGCAGGGGAGCGAGTTCGGCATCGTGTGGCTCTCGGACGACGGCCTGCGCCAGGTCGGATGCGCGGCCACGATCGAGCGGGTGCTCGAGCGAATGGACGACGGCCGAATGAACATTCTCGTACGGGGAACGCGGCCCTTCCGTGTGCTGGAGCGGCAGGCGCACCTCGCTTATCCCGCGGGTGTGGTCGAGTTCGTCGAGGATCGCAGCGAGGGACTCGATCCGACGACCCTCGACACCGCCCGCGAGGCCTACGCGGAGCTCGTCAAGCGTGCCACCGACCGCGACCCGGATGAAAGCGAGCTGGCCGAGATGGGCGCCTACGAGATGGCCGCGACAGTCGACTTCGGCCTCGACGCCAAGCAGGGACTGCTCGACTTGCGGTCCGAGAACGCGAGACTGCGGCTGGTCACCCGCCTGTTCCGCGCGGCGATGAAGCGCCTGGACCTTGTGGACAAGGCGCAGGAGAGGGCACAGTCAAATGGCAAGGTGCGATTCGGGGCGTAGACCGCGGTCTAACTACGCGTTGTAGATGATCATCGCGACGCCGAACAGCACGCAGTAGATCCCGAACGGAATCAGATTGCCTCGCTTGAAAAAGCGGGTCAGGAAGTGAACGGTGAACACTGCGGTGACGGCCGCCACGGCTGCGGCAAGCAAGGCGTAGCCTCGGATGCCCGCGCCGTTGTGCCCCGTGATGTCGGGGAGCTTGTAGACGCCGGCGGCCAGAATGATCGGCGTCGCCATCAGAAAGCTGATCCGCGCCGCGTCTGCGTTGTCGAGCCCGCGCGCAAGACCGCCGGCCATCACCATCCCGTCACGGCTGATGCCAGCGATCAGCCCGGCCGACTGGGCGAGCCCCAAGCCCGCCGCCTCGCGATACTCGAGCGTCTCGAGCACCCGGCCACCATCGCTCTTGGTGCCTTCCCGGCGCGCAAGGCTCCGCACTTCGGCGCGGCGGGACAGCCGCTGAGCCGCGAACAGTACGAAGCCATTCACGACCAGGAAGATCGACGCGACCTCTGGCTTGGCGGTGGCCACCCGTGCAGCGTGTTCGAGCGCAATGCCGAGGATTCCAGTGGGAATGCTGGCGCAGATGATGAGCCACGCCAGCCGCTCGGTCGGAGTCTCGATCTTGCGTTTGCCAAGCGTCCGGAAGAATGACGTGATGATCGCCACCCAGTCGCGCCAGAAGTAGACCAGCAGCCCGATCGCACTCCCAACGTGGAGCATCACGATGAACGCCAGCCACGAGTTCTCCGCGCCGCTGGACTGGTAGGCGACAAGCGTGTTCCACCCGAACAGCTTCGGGAGGATCACCGTGTGACCAAGACTCGAGATCGGGAACAGCTCGGACACTCCCTGGAGGAGCCCGAGGATGACGGAGCGGAACGCATCGAAGCCGTGGGTGAGGGCGAGCGCAAGCACGAGCGGCGCGGAACCCTAGCGAGTCCGTTCTAATCGCGAGCTAAGCGCCTTATCCGCTCAGACCGCACGGTCCTTGGGTGACCTGCACCGCGAACAGCTCGGCCTGCGCGAGCTCTGAGCGCTTCCGGGCCGCCGTGTCGGGGAACGAGATCGTCCCGTGCTGGAGCTTGATCGTGTACGTCGCAACGCTGCTGGCGGAGCGCGAAATGTGAAGCCCTTGCTTCGCATCGTTGTCGAGCTTCCCGGCGAGGTCACGTGCCTGGATCAGGAGCCTGTCGGCCAGCGGCTTGGCGGAGCTGCCGTTGCAACGGATCGTGCCGCCATCGTTGACCAGCAGCGTCAGCTTGCCGCCGGTACCCGTGCGAGTGAGGAGGAACAGGTCGGGAGACCGCACGTTGAAGCAGCCGGCGGCCGTCAAGCTGAGCAAGATGAGAGCGAGCGCTGCCGGGACCCGGGACACGGACGCGAAGGCTAGTCTCGCCTCGATGGAGGGGACCTTCACGCGCGCTCATCGGGGCGGCACGGGCTCGCCGATGGTCTGTCTGCACGGCTTCACCGACACGTGGCGCACCTGGGAGCTCGTATTGCCGGCGCTCGAGCGAGAGCACGACGTGCTCGCCCCCGCTCTGCCAGGGCACGCGGGAGGACCGGCGCTCGACGGCGACGCGGGCGGCGAGACGCTGGCGGATGCCGTCGAGCGAGCGATGGACGACGCCGGGTTTCGGACCGCGCACCTAGTCGGCAATTCGCTCGGTGGATATCTGGCACTGAACCTGGCGGCGCGCGGGCGCGCGGACTCGGTCGTGGCGCTCGCTCCCGCGGGCGGATGGGCCCTCAGCGACCCCTTGCAGGCGCAGATCTTCGAGTACTTCGCGACCGCGCGGGAGCTGCTGAAGACCGCTGTTCTCTACGCCGACCAGATCGTCGCGACCGAGAACGGGCGGCGCCGCGCGACGGCGTTCATCACCGAGAACTTCGAGCACATCCCGGCTGAGCTGCTCGCCCACCAGATCGTCGGCGCGGCAAGCTGCGAGGCGGAGCCGCTCATGGTCGATGGCTCGCGTCCGGAGTCGTGGAGCCTCGAATCGGAGCGGATCACGTGCCCGGTTCGGATCGTGTGGGGCACCGACGACAAGATCCTGCCGTGGCCGTCGGCGGCCGCTCGCTATCGCGAGGAGTGGCTTCCGCACGCCGATTGGGTGGAGCTCGGCGGCGTCGGACACTGCCCGCAGCTCGACGTTCCCATCGAGGTCGCTCAACTGATTTTGGACTTCACGAGGCGCTGAGGGGCGAGCGGAACTCGACGAAAGCGACTTTTCTGCCCATATAGGGCAGAAAACTCACTCTCGTGAACTCCCGCGGCCCGGGGCGCTCCGCCCCGCTCCGCCGCCGCCCGGCCACAGCCCCCCCAACCCCCCTCACTCCACCACGATCGCCGCCCCCCCGCGTCGCGGATCCCCTCCGCCGGAGAACCCTCCGTCCTCGTCACGCGCGACCGCCTGAACGCCGCCGAAGAACAGATTTCGCGCGCGGAAGCGGCTGATCGCACGGCCGGCCGCTTCGATCGCGCTCGTGTCGATCCCGGGCTCGGCGTAGACGATCCCGTCTTCGAAGTGAACGCGCGGCGCCTGCACCGCATCGGAGGCGCGCATCCGCTCGCCGATCACGCGAATGATCGTCTGGAGAATCGCCGAGCGGATGCGGTTCGAGCCCGCGCTCCCGAGCACGAGCTCGGGCGCCCCGTCGCGCAGAACGACCGTCGGGGCCATCATGCTCGGCAGCCGGCGACCGGGTGGGTGGCGGTGGAAACCGAGCGGGTTGAGGTCCTGCTCACCCAACATGTTGTTGAGATGCACGCCCGTGCCAGGCACCACGACTCCGGAGCATGATCCGTTCGAGCACGTAACGGAGCACGCCCAGCCTTCCCGATCGAGCACCGAGATGTGCGTCGTCGAGCCGAGGAACTTCGCGACGAATTCGGGGTCGTCCAGCCCATCGAGAAACTCGGGTGTTCGCAGGCTCTGCGTCTGCTCCATCACTTCGACGATCCGATCCACCCCAGGCAACTCGACGTCACGCTCGAGGGTCCCGAGCGCCCGCGCGATCAGGATCCCCCCGGCCGAAGGGGGCGGGTTCGTGAGCACCTCACGAGCTCGGTAGGAGACGCGGACCGGGGCGCGATCGACGACCCCGTACCCGCCGAGGTCCTCCGCGGTCAGGGTGCCACCGCGCTCCGATACCCAGGCGACGATCGCCGCTGCGATGTCGCCCCTGTAGAACGGCTCGGTCCCCTCCGCCCCGAGTCGCTCGAGCGCGTCCCCGAGCTCCGGCTGCCGGACGACCTCGCCGGCCCCGAGCACGCGACCCCCCGGCGCGAACAGCGCGGCGGCCTCGGGTGTCGAGGTGACGATGTCGGCGAGGATCTCGAAGAGATACGCCTGCTCGGGTGTGACCTCGACTCCCTGACGCGCGAGCGCGGCCGCCGGCCGCACCAGCTCTGCGAGTGGGATCGTCCCGAACCGTTCCGAGGCCGCGCAGATGCCGCCGGGAACTCCGAAGGCGCCCACAGAAGCGGCGCCGATGTTGAACACCTGGATCGCATCTCCGAACGAGATGCTGATCGGGATCAGCTCCGCCCGCTTGGCGGCGTCGGCGCCTCGGCCCGGCGCCTCGACGAAGAAGTCCAGCAGCGCCGGCTCCTCTCCCGGCGCCGCAACGAGCATGTACCCGCCGGCGCCCAGAGCGGTGAGCAACGGCTCGGCGGCGAGGGACGTCAGCATCGCGCCGAGAGCGGCATCGACCGCGTTGCCGCCTTCGCGCAGTACGTTTGCGCCGGCCTGGGCCGTCAGCGGATGGCCGGCGGCGATCACGCCGCGCTGGGCGCTCACGGCGGGCCCCGGTAGCCGTCTACCTGCGAGGGATGAACTCAGGGACGTCCAGATCCACGCGCGTGCCGCCGCGCTCGGGGCGCTCCCGCACGCGGCTCACTCGTGGCTCGCCGCGCGGCTCCCGCAGGACCGTCCGATCCTCGCCGGAGCGCCCGTTGCGTGTGCCCAGGCGATCGTGTTCCTGCCCGCGTTGACGCTGCTCGCCGTATCCGGTCGCAACGACCGTGACCCAGACTTGATCATCGAGCTTCTCATCGATCATCGCGCCGAAGATGATGTTCGCGTCCGGGTGGGCGGCCTCGGCGACGGCCTTGGCCGATTCGTTGACCTCCCAGAGAGACAGGTCAGGCCCACCGGTGATCGAAAGCAGGATCGAACGCGCGCCCTCCATGCTGGTCTCCAGCAGCGGCGAGGCAACAGCCTGCTCGGCGGCGTCGAACGAGCGACGCTCGCCTGTTCCCATCCCGATACCCAGCAGCGCGGGCCCGGCGCCCGCCATGATCGTGCGCACATCCGCGAAGTCGAGGTTGATCAGGCCGGGGAGCGTGACGAGATCGGAGATGCCCTGCACGCCCTGGCGCAGGACGTCGTCGGCCACCCTGAAGGCGTCGACCATCGAGGTGTTCTTATCGAGCACGGACAGCAGCCGGTTGTTCGGGACCACGATCAGCGTGTCCACCTCATTCGCGAGCTCCGCGATTCCGGCCTCAGCCTGGTCGCGGCGCCGCGTGCCCTCGAACTGGAACGGACGCGTGACGATCCCGACTGTGAGCGCACCCAGCTCACGAGCAATCTCGGCCACGATCGGTGCCGCTCCGGTGCCGGTACCGCCACCCGCACCCGCGGCGATGAACACCATGTCCGAGCCACGCAGCATCGCCTTGATGCGGTCGTACTCCTCCCGGGCCGCCTGCCGGCCGAGGTCCGGGTCAGAGCCGGACCCCAGCCCGCGCGTGACGGCGCCGCCGATGTGCAGCGTGTCGTGCGCCGCCGAGGTCTGCAGCGATTGCAGGTCGGTGTTCACCGCGAGGAACTCGACGCCCTCGATCTCAGCTTCGACCATCCGGTTGACGGCGTTGACCCCGGCGCCACCGACGCCGACGACGCGTAGCACGGGCTGGCCCGTTGGCGTGGGCGCGGGCTCGGCAAATGCAGCCGCCGAACGCTCCGGCCGCGCGAACACATCGCGCTCGGGTGAGGGCGGCGCAGGCGACGTAGGACGATCCATCAGGCTCTCGGGGATGTCGGCCGAGAAGGCACTGCGCAACCGCTCCTGAGGCGTGGGCACGTGAGCCGGCTCGGGGGCAGGAGCAGGCGGCTCGGCCTCGCGTGCCTCCGGCGGTTCGGCCGCAGGCACCACTGTCTGCTCCGGAGCCTGCTGACGCGGCTCCTCCGGCGCGTGCTGACGGGACTCCTCGGGCGTTTCCTCTCCTGGCTGGTCCTCTGCGGTCTTCCGGAACAGGGCCGCGAGTGGACCCTCCCGCATGCTCGCGCGCTTACCGTTTGGCATTTGAGAGGACCTCCTTCGCGAGCTGCCTGTAGGCATGTGCGGCCAGACCGTCAGGATCGTACTTAAGCACCGACATGCCCTTTACCGGTGCCTCGGCGAAACGTATCGTCTTCCGGATCCGGGATGCAAAAACCCGGTCGCCGAAGTTTTCTTCGAGGAGCTCGATGGCCTCCTTGGCGTGCAGCGTCCGAGTGTCGACGAGCGTTGGCAGGATGCCCTCGATGTCGACCTCGGGGTTCAGGTTCTCGCGGATCATCGAAAGCGTGTTCTGAAGCTGGATCAAGCCGCGCATTGACAGATACTCGCACTGAACGGGGACGATCACCTTGTCCGCCGCCGTCAGAGCGTTGATCGTGAGCAGCCCGAGGCTGGGAGGCGTGTCGATGAAGACGAAGTCGTAATCCGACTCGACCTCCTTGATCGCCTTCTCCAGCGACCGCTCCCGTCCGATCATCGTCGACATCGCGATCTCGGCGCCGGCCAGGTCGATCGACGCGCAGGCGAGATCGACCTCGCGGTGCTCAATCACGTCCTTGATAGGGACGTGATGCACGAGTACGTCGTACATCGAGCGCTCGAGCGAGTCCGGGTCGATGCCCTGGGACATGGTCAGGTTGCCCTGCGGATCCATGTCGATGCACAGGACGCGGTGGCCTTCCTCGGCGAACGCGACGGCCAAATTAAGGGTGGTCGTCGTTTTAGCGACGCCGCCCTTCTGGTTCGCAAAAACGATGACCTTGCAGGTGGCGCTCAAGGGTGACTCCCGGCGTCGTGGAACTCCATACGCGGCTCTATTCGCACGCGCGGGCAGAAATCCTCCGCGGCGCCCTTCCGGCTCCCCTCCGCTTCAATACCGTCCCGCCGTGCCATCACTACTTGATCATCGTCTGATCTTCGTCACCGGCAAGGGCGGAGTCGGCAAGTCGACGGTCGCGATCGCGATCGGAATTGTCGCCGCACGACGCGGACTGCGGACAATCGTCGCCGAGCTCCAGAGCCAGGAACGGATACAGCGGGCGTTCGCCACGGACGGCCCGCCCCCACAGCACTTCGAGGAGGTCGAGCTCACGCCAGGGCTGTTCACGATCTCGATCGACCCCCAGCACGCGATGGAGGAGTACCTGCGGGTCAAGGCTGGGCCCGTGGGGCATGCGCTCGGCACGAGCAGGCTGTTTCACGCGTTTGCGATGGCAACACCCGGGATGCGCGAGCTGCTCAGCATCGGCAAGATCTGGGAGCTGGCCCAGCTCGAGCGCAGAACACGCGGCGCGGCTCCCTACGACCTGGTGGTGGTGGACGCGCCCGCGACCGGACACGGCGTCGGCATCCTGCGAACGCCCAGGACCTTCGCCGATATCGCTCGCGTGGGCCCGATCGCCCACCAGGGGCGGACGATTGCGGACACCATCGCCGACCGCGCCCTCACCGCCGTCGTGGCCGTCGCCACGCCGGAGGAGATGCCCGTCAACGAGACGCTGTCACTCCGGGACGCGCTGGAGGAAGATCAGCTCGGGCTCGACGCGGTGATCGTCAACGCCGTGTACCCCGAACGCTTCGAACAGGCAGACGTGACGAGGCTCCAGCAGGCACTCGAGGACGCCCCATCGCAGCTCGCTCGTGGGGCACTGCGCGCCGCCCTCTCGGAGCACGCCCGCCGGGAGACGCAACGGGAGCAGCTTTCCCGACTGGCCCAGGGCCTCAGCATGAACGGACGCGTGGTCGAGCTTCCGTTCGTGTTCGCCGACGAGCTCGGGCAACCGGAGCTCGAGCGCCTCGCCGATGCCCTCGAGGGCGCGGTGTGAGCGTCACCGAGCTCCTCGAAGGCAAGCGCGTGTGCGTGTGTGCGGGCGCCGGTGGCGTCGGGAAGACCACCACCTCGGCCGCGATCGCGCTGGGAATGGCGGCGCAAGGCGCCAAGGTCGCGGTCGTGACGATCGATCCGGCAAGGCGGCTCGCGAACGCGCTTGGGCTCGAGCGGCTGCACAACGAGCCGCATCGAGTCGAGCCCGATCGGCTCGCCGCCGGCGGCGTGGCGGTTGAAGGTGAGCTGTGGGCGATGATGCTGGACCCCAAGCGAACCTTCGACGAGTTGATCGACCGGGTGGCGCCCGACGAGGGGCGAGCGGCCGAGATCAAGGCCAACCGCGTCTACCGCGAGCTTTCGACGGCGGTGTCCGGCTCGCAGGAGTTCACGGCGATCGCGAAGCTCTACGACCTCGACCGCGAGGGGGAATTCGACCTGCTGGTGCTGGACACGCCGCCATCGCGCAACGCGCTCGACTTCCTCGAGGCGCCCGGGCGGCTGACGTCGTTCCTGGAGGGCCGGGCGCTGCGGGCGTTCATCCGCCCGACCGGCATCGGAATGCGCGTGCTCGGCCGTGGGGCGGCACCGCTCCTGACGGCGCTTCGCCGGGTCACCGGCGTCAACCTTCTCAGCGATCTGTCGACGTTCTTCGGTCTGTTGGGCGACATGACTGAAGACTTCAGCCGTCGCGCCGCGCAGGTCGAGCGGATGCTCAAGGCTCCGAGCACCGCGTTCCTTCTGATCACCTCGGCGCAGCGCGAGCCGATCGACGAGGCGATCTGGTTTCGCCGCACACTCGAACGCAGCGGGCTTCCGTTCGCCGGGGTGATCGTCAATCGCTTCCACCACGACATGCTCGGCGACTCCGAGCCTGACCACGTCGACGCCGCTCTGCGCGACGCGATCGGCGAACGGCTCGCTGAGGTCGTCGCTAAGAACTTCCACGACTACCACGTGCTTGCGCGCCGGGACGAGCACAACATCTCCCGCCTGGAGTCCGAGCTCAGCGGCAGACCGCTCCTGCTCGTCCCGCAGCTCGACGACGACGTCCACGATTTCGACGGTCTGGCACGGATGATGCGGTATCTGTTCGCGTCGGAGCCGGAACGCGAGCGTCTGATCGCCGACGTGGTGGCCTAGTGTCCTAGCGCTGGGCCACAAGCTCGATGCCAGGGCTGCTCCAGGAATCCCAGCCGAGCAGCAGCGGCTCCCAATCTTCGCGTGAGACGACCTGTCCCCGATCCACGAGGATGACCGAGCCCTCGTGCAGCAGTTCCCACACCGCCAGCTCGGCTAGCGAGAGCGCCTCGCTGACGCGGCGTCCCGGCAGACTCCGTTCGGCTAGCGAGACAGCTTCCACGAGCGAGATTCCGCGCTCTGATGCAGCGACCAGCTGTTGCTTCACCGTGTCGGAGCCAGGCTCCCGCAGGCGCTCGCGCGCGGCGTCGAGCAGCGCGGCGGTGACATCCTCCCCGTCGCGGGTCACCAATGCCCAGCCACGTCCGAGCCCGCGGTCCTCGGGTGCGATTGGCGGGCCGTCGTAGACGAGGACCCGCGTCTTCTCCGGTCCCCACTGACGGTCGTCCAGCTCAACCGGCTGACCCCGGACGAACGGCGTGACGATCCGCGCGTCGAGTTCCTCAGCGCTCAGATTGAATGCCCGGGCGACGTGCGGGAAGCGGCGCAGCTCGACGTGGAACACGGCTGCAAGCTTCGCAGCAGTGCCGCGGCTCAGCGAATGATCGTGAACGCGATGTGCTTCGCCTTCGACCGCTGGCCCGACGGATCCGTGGCCGTAACCACGACTACGTATCGGCCAGGCGCCAGGCGCGACCCGTTACCGAACCGCCCGGTGAAGTGAATCGAGTTCTTCCCCGGCATCCCTTGGAGAGTGCGGCTCCCACGCGGCACGGAGCGGCCGTGCAGGACCTGGCGGAATGCCAGCTTCACTCGCGCGGGCCCGCTGAGGTTGAAGGTGAACGTGGTCCCCCCCTTCTCCCGCCACTTCCGGTGCGACTCCGCAAGCTTCGTTAGCGTTAGCGGCGCGGGCGGAGGAGCCATTGAGACGACGTTCAGAACGAACGGGTTGGCGCCCGTGGTGGAGTTCTGTGGCGTCTGTCCGCTCGGGCACATGTGGAAGCCGTTGTCGAACGTCGCAGCCCAATTCAGCGTGTACTGGCCCCCGGCGGCGACGCCCGAGAGCGGCACGGACAGAGTCACCGCACCCGTTCCCTGGCCCGACACCGTCTGGGGGGCAATCCCGGGCCCGGTGACCGTGACCGAGAACGTGTCGTGTCCGCTGCTGTCGCCGGGGTCGGAGGACTCCGATGCCTTGAGCGTCACCGACGTCTGGCTGCTCGTCACGAACAGAGCGTTGGAGCTGCCGACAGTCGCGCCGCTTAGCTGAATGAAGTCTGGGTCCAGCCCCGCGAAGAACGAGCAGTCGCGGAACGTCGGCGAGTTGGCCGCGCCGGCGGCCTGCACCGGAATCCACGCCGCGGCGAACGCGATCAGCCCTGCCCGCACGAAATTGCGCCTCACGCCCCCTAATGACACCACCGCCGCCGAAATCCTTCCCAGCGGTCAGCTTTCCGCCGCCACGACCTCCGCGAGCAGGTCATCGGCCAGCGACCGGACGTCGAGGTCGAGATGGCCGCAGACCACGTCGCGGAGCACGGCCCGCAGGTTCTCTGAGAGCGACTCGACGAGTGCATCGACGCCGGGCTCGGCGGGGGCCAGGCCCGCGATCACGGCGCGCTCGAGCGAGATCGTATGAGCGATCCGCTCCGCGAGCGCGCCCTGATCCTCGGGTTTGGCACAGATCGCCGCGAGCCGCTGGGCGAGACGGCCACTCTGGGGACCCTCCGGTTCGAGCAGCGCACGCAGCGCCAGCAAGTAGTCGGTCAGCGCTTCGAACGGCGCGAGGCGCTCGCACCCCATCTCGAACCGGGCGAGCGCCCAGTTGAGCTCGCCGTTCGATGGCACGCGCTTGGCGATCAGGTTGAAGAACCCTCGTAGCTCGTCCTCCTGGTCCGCCGCGATCACCGTCGTCAGGCGTGGGCGGCCGCTCCCGCCTAGCGGCACCGTTCGCCACGGGCCCGTGTCGGAGCGGGTCCAGGCGATCGGACCGAGGGCGTACCCGCCGCGTTCGAACAACCGGAGCGCGGTCAGGATCCGCCTGAAGCGGGTCCGGGCGACGGCGACCGGCGGGCGCACGGCGCGGTCCTGGGCGATCGACAGGACGGCGAGCACGTGGGGCTCCTCGCCGTCCCCCCAGATCGCGTCCGGTGGGGCGTCGGGCAGCGTGTCGCCGGCGACCAGCGACAGCCCTTCGTCGAGCGGCACCTCGGCCGTCTCGGGGTCGAGTGCGACTCCCAACAGCGGGGCGATCACGGTGCTCAGGCACCTGCCGTCGTAGAGCGTGTGCTCGAGCTCCGCATAGGCGGACTCGAAGCGGCGTGGATCGAATCCGAACTGGCTGCGCTCGTCGAACACGGCGCTGAGGAACGCTGCCAGGGCCGCGTCGGCGCGCTCGCGAGGCTCGCTGGCGATCCGCGCTTCGCCGCGGAGCTGGAGATAGGCCGCCACGCCCTCGAGCTGCGCCAGCGCCCGCGAGGCGGGGGCGTACGTGGGAAGCGCGGTCAGGAGCCCGAGGCGCTCGTGGATGAACTCGCCGGTCAGCGGCCGATAGCAGTACAGGCGCGCGCCGCCGCCCCGCTCCTCGGTGAGCTCGAACGGGACCTCCGCGCCGCTAGCGGTCTCGGCCACGAGCTGGCCGGCTGCATCGGTCGTGAACGCCTCAAGCGTCGCGTGGAGAGTGCTGTTGCGCACGCGGCCGCCCCGTCCGGCTCGTGCCCCTGCGCCCCCGCCGCACCGACGAGCGCGGCGTCCAGCAGGCCGGACTCCTCGTCGGTGCCGCCGAGCAGCATCGGCAGGGCGATCAGGGAGCTGGCCTGAACCTCCGCGCTGAGGACGTCGCCCGCGGAAATCGACTCCACAACTCGGCCATGGCGCGATCGAGGGCCTCGCCTCCGTCGGAGTGCCTTCCGGGACTGCCTTTTCGCGTCTTCCTCGCCATTGCGCCATGTTAGCGGCGCCCAGTGCCCGCCGTGTTCCTCTGCGTCGGCGGCGACCAGGATGCGGGAGGCAAAGTGTCCTTTACCGGCCCGAAGTACCCCGCGCCTTCGCCGGCCCGCCCCGGTCAGCCCCAGACCTTGGCTGCCGTGTCGGCCACCAGCGCCAGCTTGGCCTTCTGCTCGTCCTGGGC
>CAVPKT010000023.1:0-9955 GCA_963705775.1 uncultured Solirubrobacterales bacterium | reverse complement strand
AGTGATATATATTATAAGTGCTGTATGGCTGGTGCGAAGAGAAAACTCAAGCTTGCCCTCTACAATAATGGGATATAGGTCCTATACATATATGCATGATTCTCGCCCTGTATTCCACCTAGAGATAGCTAATAAAGGAGGCTAGTAGCGAGGCTGGTAGAGAGGCTGGTAGCGAGGTTGGTGGCGAGGCTGGTCGGGAGAAGGCATGGGTCGCGCCGCTGAATGCCGGCGTGCGGCGTGGACTTAGTTCCTGGCCTTCGGCCGCCGCCGTCTGGATCGTCCTAAGCGTGTTTTGTCTGCACTCCCACTGCCACCTTTGCTATTGCTATCACTATTGTTTTTAGAGGCCTTGCCTTACTTTTAGACCAAAAACCAACTAGTATATGTAGAGGGGTTTTTTTCAGGCGCGATTACATTTACAGTACTGTCAAAAATGTTAATTCGTTTATGTTATGCTGGGTCCATCACTTTTTAATATCAGCCAATGACCCATCTAGCATCGTTTTGAGTTGTTATACCCAATCTAGCATTGTTTTTCAAATAAATACCCAATCTAGCATAGTTCCAATTTTGCCTATACACGTATGTAACTTGGAATGACATAACTTCTTCGACATTGACTTTTAATATCCTGTTGCCACTGCTGTGAGCCTTCTATTTACATTTCAATACAGATAATTAGATATAGTAATTACATTGAGCTTGCTAACAGTACAATAGCATAGTTACCCCCATGAGCTTCTCTTTGCGAGGCCCGCCGCACGGCGATATGGGGGATCGATGAACACCAGATCGTATTGACGGCCGTCTCTTCGTGTCCGGCGGAGGAAGGCGCGGACGTCCTCACGATGCACTTCGGCGTCGAGATCGAGCCCGTCCAGGTTGCGGCGGATCGCCGCGACCGACGACCCAGATCGGTCGACGAGCGTCGCGGCGGCGGCCCCCCGGGACAAGGACTCGATCGCCAGCGCGCCCGAGCCGGCGAACAGATCCAGTACCCGAGCGCCCTCAACCGACCCCAGAATCGCGAACAGCGCTTCGCGCACCCGATCGGAGGTCGGCCGCGTCAGGCGGCCAGGAGGAGCGACCAGCGTCCGCCCGCGCAACCGACCGGCGACGACCCGCATCAGGCCCGGATCGGCGCGAGTGCCTCTGAGCCGAACGCCCCTCGGAGCGCATCGGCCAGCAACGCGTGCTCGGGCAGCTCGAGCGACACGTCCATCGCGCCGATCCGCTCTGCATGAAACCGGGCACGCTCGAGCAACTCGGCGTCCCTCGGGGAGCTCCGCCACGCGGAACTCGGCCATCCCGTGCTGGCGGCTCCCGACGAGCTCGCCTTCGCCACGCAGCTCGAGATCTATTTCGGCCAGCTTGAAACCGTCAGAGTGGGACGCGAGCGCCCGCAATCGCGATGAGTCCTTCGCTCCGAACAGCAGGCAGAGCGATTCATGCTGGCCCCGCCCGATACGTCCGCGCAGCTGATGGAGCTGCGAGATCCCGTACCGGTCGGCGTCCTCTACCAGCATCACCGTCGCGTTGGGGACGTCGATCCCGACCTCGATCACCGACGTGGCCACCAGCACGTCCGCGGCACCCGAGGCGAACTCTGCCATCGCTGCGGCCTTCTCCGACGGCCGCAGTTGTCCGTGCAGGAGCACGACCCGGAAGTCGCGCAGCTCGCCGGCCCGAAGGCGCTCGAACTCGGCGGTCGCCGCTCGCGCCTGCAACAGCTCGGACTCCTCCACGAGCGGACAGACGATGAATGCCTGGTGCCCCGCTCGCAGTTCCTCGCGGATCCGCCCGTAGGCGCGGGCTCGCTCTCCATCGGAGGAGCAAACGTGGGTCTGGATCGGCTGACGGCCACGCGGCAGCTCGCGCAGGACGGTGAAGTCGAGGTCGCCGTAGCCCGCGAGCGCGAGCGTTCGCGGTATCGGCGTCGCCGTCATGTGGAGGATGTGCGGAGCGGCCCCCGGCCGTCCCTTGGCGTCGAGCGCAGCGCGCTGCCTGACGCCGAACCCGGTGCTGCTCGTCGACGACTGCTACCGCGAGCCGCGCGAATCGCACCGGCTCCTCGATCAGCGCGTGGGTGCCGACGATCAGGGACAGCTCCCCGTCTCGAGCCGCGCCAGGAGCTCGGAGCGCCGCCGGGCCGGGGTTGAGCCGGTCAACAGGCCGATCGGAACGAGCTCTCCGGGCAGCAGCGACTCGATCGTGTGGAAATGCTGCTCGGCAAGCGTCTCGGTCGGCGCCATCAGCGCGACCTGCATGCCGTGCTCGACGGCGCGGAGCATCGCGTACAGCGCGACCACGGTCTTGCCGGATCCCACCTCTCCCATCAGTAGCCGCTGCATCGGCCGCGAGCTGGCGAGGTCACGGTCGATCTGCTCTAGCGCCGCGCGCTGATCGCCGGTCAGCGAGAACGGCAGCATCTCCCCCAGCCATCGCTTGACGAGGTCTTGCTCGGGCCCAATCTCGGTCGCCGCGCCGGCTTGCCGGCGCATCTCCCGACGCCCGAGCAGCGCGAGCTGGAGTAGCAACAGCTCCTCGAACGCGAGCCGCCCGCGGCTCGACCCGTCACCCGAACCGAGGGGAAAATGAGCCGTGGTGAGCGCGGCCTGGCGATCGGGGAGCCGCTCCGACGCCCTCAAATCGGCCGGCAACGGCTCGACGACGTCGCGGAGTGCGGCGCCGTGCTCGCGCACGAGCGCGAGGATCTGGGTTGAGCTGAGCCCCTCGGTCGTCGGGTAGTGGGCGACCGCTCCGGCGCCGTTGCCCGCGATCTGTTCGGAGGTCGGCGCGTGTGCCTGGACGCCGAAGCGCCGGCGGGTATTCAGCGAGCCGTGGAGCACGAGCCTCGTCCCGGGCGGGTACCGCTTCACCAGCCACGGCTGGTTGAAGAACGTCGCCCTCACGGTCCCAGAGTGATCGCCGACCGACGCCTCGACCAGCGGTCGCATCCCGCGCCGGCGGACCGAACGGGAGGAGATGCTCCTGACCTCCACCACCACCGTTGCGCTCTCCCCGGGCACGAGCTCCGCCACCGCCCGCGCCTCGCGCCGGTCGCGGGGAAGGTGTTCGAGCAAATCCCCGACCGTCTGAAGCCCGATCGCTTCGGCCGCCTTCTGCGCCTTGGCTCCGCCGACTCGAAGCGGCGCGGACAGGCGCGAGGGCCGCGGGTAGCGGACGGTCGCGGCTTCGAGCTGCTCGCGGGTTAGGACTTGTGCGCTGGCGAAGACGGTCGGAGTCACACGAGGATGATGACTCCGGCTGCGGTCGGGGCTACTCAGCCGAGAGCAGCCACCAGTAGCTCTGCTGCCCGCCGTCGGAGAGCTCGAACTCCACTTCGCCCGCCGCCAGGGCGTGGACCGTTTCGTCGTCGAGAGGTGCATCCGCGCCGCGCAGGCAGGTGATGAGCTCGGCGTTTTCCGCAAGCTGTTCGAGCACGTTACGCAGGGTCTCGCGGGGGGTGCCCCAGGCAACGATCTGCTCCTCCACGAACCCGATCGCGTCTCCCTCGCGGAAGCGACCTTGCGCGTCGTCGCGGGCGGCACGAGCAACCGCGCCGGTACGCACTCGTTCGAGCGTCTCGCTCATGGCAGCGGCGTTGGCTGCCGCGCTGCGGCTCGGGTCGAGGCTGACGGCCGCGGCGAGCCCCGCCTGCTGTGACCGCGAGCGGATCACGTGGACCTCCTTCTCCGACAGCTCTGCAGCGCGCTCGGCGGCGAGGACCACGTTGGGGCTGTTGGCCAGCACGACGACCTGCTCGGCGTCTGTGGCATGGATCGCCGCCAGCAGGTCGTACGTCGATGGGTTGAGCGTCGGCCCTCCATCCAGCACGTAGAGGCCGAAGCTCTCGAACAGTGAACGCATCCCGTCCCCGGTTGCGACGGCAACCGCTCCACACGCCGCGGTCTTCGCCTGACGCGCGAGGCGCTGGTCGCGGCGCTGGACCTGGTCGTGCATGTCGGCCACGTCGAGGTGAGAGACGGTCCCAGCGTCGGCGAACAGCGCCGTTGCGGCGTTCGGGTCGTCGGTATGTACGTGAACCTTGAGGGTCGCGGCGTCGCCAACGACCAATACCGAGTCGCCAAGCAGCTCGAGTGCCTGGGCGAAGCGCCTCGACTCCAAACCGCTGCCGGTGACCGCGAAGTTCGTGCAGTAGCGGAACGTGCTGGACGAGTGCTGCGGGTGCGTGACCCGCGCCGCCTCGTGGTGCTCGAGAGCCGGAAGCTGGCCGCCCCGGAGAGCACCGACGATCCCGGCCAGAATCACGGTCAGGCCGTATCCACCCGCGTCGACGACGCCCGCCTCCCTGAGGACCGGCAGCAGATCAGGCCCCCGCGCGACCGACTCCTTGCCGGCATCGAGCGCGCGCTCGATCACGTCGGCGATCACCGCATTCTGCTCAGCCGAGGTGGCTTGCTCGTCCAGCCGCGAATCGGGCATGTGCGCGAGCTCCGAGGCCAGCTGGGCGGCCATCTCCCGTACCACCGTGAGGATCGTTCCCTCCGCGGGGTCCCGGACCGAGCCGTACGCCTGATCCGCCGCACGTGCCATCGCAGCACCGATCAGCACCGGGTCGACGAGCTCTCCCGGTCGGCTCGCGAGCTCTTCGGCGGCGCCCCGGATCAGCTGCGAGAGGATCACGCCCGAGTTGCCGCGGGCACCCAGTAGCGCCGCCCGTGCGACGGAGGCGACGATCTCGTCGCGACCGATGTCATCGATCGCGACGTCCTCCGAGGCGGACGAGAGCCGGTCGAGCTCCTGCAGCACCGCGCGGAGCGTGAGCACCATGTTGTCGCCGGTGTCGCCGTCGGCGACCGGGAACACGTTGAGGTCGTTCACCTCCTCACGCCGGGCCTCGAGCGCGGCCAGCGCGGCATCGACCACGGCACGGAAGCGAACGATGCTCGGGTCAGACACGGCCGCTACCGGTCTGGCGCCGGCCACTATCGGGCCTTGGCGACCTTGCCCGCTTTTAAGCAGCGGGTGCACACGTACACGCGACGCGGCGTCCCGCCATCGTCGATCCGTACGCGCTGCAGGTTGGGCTCAAAACGCCGCTTGGTGGCCACCATCGAGTGGCTACGGCTGTTGCCGAAAGCGGGCTTCTTCGAGCACACGTGACAGACCTTCGCCATGGCGGGCGAGTATAGACGGCGTAACCGGGGTAAAGATTGCCGCGATGACGGCGATCGATCCCGGCTCAGCCACTCGAGCAGCGTCAGAGATCGGACTTCCCGCGCGGTACCGGCTCCTGCACCACATCGCCAACGGGGGGATGGCGGCGGTGTGGTGCGCCCATGACTCGGTGCTCTCGCGCAAGATCGCTGTCAAGGTCCTCCTGCCGCAGTTCCAGCACGATCCCCTGGCGGTGCGTCGCTTCGCCCGCGAGGCTCGGGCCGCGGCACGCCTCTCCGGGCATCGGAACATCGTCACGATCTACGACGTCGGCGATGCCCTGCACCCCTCACGCGACGCCGCCGCCGACGCGGCATTCATCGTGATGGAATTCTTGTCAAACGGCACCGTCGCACACGAGTTGCGGGCCGGCGCGGTTTCTCCGGACACGGCGCGCCGGTGGATCCACGAGGCGGCGGCGGCACTCGACTATGCGCATGCGCGGGGCGTCGTGCATGGGGACATCAAGCCGGGGAACCTGCTCCTCGACTCGGGGCGGGTGGTGCACATGGCGGATTTCGGCATCGCCAGGATCGCATCCGAGGAGACAATTACCGGCACCGGTCAGCTGTTCGGGACGGCGGCTTACCTGTCTCCCGAGCAGGTGCTCGGCGACCGAGCGACGGCGGCCTCGGATCGGTACGCGCTCGCCGTGGTGGCGTTCGAGTTGCTCGCGGGCGAAAAGCCGTTCCGCGCGGAGCGTTTGATCGAAGCAGCGCGCCGACATGTCGACGAGCAGCCACCCGCCGCCAGCACGCGCAACCCCGAGCTGCCACGCACGCTCGATCCGGTTCTCCAGCGCGGCATGGCCAAGCGGCCGGAACGGCGATGGCCAACCGCGACGGCGTTCGCGGATGCGATCGACGCCGCCCTGCAAAGCCGGAGCGTGCTGTTCGCCAAGCCTCGGACCGCCACGTTCGCCTCGGCGTGGGCGCCACCCCCGCGCCGCCGTGCGCGTCGGCCCCGCTTGGGTGCGCTCGCGGCGCTGGCCGCCGTTGCGGTGCTGGCATGGGTGGCATTTGGGGTGGGTAATCAGCAGGGGGCTCAACGCCCTCGGGTGTTCGCCGGCTCGAGCGTCCGAGCGGCGACCCCCTCATCCCGGCGATCGAGCGCGCCGGCCAAGGCGCCGGCCTCCCGGCCCACGAGGCCGACGACGACTCCCGTCAAGCCGACGCCACCGGCATCCACCGCACCGCCACCGTCGACCTCGGCGGCCTCGCTCCAGGCCCAGGGCCACAGCATGATCGCGGCCGGAAACTACGCCGCGGCCGTTCCGGTGCTCGAGCGGGCAATGCGCTCCGCGCCGCTCGGCGGCGTCCTCTACCAGTGGAGCCTGTTCGACCTGGGCCACGCCTACCGGGAGATGGGTGATCTGGCGGCCGCGATCCCGCTGCTGCAGGAGCGGCTGCGCTACTCGGATCAGAGGCCGGTCGTCCAGCAGGAGCTGAATCTTGCACTGAGCATGTACAACGCGCAGACCGCACCTGCACCGCCGAAGAAGCACGGCGATCACGGTAAGCATCACGGCGGGGGCGACTAGGCGTCTAGGACTTCGCCGCCCGCTTCACGGCCAGGGTGGCGAGCACGGCCTTGGCCGCGTCGCGGCCCGTGTCGCGCTTGGAGCCGCCTGTGACGCGCTCGAGCGCCTGCGCCATCGTGTCGACGGTCAGAACGCCGAAACCGCACGGAACGCCGGTCTCAAGCTGCACCTGCTGGATACCCCGAGCGGCCTCGGCGCAGACGTAGTCGTAGTGGTCGGTCTCACCCCGGATCACCGCGCCAAGACATACCACCCCGTCATAGCGTCCGGACTCGGCCAGGTACTTGGCGGCCGGGGGTAGCTCGAACGCTCCCGGCACGTCGAAGCGGTCGACCTCGGTGATCTGAACGTCGCCCAGTGCCGCGCGCGCGCCTTGCTCGAGTCGATCGGCGAGCTCCGCGTAGAACCGCGCGACGCACAGGGCGATGCGCGTCACTCCGAACTCTTCTGGCGATCGAGTTCGGTCTCTTCCCGAAGCATCTCCTCGTCGAGCGGGAGACCCTGGTGGTGCAGCGTATGCCCGAGGCGATCGCGCTTGGCCCGGAGGTACGCCTCGTTGTGGGGGTTGGGCACGTGCTGGATCGGGATCTGATCGGTGACCGACAGGCCGTAGCCGGCCATGCCGGAGATCTTCTTCGGGTTGTTGGTGAGGATGCGGATGCTCGAGAGCCCGAGGTCGACGAGGATCTGCGCCCCGATCCCGTAGTCGCGCAGATCCGCCGGCAGGCCCAGACGCAGGTTGGCGTCGACCGTGTCGAGGCCCTCCTCCTGGAGCTTGTACGCGCGGAGCTTGTTGAGCAGACCGATGCCCCGGCCCTCCTGGCTCAGATACAGGAGCACTCCCCTCCCCTCCTCCTCGATCATCGCCAGCGCCGATTCGAGCTGCTCGCCACAATCGCACCGCAGCGAGTGGAAGACGTCACCCGTCAGGCACTCTGAGTGCACCCGGACGAGCACGTCCGGCTGCCCGTCGATCTCGCCCTTGACGAGTGCGACGTGGTGCTTGTTGTCGATCAGCGATCGGTACCCGACGGCCGTGAAATCCCCGAATGAGGTCGGGAGGTTGGTCGACACGACGCGCTCGATCAGCTTGTCGTGCCGGCGGCGGTAGGCGACGAGATCGGCGACGGTGACCATCTTCAGGTCGTGGCGCTCGCAATAGCCGGTCAGATCGGGCACGCGGGCCATCGTCCCGTCGTCGTTCATGATCTCGCAGATCACCCCGGCGGGGATCAGGCCCGCGAGCCGGGCCAGGTCGACCGCCGCCTCGGTCTGGCCGACGCGCTCGAGAACACCACCGGCCCGGGCCTTCAGCGGGAACACGTGTCCAGGCTGAACGAGGTCCCGTGGGGCGGTCTCGGGATCGATCGCCACCTGGATCGTGCGGGCCCGGTCGTGGGCGGAGATCCCGGTCGTGACGCCTTCGCGCGCCTCGATCGACACCGTGAACGCCGTTTCGAACGCCGATTCGTTCTTTGCGGCCATCAGGTCGAGCCCGAGCTCGTCGCACCGCTCCGGGCTCAGCGCGAGGCAGATAAGCCCACGGCCCTCCGTCGCCATGAACGTGATCGCTTCGGGCGTGACGAACTGGGCCGCGATCGTCAGATCGCCCTCGTTCTCCCGGTTCTCGTCGTCGACGACGACGACCATCCGTCCGCGGCGGATCTCCTCGATCGCCTCCTCGATGGTTGCGAACGGCGTTCCGACCGTGCTCAAGACTCGGCCCCCATCAGCTTCTCCACGTATTTCGCCAACACGTCGACCTCCAAATTCACCTGGGTTCCGGGCTCCGCGACGCCTAGGTTTGTTCGCGTCAGCGTTTCCGGTATGAGAGAGACGTTAAGTGGACCGTTCGTCGAGCTCGGCGACGGTGAGGGACACGCCGTCCACGGCGATCGACCCCTTCTCGACCACGTAGCGGAGCACCTCGGGCGCTGCCTCGATCGAGAGGCGACGCGCGAACCCGTCCTGAGCAACTGCCGCGACGGTGCCGACACCGTCGACGTGGCCTTGGACGATGTGGCCGCCGAGGCGGTCCGAGGCGCGGAGCGGCAGCTCGAGGTTGACCGCGGTCCCTGCGCCCGCGGCCCCGAGCGAAGTGCGGTGCAGCGTCTCGTTCATGACCTCAGCGGCGAACGAGCTGCCGTCGACTTCGGCGGCGGTGAGGCAGACACCGTTGACAGCGATCGAGTCGCCCTTCGCGAGCTGCGCCGCGAGGGGGCTCGAGACGGTCAGGCGCACACCCTCCCCTGACGGGTCCCCGCGCTCGATCGTGCCCAGGTCCTGGACCAAGCCCGTGAACATCACCACTCCGTCAACCGCGCCGCGATCAGCACGTCGTCGCCGATCCGCTCCACGTCGAGCGTGAGGGCGCGCAAGGCGTCGGCAATCGCCTCGGCTCCCTCGCCGTCCACCGCGGCGCGGGCCCCCCGCCCACCCAGCACGATCGGGGCGATGAACACCCGTATCTCGTCGATTTCACGGGCATCGAGAAACGCGCCTGCGAGATGCGGGCCGCCCTCGAGCAGCACCGAGCCGACGCCCTCGAGCCCCAGCTGATCGAGCGCAGAACGCACGCGGGCGGTCTCGTTCTCCCCCGGGGCGACGATCACGTCGGCGCCGTGGGTCTCGAGTGCGTCGATCGCCGCTCGAGGTGCGGCGCGCGAGACGACGACCGTGAGCGGAACTTCACGTGCCTCTTCCACCAGCCTCGAGTGGATCGGCAGACGCGCGAGCGAATCGAACACGACCCGGCGCGGCTGACGGTGAACGGGTGGATCCGAAACGCGGGCAGTCAATTGCGGGTCGTCGGCCAGAGCGGTACCGATGCCGATCGCGACCGCGTCACATTCGGCCCGCCACTGATGCGTACGGAGACGGCTCTCCTCGCTCGAGATCCACTTCGAGTCTCCGCCCTGGGTGGCCACCTTCCCGTCGAGCGTCATTGCGGCCTTGAACAGCACCCACGGCCGCCCTGTACGCGCCAACTTGCGGAACGGCTGATTCAAGAGCCGTGCGCGGGCGGCCAGCTCGCCGTCGGCCAGCACGACGTCAATCCCCTCGTCCCGCATGATCCCAAGCCCGCGCCCGGCAGCGTGCTCGCTCGGATCCTCCGATGCGATCACCACCCGCCGGATACCGGCCTCGCGAATCGCATCCGTGCACGGCGGCGTCCGCCCGTGATGGCAGCACGGCTCGAGGGAGACGTATAGGGTCGCGCCCTCGAGATCGCGC
>CAVPKT010000022.1:0-13244 GCA_963705775.1 uncultured Solirubrobacterales bacterium | reverse complement strand
CGCCTGGAAGTTCCCCACGCCCTCTGAGCAGATCGCGCTACACGCCTGACAGCTATAGAGTTCGAGCCGTGTACTGGCCCCTCATCGGCGGGTTCATCGGCTTCTTGATCGTCGTGATCCTCATCGGGTGGACGATCGAGTCATCTGAGCGCCGGGCCGCTCGCCGCCAGTAGCCTGCTCGTCGCCTTCGGACGCCTCTGCGCGCCGGGCGAGCCACTCGGCACCGTACGTATCCGTCACGCCGTGGGCGAGGATCGAGCAGAACACGGCCAGCGCGGCGAGGTTGAAGATCCTCGCGCCTGCGCTGATCCGATCTGAGAGTACGAGCAAGGCGAACGTCATCGTCGCCACTCCCTTGGGGCCGAACCACGACATGAATGCGCGTGTGGCTGTATCGGTCGCCGTGCCGGCCAGCGCCAAGAAAACGGCCACCGGCCGAGCGATCAGGAACGTGACCGCCACGACCCCCACGGCGGCCCACCCATCTGCAAACAGGCCGTGCAGCGTCAGCACCGAACCGAACACCACGAAGATCCCGAGCTTGACGATCTCGACGAGGTCCTCGGACTGGCGCACGAAGTGGCCACGAAGGTCGGCCCGGCGGCTCCCGAGTGTGATCGCCGTTACGTAGACCGCGATCAGCCCGTTGCCGTGGGGGGCAGCACCGCGATCCCGTAGGCGACGAACGCGCTCCCCAGCATGTAAAGCGCCTTCTGGTGGCCGGGAATCTCGGGTTGGAGTCCCTCCTCACGCGGCATCAGCCGCGCGGCTACGAACCCCACGACGATCCCCGTGGCGAATCCGATCACCAGGTCGTCGAGCACGGACCGCCACCAGACGCAGTGTTCGCCGCCCGGAGTCAGCACCGCGGCGAACGCGAGCACGGCGGGCAGCGCAAGACCGTCGTTCAGGCCCGATTCCAGGTTCAGCGAGTGGCGCACCACCTGCGGCACCCGTGGGTTGGTGACGACGATTGAAGACAGCACCGGGTCGGTCGGGGACAGCAGCGCGCCGAGGAGCAGGCACTCGGTCCAGCCCATGTCCGTAAACAGCTTCGCCGCCAGCGCGACGATCCCAAGCGTGAGCGGCATCGCGAGCACGAGCTTGCGGAGCGGCAGGTGCCAGTGCGTCTGAAGGAGCTCGGCGTCGACCTCGAGGCCGTCGCGAAACAGGATCACGATCAGGGCCACGATCGCAAGGTCGTTGGTAAACGAGGACAACGCCCGGAAGTGGAGTACGTGGAGCGCTCCCTGGCCGAGCACGAACCCGGCGAGCACGAACATCGCCGTGAGCGACAGGAAGCTCCGTTTCGCTAGGCCGGAGACGAGCGCACCGACCACCAGCAGGGCGCCGAACACGAGCACCGTGGTGTTCAGCCGGTTGGCCGCGACCGTGCCGAGCAACGGCATCTGCAATCCCGTTGCGGCCACGGCATTAGAGTGTCAGATGTCACAAGAGCAGGAGAGAGCGAGCGTTGCGGATAACCGTGCTGGGAAAGAGCCCGTCGTGGCAGGACGCGGGCGGGGCGTGCAGCGGCTACCTGGTGCAGGAGGGGGACTTCGCGCTGCTGCTCGACTGCGGCAACGGCGTGTTCTCGAAGCTGCGTCATTTCTGCGACTACGTCGACGTGGGCGCGGTCGTGATCTCACATGTGCACGCCGATCACGTCCTGGACCTGGTGCCGTTCAGCTATGCGCTCACCTATGCCCCTCGTCAGCAACCCGTGCCGGTCGCCGGCTGGCCTGGAACCGCCGCGCCGGCGCGGCCGCATCTGTGGGCGCCGGTTGGCTCAGGCGAGACGTTCCGCCACATCGTCGGCTGCTGGGGCAACGAGGACCTGATCGATAAGGCATTCGATCTGCACGAATACGACGAGCCGGACGTGCTCGAGGTGGGGCCGTTCCGCGTCCGCTTCTGCGAGATGCCTCACTACATGCCGGCGTACGCGATCGACCTCGCCGCGAATGGCAGCCGGCTCACCTACAGCTCCGACTGCGCCCCAACGACCAGCTCGTGAGCTTCGCGCATGACACCGACATGTTGCTCATCGAAGCCACGTTGCCCCGGCCCGAGCGGGACGGCGTGCGGGCCATCTGACGCCGCAGGAGGCGGGCGAGCACGGTCGCCGCGCCGCGGCCCATAGGCTCGTGCTGACCCATTTCTCGGATGAGCTCGATGCGGAGTGGGCGCGAGGGCAGGCCGGGGACGCGTTCGGCGGGACGGTCGACCTCGCGGTCGAGGGCGCCGTGTACGACGTCTAGGGGCCGCGGCGTCGGCGCGTCCGCGGCCAGCGCTAATCTGAGAGGCTCGATGCCCGAGCGGGACCTGTTCGCCAACTTCGAGCGGATGCGCCGGGAGGTCGACGAGCTGTTCGGCGATGTGTTCGAGCGCACCGGCCTCGCGCGGCGGCGTGGCTTCTCGCCCGCGGTCGACGTCGCGTACGTGACCGGCCCTCCACGGGCGATCGTCACTGCCGAGCTCGCCGGTGTGGAGCTGGGTGAGCTCGAGCTCGAGGTTCAGGGACGCAACCTGATCCTCTCTGGCCGCCGTCGCCCCGCCGCGGTCGAGGGCGACGTCTACCAGCAAGTGGAGATCGAGCGCGGGGCATTCCGGCGCGTGATCGAGCTCGGCCGAGACGTCGTCGGCGGGGAGGCCAAAGCGACTTACGAGGACGGCATGCTCCGGATCGAGCTTCCCCTCAGCGGGGCGGGGGCCGCACCCGGGTCATCCCGATCGAGAGGCCTCCAGACGAGACGCCGTGATCGAGATCGGTGCTCCCGAAGCCGGGGCTCGGGATGTCCCCGTCGAGGCGGCCCGCGAGTTGCCGGACCGGCTCCCGGTGCTCCCGCTGCGGGACACGGTCACCTTCCCGGACATGTTCATCCCGCTGAACGTCGGTCAGGAGCGGTCGATCGAGCTGATCAACGAGGTCCTGCGCGGTGATCGCGTGATCACGATGGTGGCCTCGCAATCCGGAGAACGAGACGCCCGGCCCCGACGATCTCTACGAGGTCGGCGTGGTCGGCGTCGTGGCCCGGATGATCAGAGTGCCCGATGGGACGCTGCGGGTTCTGGTCCAGGGGATGCAGCGCGTCCGGATCACAGCCTGGGTCCAGACCGAGCCGTACCTGGTCGCCGAGATCGCCGAGAGCCCGGACGTGGTCAGGCAGTCGCCCGAGCTGATCGCGCTGATGCGCAACGTCCAGCAGACGTTCTCGAGCATCGTCGAGCAGGTCCCGTATCTGCCCGAGGAGCTGCAGGTGATGGTGGCCAATATCGATGACCCGAGCGCGCTAAGCAACCTGATCGCGGGCGCGCTGCGTCTCAAGACCGAAGACAAGCAGTCGTTGCTCGAGGAGCTCGACGTGTCGAAGCGACTCCGACGCCTTGTCGAAATCTTGTCGCGCGAGCGGGAGGTCGCCGAGATCGGTTCCCGGATCCAATCCCAGGTCGAGTCGGAACTCGGTAAGGGTCAGCGGGAGTTCGTGCTTCGCCAGCAGCTCAAGGCGATTCAGGAGGAGCTCGGCGAGGCCGACGAGGCACAGGCAGAGGTCAACGAGCTGCGCGAGCAGCTCGACGCGATCGAGCTCCCCGAGGAGGTTCGAAAGCAAGCCGACCGGGAGCTCGGACGGCTCGAGCGTCTGCAGCCGGCGATGGCCGAGTACGGGGTGGTGCGGTCGTATCTCGAATGGATCGCGTCGCTGCCGTGGGACAAGTCGACCGAGGAGAACCTCGATCTGAAGCACGCCCGGGAAGTCCTTGATCAAGACCATTACGACATCGAGCAGGTCAAGGACCGGATTCTCGAGTTCCTCGCCGTCCGGGCGCTCAAACCCGACGCCCGTGGCTCGATTCTGTGCTTCGTCGGGCCGCCCGGGGTGGGCAAGACGTCCCTCGGGCGCTCGATCGCCAAGGCGCTCGGGCGCAAGTTTGAACGGATCAGCGTTGGGGGCGTCCGCGACGAAGCCGAGATTCGAGGTCACCGCCGCACATACATCGGGGCCTTACCGGGGACGATCATCCGCGCGCTGCGCGACGCGGGCTCGAACAACCCGCTGTTCATGATCGACGAGATCGACAAGATGGGCGCGGACTTCCGCGGTGATCCCTCGAGTGCGATGCTCGAGGTCCTCGACCCCGAGCAGAACGCGAGCTTCCGCGACCACTATCTCGACCTCCCGTTCTCCCTGGTCAACGTGATGTTCATCACCACGGCGAACGCGCTGGAGACGGTCCCCGGCCCGCTTCGTGACCGGATGGAGGTGATCCAGCTCGCCGGCTACACCGAGGAGGAGAAGCTCGAGATCGCAAAGCGCTACCTGGTGCCGCGCCAGATCGAGCGAAACGGCCTGCGCAGGTCGCAGATCGCGTTCACCGATTCCGGTCTGCGGACGATCATCTCCGACTACACGCGCGAGGCCGGCGTCCGGCAGCTGGAGCGGGAGATCGGCTCGGTTTGCCGAAAGGTGGCCAGGCAGGTGGCCGAGGACGGCGCCTCGGCGCGCCGCCGGGTCAGCGTCACAGAGCCGCGCGTGCGCGAGCTGCTCGGCAAGCGGCGGTTCTTCTCGGAATCGCGCCGCCGCACGTCTCGCCCGGGCGTTGCCACCGGTCTGGCGTGGACACCAGTCGGCGGCGAGGTGCTGTTCATCGAAGCGACGTCAATGCCAGGCAGGGGGAGGTTGACGATCACCGGCCAGCTCGGCGACGTGATGCGGGAGTCCGCCCAAGCGGCCCTCTCATACGTACGTGCCCATGTCGCTGAGGTGGCACCCGACCTCGAGCCGGACTGGTTCGCCAACCAGGACATCCACATCCACGTCCCGTCCGGCGCGATTCCCAAGGACGGTCCGTCAGCAGGGATCGCGATCGCGACGGCGCTCGCGTCGCTGCTGAGCGACCGTGCGGTTCGTAGCGACGTCGCGATGACTGGCGAGATCACCCTCACCGGCCAGGTGCTGGCGATCGGCGGCCTGAAGGAGAAGGCGCTCGCCGCGCAGCGCAACGGAATCAAGCGCGTGATTGCGCCCGCGCGGAACGAGCAGGACGTCGACGAGATCCCGGAGCACCTCCGCTCCAGGCTCGAGTTCGTGTTCGTGTCGGAGATTAATGATGTATTCGAGGCGGCCCTCGCCGCCCGTCCGCGCAGGCTGCATCGCGTATCCTGACCTTTCTTACGCCATTCCCCGCCCCGAGGAGAGCGCTTATGTCACGACGCAAGAAGAACAAGGCCGTTCCGTTCAACCCCTCAGACCTCGCCAGCATCAAGGACAACCCGTACGTCCAGCGCCTGGTTGAGGACGCGTCGCTGCGCGACAGGTTCAAGGCTGCGGTCGACGCCGGCAAGAACGTCTACGAGCGCGTCTCCGACGCCAAGACGCCGGCGAGGGCGCTGCTCGAGGACAAGAAGGTTCAGGCCGATCTTCGCAAGGCCGTCGAGGCAGTGCGGGACGTGACGACGGCGCTCACCGAGGCCCCCGAGACGCAGGCCAAGAAGGGCTTTCGCCTCGGGCGGGGCCTCGTGGTCCTCGGGGTCGGAAGTGGGCTGGCGCTCGTCGGGTCCGAGAAGCTGCGCTCGAAGGTGCTCGACGTCCTGTTCGGTGCCGAGGAGGAGTTCGAATACACGCCGCCCGCGACCGCACCGCCGGCTCCCAGCGCCGACGCGGCGGCTACGCAGGAGTCACCAGCGGGGGCTGCATAGCGCACGGTGGCGACTGTTGCCCCCGAGCGGGAGCTTCCTTCTGACAAGGCTTCGCTGATCGTCGAGGCGATGCGCGCGAGCGTCGCGGCGCGCGGGATCTCGGGCTCGACGTTCGACCATGTGGCGCGCGAGGCCGGCGTCTCGCGCGGACTGCTCCACTACTACTTCGGGACTAAGGAGCGCCTACTCGTCGAAGTCGTCCGGCGCGAATGCGACGTGAGCCTCGACCGGCTCGAGCGGGCCTTGGCGTCCGCCGCGAGCGCCGACGACGTGCTCGCGGCGCTCGTCCAGAGCTTCGAGGAGTTCATCGGCGAGGGCCCGAGCGGGCCGGTGACGTTCTTCGAGATCCTCACGCTGGCTCAGCGCAATGAGGAGATCGCCGCCGAACTGACCGAGCTCGGGCGCCAGATCCGTCTCCACGTCGGCAGGCTCTTGCGTGCCAAGGACGAGGCCGGCGTGCTCTCGCTCAAGGCCGATCCGGAGGCCACGGCCGGGTTGCTGCTGGCGCTAGCCGACGGGCTGACGGTCCGGATGCTGAGCGAGCCGGCCCTGGACATCGGGCCGCTGCTGGAGCTTGCGGTCGCTGCGGTCCGGCCGCTGCTGGGCTGAGGCGGGCCTGCCCTCCGGGCCCGCGCCCCTAAGCGGTTCCGCTCGCGGGAGCGCGCTCCCTACGCGGTCATCTGGAAGCTGAACATGCGCTCGGCGTCGATCCGCCAGTAGACCGGCGGGTTCTCCGAGTCGAGGAACGACTGCTCCCAGTCGCGGCCGTAGCGGGGGACGTAGACCTCGAGCAGCGTCTCGCGGAAGCCGCCCGCGCCGACGTCGACCGGCACGGCCCGGCCGTGGACGGTCACCGCGAACTCCTCGCCAGGCAGGTGGATGGCGCTGACGTGCGGTCGAGCTCCGATGTGGCGGGCCTTGACCGAGTTTCGCGCCGAGCCGAAGTGAAATGCGCCGCGATAGAAGATCCCGTCGACGGGTCCGACGACCGGCCGGCCGTCTGCGGTCGCGGTTGAGAGCGCCAGCAGGCGCATGCCCGTCAGGCGCTCGGCGAGCTCGGCGGCTCCGACGCGCCGTTCTGGAGTGATGATGCTCAGCAGGTGCGGCCCGGCCGCCGCGAAGCTCCGGTCGAGCAGGTCCTGGAGTGCCTGAATGTCTTCCCCGCTCTCGCGCACCGCCGCGATTCAAGCAGCAGCCACGTAACGTTCGCGGTCGGATGCGCCGGATCGTCATCGCAGCGGCGGCCCTGGGGGTCGTGCTGCTCGTGCTGGTGATCTCGCAGCTCGTGCTGCCTGGGATCGCCGCCGACAGCCTCAGGGATCGCCTGTCAAAGTCGGGAAAGGTGGTCGATGTCCAGGTGAGCGCGTTCCCGGCGATCGAGCTCCTCTGGCACCAGGCGGACAAGGTCGTGGTCCGGATGGCCAGCTACCACTCGAACCCGGGCCACCTGAGCAGCCTGCTCGACGAAGCCAAGGACGCGGGCACGATCGACGCCTCGGCCAACCAGCTCAACGCCGGCTTCGTGACGCTCCAGAACGCCAGGCTGAAGAAGCGCGCCAACGAGCTCACGGGCACCGCGACCGTCGACGCCGCCGCCCTTCGCTCCGCGATTCCCGGCGTCCAGAGCCTTCAGCCGGTCGCGTCGGGGAACGGTCAGCTTACGTTTCAAGGGACCGTGCTCGGGGTCACCGCCGATGCGACGCTCTCGGCGCAGGGCGGGAAGCTCGTCGTGCAGCCCGATATTCCGCTCCTGAGCATCCTCACCTTGACCGTCTTCAACGATCCCCACGTGTATGTGGAGGGGGTGGCGGCGACCGCCGCGCCGGGGGGATTTGCCCTGTCCGCCCGGGCGCATCTGCAGTAGGCCGGTCGCGGCAGGTGTGAGACCTCTCACATCGGCGGCGCCAAAGGCGCGCGATTTCCCCAGGTCGCGCGGACCCACGGCAAGCGTTATGACCCCCGTTTTTGCTAGGAAGCAGGCATCGCAGTGAGCGTCTCCGCTCCCCCGAGACCCCCGCAAGCTCCGCCGCCGGACCCCGCACCGGCAGCCGGACCACCCTCCGGACCCCCGCCTGAGCCGCGCCGAAGCGGGATGGTCTGGCGTGTCGTGCTGGGCTGCGTGATTGTCTTGTTGTGCAGCGGCGGGGGGCGGCCGTGTTCGCGCTCGGCGAGCTGCAGACGCTCCGCGACGACCTGAGCATCAATCCGAGCCTGCGATGTCGGCCAGCTCGCTCGCGCCGGCCGGATTCGGCGCCCCGCAGACGATGCTGCTGGTCGGCAACGACCAGCGCAAGCACACGACCACGACGCCGGTCCTGCCGCACTCGAACGAGATGCTGCTGGTGCGCTTCGATCCGAGCAAGCCGTACATCTCGATGATGTCGATCCCGCGCGAGCTCCAGGTGAGGATCAATCCGCCCAACGGCGCCGGTACGACGCGCCTGAACTTCGCGCTACCTGCGGCGGCATCGGGACGCTGGTCAAGACGATCAAGCAGCTGACGGCGATCCCCGTCAACCACGTCGTCGAGATCGACTTCAACCAGTTCAAGAACGCGGTCAACGACATCGGCTGCGTCTACTCGACGGTCGACCGCCGCTACTACCACGTCAACGTCGCCGGGCGGCGCAGCAGTATCAGGAGATCAACCTGCAGCCGGGCTATCAGAAGATGTGCGGCACGCAGGCGCTCCAGTTCGTCTCCTACCGCCACGGCGACACGTCGCTGGTGCGCGACGCGCGCGACCAGAGCTTCCTGCTCGACGTCAAGAAGCAGTACGGCCCGACGCTGGTCTACAACATCCACAAGTTCGAGAAGATCTTCGGGCGCGCGGTGCAGACCGACCCGGGGCTCCACTCGACTGGCGGCGTGCTGAACCTGCTCGGGAACGCTGATCAGCTCCTCGTCACTGCGGGTACGCCAAGTCCAGTTCCAGGTCAATCTGGTGCCGACGGGCGCGAACCCCTGCTCGTGCGCCACCGCTAGCGGAAAGCAGATCGCGGCGAGCGTCCACGCCTTCCTGTTCGGGGGCTCGGGACTGCCGCCGAAGCGCAGCGTCGCGGCGGTCGCCAACGCCGTTCACAAGCGCCGGGGCGCGCCGCCGTTGCCGCTCGTCCCCGTCGGGTCGGGGGTGCTGACGAAGGCCGCGTATGCCGCCGCCGACGTTCCCTTCCCGCTCGAGGTCCCTCGCGTAGAGGACCGCGGCGGCAGCGGCAATCCCGTCCAGGTACGCGACTACTCCGTCCAAGCTCCCGACGGGACCGCCTACCCGGCATACGTTGCGACGTTCAGTGGAGCTGGGCTCGGCCAGTACTACGACGTGCAGGGAACGACGTGGACTACCCCGCCGGTCTCGACAGCCCCGAGCAGACGGTCCAGGTCGGGGCGCGTACGTACTACCTCTACTACGAGGGTCAGCATCTCGAACTGGTGGCCTGGTACGAGCACCACGCCGCCTACTGGGTCCGCAACTCGCTCACCCAGGCGATCGGCAACGGCGAGCTGTTGGCGATCGCCGAGCAGACCGCGCCCGCCACCTCGCACGTCGGCCGCTCGCTCACTCTGGGAGCTGCCGCACTTCCCCAGCGGACGATCGAGCAGCCGAAGAACAACCTCGAGCACACGCTCGGATCGCTGGGCGGCCTGGTCGCGCTCCTGGCTTTGCCGCTGCTGTCGGTTCCGCTGATCAGGCGCCGCCGGGAGGTCGCGAAGCTCCGCCTCCAGCTCACCGCGACACTCCACCTCGAGTCCCGGCTGGACGCCGTTGCGCCGCCGGCGCCGGCAGGTGCGCGTGCGGCCGGAGGTGCTGGCGCCGCTAGGGCCGCGGTTCGGGCATCGGGCCGCTGGACGACGCCCGTCTACACCTCGACCCGTCTCCCGCGGCGGACCCGGTTGGCGGCGGGCGCCGGCGCGCTGGCGCTGGCGGCGGTCGGAGTCGTCGGAATCGTGGTCAATGTCGGCGGCGGGCAGTCGGTACGGCACGTCAAGCGCCAGGTCGTACAGACCGTCCCGTCGGTTCCGGTGGCGGTCCTGAACGCCACCTCCACTCCGGGGGCGGCCGGCCGCCTCGCGCGCCAGCTGCGGTCGCGCGGGGTGAAGATCGACACCGTCGGCAACATCTCCGAATCACGCCCGCCGGGACTGCTGATCCTGTACGCGCCGGGCGCGCGTCCCGAGGCGGAGGTGACCGCGAAGCTACTGGGCGCTCAGCGGCCCACCGTCGCGCCGATCGATCCGGTCGCCCAGGCGGCCGCGGGGACAAAGATCCACGTCGTAGTCGTTATCGCCTAGTCGTCGAGCTTCGGTGATCGCCACGGCTCGCGGAGGCGCCGCTCGATCTCGGCTAAGAGCTCGTCAATCGCGATCCGAACCTGCTCGAGGCTGTCGCGGTCGCGGAGCGTCACCGTGCGGTCCTCGAGCGATTGGTGGTCGATCGTCACCGCCCACGGCGTACCGATCTCGTCCTGGCGGCGGTAGCGCCGACCGATCGCGCCGCCCTCGTCGTACTCCGTCTGAACGCGATCGCGAAGGCGGCGGTACGACGCTCGCGGGCCAGCTCGGGCTGACCGTCCTTGCGCACCAGCGGCAGGACCGCGACCTTGACCGGCGCCAGCAGTGGGTGGAGCCGCAACACGGTTCGCGGTCTCACCCCCGATCTCGTCTTCGTCGTAAGCGTCGATCATGAACGCCAAGAGCGCCCGGTCGACTCCCGCAGCCGGCTCGATCACGTGCGGGACGTAGCGTTCGCCCGACGCGGTGTCGACATACTCGAGCTTCTGGCCCGACTGCTCGGCGTGGGCCTTCAGGTCGTAGTCGCCGCGGTTTGCGATCCCCTCGAGCTCCTGCCAGTCGATCGGAAACAGGTACTCGACGTCCGAGGTCGCGCTCGAGTAGTGGGACAGTTCATCCTGTTCGTGCGCGCGAAGCCGCAGGTGGTCCGGACGGATGCCCAGGCGGTGTACCAGTTGATCCGCTCCTCGAGCCAGTGCTCGAACCACCTCGGCGCGTCATCCGGCGGTACGAAGAACTCCATCTCCATCTGCTCGAACTCGCGGGTGCGGAAGATGAAGTTCCCGGGCGTGATCTCATTGCGGAAGCTCTTGCCGATCTGCGCGATCCCGAACGGCGGCTTCTTGCGCCCGAACTGGAGGTAGTGGCGGAAGTTGAGGAAGATGCCCTGGGCGGTCTCGGGGCGCAGGTAGGCGATCGAGCCCTCGTCCTTGACCGGGCCGATCGTGGTCTCGAACAGCAGGTTGAACTGCCGCGCCTCGGTCAAATCGCAGTCGGGCGTCTCGCCGGGGTGCTTGGAGGGTTTGCGCCCACATTGGGCGTCCTCGAGCTTGTCGGCTCGGAAGCGAAGCTTGCACGTGCGGCAATCGACCAGGGGGTCGGTGAAGCTCGCGACGTGCCCGCTCGCGCGCCAGGTCTCCGGGTGCTGGATGATCGCCGAGTCGAGCGCGAGGATGTCTTCCCGCTCCTGAAGCATCGCCCGCCACCACCGATCCTTGACGTTGTTCTTGAGCAGCACGCCGTAGTGGCCGTAGTCGTAGCTCGACCCCAGGCCTCCGTAGATCTCGCTGCTCGGGAAGATGAACCCGCGCCGCTTGCACAGCGAAACGATCTTGTCCATCGTGACGATGTCTTCGGCCATGGAGCGTGATGCTATGCGCTTTCCTGGGCAGAGAACCGCTGGCACTCGCACCTTGAGAGTGCCAACGCCCTCCCCTATACTTCATGAAGCAATGCCGATTTATGAGTACAGGTGCGAGCAGGGTCATTCGTTCGACGAGATGCAGCGAATCTCCGACGATCCGATCGAGGTCTGCAGCACCTGTGGCGCGCCGGCCTCTCGCGTGTTCCGGCCGGTCGCGATCCACTTCAAGGGCTCTGGCTTCTACAACACCGACTACGGGACGCGTAAGCGTCAGCGGGAGAACAAGAGTCGGGCTCCTCCGAGAGCACGGGCGATTCGAAGACGGACTCGAAAACGGAGAAGAAGTCCGAGTCCAAGTCGGACTCCAAGCCCGAGAAGAAGGCCGAGAGCAAGGCCGCTAGGGCTGGCTAGGGCCGGGGCGGCGTCGGGGCCGGGGGCTCTAGGCGGGGCCCGGGGGGCTCTTAGGCGGGGCCGGGGCGAGGGCGCTTAGGCGGCCGGGGCGAGGCCCAGCGCGGCGAGCAGGTCATCGAAGACGCCGCGTGGATCGAGCTCGAAGCGCGTGTCGGTGATCCGCATCACGTTGATCCGCTTCAGCAGCAGCTTGGCGTCCTTGACGCGGTCGCGCTCCATGTCCTTGACTGCCACGTGGTACGGGCGGCCGTCGAGCTCGACAGCCAGCCGCTGCTCGGGCCAGTAGCAGTCGATCTCCCAGCCGTCGATGTAGATGTTGCGCTCCGGCTCCGGGATCTCCGGGTGCTGGGCGAGGAACTCGTCGAACGCGACCTCCAGGTGCGACTTGCGGTCGGGTCGCGGCAGGTACTCCTTAGTGCGGTCGTCAGCTTCGCCACCCCGTGCCGGCCCGCGTGGCGGGCGAGGGCGCGCCGCATCTGGTCCAGGTCGAGGATCTCCTTGCGCACCGAATGGGTGATGAGGCGGTCGAAGCTCCCGCCGCGTCTCATGGGGCGCCACCTCGATCAGCATCTGCGGTACCGAGCTGACGCGGAGGCCGTTGCGGGTCTTGATCTCGGGAATGGCGCATACGGTGTGGAAGCGCAACGCGCTCTCGATCTGCGGCTGCCGCCCGCCACGGTCAGCTCAATTCGTCTTGTGAGACCTCAAGAAGACCGTAGACGGCCGCCGCGGTTCGGTGGCTGAGAAAAGCTCCCGGCCCGGCGGCCATGAGCCCCGCGATCAGGTAGGCCTTGGTGAGCGTGGGCTTGTGCCCGACCGCGTAGACGCCTCGGTAAAGCGGGATCAGAACGCCCCGCTCCACGAGACTGCGCACCTGCTTGTAACTGAGCCCGGCGCCGAGTAGCTGCTCGAGCGAGATGACTCCGCACTGGTCCTGGGCGATCTTCGAGACGAGCGCCCATAGCGTCGTTTCTGCCCTATATGGGCAGAGAACTCACTCTCGTCGCGCACCCCCGGGACGCTGGCAGCAAAAGCGTGACCGGTGTGTCACGGCGTGCAAAATCTGTGCCGTCCGTGCCGGGGCCCGCGCCGCGCCGGGCCCGCGGCGTTTACCCGTTCACCAGCCGCGACACAGCGGCCTGAACCGCGCCCGGCGTCACCGTCAGCGCCGAGCCGCCGTTCGGCAGGGCCTCGCCGCCGGTCGGCTTGAGTACGTTCACCGGCGCGTTGCCGCCGATCTCGGACGCGAAGAACAGGGTGAGAAGCGTCGGCCCACCCATGTCGGTCCGCACCACCTTTGGCGCCTGCCATGACGCCCACGGCAAACGGAAGAAAGTCCCGACGGAGAACAGCTGCGACTTGATCGCGTTCAGAACCTGCTGCTGGTGCTGGACACCGGTCAAGTCGCTGTCCGCTGGATTGCACGGGTTTTCTCTGATGCGCGAGTAGAGGAGCGCCTGGAGCCCGCTCAGGTGATGAGTC
>CAVPKT010000021.1:0-37035 GCA_963705775.1 uncultured Solirubrobacterales bacterium | reverse complement strand
TCGTTCTCATCGAGCATCTCGAACGGGTAGTTCGAGAGCTCCTTGCCCTCCTCGAAGTGAATCGCGAGCTCCCGCACCAGCGCCTGCACCAGCGCCGCGAGCCCCAGCGTGTGCTCGACGTGCGTCTGGGAGTCCATCACGCGGACCTCGACCGTGCCGAAGTTCGGATGCGGTCTGACGTCGTACCAGAGGTAGGTGTAGTCCTCGATCACGCTGCGTGCCGACCATGAACTCGATCCGCCGCTCGTAGTCCTCCCAGCCCTTGTAGGTCGGCGGCATGCCGACCCTCGGGAAATGCGCGGAAGATCGGTGTGCGGGCCGAGGCCAGCCCCGTCGCGTCAGCTCGCCAAAACGGGGAATTCGCCGATAGCGCGAGCAGCATCGGCATATGGACGCGCATCCCGTTCGCGACATGGATCGCCTTCTCCGGGTCGTCGATCCCAATGTGCACGTGCATGCCGAAGATCAGCTCCTGGCGGGCGACGAAGCGCAGCGCCGAGATGAGGTCGCGGTAGCGGGGCGCGCGACGATCCGCTGGTCCTCCCAGCGCGCGAACGGGTGGGTTCCGGCCGAGCCGATCGCGAGCTTCTTGGAGGCTGCGGTCGCTGCCACCTGGCTGCGGAGCAAACGCAGCTGATCTCCCGCCTCGACCGTTCCGCGCACGGGTCGGTCGACACTTCGAGGACCGACTCCATCAGCTCGGGTTTGATCTCGCCGGCCGGTGTGCTCTCGAGCAGGCTCTCGATCGCATTTTCGAGCTCGAGCGTCTCGGCATTGAGGATCATCAGCTCCTCTTCGATCCCGATCGTGTAGGCAGGCCCGCACGGAAGGCGTGGTGCATTGCCGGGGCAGCCTAACGAGCCTCGTGGGCCTACGGACTCGTGCCTCGCTCGGACTGCCCCTTCAGGAAACGACGGGAGACGACTGACATGGCCCTCGGCTACGACGGCAAGCTGTACATCCTCGCCTTCGACCATCGAGGCTCATTTCAGAAGAACATGTTCGGCATCCAGGGCGACCCGACGCCCGAGGAGACCGAGACGATCTCCGACGCCAAGCGCCTGATCTTCGAGGGCATGCTGAAAGCCGTCGAGAGGGGCGCCGAGCCCGGCGCCACGGGGGTCCTCGTCGACGAGCAATTCGGCTCGAGCATCCCGCAGCAGGCGCGCGAGCACGACCTGAAGCTGGCGATGCCGGTCGAGAAATCGGGACAGGACGAGTTCGACTTCCAGTACGGCGACGATTTCGCGACCCATATCGAGAGCTTCAATCCCGACTTCTCAAAGGTGCTCGTCCGCTACAACCCCAACGGCGACGCCGATCTGAACGAGGGGCAGCTCGGTCGGCTCAAGCGCCTGTCCGATTGGCTTCACGAGAACGATCGAAAGTTCCTGTTCGAGCTGCTCGTTCCCGCAACTGAAGGTCAGCTGGCGACGGTCGAAGGGGACACGGACCGCTACGACGCCGAGCTCCGGCCGGGCCTGATGCGTCAGACGATCGAAAACATCCAGAAGGCGGGAATCGAGGTCGACATCTGGAAGATCGAGGGCGTCGACGAGCGCGAGGAGGCGGCGATGATCGCGGAGCAGAGCCGGTCGGGCCCGGGCCGCGAGAACGTCAAGTGCGTTGTGCTTGGGCGGGGCGCCTCGATCGAGAAGGTCGATCACTGGCTCCAGGCAGCCGCTCCGGTCGAGGGCTACATCGGTTTCGCGATCGGCCGCTCGATCTGGTGGGATGCCTTGAAGGGCTACCTCGAAAGCGACCTCGAGCGCCAGGCGGCGGCGGAGCAGATCGCGGATAACTACCTGCGGTTCACGCGCGTATACGAGGGCCAGGCGGTTCACTAGAAGGCCTGGGGCGCGCCCCCCGCGGACGCAGCAGACTGACGATAAGCACCCCCGGGGCGACATAACTTCGAGCCCGACGACTGGTAGGCTCGACTACGTCATGGCGATGAAGATGCGCCAAAGCCTCGCCCAACTGGAGCAGCAGTTCTGGCAAGAGGCCCAGCTTGACCGGACCCGCCGGGAGCACCTCCGGCGACACGTCGTCGTGCGCTCGCGCAAGCGCTCGTGGGTGCGCAGGCAGAAGCGCAGCTCGTTCCGGTTCTGGGTGCTCGTGATGTCGCTGATCGCGACCGCGGTGATTGTCACCGCGGCCATGTTCGCGACGCTCTACTACCTGCTCAGTTAGCCCCTGCGCCCTCGTAAGGGGTCAGCCCATCTTTACGCCTGGTCGCCGAGCCCGCGGAGGGCAGCGTCAACCTCGTCACGAGCGCCCTTGTCGGCCCGAGGCGCTCCTGTTGGATCTCGAGATAAACCTCCTTGCGAAACACCGGAATGTCCCGCGGAGCCTGGATGCCGATCCGCACCTTCTCGCCCATGATCGCAAGCACCGAAACTTCGATGTCGTCCCCGATCATGATGCTCTGGTTGGACTTGCGGGTCAGTACCAACATCCCAAAGTGCCTCCCTGCTCGCCTGATATTCGAATGGTTTGCCGATCACTGACTCGCGAACCAATCGGCGCCCAGGGCCAGCATATCGTGAACGTGATCGTTTGCACAAGCAATCGGTCTGGCTTGTGCGCCCTGGGGGGGCCGCTCCGGAGACCCCCCTGTAATAGTCTGGAGCCGTGATGAGGAACAGATCACTTCGCCCGCAGCTCAATCAGATCCGCGCTTGGGTCAGGCAGGGACGGACCGACGCGTGGATCGCCCACCAGCTCGAGGTCACCGTTCAGCAGATCCAAGGGTTCAAACGCGAGCAGGGGCTCGAGCCCGGCGCCGACGCCGAGGGCGTCTCACCCCCCGCCGACTTCGACGACGAGATCGATCTGCGAGCCGAGGACGACGCGCTGATCGCAGCCGAGCTGGACGCCGCCGAAGCCGAGCGCAGTGAGGACGAGGAGGACGAGGAGGACCAGGACGACCAGCGAGGAGCGCCCCGGCAGGCGCCGCCGCAGACGCGGCGGACGCGGTGGACGCGCGCGGCGCAAGGCCGGCGTTCCACTCGAGGCCACCTTCGACCACGGCGACGAGGGCTACGGGCTGTGGCTCGATCCCGCGGTCCAGGACGATCCGGTCTACGCCGAGTACTGGGCCGGCCATCGTCCCGTCGAGGTCACGATCGAGGAGGACCAGATCGTGATCCGGCGCGCGGGCGGGGAATCCGAGGACGACGAGTCGGACTAGCGTCCCGACCGCTAGCGTTCCGACGCTAGGAGCTGTTGTCGAGTCGCCGCCCGCCCGCGTAGTCGCTCGCTTCACGGACGTAGCGGGCGAACGCGGCGCCTGCGACCGTCGCCATGTCCCAGGCCGCGGGGGTGGTGGGCGCGACGCGCCTGGCGATCTCAAAGCACCAGTCCGTCCCCTGCTCGTCGTACAGCGCCGCGAGCTCGGCCGTCGTGAACGGGCCGCCCAGGCGCCGGCGGAGCTCGAGGACGATCGCGTCGACGACCCGCTGGAACGCGGGGCGCTCGGCCGGATCGACCTCATTCAGCCGTCGCACGCCGTCCTGCCATAGACCGATCAGCTGGTCGAAGCGCACCTGCTAGACGGACCCCGGCAGGCGCGGTGCCTCCCTGGCCGGGCCCCTCGAGCGCTTCGGCAACCCGATCACGACGTAGGGCCGCTCGCCCGCCTGAACCATCCCGAGCGCACGGGCGTCGTCCTTGATCGCTGCGGGGTTGTTCAGCGCGGCCTGCTGCTTGCGCAGGGCGGCGTTCGCGCGCGCCAACCGCTGCACGTTCGCCTGCTGGCTGGCTTCGCTGCGCGTCTGGATGAAGTTGACCGCATCCTGCAGGTACAGGCCCGCGACGACCGCGAGCACGATCAAAAGGCCCGTGCGGCCGACCCGGTCCCACCGTACCCGGGACCACGGGCCCGCCGACGGCGCGATCGCGCGGCATACACACGACGCCGCTGCGGCGGAGGTCTGCGAGGAGCCCGCGAGGGCGCTGAGCGAGCTGACGGCATCCGCTGGGCGCTTCGTTCGCCGCGGGCGCTTTCCTTCCTGCTGCAAGGCGCGCTGCACGCTCCGGCCGGCTACCCGAACGCCGGCGCCCGAAACGCCGACCGACCCGGGTAGGAGGCGTCCTGTCCGAGCGCCTCCTCGATCCGCAGCAGCTGGTTGTACTTCGCCACGCGGTCGCTGCGCGACGGCGCGCCCGTCTTGATCTGACCGCAGCCGGTCGCGACCGCAAGGTCGGCGATCGTCACGTCCTCGGTCTCCCCTGAGCGGTGGGACATCACGGCGGTGTACCCCGCCTCACGCGCCATCCGGATCGCGGCGAGCGTCTCGGTGAGCGTGCCGATCTGGTTGACCTTGATGAGGATCGAGTTGGCGACGCCGGTCTCGATCCCCTGCTTCAGGCGTTCGGTGTTGGTCACGAACAGGTCGTCGCCCACGAGTTGCGTGCGCGCGCCGAGGCGGGCGGTGAGCGCTTTCCAGCCGTCCCAGTCGTCCTCGGCCATTCCGTCCTCGAGGGAGACGATCGGGTAACGCCCCGCGAGCTCCTCCCAGTATGCGCCGAGCTCGTCGGCGGTCAACGAGCGATCCTCGTGCTCGAGCACGTACGTCCCGTCGCGATACAGCTCGGACACGGCGGGATCGAGAGCGATCGCGATCTGCTCCCCGGGTTCGTACCCGGCGGCGCCGATCGCCGACACGAGCACCTCGAGCGCCTCTTCGTTGGAGCTTAGATCGGGCGCAAACCCGCCCTCGTCTCCGACCGCGGTCGACATACCGCGCGCGCGTAGCTGCGACTTCAGCTCGTGGAATACCTCGGTCGCCATCCGCAAGCCGTCGCCATACGACCGCCCGCCGACCGGGACGATCATGAACTCCTGGAAATCGACCCGGTTGTCGGCGTGCGCGCCTCCGTTCAGCACGTTCATCATCGGCACCGGCAGGAGATGCGCGGTCTCCCCGCCCAGGTAGCGCCATAACGGCAGGCGCTCCTCGGCGGCCGCCGCGTGGGCTGCCGCGAGCGACACGGCGAGGATCGCGTTCGCGCCGAGCCGCGACTTGTTCGGCGTGCCGTCAAGGGATATGAGCATCCGGTCGAGCGAAGCCTGGGCGGATGCGTCCTCGCCCCTGATCGCCGTCGCAATTTCCCCATTGACGTTCTCAACGGCGCGGGTCACGCCCTTTCCGCCCCAGTCTGCTCCGCCGTCGCGCAGCTCGAACGCCTCGTGCTCGCCGGTGGAGGCGCCCGAGGGGACGGCCGCTCTGCCCCACGCGCCCGACTGCACGCTCAGCTCAACCTCCACCGTCGGGTTGCCCCGGCTGTCGAGGATCTGCCTGGCATGCACGTGCTGAATCTGGCTCATGCGCGGGGATCCTTCCAGCTTCAGCGCTCTGACGCCGCGAGCACGCTCTGTTGGAAGCGGTCTGCCGCGGCGCGCAGCGCGAGCTCCGGATCTACGCGGAGGCGGCGGGCAACGTCGACTACGGCGAACAGCAGCTCGCCGAGGGCGTGAAAGCGCGAATCCAGATCACCTGCGCCTTCGAGCTCGGACAACAGCTCGCGCATCCTGGGCTCCTCAACCGAGAACCCACTCGATGCCGCCCGGCGCTGCACCTTCCGGGCGTACAGCGGACCGGGCAGGGTCTCCGGCACGTCTCCGAAGATCCCCGGCTCGCGCCCCGACTCGCCCTCCTTGATCCGATCCCAGTTCCTCAGGACCTCCCCAGCGGTGTCCGCCTCGACCGACCCGAACACGTGCGGGTGCCGCCGAATCAGCTTCTCGCGGCAATGGTCGGCCACCTCGGCCAGAGAACCCGCGTCCCGCTCCTCGAGCAGCAGCGCGAGGAAGTGAACCTGGAAGAGCACGTCGCCGAGCTCATCGACGAGCTTTGCATCGTCCCGGCGATACGCCGCGTCGGCCAGCTCGTATGCCTCCTCGACCGTGTGCGGGACGATCGTGCGCTCGTCCTGCTCGCGATCCCACGGGCACTCCTTGCGCAGCCGGCGTGTGATCGCATCCAGGCGCTCGACCGCCTCGCTGGCTCGGTCGCGCGAGCCGGGGCTCAAGGGGCCGGGGTAGGCGCGGTGGGCCTGGAGCCCTTGGGTGCCTTATAGCCGCTGCAGTCGGCCATCGCGTACGCGCTGCGGCACTTGGTCTGCTTCAGCCACTCCTTCTTGGCGCGGTTGTCGACGGCGCTCTGCGCTGCCGACTGAGCCTGGCTCGAGAGCGTCTGCTTGATCAGCGGGGTAGACGCGGCGAGCGACTTCTGCGTCCCGGCGGTGATCTTGGTGACCTGGACGACGTAGTAGCCGAACTGGCCCTTGACCGGACCGACGAGCTTGCCCACGGAGGCAGAGAACCCGGCTTGCTCGAGCGCTTGATCCTGGCCGCCTTTGCTGACGTTCGTGAGCTGGCCGCCCTTGTTCTTGGTCGTGGGATCGATCGAGTACTTCTTCGCGACCGCGCTCCAGCTCTGGCCCGACTTCAGAGCCGACAGCGCGCTCTGCGCCTGGCTCTGAGTCTTGGTCAGCACGATCCGCAGGTTCCGCGTCTCGGGTGTCCCGAACTGCGACTGGTGGCTCGCGTAGTAGGCCGCGATGGCGGCGGCCGTGACCGGTTTGCTCACCTTGGAGATCAGCTTGTTGTAGATCACCTGCACCCGAGTGCGGAACATCAGGTCCGGGAGCGTGTAGCCGGTCTGGTTCAGGAACGCCTGGAACTGGGAGGGCGTCGGGAACTGAGACTGCTTTTCGAGGTTGAACTGCTGCTGGACCTGCGCGGGTGTCACGGTCACGTGGTTCTTGGCCGCGTCAGCCTGGTACCAGTAGGCCCTGATCAGGAAGTCCATCACCTGGCTCGAAAGCGAGGTGAACAGCGTGCGGCACTCCGTGCGGAGCTGCGAATCGGACTGCTTGGCGACCTGCGAGATCTCCTTGCGGGCCTGCTTGATGCAGTTGGTGAAGCTGGGGGGATCGGTCGGCACGATCACGGGAGCGCTGCTCGCGCCCGACTGGGCCGAGTTGCCCTTTGCGGCGACGTACATCCAATGGTTGAACGCCGAAGTCGTGATCGAGTTGCCCGCCATGTCGGCGACCGAATTGCCGGGCACGCCGGAGCCGCAGGCCGAGAGCCCGATCGCGAGCGCAAAAAAGGCGCATAGCGCCATGGTGAACTGCCGGGGCTTCATGTTCGGGGCCCGATGGTAGCGATTCGCCTTGGCGGTCAGCGCCCCCTACGCCGCCGCCGGGGCTCGGGACTCCTCTTCGGCCTCCCGGCTCACGGAAAGCAGCACGTCCGCGAGCCTGACCACCGCCGGGAAGCGCTCGCCCGGCTCGTCCGGCACACGCATGGAGAGCTGAGAGCGGCCCGACTCGTAGAGCGCCTCGGGAATCTCGGTCCGGATCCGCTTGGCGCGTACCGAGTCGAGCTCGACCGGGGTGACCGCGAGCCTGCCCGAGCGGAACGTGACCACTTGCGCCCCCGCCTGTCCGAGCTTGATCCGGGCCTGCTGGAGCAGGATCAGGTTCTCGAGCGACTCCGGCACCGGCCCAAAGCGGTCCTCGAGCTCAGAGCGCAGCTCGGCCAGCTCGGAGACCTCCCGTGCAGCCGCAATCCGGCGGTGGACGTCGACCTTCGCCTGCTCGTAGCCGATGTAGTCGGCGGGCACGTACGCGTCGACGCTGACGTCGAGCCGGACCGGTTCCCAATCCTCGTCCGGTCCCGCACCGTCCTCCTCGGCGGCCGCAACGGCTTCGTCCAGCATCTGCATATAAAGCTCGAAGCCGAGTGCCGCAACGTGGCCCGACTGCTCGTCGCCGAGCAGGTTGCCCGCGCCGCGGATCTCGAGGTCGCGCATCGCGATCTTGAAGCCCGCGCCGAGCTCGGTGTAGTCGGACAGCGCGCTCAGCCTCTGGGCGGCCTCGGGGGTGAGGGCCGCGGCGCTCGGATACAACAGGTACGCGTAGGCCCGCTCGGTGGAGCGCCCGACCCGTCCGCGGATCTGGTAGAGCTGCGCGAGCCCGAACGTGTCGCCCCGCTCGACGATCAGCGTGTTCGCCTGCGGGATGTCGATTCCCGACTCGATGATCGACGTGCACACGAGCACGTCCGCGTCGCCGCGGAGGAACGCGAGCATCCGTCGCTCGAGCGTCCGTTCGTCCATCTGGCCGTGCGCCACCTCGAACTTCATCGATGGGCACAGGCCGCGCAACCGCTCGGCAGTCTCGTCGATCGTCTCGATCCGGTTGTGGAGGAAGAATGCCTGGCCACCCCGGTCCTTCTCGCGTTCCAGTGCACGGCGGACCAGCTCCTCGTCGTACTCGCCGACGTAAGTCTTGACCGGCCGCCGACCCTCGGGCGGCGTTTCGATCACGCTGATGTCCCGGACTCCCGCCAGCGACATCTGCAGCGTGCGCGGTATCGGCGTGGCGCTCATCGAGATCACGTCGACCTTCAGCTTCAGCTGGCGGAGGAGCTCCTTCTGCCGGACGCCGAATCGCTGTTCCTCGTCGACGATCAGGAGCCCGAGGTCCTTGGCGCGCACGTCTCGCGAGAGCAGGCGGTGGGTGCCGATCAGGATGTCGACCTTGCCCTCGGCGAAGCGCTTGACCGATTCGCGCTGCTCCGCCGCGGGACGGAAGCGGGACACGTGCTCGATCGTGATCGGGTAAGGCTTCAGCCGCTCGGAGAACGTGCCGTAGTGCTGCTGGGCGAGGATCGTCGTCGGCACCAGCATCATCACCTGCTTTCCGTCCTGCACGGCCTTGAACGCCGCTCGCAGCGCCACCTCGGTCTTGCCGTAGCCCACGTCGCCGCAGATCAGGCGATCCATCGGGCGCGGCGCCTCCATATCCGCCTTGACGAACTCGATCGCGTCGCGCTGGTCGGGCGTCTCGGTGTACGGGAACGCGTCCTCGAACTCTCGCTGCCAATCGGTGTCGAACTCGAACGCGTGGCCCTCGCGTCGCTTGCGCTCCGCGTACAGGTTCAAGAGCTCGCCGGCCAGCTCCTGAGCCGCGCGCCGTGCGCGGGCCTTGATCGTCTCCCAGCGCGTGCCCCCGAGCTTCGACAGCGGCGGATGCGCGCCGCCCGCGCCGACATATCGGCTGATCTTCGCAAGCTGGTCGACAGGTACGAAGACGCGGTCGGACCCCGCGTACTCGAGGTATAGATAGTCGCGGGTTACAGCCGCGACCGTCTTGGTGTCGAAGCCCGCGAATCGGGCGATTCCGTGGTCCTCGTGGACGACGATGTCGCCGGTGCGCAGCTCGGTGAAGCTCCGCAGAACGCCGCGGCGACGTTCCGGCCGCGGTCGCTCGGGCGCCCGGCGGCGGCGAAGCAGCCGGTGCTCCGGAATCACCGCCAGGTGGAACTGGGGCGAGATGAACCCGGTCTCGAGACGCGCCGTTGCGAACGTGACCGTCCCGTCCTGAGTCGGCTGGCCGTCCAGCCACGCCGCGCGGAGCCGGCCCAGGTTGTACGCCATCCGCTCTCCATCGCCGCGGCGAGGGAACGTCACGACCGTCTTGTAGCCCGAGCGGATCAGCTTCTCCAGCTCGGGCTCGGCCTGAGCGAGGCCGCGCGCCTGGACATCCGCCGCCTGGGCACGGAACTGGAACCGCTGGTCCTGGTCGATGCTCGACAGGCGGATCCGAGCACGATCCGCGAGCGACGCCTCGATCAGCTCGGGTCCGACGTACAGCTGGTGCGCGTCCTCGTCGTGGAAGGCCGCGGTGACGTCCTGCCACAGATCCTTGAGAGCCGGCGCAACCTCTTCCTCACCTGCGATCAGAACCTCGGCGCTGTCCTGAATCAAGTCGAGCAGCGGGTGGAAGTTCTCGACCGGCAGGAGCTCTGCGATATCCGGTCGATCGGACTCGTCCTCGAGGGCGGCGATCTCGGCCAACTCCCGATGCTCCTCGGCGAGCTCGGCGGCGGGCGCGACCTCCACCACCTCGGCGTCTCCGAGCGATCGCTGGGTGAATGTCGAGAACCACCGGAGCGACTCGATCTCGTCTCCGAACAGGTCGACGCGCACGGCGCGGTCCTCGGTCGCCGGGAACAGATCGAGCAGGCCGCCGCGGATCGCGAACTGCCCGCGATCCTCGACCTGTTCAACGCGCTCGTATCCGGCGGCGACCAGATCCCGGGCGGTCTCATCGAGATCGAGCAGCTCTCCCTGTTTGAGCGTGAAGCTGTGCGGCCGCAGCGACGGGTCCGGAACCTTCTCGGACAGGGCGGTAGCGCTGACGACCACGACGGCGCTCTCATCTGCGACCAGAGCGTCGAGGGCCGCAATCCGCAGACCGACGAGGTGTGGCGGCGGCGCCAGATGCGACTCGTAGGTGACGCCTCGGCTCGGGTAGTAGCGGACGGTCCGCGGCTCGAGCCACGCTTTCAGCGCCGCTGCGAGGTCCCGAGCGGCGCGGTCGTCGCCTGCCAGGACGATCGCCGGCCGCGTCCGGTCCTCTTCGAGCAGGGCTGCGATCAGGTAGGGCCGCAGGGCCTGCGATACAAACGCGCGGCCACCCTCCCGCGCGAGGGCCGCGGTCTGCGGATCCTCGTCGGCATATCGGAGCAGCGATTCGAGCATCTACTCCGAGTCTAGGTGGCGAGAGTTTTGTCTCCGACCACTATTTCGTTAGCGGTGTCGGCAGCGGTTTCGATCAGCTGCTCGACCTCTTCACGAGGCTCCCTGAAGCGGGAGAGAACGTACGCGGCGACGCGGTCGGGGTCGGTCGTGGGCGGTCGCCCCACCCCGACGCGGACGCGCGCGAAATCGCCGGACCCGAGGCTCGCCTTGATCGACTTGAGGCCGTTGTGCCCGGCGAGCCCACCGCCGAGCCGCGCTCGTATCTCGCCGAACGGCAGGTCGATCTCGTCATGCACTACGAGGACCCGCTCGAGCGGCAGCTTGAACGCCCCGCGGGCGGGACCGACCGAACGGCCGGCTTCGTTCATATAGATCTGCGGCATCAGCACGGCTACGCGGGGACCGCCGGCCCCCGCGCGCCCCTCGGTCAGCAGACCGGCGTACTTGACCTTCGGTTTGGGCAGCTCCCAGCGTTCGCTCAGCTTCCGCGCGACCTCGAACCCGACGTTGTGGCGGGTCCGCTCGTACTCGGCGCCCGGGTTGCCGAGGCCGACTATCAGCCAGTCGGCAGGCGCGCCGCCGCGCCCCGGGAAACGCACGTCGTCCGGCTACTCGCCGTCGGACTCTTCGCCGCCGCCCTCGCCTTGGCCCTCGCCCTCGGCGGCCTCGCCCTCGCCCTCGGCGGCCTCGCCCTCCTCGCCGACGAGCTCGGTCTCCTCTTCGATCTCGGGCTCCTCCTCGATCTGGAGCCGCGGCGGCGTCAGGGTGGCGACCACGGTCTCGGGGTCGCCGATCAACTTGAGCTTCTCGGGGATCGCGAGCTCCGCGAGCGTGACGGTGTCGCCGATCGACATCTCGGAGACGTCGTGCTCCAGCGAGTCCGGAATGTCATTCGGGAGCGCCTCGATCGTCAATTCGCGGGTGACGAGCTCGAGCACCCCGCCCTCCTTGACACCCGGCGCGGAATCCGTGCCGACGAGCTCCAGCACGACGGTGGCCTGGATCGCCTGATCGAGGCGGACCCGCAGCAAATCGAGGTGCACCGCCGCGCCGTTCACTGGATGGCGGGTGAGCTCCTTGACGACGACCGGGTTGCCGGCCTCGCCGTCGACGCTCAGATCGAGGACCGCGCCCGCGTGCGAGAGCGCCACGCGCAATTCCCGCGAATCGACCTGGAAGGTGATCGGCTCCTTGCCGCCTCCGTAGACGATCCCCGGGACGTTGCCCTCCCGGCGCAGGCGTCGCGCGGCCCGCGACCCGTCCGGATCGCGGCGGCTGACTGCAAGCGTTGTCGTGTCAGTGGTCGCCACGGCGGCGTTCGATGGTAGCGAGCCACCCCTGGACCTGTTGGCCCGGCGCCCTGCGCGCGGTACCCTTTTACGTATGTCAGGCGGGTATCAGCTGCTGCTGATGATCGCCGGAATGCACCTCCTGGGTTTGGGGGGCGTCGCGGTGCTGATGGTGTTTGCGCTGCGGCAGGGACCGAGCGATGCGGGGTGGCCCTCGGATCCAGGCCGTGATGACGGCTGGGGGAACCAGCCACGTGGACCGACCGAGGGGGGCAACCGCCCGCGCGGCGGAATCCCGCTCCCTGACGCGGATCAGGCAGGCGTCCGTCTGCGAGATCATCGCAAGCTGCCAGAGCTGCTCCCGCGGCCCGAGCGCCGGCCGGCGCGCGAGCCCGAGCCCGCGCCCGACACCGGCCCGTCAGTAGCTGCGTGGGCAGGCCGCGTCGGTCTTGATCCTACGGCTGATCTCCAGCAGCTCCACCTTCAGCCCGGAGAGCAGGTTGCCGGCGCGCCGGACCCTGACGCACTGGACGACCGGCAGCGACGAGCCCGCGCTCCACGCCACCCGCGCGGTGCCGGTCATCCCCCCGAGCGAGAAGCCCGTCGAGGGCGACAGCTGGATGATCGAGATGGCCCCTGAGCGCTTGAGCGAGCCCACGTCCTCGGCCACGCGCGCCCGGCAGGACGCGCTCTGCGAGCACCCTACGATCCGAGACAGCACGCCTGACTCATTGCCGGCGGCCTCGGCCTTGACCAATCCCGTGATCGCCGACTGCTCAGCGCCGTTGGCGCCAAAAACGCGCGCGAGCGCGAAGCTCACGCCGATGAAGATCACGATTCCGAGTGCGATCAGGAGGACCAGGCGGCTGCGGCGCATGCGCGCCGGAGGCTAGCCCGACTGACCGTCGCTTAGCTCAAGGAAGCGCTCGACGGAGGCCTCCTGGTGCGCGAGCCGCTCGGCCAGCTCGCGGGCGTGATGGGCGGCGAGTTCCAGAAAGTCCTCGACGCACCGCCCTGGGTCATCGGCCAGCGCGTAGACGCGCATCAGGTCGGGCTGGGCGCATGCGATGCCCATCGGTGGGCGCCCCTCGGCGAGCGTTCTGGCGCTGCACACTGGCGTCACGACGAGCTGCCGGTCGGCAGCCACCAGTGCGGTCGGCAGCAGCCGCGCCGCCGGTAGGCGCACCGACAGCTCGACCGAGTGATCCACGGTCACGCGCCCATCGCTCAGCTCGTCGAGCGGCTCGCGCCAGACGTCGAGCACGGTGTCCGCCCCGACGAGCGCGTCCCGAAGCGCCGCCGCTTGCTCGGCGTACAGCCGCTCGGCCTCGTCGCGGTCCCCCGCGTCGCCCAGGTCGAGATCGCACGGGACCCGCAGAAGCTCGTTGGCCGCTACGCGGGCGCCAGCGCCCATGCTTCCGTACGCGACGTAGGTCTGGAGCGTCCCGAGATCGCGCCGGCCGTGGAAGATCACGGTGACGGCGTCGCTGACCGGGAGCCCGTCGACGCGGAGCGAAACCGCGACGGACGAGGAGTCATCAAGCAGCGCGCGGCGGAGAAGCTCCTCAGCGTCCTGTCCGTGGTTGTCTTGATCGTCTTCGAGCATTCTTGAGACTGGATCGACCGATTGCCGTTCAATATTTATTCACATGCTCCGGCCGTCAGGCGCGAGTAGGCTCCCGTCCAAATGAAGATCCTCTACAAACCGTTCGCGCTGATCGCCGGCGTCATCGGCGCCAAGGCCGGGCAGAGCGCCTTCAAGGCCATCTGGTCAAAGCTCGATGAGTCCGAGCCGCCCGAAGCGACGACCGAGGACGCCAGCCTCGCGAAGGTCGTCGGGGCGAAGGCGCTCGAGGCGGCCACTATCGCCGGGGTCGCCGCCGCCGTCAACCGCGCCAGCGCCCGCTCGTTTCACTACCTGTTCGGGATCTGGCCGGGCCAGAAGGACGCCGAGAAGGCGAAGGAAGGCTGAATCGGGCCGGCCTGGCCAGCTCCCCGGGGGTCAGGCCCGTCAGCGCCCGGCACTCCCGCGCCAGATGAGCCTGGTCCGCGTACCCGGCGCCGGCTGCCGCGCCCGCCAGCCCGTCGAGACCGACTCCTCTCAGGAACCGCCGCAGCCGCAGGACCCGCTGGAGCGTCTTCGGGCCGTAGCCGACCGCGGTCGAGAACCGGCGGCGCAGCTGGCGCTCGCTGAAGCCGAGTGACGTCGCGAGCTCGTCGACTCGCTGTGTGGGGTCGAACAGCCGCAGGACCGCCGCCTGCACGGCCGGGTCCGGCGGCCGGCGCGCCACGAGCCTGGACGTGACTCGAGCGAGCGCGGCCATCGCCGCTTCGGAGTCTCGGCACTCGCTGAGCTCCTCCCCCTGGTCCAGGCCGAGCGCCTCGACCGGCACGCGCGTGTTCCGCAGCTCCGCCAGCGGCACCCCGACGGCTGCTCCCCCCGCGCCAGGGAGCAGCCGCGCCCCGACCACGAGCTCGCCCGGCGACGCCCGCGATGCCCATGCCTCGGTGTCCGGTCCCGCGACGACCACCCCGCCGCCGGCCCGCCAGACGATGTCAGTGCAGGCATCGGGGAGCACTCGGACCGCGTTCCCGTCTCCTCGGCGGACCCAGAAGCACGCGATCGCGCCGCGCGCCCACGGCGGCGGGGCGAGCTCCGTGTAAACGTCCGATTCGTTCAAGACGACGCGCATACCGCCTGCTTCGATCCAGTCATTCCAGCAAAGCAGAGAAAGGACCGTGGATGAAGATCGAGTTCGTCGCGGGCGTGGCCGTGATCACGCCCGATCCGCCGGCGTCCCGAAGGCTGTACGTCGACGCGCTCGGCCTCCCGTTGACCGGCGATGCCTACATCCATAGCGAACAGATACCCGGAACCAAGCATTTCGGGGTCTGGCCGCTGTCTCAGGCCGCCGAGGCGTGCTTCGGCACCGATCAGTGGCCGGCAGACGTTGCGGTTCCACAGGTCAGCGTCGAGTTCGATGTCGCCAACACGGCGGCGGTACAGGCGGCGGCGGACGAGCTAGTCGGCGCCGGCTACGAGTTGCTTCATCCAGTGCGCGAGGAGCCATGGGGGCAGACCGTGGTCCGGCTGCTCTCGCCCGAGGGAGCGATCGTAGGAATCTCCTACACCCCCCCGCTGCACGATTAGGCGCTCGTTCCCCCGCCCCGCAGGACGAATCCCCGCTCGGCCAGCCGCGCGAGCGCGTCCTCGAAGGCGGCGAAATCGCGGCTTATGAGCGCATCGATCGGCCTCCGCCCGGGCCCGCCGCGCGGACCCAGCGCCGGAGTACGGCGGGCCCGGCCCGCTCGCGCGCATCGTCCAGCAGGTCGAGCAGAATCGGCAACTCTGAGCGATGCTCCAACTGGCCCGAGAGCAGGCTCAGCGGGTCGACGTCGAGCGTTCGGCAGAGCTCGTCGTCGCTCAAACCGAGGAGCTCCATCAGCTCGGCGGCGCGGGAAGTCTGGGCGCCCCGGCCGAACAGCGGGTCGTCGCGCTCGCTCAGAACAGCTGGTTCTCGCCGCCGAACACCTGGCTCACCGAACCGTCGGTGAAGATCTGGCGGATCGAGTTCGTGAGTAGGTCCGCGCAGGAGAGGACGCGGACGTTGTCCGGCGCTCCGGGCGGGATCGGGATCGTGTCCGTGACGACGACCTCCTCGAACCGCGGCCGGCCGAGGTTCTCCCAGGCGTTGCCCGAGAACACTCCGTGCGTCGCGGCCGCGTACACGCGGCGGGCACCGGCATCGTGCACGGCCTGGGCCGCCGCCTTCAGCGTGCCGGCGGTGTCGATGATGTCGTCGACGAGGACCGCGGTCTTGCCGGCGACGTCACCGATCACGTATCCGATCTCGGCGACCTGCTGAGCCGGGCGCTCCTTGTTGAGGATCGCGAGGTCCGCGCCGATCTTCGGCGGCGAACTTCTTGTTCAGCTTGACGCGGCCGGCATCCGGCGCGACGACCACCAGGTCTTCGAGCGCCTTGTCGGCGAAGTACTGGGTGAGCATGAACAGCGCCGTCATGTGGTCACACGGCTTCTGGAAGAAGCCCTGGATCTGCCCGGAGTGGAGGTCCATCGTCAGGATCCGGTCGATTCCGGCCGACTCGAGCATCCGCGCCACCAAGCGGGCGCTGATCGGCTCGCGCGGAGAGGACTTCTTGTCCTGCCGCGAGTAGCCGTACCAGGGGCAAACGGCGATCACGCGGTGGGCGGATCCGCCAACGGCGGCGTCGATCATCATCAGGAGCTCCATCAGTGCGTCGTTGGCGCCGAGGTCCTCTGACGGGTTCGCGCACGTCGGTTGGACGATGAATACGTCAGAGCCGCGGACGGACTCCTCGAAGCGGCAGTAGACCTCGCCGTTGGAGAACGTCTTGCGTCGATCGGCGTCAGGCCGACGCCGAGCTTGTCGCCGATCCTCGCCGCGAGCTCGGGATTTGCCCGCCCGGAGACGAGCATCAGGCGCTTGTTGTAGATCGACCTCGAGCTCGCGGGAGGAAGTCTGTTCCTCTACGACGCTCATCGGGTGCGAGTGTAGGTCGGGGCGCCGGTCAGTCATTCTTCTCGCGAGCAGCCTCGCGCTCGGCACTGCTCCTCTTTGCGGCGTTCGTATCCCTCGATGTTGCTGCTGCCGGGCGCGCGCGACACCCAGGGCGCCCGGTGGCACATCGTCGGTGATCACCGAGCCCGCCGCGGTGTAGGCATCGTCGCCGACGGTCACCGGCGCGACGAGGGTCGTGTCGACGCACGTCTTGACGTTCGAGCCGATCGTCGTGCGGTGCTTCCGGTCGCCGTCGTAGTTGGCGGTGATCGTGGCGGCGCCCAGGTTCGTCCCCTCGCCGATGTCCGCATCACCGATGTAGGACAAATGGGGCACCTTGGTCCCGGCGCCGATGTCCGAGTTCTTGATCTCGACGAACGTCCCCGCCTTCGATCCCTCTCGCAACACGGTGCCGGGGCGCAGATACGCGAACGGGCCGACGCTGACCCGATCGCCGATCTCGGCGCCGGTCACGTACGAGTGAACGACACTCGCCTGGGAACCGACGCGGGCGTCGGTGAGCGTCGACAACGGTCCGATGGTCGAGGCGCTTCCGATCTTGGTGGAGCCGTGGAGGCTCGAGTACGGCGCGATGGTCGAGTCGGCGCCGATCTCCACGTCGGCATCGATCACCGTCGCGTCGGGATCGACGATCGTCACCCCGGCGAGCATGTGGCGCTCGTGGATCCGGCGCTGCACCACGGCTCGCACCTTCGAGAGATCAACGCGCTCGTTGACGCCGAGCGTCTCGTCGGGGTCCGCGAGTTCGTAGGCGAGCACGCGTCGCTCGCGCGCCCGGATCAGCGGCAGTACGTCGGGTAGGTACAACTCGCCCTGCGCGTTGTCGGCGCCTACCTGACGCAGGGCCCGATCAGCTCACCCCCGTCGAATGCGTAACAGCCCGGGTTGACCTCGCGGATCTGGAGCTCGTGCTCGGTCGCGTCGCCAGGGGCCTTCGTCTCCACCACCCGATCGACGCTCCCGTCCGGACCACGGATCACCCGGCCGTAGCCCGCCGGCTCGTCGAGCACGGCGGTGGCGATCGTGGCCGCGGCGCCGGAACGCGCGTGCGCGTCGGCCAGGCCCTTGATCGTGGTCGCGGTGATCAGCGAGGCATCGCCGTTCAGGACAATCACCGTAGCGCCCGGCTCGACGAATCGGACGGCCGCACTGACCGCGTCGGCCGTCCCCCGCGGCTGCTCCTGAATCGCGATCGTGACTTGCCCGTCGAGTGTGGGCTCGAGCGGCCGCGCCGGCCCTTCGACGACGACGACCTTTTCGGCACCAGCATCCTGCGCGGCGGCGACCGGCCAGGCGATCATGGGCCGGCCGCAGAGTGGATGCAGCAGCTTGGGCGTGGCCGAACGCATACGCGTGCCCTCCCCCGCAGCGAGGATCACGACCACCGGTGCGCTCACGCGCCCATGGTACCGGCGGCCGCGCAGACTCTCTCTGGCGCGGGGCTCAGCTCAGGGAGACTTCGTCGCCGGCGCGGGCTCAGTAGGGACTTCCGCACCGGTCACCTCGCCGTCCGGTTGCGCGAGCCGCACCAGCTCGGCGAGACCTTGCTCGATCCCATCGCACAGAACTTGGATGTCGCCCGCGGTGTCGTAGTCGCCGCTGACGCCGAAGTTGAGTGCGCGGTCGTACGAGAAGATCGCAACGGCGAGCCGGACGCTCGCGAACAAGGGGATGTACGGAAAGGACTCGAGCATCCTTTTTCCGGCGAGGTAAAGCGGGAACTGAGGCCCGGGGACGTTCGTCGTGCCCGTGTTGAGGGTCTGTTGGGGCAGTCTGCTCGCGAGCCGTGCGCCCAGCGCCAGCAGCATCGGCGGAGCGAATCCGGACAGCGAGGTCAGGACCTCGCCGGCGACCGCCTGCTTCGAATCCTTCAGGTCCGCCATCTGGGCGCTGATCGACGCGAGTCGCTCGAGCGGGTCATCGATACCGACCGGCAGCTCCGCGAACATCGCCGACACGCGATTGTTGTAAGTCCCCCGCTCGCCGGGCCGCCTGACCGACACCGGAACGAGCGTCCGCAGCACTCGATCCACCGACTCTCCACGCGAGCTCAGCAGTTCGCGGAACCCGTTGGTGATCGCAGCCAGGACCACGTCGTTGATCGTCCCTCCGAACGCCCGCCGTACCTGTTGCGCGTCGGCCAGCCGCCCGCGAGCCCAGCTCCACCGCCGGTGCGGGCCGAGCGGGCCGTTGAGGGACGAGGGAGCGGGGCGCCCGGCGACCCCGGCGAAGCCCATCAAGCCGCGGGACGTGTCCTCGACCGCACGCACGAACTCCCGGGGGGCGCGGAGCCCGGAGACGAGGCTCTCGGCGGCTGCGAACGGATTTGTCGCGCGCTCGACGATCGCATCGGCGAGGAGCCGAGGCGTGCTTGGCTGGGGCTCGGGCGCCCAGCTCTCGGCCGGCGGCGCTTCGGGCTCGCGGTCGGCGTCGAGCAGCACGGTCAGCAGATCGGTGCTCGCGATTCCGTCGACCATCGCGTGATGAACCTTCGAGACGAGTGCCCAGCGCCCCTCACCGAGCCCCTCGACGACCCACATCTCCCACAACGGCTTGGCGCGATCGAGGTTCTGCGACATCACGCGGCCGACGAGCGCGCGCAGTTCATTGTCTCCGCCCGGCTCAGGAAGCGCCGTTCGACGCACGTGGTAACCGAGGTTGAAATGCGGGTCATCCACCCAGACCGGACGCGCGAGTGCAAGCGGCACGAACCGAACGACCTGGCGGTAGCGCGGCACGAACTGAAGCTTGCTCTCGATCATCGCCAGCACATCCTCGAACAGCGCCGGCGGTCCCTCGAAGATGCTGACGCCGCCCACGTGCATCGGGCTGGTGTCCCGCTCGATGTGCAGGAACGACGCGTCCTGAAAGCTCATGCGCTGCATCGCGACTCTGACTCTTACTTGCTCACGGGCCGACAGTCAATAGCTGCTGGAACGCGTAGGCGCGGTACGGTCGCCACCGCTCGGCGAGCATCGCAGCGCCAGCCGGCCGGCCGTCGGCTCCGAGCCGCGCGAGCGCCCGCCGCACGCCGAGGTCGCTCGCCAGAAATACGTCCGACTCCCCGAGGCCGCGCATCGCGATGTAGTCGGCCGTCCAGGGCCCGATCCCGGGCAGCGCCATCAGCCGGCCCCGCATCGCGTCGCGATCCGCGTCCGCATCGAGCACGAGCGCGCCGCTGGCCAGGGCCCCGGTTAGAACGTTGATCGTCCGCGCGCGGGCCCGGGGCATCGGCAGCCGCTGGGGGTCGATTTCGGCGAGGACCCCCACGGACGGGAACAGACGCGTCACGGTGCCGACCGGCGCGCGAAGCGGTTCGCCGTAGTCGGCCACCAGCCGGCCTGCCACAGTCGCGGCTCCCGCTACCGAGATCTGCTGCCCCACCACAGCGCGCACCGCGAGCTCATCCGGGTCGACGTGGCGAGGGACCCGGAGTCCAGGACGGGCGCGCACGAGCGGACCGAGCAGCGAATCGCGCCCGAGCGCCTCGGACACCGCGTCCGGGTCAGTGTCAAGGTCGAGTAGAAACCGGCAGCGGGCGACCGCCTCGTCCACGTCGCGCTCGTCCTCGAGCCAGAAACGCGCGGCGAAGTACCCCTTGCGCGGCTCGAGCTCGACCACGCCGGCGGCGTAGGTGAGTCGCAGGCTGCGGCGATAGCCGCGCTCGGTCAGTTCCTCGACGCCCCGCACGGCGCGCCGGGCGAAGAAGTCGAGCAGGACGTGCGCATCCAGCGGCTCCCGGTAGGAGAGCCGAACCTCAAGCGGTCGAGGCCCGCCGTCCACGGCGGGCAGGTTGTCAGCCGAGTCAACCGAAGCGCTCCGTTCCACATAAGCTGCGCGGAGCGTGCGAGCGGTGGTTTGCAACCAGGCCGAGCTCTCGGTCGTCGATCGGGCGGCTCCAACTCCCGGCAAGCGGCAGGTCCTGATCGAGGTCGTCCGCTGCGGCATCTGCGGCTCCGACCTCCACGCGCGCCACCACTGCGATGAGCTCGCGGACGTCGCGGCGGAGATCGGCTACGACGGCGCGATGCGCTCGAACCAGGACGTGGTCTTCGGCCACGAGTTCTCCGGTGAAGTAGTCGAGCACGGGCCGGGATGCCGAAAGGCCTCGCCGACCGGGACCACGGTCGTCGCGCTGCCGCTGCTTCGCCGGGGGAAGGAGGTGCATCCGATCGGGCTGTCGGTGTCAGCGCCTGGCGCGTACGCCGAGCAGCTTCTGATCGAGGAATCGCTGGCGGTTCCAGTTCCGAATGGGCTCTCGCCCGAGCTCGCCGCGCTGACCGAACCGATGGCGGTCGGTTGGCACGCGGTCCGCAAGGGCGAGGTCAAGAAGGGCCAGGTCGCGTTCGTGGTCGGCTGCGGTCCGATCGGTCTGGCGGTGATCAGCATGCTCAAGGCCAGCGGAGTACGGACCGTGGTCGCGAGCGACTTCTCGGCCGGCCGGCGGGATCTCGCGACGCGCTGCGGGGCTGATCTGGTCGTCGATCCGGCGGCGGAGGCGCCGTACGACGCGGCCGGGGAGCGCGGTCATCTCCGTGACGCGCCCGCAGCGTTCGACCTCGCGGTCGGGACGATGGAGAAGCTGCAGCGGCTCCCGGTCGGCTGGTGGCACATCTGGCGCGCCGCGGAGACGCTCGGCGCGAAGCCGAAGGCGCCCGTGATCTTCGAGTGCGTCGGCGTGCCGGGCGTGATCGATCAGATCATCTCCGCCGCGCCGCTGTTCTCCCGCGTCGTGGTCGTCGGCGTGTGCATGGGTAACGACCAGATCCGTCCGACGATGGCGATCAACAAGGAGATCGAACTGCGGTTCGTGCTCGGATACACCCCGCTCGAGTTCCGCGACACCCTCCACATGCTGGCTGAGGGCAAGGTCGACCCGGCGCCGCTGGTCACAGGGGTTGTCGGGCTTCCCGGCGTCGACAGCGCGTTCATCGCGTTGGGCGATCCCGAACGTCACGCCAAGATCCTGGTCGACCCGAAGAGCGAGGCGGCGCAGCCCGCGACCGGCGGCTGAGCTTCGGGGGAGCTGGTTCAGCGTTAGGAGCGCGCGCCCTGGCCGATGATCGCCTTGTGACGGCGCTCGGCCGCCGCGACCACGCTCTGGCGGTCCTTGTGCGCCTTCTCGTATAGCTCCACGACCGCCAGCTCCGCGGCCCCCGCGTCATCGATCCGCGCGATGACCTCGTCGGACTTCATCTCGCGGTAGCCCTCCCACGGTTCCTCGACCGCGATCTCTGGGCCTGCGCCTCCTCGGCTCCGGGCTCCGCCAGCTCTCCGACCAGCTCGGGCTCATCGTCAACGACCTTGGCTCGGTCTTCCTCCGGTGTGAGGGCGTTGGCGGTGAGATGTCGTCGACGGTCTCTTCGGGGGGAAGCTCGACGACCGTGGCGTCAACGGTCGGTTCCCTGCTCGTGCTCGGCGGCCATCGTGGGTGCCGGCTCGGCGGCGGGCGGACGCCCGAACCCGTCGGCGCTCGCCGCGCCATCGACCGCGCGCACGGTCGCCTTGAACGCGAGCCGCGCGACCCCCAGCCCGACGCGGAAGTACAGGTTCACAATTGTTTTCGGCACCGAAGGTCCCCTACCCGAACCCACGCCGCTCTGAACATTTTCCCCGGAGGAGCTCGTCGAGCGGTCTGGTATTGAGCACATCCGCCGCCGTCGCCCACCCCCGCCGCGCCGTCACCACCGACAGCGCCATGTTTCCGAGCCCTCGCACCGAGTGCGCGTCGGTGGAGCACACGATCTGGACCCCCGCTCGCAGGGCTTCGCGGACGTGCTGGCCGGAGAGATCGAGCCGATCCGGAAGCCCGTTGACCTCGAGCGCCACGCCCTCCTCGAGTGCCACAGCGAAGGCTCGGTCCAAGTCGAGGGCGTTCTCCGGGCGGCGGTTGATGTAGCGGCCGGTCGGATGGCTCAGGCAGCGGACGTACGGATTCCGCAAGGCCTCCTCGACGCGCTTAGTCATCTCGGGCTTCGGCATGCGCTGGCCGCCGTGGACGCTCGCCTGCACCCAGTCGAGCTCCGCCAGGGCGTCGTCGGGTAGGTCGAGCCGGCCGCTGGGGAGGATGTCGCACTCGATCCCTCTGAGAACCCGAAACGGCGCGAGCACCTCGTTGGCCGACGCGATCTCCTCCGCCTGCCTGCGCAGGTCGTCCGGCGTCAGCCCGCGGACCGCCCCGACGGCTGGCGTGTGGTCGCAGATCGCGAGGTACTCATAGCCTCGCGCTTGCGCGGCCCGGGCCATCTCTTCGACGGTGTTGCGGCCATCGGACCGGGTGGTGTGACAGTGCAGATCGCCGCGGATCTGCTTGGGCTCGAGGAGCGGCGGCGGCTCGCCTCGGAACGGCTCTTCGCGGAGCTCCGGCGGACACCAGGGGATGCCGAGCGCCTTGTAGACCCACGGCTCATCCGGCCCGTCCGGCAGCGGCTCGAGCGCCTCTACGTACGTTCGCGACCCGGTCGCCCGCACGAGCGCGGTTCCGAACTCGTGCGGCTCGGCAACGACGAGCTCCACGGGTACCCCCTCCACGGTCACGCCGACAGCACGGCGCTCTCCCTGCTCGATCAGAGCAACGACCTGCGGCAGCTCGGCGAACCGCGCGAGCATCGGCTCCGGATCGTCGGCCATGCCCACAACCGCGAGGTGCTCGCAGGAGTCCCGCCAACGCCGAGCGTCGCCCGCCGCGACGGCGCCAACGGGCCTCGGCAATGCCGCCAAGGAGCTCCCAGGCCCGGTTCAGCAGCAGCCCCTGGCGGGGCCGCGGTTCCTCTTCGCGGGCGAGCGCCTCGAGGAGCCGCGCCTCGGTCTTCGGTCCGATCCCGGGGACGTCGCGCAGCCGGCCTTCCGCGGCGGCCGCGCGGAACTCCTCGGCCGTGCGGACGCCGAGCGACCGCGCCAGCTCCACGGAGCGCCTCGCGCCGAGCCCCAGGTAGCGACCGAGGCCCACGAGATCGGGTGCCAGCTGCCGTTCGAGCTCGGCGAGCTCGGCGATCTCCCCGGTTTCGACCAGCTCCTTGAGCCGGGCCTCGATCCCGGATCCAATTCCGCGCAGCTCCCGGACTCGCCCTGAGCGCACCAGCTCCTCGACCGGGATCGCCGCGCCTCTGATCGTCTCAGCGGCACGACGGTACGCGCGAGCCGTGTACGGGTTCGCCTCCACGAGCTCGAGCAGCGTCGCGAAGGAGATCAGGCGATCCGCGATCTCGGGGTTGTCCACGGGCGTACTCTGCCCGGATCCTTGGTCAGGCGCTTGCGGCGGCCAGCTCCCGGTGCTGGTGAGCCCAAGCTGGCCTGCCGGTGGGATATAGGGGTGAAATAGTCACCCCAATCTCCCACGCCCTCCGGAGATCGAGAGGCTGGGGAGCCAGGATTCGAACCTGATCTTGGACATCCAAAGTGTCCCGTGCTGCCGGTTACACCACTCCCCATGGACTGGCGTCACTGAAGTTACCCAATAGCCCAACAGACCCGCCATGTGCGCGCTCACAAACAATTTCTCGCAACTAGCGGGGAGGTCATCGTCGAACCGGGGTTTCGCGCCGCGCCATGTGGCAGCCTCCCCCGCCGATGCCGAAGGATCGACATCCCGTTCGAGCGACACGTAGGGGACTGAAGCTCGTATCAGGCGGATCGGCGCGCGCCGCGAAGCCCCGCACACCCGCCAGAACCTCGCAGCGCAAGCGGCCCAGCTCCCGGGCGGTCCGTAAGGAAGAGATCGCGATCAACGGCCGTACCGTGGCGTACCGGACCGGCGGCTCGGGGCCGCTGCTCGTGCTGATCCACGGGATCACGTCCAACTCGGCTACGTGGGACCGGGTGCTCCCGAGGCTCGCCCGCCGCTACACGGTACTCGCGCCAGACCTGCTGGGCCACGGCCGCTCGGACAAGCGCCGCGGCGACTATTCGGTCGGCGCGCACGCCAACACGATCCGGGACCTGCTCGATGCCTTCGGTCACCAGAACGCCACTTTCGTCGGCCACTCGCTCGGCGGCGGCGTCGCGCTTCAGCTCGCTTATCAGTACCCGGAGCGCGTCGAGAGACTCGTGCTGGTCGCGCCCGGCGGCTTCGGCCGCGAGGTGAGCCTCGTGCTCCGCGCGGCGAGCATCCCGGGCTCCGGCTCGGTGCTGGCGCTCGCCGCCTGGAAGCCGATCGTGGAGGCCGGCACGCTCCTGACCCATGCCCTAGGCCGGGTCGGCCTGCACGGCAACACCGACCTCGAGGAGATCGGACGGGGTTACGCGATGCTGGCCGACCGCGGGTCGCGAAGAGCATTCATCCACACGCTTCGCTCGGTCGTCGACTACGAGGGGCAGCGGGTGAGCGCCCTCGACCGGATCGAGGCGGCCGCGCAGATCCCGTCGCTGATCGTGTGGGGCGAGCACGACCGGATCGTCCCGGCCAGCCAGGGAAGGCGCGTGCACGAGCTGGTCCCCGACACGTATCTCTCGATCTTCAGGCGCGCCGGCCACTTTCCGCACCGCGATGACCCCGCCCGCTTCGTGCGCGTGATCGACGAGTTCCTCGCCCGCGAGTGGTCGGGCCCCGCACAGCGCAAACGCGCCGCGCTCGGGGCGTAGCAGCGCAGCCTCGCGCCCGAGTCACCCGAGTCACGACCGCCCGAGGATCTGACCCACCTCAGGCGGCAGCAGCGGATCGGCCAGCGCCGCCCGGACATCGCCCGGCCGGTGGAGCGCCCGCTCGGCCCGCAACAGCCCGACCTCTAGGCCCGCGTCGCGCGCCACCGCCAGCCCCATCGTCATCACGTCAGGACTTCGCCACGCGTTCTCGGGAAGCGCGAACAGCTTCGGCATCGGCCGCCCGATCCCGATCAGATAGAAGCCGCCGTCGATGGAGGGACCGAGCACGACATCGCAACCCGCGGCGAGGTCGCCGAGGGCGGCACGGGCATGCTCGACGCGGAGACGCGGCAGGTCAGGCCACACGATCAAAAGCGGACCGTCGTGGTGCACATACACCCGCGCAGCCGCATCGGCGATCCGCGCCGCGATCCCCTCGCCGTTCTGGGGGAAGAGCGAGACGCCGGAGCCGGTCAGCCTCCTGATCTCCGCGGCTGCATCGGGAGGATCGTGCGCGACGTGAATGCTGTCCGGAGCGATGCTCCGCGCCCACGCAACGGCCTGCAGAATCAGCGCTACCTGCAGCGCGGCGCAGCGGTCCGGCCCGATCACCGGCTCGAGCGCCCTGCGCACCTCGCCGCGGCGGGGGGCCCGCGCCATCACGAGCACGGCGGCGCTCGCTGTCATGCGTGTTCGAGGCGGTACACGGTTCCAGCGGCCGACGGCGTCGAGCCGTCCAGTCCCGGCAGCGCGCTTCGAAGGACGCCGGCGAAGATCGCGCTGCTGCGCCCCATCAGGTCGATCAGCGTCGAGACCGGGGTCGGGTCGCCGGGCGTGACCTCGTTGGCGTAATCGGTCGCGAACCCGAGCAGCGCGTAGGGGAGCTCGAGCTCGCCGCAGAGGACCGTCTCAGGACCGCCGGTCTGGCTGACGGCGACCACGCCGCACGCCGCGAGCTGAGCGATCTCCGACGGGGTGTTGAATCGCGGCCCGTCGACATGGCCGTACACCCCGCCGTCGCGCGGCCGGATGACCCGCGTCGTCGGCCGCCGTGAGCAGCGCGCTGCGGATCTGCACCGAGAACGGACCGCCGTGCAGAATCCAGTGGCCACGCTCCCTATCCCCCCTCCTCCGTGAAGAACGTGCACAGCGACCCGTCGGGCAGGCGGTTTGAAATGAAGTGGAGATCGTCGAACACGATCAGCGACCCGAGCTCGATCGAGGAATCGACCGCGCCGCAGGCCGTGCATCCGATGACCGCCGTCGCGCCGAGTTCCTTCAACGCCCAGATGTTTGCCTGGTGTGTCACGTGATTCGAGAGCCGCACGTGGCCGTCGCCGTGGCGGGAGACGTGCAGCGCCGGTGTCTCCGCGTAACTACCCCGTGTCACCGAAACCCGTCCGAACGGAGTCTGGACATCGACGGCTTCGGGCGACTCGAACCCGGGGAGTGAATATGTGCCAGAGCCCGTGATGATCCCGACTGGCATGCGGCGCGATGGTACTGAGTGGCTCCTGCTCTACGACGCTGACTGCGGGTTCTGTCGCTGGTCGCTCGGTCTCGTGCTCAGAGGCGACCGGCGGAGCGACATTCGCCCGCTGAAGCTCCAGTCGCCCGAGGCCGAAGAGCTGCTCGCCGACATGACCGCTGAGCAGCGGATGGCCTCGTGGCACCTCGCGGCTCCAGACGGGCGCCGCTGGTCAGCGGGATACGCGGCGCCACAGTTGCTGCGGCTCCTGCCGGGCGGACGACTCCCCGCGAGGCTGCTCGGAGCCGCGCCTGAGCTCACCGACCGCGCATATCGCTGGGTCGCTGACCATCGCTCGATGCTCAGCAAGCTGATCCCCGACCGCGCCAAGCGACGCGCGGATCGGCTGATCGCCGAACGAAGCTAAGCGAGCGCGAGCTCGTGCTCGTGCTGCTCGAGCCACTCGTCGTACGCCTTCGCCTTCTGGGTGTCCTCGTAGACCTCGTATTCCTTGAGCCGGCCCCACCGCATCCTGCCCCAGATCACGAAGCGGTTCTCGTAGATCGTCTCGCCGTCGGCCGCGCGGTAGTAGTCATGGCCGCGAATGCAGATCGTCGTGTTCCATGGAAAGCCGACCGCGACGACCTCATCGGGGACCGTCTGGAGCCCAACGCGAGCCAGCCGCTCGAGCCACGCCTTGACCGCCGGCTTGCCGCGGAAGGTGCCGGACCACGAGTTGTCGCCCGGGAACGTCAGCTGAACGTCGTTTGCGTCGAGGGCGAGCGTGGGCCTGATGTCGCCGGCGCGCGTGCGCGCCATCACCCGGGAAACGAGCTGTCGCGCCAGCCAAGACATGATCATCGTCGGAACCTCCACTAGATTGATCGCTCTAGCGAGTACACTACCGGCATGTCAAGGGGCACGCGCGACCGGATCGTGGACGCGAGCGCGGAGCTTTTTCGCCGCCAGGGCTACAGCGCGACCGGCGTCAAGCAGATCGTCGAGGCGGCGCAGGCCCCGTTCGGCTCGCTGTACCACTTCTTCCCCGACGGCAAGGAACAGCTCGGCGCCGAGGCGATCCGGGTCTCGGGCGCGATCTACGAGCTGCTGATCCCGGCTGTCATCGACACAGCGCCGGACCTCGTCACGGGCGTACGGGACTTCTTCGCGGGCGCCGCGGAGCACCTGCGCGAGACCGGCTACGAGGACGCCTGCCCGATTGCGACCGTCGCACTCGAGGTCTCGAGCTCCAGCGAGACGATGCGCGAGGCGTGCGCGGACGTGTTCGAGAGCTGGATCACGGCCGGCGCCGCGCGGCATACCGACGCGGAGATCAGCCCAGAGAAAGCCCGGGAGCTGACGATCGGGATGCTGTGCGCGCTCGAGGGGGCATTCGTGCTCGCGCGGGCGATGCGGACCACCGAGCCGTTGGAGATCGCCGGCGAGCTAACGGCACGAGCGGTCGAGAGCGCACTGTCCCGCTAGTGCGGGACGCGTCCGCCCTCGGCGCCCGGCTCGCTCGCCGGTCCGCGCGGTGCGGCGATCCCGAGGACCCGCATGGCCTTCAGCCCGAGCGACAGCTTCTCGCGTCCGTCCGTGGAGGAGACATCCAGGCCGGTCAGCTCGCGCACGCGCTCGAACCGGTATCGGATCGTGTGCCGATGCGTGATCAGCCGGGCCGCGGTGGCGTTGACGTTCGCGTCGCATTCGAGGAAGGTCGAGAGCGTTCCCAGCAGATCGGTCTCGTACTGCTCGTCGTAGGCGACCAGCGGCCGCACTGTCTCGTTGTAGAAGCGGTTCAGCTCGGCGGGATCGTTCATGTGCGGTAGGAGCAGCTGGTAGGTGCCTGTCTCCTCGTAGCCGAGCTCCGAGCGCTCGGTGTCACCCTCGACGACGTTGGCCGCCAGGAGGGCTTCGTTGCGGGCCCGGTGTAGCTCAAGCGGGTCCCCCGCGTGCCGGCTGCGCCCGAGCGCGAACGCGAACCCGGGCAGTCCCGACTCGAGCTCGCGCGTGACCGCCGCCGCAACCCTCCGCCCCGTCTCACCGTCGCCGTCGGGCACGAGCAGAATCACCTCGCCGGCGTCCTCCTCGGCTTCGGCGCGGCGATTGCCCCAGGAGCAATAGAGCGAGCACCACGGCCCGAGACCGCAAGCAATCGCGGGCGCCAGTCATCCTCGGTCGGACTCGCGGGTGGGCGTCGCACGACCACCACGCTCGCCCCCGGGCACGAGATCGATACCGAAACTCCTTGCCGCGGGCCAGGAGATCCGTCGGGTCGTCGATCCGACCGCCGACAGAGCGGCACGCTGGAAGCTGGTCGCCCGCTTTTCCGATGCACGCTCCGGCGCGCGCACCCGCTCCACTCCCGACGCGACCGAGCGTGGTCACAAGACGCAGCACGGAGCGCGGTCGGGCTCCTCCCGCGCGCCCGCATCCGCAGCTGACCGACCGGGGCCTCGGCGACCGAAGGTCGACGGTCTGCACGTCCTCGCCGCCGCGCATCAGCGACCGCTCATCGGCAGGCGACCGGGCGGCGACTGCCAGAACGGGCGCCGGAACGGTCGATCAGGATCAGACTCGCGTCGAGCGCTCGGGCCGCGGCGCGGAGGATCTCCGGCAGGCCGGCGCCGCCTCGACCGCGTCCGTGATCGCTTGAAGTGCGAGAAGGTCAGGGGTGCCCGCCTGCTGGCGGGTCGGTCGCTCGGTCACGTCTGCCACCTAGAACAGCCTCGGCCATTCGAGCACGATCAGGCCACCCACGACGACGCCGATACCGATCAGCGCCGCGAGCACGTACAAGGAGAGGATCACGACCGCTACGCGCTCCATCGGCCGGCGGTATGCGGTGACCGCGGGCACGAGCACGAGCGCGCAGAAGGCGGTCAAACCGACACGCCGAGACACGCTCCGACGAGGTACGTGATGTTCTGATTACTCATCGGTTGGCCGCAATTGTGCCGCAACGCGTGGATATCCGAACCGACGACCACGGAACCGCCCTGTTGCGGGCAAATCGAGCGATGCGACCGCCGTACGGGCGCGCTGTTCGCAGTCGGGTCTCCCAGAACAGTCCGAACGCGTGGGGCGCGCCCCGCAGAGCTCGTGGTCGGCACCCGCCTTACGGAGTGCGTTGAGCGCGCCGGCTGATACTCCGGGACACAGCGAGATCGCGGCAGCTCCAGGTCGTTGACCAGCAGGTCGTCGGGCGGTTGCCCGTCGCGTTCAGCGCCGCGAGAGCTGTTCGTGGAGCGCCGCGAGCTCGTCCGGCGCCCGCTCCACCCCGAGCCGATCGGCCTCGGCGTACACATCGCCGGCCGACAGCGCGTGCGCCGAGGGCACGATCACCAGCGCGTGCGGTTGCAGTGGCGGTAGCGGGGCGCACGAGTCCCCGCGCCGGTACCGATCGCGACGCCCGGCTTCAGCTGGCTCGGCACGTCCGAGCCGAGCTCGGCAGCAAGCTCCGAGACAACATCTTCCGGCACCGGATGCAAGCGCTGCGCGAGCCGGAGCATCGCGGCGGCGTCAGCCGACCCACCGCCCATGCCTGCCGCCACCGGGATCCGCTTGGCGATCTCCACCCGCACCGGAGGGCCGTCCCAGCCCCGCTCGCGGAGGCCTTCGAGTGCGCGGGAGACGAGGTTCGGTCCCTCGACACCCGGGCAGATGACCTCGTCCGACGTGCCTCCCGGGGAAACCGTCAGCTCGTCCGCGAGCGAGACTGACTCGAGCAACGTCACGACCTCGTGCCGCCCGTCGCTCCGGTGGCTTCCGACGAGCAGGCACAGGTTCGACCTTTCCCGGTGCCGACGCCGCGAGCCTCAAAGCTTTTCCCCGAGGCGCCTGAACTCCGTCCGGACTCAGTCGCTCTGCGCGCTCGTCTGCGGGATGACCGAGCTCGAGGAGCGCGGCCCGCGCCCGGTCCCGGATCCCCTCCCGCGCGCCCGGGGCGAGCGCGAGCGAGCCGGCCAGCGCCTTGCGCCTGTGTGCGAAGGCCTCGTGAACGAGTCCCGCAACGCCGGCGGCGCCCCCGCGTCGTGGCGCGTGAGGCCCAGGAGAACCGAGTCGACGTTCGGTACGGGACGAAACACGGTTCGGCTGATCGGACGCAGCACGCGCACATCGCACGCGAGCTGAGCAAGTACCGAGGGCGCGCCATAGGCCCCGGTCCCAGGCTCGGCGGCGAGCCGTTCCCCACCTCGCGCTGGACCATCACGACCCATTCGGTGATGCTCGGGAGCTCGTCGATCGTCTTGAGCACGATCGTGGCCGCAATCCCGTAGGGGAGGTTCGAGACCATCTTGCTTGGGGCCGGGTCGAGCGCCGGCAGATCGAGCTCGAGTGCGTCGCCGACGTGCACCGTGACGTTGTCGAAGTCGCGAGCGTCGCGCAGCCGCCGCTCGAGCCCGCGATCGACTTCGACCACGTGCACGTGGCCCGTCCGCGCAGCCAGCCGCTCTGACAACACGCCGGGGCCGCCGCCGACCTCGAGCACGACATCGTCGAGGCCGAGGTGCGCTAGCCGCTCGATCACGTCCAAGATGTTGCGGTTGACCAGGAACTTTGGCCGAGCTCGCGGGCCCTCACCATCCGAACAGGGCAGCCGCATTTCCCTCGACGGCCCCTTCGAGCTCGGCGTACGAAACCCGGCGCTCGAGGGCGAGCGCCTGCGCCGTATACGCCACGTTCGCGGGCTGGTTCGGCTTGCCACGCACGGGCTGGGGCGAGAGGAAGGGCGCGTCCGTCTCGACCAGCAGACGCTCTGCCGGGACCCTGAGCGCCGCCGCGCGGAGCGGATCGGCCTTCGGATAGGTGACGTTTCCCGCAAACGAGATCCACCAGTCCTCGTGCTGCAGGCAGTCGTCGATCCGGTCGGCCATCGAGAAGCAGTGAAGGATCACTTTGAGCCCATCGGTCCGCTCGGACAGCATCGCGAGCGTGTCGTCCTCGGCGGCTCGCGTGTGGATCACGAGCGGCTTGCCCGTTGCGCGCGCCAGCTCGATCTGCGCGTCAAACGCGCGCTCCTGGTCGGGGCGGGGCGCATAGTCGCGGTAGTAGTCGAGACCGGTCTCGCCGATCGCGACGCATTTTTCGTGCGCCGCCAGCGCCTGTAGCTCAGCGAGGTCGGCGTCGTCGAACCCGGTCGCTTCGTTGGGATGGCGCCCGATAGCCGCGTAAACCTGCGGGAAGTCCTCGGCGGTCTGGAGCGCGGCCCGGCAGCTCTCGCCTGTCGTTCCGACGGTCAACATCCGGTTCACCCCCGCCTCGACGGCAGCCTCGACCAGCTCTGCATCAGGTGGATCGCAGAAGCTGAGGTGGGTGTGGCTGTCGATCACGGCCGGTCGCGACGCCCGTTCATGCCCGCTTGGGGAACAGAGGTCGAGCGAGCCGACCTTTCCTCCGGGCGAGCCGAGCGCGGTGCGGAGCTTCGCGCTCGTCATCGGCATGTATGGCTCGAGCATCGTGTTCACGGTCCGGAGGCCCTCGACCAGCGAAGCCAGCGTGCGGTCAAGCTGCTCGGCGGACGCCGGATCGCGAGCCAGCGCCCATGGCGCCTGCTCTTCGACGTAGCGGTTGAGCCGCCTTACCCGCTGCCAGATGCGGTCGAGAGCTTGGGTGACCTCGGCTCGGTCCATCAGCGCGGCCACCTCCTGGGCAGCCCCTCGAAGTCGGGCTCGAGCGCTGGGTCGCGCGGCACCGCAGGGACCACGCCGTCGCGGTAGCGCTGGACCATGGCGATCGTTCGGCTCGCCAAGTTGCCGTACTCGTTCGCGAGCTCGGCCTCGTACCGGGTTTTGACCGAATCCATCCCGACGGCGCCGTCAGCGCCGAAGGCGACGTCGCGCATCAGGTAGAAGCGAAGCGCCTCGGTCCCGAACTCCCTCGATCACCTCGAATGGATCGAGCACGTTGCCGAGCGACTTGCTCATCTTGCGCCCGTCCGCCCCGAGGAGGAAGCCGTGCACGAACACGTGCCCGCGGGAGCGCCAGCTCGGCGGCCATCAGCAGCGCGGGCCAGAACACCGTGTGGAATTTGAGGATGTCCTTGCCGATGATGTGGTACGCTCGCCGGCCAGTAGCGATCGGTCAAGTCCTCTCCTGGGCTCGCGTACGACAGGAGCCGTGTAGTAGTTGAGCAGCGCGTCGAACCACACGTAGAACACGTGGCCTGGGTCCCACGGGCACCGGCACTCCCCACTTCAGCCGCTCGCGGGAGAGCGATACGTCCGCGAGGCCTTGGCCGATGAACGACCGCGCCTCGTTGAAGTGGCGGGCGGGCATCACGAAGTCGGGATGTTCGGCGTATAAGCGCTCGAGCGGCTCTTGAAATGCCGACAGCTGGAAGAACCAGTTCTCCTCCTGGTGGCGCTCGAGCGGGATCTCATGGATCGGACAGAGGTTGCCCTCGAGGATCTCGTTCTCGACCTTGAAGTCCGCACAGCGCGGGCAGTACCACCCTTCGTACATGCCCTTGTAGGTGTATCCCTTGTCGTGGACCAGCTGGAGCACCTCCTGCACGCGCGCCATGTGCTGCTCATCCGAGGTGCGGATGAAGAAGTCGTTCGAGGCCTCGAGCTGCGGCATCAGCGCCTTGAACCGCTCCGCGTTGCGGTCCGCCAGCTCCTTCGGTTCGAGACCCTGGGCGCGGGCTGCGTCAGCGACCGGCTCGCCGTGCTCGTCGGTCCCTGTGAGGAAGAAGACGTCCTCGCGGCGCTGGCGCATGTGCCGCGCGAGCACGTCGGCGGCGATCGTCGTGTACGCGTGGCCCAGGTGGGGCTGCGCGTTGACGTAGTAGATCGGGGTTGTGACGTAGAAGGACATCGGGGCCGACGGAGAAGGCTATCCGCCGCGCTGACGCGCCAAGGAGGAGCGAGGATGTAACCAACGTGTGACCACGCCTGCTACGTTCCTCCGCGTTGCGGCCGGGGCTTGCAAGGGCAGCAAGATCAGCAGTCAAACCAGGAGGCTCGATGTTCTCACGCACAGTTAAGTGCTCGACCGTTGCCGTCGCGGTGGCAGCGGCGTTCGGCGGAGCAGCCCAGGCGGCGGGGCCGCCCCCACCTACGTCGACCAACGGCAACCCCGTCGAGCTCGTTGCGTCCGGGCTGGGTACGCCGACCTCGTTCGCGTTCGCCAGCGACGGGACCTTGTTCGAATCCGACTTCGGTGGCATGAGCGCCAGCGGCAAGCCGGCGCCGCCCGCGGGCGGTGTGTTTGTGCTCGCGAACGGCACCGCGACGCGTCTGCCCCACTCTCCGCCGTACTCGATGGGTGTGGCGTGGCGAGGCGGAACGCTGTACGTAAGCGCGGGAAACAGCATCCTCGCGTGGAGCGGCTGGAACGGGACTTCGTTCGCGAAGCGCCGGGTCGTCTACAAGGCACCGAAGAAGTTCACCGGGTTCAACGGCATCGGGTTCGGCGCCAACGGACGGCTGTATGTCGGCGTGGCCCTCGCGAGCAACGGAGACCACGGTCCTCCGACGACGCCGTTCGCGTACGACGTGCTGTCGCTGAACCCGAAGGGCGGCGCCCCGAAGATCGTCGCGACGGGGGTCCGCCAGCCGTGGCAGATGGTCTTCCCGGCCGGTTCATCCTCGCCATACGTGTCTGATCTCGGCCAGGATCAGGCCGCCAAGAACCCGCCCGATTTCGTCCTGCGGATCAAACAGGGCCAGCGATACGGGTTCCCGAAGTGCAACTGGACCAAGCCGAAGAACTGCAAGGGCTTCGCCAAGCCCTTCCAGATGTTCTCCCCGCACACCGACGTGATGGGGCTGGGGCTGGCCGGCGGCCGGCTGTACATGTCCGAGTTCCTGGGCAACCAGCACAAGTCGGGCCTCGTCCAGTCGATTCCCGCGGGCGGCGGCAAGCCGACCACACTGCTGACCGGATTCGTTGGGTCGGTCGTCGGACTCGCCGTCAACGGCGGCTACGTCTACGTCGGCGAGCTGACCGGCCAGGTCTTCCGCGTCAAGCTGTAGACGATGACCTCGGGGGCGTCAGCGCGCGATACAGCGCGTTGGCGCTCCCCCCGGTCAGCTCGGCGACGACCCCCGCCGCCGCGCGTGGCTTCGCGCCGGACGCGACCAACCTGCGGACGGCATCGAGGGCCTCGCCGAGGTCCTCCGAGGCGCGGGCGGGCGCCGGGCCGATGACAAGCGCAACCTCCCCTCGTGGCGGTGCCGCTTCGTAGCGAGCCGCGAGCTCGGCGGCGCTCCCGCGCACCACCTCCTCGTGCAACTTCGTCAGCTCGCGGGCGACGGCGACAGCTCGGTCCGGATCGACCGAGGCGAGGACTCCGAGCGATTTCCCCAGCCGCCGCGGCGATTCGAAGGCCACAACCGGCTCGGGGGCTCCGAAGACCTCCACGAGCTCCGAGCGCTTACGCGGCAGGAACCCCTCGAAGCGCCAGCGCTCGGCCGGCAGGCCGCTCGCAACCAGAGCGGCCAGCGCAGCCGACGGGCCGGGCAGCACCTCGACCGCAAGCCCGGCGGCGATGCAAGCCTGGACGAGCACGAATCCGGGATCGGACACGAGCGGCATACCGGCGTCTGAGACGAGCGCCACGACCGATCCCTCGCGCATCAGCCCCACGAGCTCCACGGACCGCTCGCGCTCGTTGTGCTCGTGATATGAGAGGAGGCGGCCTTTGACCCCGTAGCGGTCGAGCAGCACCCGCGTCCGGCGTGTGTCCTCGCAGGCCACGACGTCCGCGTCGCGCAGGGCGGAGAGGACACGCAGTGTCACGTCCTCGAGGTTCCCGATCGGCGTCGGGCAGACGACCAGCCGCCCGCTCATGCCGCCGCCTCCGCGATCCCGTCGAAGGCCAGCGCTGCAGCTCCGATCATCCCCGCTTCGACGCCAAACCGGGCCGCCACGATCTTGACCTCGTCACGATTCGGCGGCAGCGCACGCGACGCGACCTCGGCCCGCGCGGGCGCCAAGAGCAGCTCGCCGGCAGCGATCACACCGCCGCCGATGACGACGACCTGCGGGTTGAAGATGTTGACGAAGCTCGCGATCGCCACACCGAGCCGGCTGCCGATCAAGGTGATCGCCTCGATCGCCGCTGGATCCCCGTCGTGGGCGAGCTCCGTCACCAGGGGTCCGCTGAGCGCACGGCCGCCTTTGAGCGCCTCGGCGAGCCGGGACTCCGGATGCTCGCCCGCGATCCGGGTCGCCTCGAGCGCAAGCGCGGTGCCTGAGGCAAGCGCCTCGACACATCCCCGGTTGGGGCAGTTCCCCTGACAGGGCGGTCCGTCCATGTCGATCACCGTGTGGCCGAGCTCCGCCGCTGACCCGAACGCTCCGCGATAGAGCTCGCCACGGAGGATGAGGCCCCCTCCAATTCCAGTCCCGATGGTCAAGACCACCGCTTCGTCGGCGCCGAGCGCAGCGCCGGCGCGATGCTCCGCGACGGCCGCCGCGTTCGCATCGTTCTCGACGAACACGGGGATCTCGAGCCGCTCGGCCATCACGTCGGCGAACGGAATGTCGGCGAGCGGCAGGTTCACAGCGATCACGGCCCGGCCGGTGCGCTGGTCCATCAGGCACGGGATCCCGAATCCGACCGCCGCCACATCATCGCCAGCCGACGTGCGAGCCTCCTGGACCGCGTCCACCGCGATGTCGAGCAGCGACGACTGGTCGAGACCCAACACGGTCCGCTGCGTGCGGTGGTGCACCTCAAGTCCAGGCCCGACCGCGCCAGCGAGCAGCTTCGTCCCGCCCATGTCGACGCCGATTGTGCGTCGGGCCGGCATAGCCGTCACTATATGGAGTACCCGATGTCCGACGAACGCGACAGCCGGGCGCCGGTCGAAGACCGCCCTTATCGGGTCTACGGGCGAGAGGGACGCTCAGACCCGGGGGATGAGCCGCGCCCATACAAGGTCTACCGGGCCCGCCGCCGCGGGCTCAAGGCTCTGCTGCGCGGCGAGGACGAGGTCGGCGGCCCGGACCGCCCCGAGCCGAGGCGCCAGCCCGGGACGTGGCGCGATCGCATCACCCCGAAACGGGTCATCCTCGGCCTGCTGGGCGCGATCGTCTTCTGGCTGCTGCTGTCGCTGATCCTGTTCACCATCAGCTCCTCGACGAGCCCAGGGATCCCGGCAGACGCGCAGGCCGCGCTGAACTCGGGGCCGAACATGGTGACGGGCACCGACAACGTCCTGATCATCGGCACCGACCAGCGGCCGCGTACCGGTGCCGGTTCCAAGGAGCCCGGTTCCAACTACAGCGACGCCGGATCGCGCTCGGACACGCTGATGTTGTGGCGGATTGGCGGCGGCACATCGCGCCGCCTGTCGATCCCGCGCGACACGGCGGCCGATATCCCCGGTCACGGCCGGGACAAGATCAACGCCGCATACGCGTACGGGGGCCCGGCGCTGACGATCAAGACGGTCGAGAACTTCACCGGGCTCAAAATCAACCACGTCATCGTCGTCAACCTGGCAGCGTTCCCGCCGTTCATCGACGCGATCGGAGGCGTTGACGTCAAGACCGAGCGGGTGTGCGCGAACGTCTCGGGAGGCACGGCAAACGGCGGCTTCACACTCAATCTCAGTGCCGGG
>CAVPKT010000020.1:0-25442 GCA_963705775.1 uncultured Solirubrobacterales bacterium | reverse complement strand
CTCCGCGAGCTTGTCGCGGTGGTCACTGAGCATCTCCGCTAGGGCCCGCTCGGTGTCCTCGGCCCCGATCGGCTCGTATCCCTCGATCGGGCCGAGCTTCCCATGGATCCGGGCAATCGGACGCGAGAAGGCCTTCAGGTGAAGGTCCGAGCCCTCATTGCGGACGACATAGCGCAGCGCCTCGACGAAATCGAACATCTGGGGCGCTTCATCGGCAGCCGCTAGACCGTTCTTGAGCGTCGTTGGACGCGCGTGGGCCCCGGCGGGCGTCTAAGCGACGTCGCGAAGCTTTTGAGCTTCAGCGAGCGACTGCAGCTTCTTGAGCGACTGGTTCTCGATCTGCCGGATGCGTTCCCGCGTCACGTTGAACGTCCGCCCCACCTCATCGAGCGTCCGCGGGTGCTCGCCGCCAAGCCCGTAGCGCAGCTCGAGCACGCGCCGCTCGCGATACGAGAGGTTCTCGAGCGCCTCGCGAAGCGCTTCCTTGGTCAGGATCTCGGCGGCCCGTTCATACGGCGACTCGGCCCGCTCGTCCGCGATGAACTGCCCGAACTCGGATTCCTCTTCGTCGCCGACCGGCTTCTCGAGTGACACCGGAGCCTGCGCGGAGCGCTTGATCGACTCGACCTCCTCGGGCTCGATGCCGGTCACCTCGGCGATCTCCTCCGCCGTTGGCTCCCGACCGAGCTCGGTGACGAGCTTGCGCTCGGCGCGGCCGATCTTGTTGAGCTTCTCGACCACGTGCACGGGGATCCGGATCGTGCGGGCCTTGTCGGCGAGCGCCCGAGCGATCGCCTGGCGGATCCACCAGGTGGCGTAGGTCGAGAACTTGAAGCCCTTGCGGTAGTCGAACTTCTCCGCCGCCCGCACCAGGCCGAGCGTCCCCTCCTGGATCAGATCGAGGAACGGCAGCCCCTGGTTGCGATAGTTCTTGGCGATCGAGACGACCAGGCGGAGGTTGGACTCGACCATCTTCTGCTTTGCGTCCAGGTCTCCGCGCTCGATCCGCTTGGCGAGATCGACTTCCTCTTGGGCGGTCAGCAGCCGCACCTTGCCGATGTCCTTGAGGAACAGCTGAAGCGAGTCCGTCGTCATGTCCGGCTTCAGGTCCAGCGTCGTCTTGGGCTTGCGGCGCCCGCGCTTGTCCGGCGCCCGCTCTACCTCGGCCGCCGACAGCGCCGGGTCGACCTCCTCGACGAGCTCGATCTCCGCCCGCTCGAGGAACCCGTGCAACTCCTCGACGTCTGCCTCGTCGAGGTCGAGCTCCGCCACTGCTCCGGCGATCTCGGCAGTACGTGAGCACGCCGAGCTGCTGGCCGCGATTCATCAGTCCCTTGATCTCTTCGAGTTCCTGCAATTCAGCTACTGACATCTTGCTCTCAGTCTCCGTCGTGTTGCACCAACAGCCTGGCCGTGAGGGTGCTCAGATCGGTAGCAGACGCAGCCACTTGAGGGCGCACGCCCGCTACTCAAACACATGCGGGCAAGTATAGGTGCTTCATTTTTTGAAGTCAAAGGGGCGAGGCGTGGTTCCGGCCCACGCTGAGACCGGCGCTGACGCTCTTGCCGCACTTTCCGGCACTCCAAATACGTACAACGACGCAACTCGTTTCAAGTTGCGCGGACGATTTAGGCGGAATTTCGCTTCTCGCTGCCTCCGGCGAGCTCATCTCACGGCGTGTACCTGGCCGCCAAAGGCCAATTCGCGCGTCCGTGCGCGATCATGTCCGAGCCATGAGTGACGAACGCCCCCCCGAGATCCTGGGATCGCTTCCGAACAGCCGCCCCCACCGCCGGAGCAGTAAGCGAGCTGGGGCAGGTTCGCCGCGGACCGCAACGCCGAAGTCGCGACCGGCCGCCCGCCAGAGCGCAAAGCGCAGAGCTCCGGCGCGCAAGCCACGGGCCGAGTCGATCAGCCAGCCCAAGCAGCCCGCCGGTAACCCGCCCGCGCCGCCCGCGCGGCGACCGGCGCCGTTCTCCGGGACCGAGCTCGTCGGCACGATCGTTAAAGCCGCGGCCGAGCTGGCCGAGATCGGGCTATCAACCGGCGCGCGGACGCTCAGAAACGCGGTCTCACGCCTCCCGCGGCCGTAGCAAGGCAACGCCGGGGTCACAAAACCTCCCCCTGTTTGCTTATACTGCCGCGCTTCCAGCCGAGCGATCGCTCGTCAGCGGGCGATCGGCGGGGGAACCACTTGCGGCCCTCATGGTCGCAGGGGCGAATCGGTCCCGCCCCAGGACCGTAGCGCCGGGTAGGCGCGAGCCCGACAGCTAACCCCGTAGGCAGCCCCTAGTCGACTGAAAGGCTTGTGTTGGGTCGTTCAGCCAAGTTGCGCTTTGCCGCCATGTCGCTCGTGACCGCCGTCGCGGCGCCCGCGAGCGCGCTCGCGGCCTCCGGCGGCACGGGCCTCCCGAGCGGTGGACAGACTGCCTTGGCGCACACGTCCACCGGGGTGACAACCGAGACTGTGAGCGGCGATGGGATCACGTTCACGAGCCGCAGTGCGGCGCTGTTGCGTGGCACGTTGTGGCTGAACGGCGCCTCGGCGGCCGGTCAAACGCTCCAGATCCAGCTCCTTTCTGGGGGCACGTGGACCACGGTTGCGACCGCCACCCCCAGCGCCAATGGATCGTTTACGGCCGCGTGGCACCCCGCTCAGACCGGGACGCTGTCCCTTCGCGCGGCCACCGCCAACGGTTCGGCCGCATCGCCGGCGCTTTCCGTGCTCGTCTACCGGCCGTCGATTGCCACGGAGTACGGCCCCGGCTTCTACGGCCACAAGACCGCGTGCGGGACGGTGTTGAGGCGCGCGACGATCGGCGTCGCCAACCGAACGCTGCCCTGCGGCGCCCCGGTCTCGATCTACTACCGCGGCAGGATGATCGTCGTGCCGGTGATCGACCGCGGCCCGTATGCGAACCACGCCAACTGGGACCTGACGATGGCGACCGGCCGCGCGCTCGGGATCTACGGGACGACGACGATCGGCGCGCTCCGCGCCGCTGTCGGATAGCGCGCCGCCTCAAGCGAGCGTTCGGAGGGCCGGCGGATGCCGGCCCTCCGAGAGTCGAGAATGGACGCGCGCCTCTAGTGCGCCACGGTCGGGTTACCCGTGTGCTTGGCGCCGCTGTGCGCGACAGGGCCGAGCGTGGTGCCACCGGTCGCCCCGGCGGCCACCGTCTCCACGGTGAGAACCGGGTCGAAAATGGTGTCACCAGAAGCGGAGTCCTGTGCGCACAACCGGAACGTGTGCACGCCGGCAGTGACAGGGAAGACGAGGGTTGCCGTCATCGCTGCCTGCCCGCCGGCTCCGATCGCGTCGTAGGGGCGCGAATTCGCGCCCGGGCCCGTCAGAGCGCAGGCTCCGTCCATTTGCAGCCAGATGATCCACGTGGTCGCGCTCCCGCCGGCCAGGGTCGCGACTCCGGTCGCGTGGACGAAATTGACCCCGGCGGGCACGGTGATGCTCGCTGGCGAGGGGATCGTGACGTCCGTTGGATTGCCAGACGTTAGCGGGACGGAGGAAATCCCGGTCGTCGTGTCGGCCCGTTGTGCCGCCCGATTCAGGAACGTCGCCGGCGCCAGCCCGCCCAGGTTATTGGCGTTATTCGCGGTGCCGGCGTTTGTCGCGTTCGTCGCCGACGCCGCCGTGTTCGCGCTGTTCGCGGTATTCGCCGTGTTCGCGTGCGACACCGACGCACCCGCGATGTGGTTGTTGAAGTAATTCTTCGCCGCCGTATTGGCGATCTTCTTGTCCGACTTCTTGTCCGACACTTTGGCCGCATGTGCGGTCGGACTTGACGCGGGAGCGGAACTGAACGTACCGGTGGCATAGGCGCCGCCGCTCAGCGCGGCGACGAGGGCGGCGGTCGCGACGATCAATGACGCCGACGGCCGCAAGCGCAGCAACTTCCTCATGGATGTACCTCCATCATCCCGGGCGCCCCCAGCGAGCGCCTCTCGTTGACCGCGGAGCTTCGCGGGTCAAGCGGGCGATGTCAACCCGCCTCCAAGCGGCCCGAACGGAGCGCGCCCCCTCAGCGAGCCGCTAACCCGATTCCCCGGCGTGCGGCTGATCGTCGCCGTCGTCGCGATGGACCACGTCCACCCCGCTCGCCGCCGCCGCAAAACGCGACTCCTCGGTCGCCTCGATCAGGCTGTCCACGTCGCGGCCGTCCTCCCCCAGGACACCGATCCCGATCGAGACCGTCAGCGGCGCCCCACGCCACGGCTCCGCGGAGCGAACGGCGCTGCCGAGCCTCGAGGCGAGGGCCTGCGCGCCGGATCTCCCCGTCTCACGGGCGATCACCCATGCTCGCGTATCGCTCTCGGAAGCGATGATGTCCGGGCGCCGCACGGCGTCCCGCACGGCCTGGGCAAAGCGCCCCAGCGTCGCGCTCGCCACCGCCGGCGGCTCGATCACCTGCATCCGCTCGCCGTCCTCGAGCTCGACCAGCAGCAACGACAGCGGAGCTCCCGACCGCTGGGAACGTGAAATCTCCTCCTCGAAGGCGCCGATCCACAACGCATCGCCCGACCTCGCTCTCGGAGCGGGAGGCTCCGGGACCACCGCGATCCGGCGCTCGCCCACCTCCTCGCGCTCAGCCGCCGGTTCATCGGCCGGCTCGGGCTCCGGCTCCGGAGCCTCCCCGGGCTCGTAGGCGATGCGCTCGCGGGCGCCCGCCGGCGGGCTCGGCTCCCTCAGGTGCCCATCCAGTCGCCGCAGCGCCGCCCCACGGACCAGTTCGATCACCAGCTCCAGGCGCTGGGCGAGCTCGGAAATCTGCTCCGGTTCGGGGTGATCGAGCTCGTCGCGCAGGCCGCTCCAGATCACGCCGTGGAGCGCGTCAATCACGCCCGATGCCCCTGCCGCGCCCGCCACGCCGCCCAGATCGCCCGCCCGTGCCACGAGCTGCTCGAGCGCTCCTCCGGGCTCGAGCCGGCGGAGATCGCTGTCGCTCGCGAGGGCGCGGATGACGGCGTCGCATACCCGCGGCCCTAGGGCCACGAGATCGGTGGCGAGAATCCCCGATGCGCCCTCGAGGGGCGTCTGCTCGAGCAGTGCCACCAACCAGCCCTTGGTCAGCGAGTCGAGGCGGCTCAGGAGCCCGTCGACCGGCGCATCCCCGACTGGCCTTGCCCTCCGCCGTCGTGGCACCCCTTGATCCATGATCAACTCTTGTATCACGGAGGGCGGCGGCGGGTCAGACGCCACAATCCTTTTGATGCCCGGAGAGTTGATATCGATCCAGACGGCGCGCGAACGCGTCCTCGCGGCGGTTCGCCCGCTCGAGCAGGAGACGGTCGAGATTTCCCAGGCCCTCGGCCGCGTGCTAGCACGGGACGTCGTCGCAGCGGGGGACGTACCGCCGTTCGCCTGCTCGGCCATGGACGGCTACGCGGTCAAGGCTGGCGCCGCCGCGAGGCCGCTCACCGTGGTCGGGGAGTCCCGCGCGGGCACGCCGAGCGATCGTCAGCTGCGAGACGGCGAGGCGATCCGCGTTTCGACCGGCGCGGCGATACCGCCGGGCGCCGAGGCCGTGATCCGGCAGGAAGACGTCGAGCGCGACGGCGACGAGATCGTGCCGGCGGTCGAGGTGTCTGCGGGCTTGAACATCCGGGCTGCGGCAGAGGACCTCACGGCCGGAGCGACTGTGCTCGAAGCGGGCCGTTCGCTCGGCGTCGCCGAGCTCGGTGCGGCGGTCGCGGCGGGTATGGGCGCCGTGAAGGTCGCACGTCGCCCGCGTGTGGCCGTCCTCTCCACCGGAGACGAGCTACGGGCCCCAGGCGAGCCGCTGGGTCCAGGCGAGATCCACAACTCCAACGCTCCGATGCTCGCCGCGCTCGCCACGCGTTCCGGCGCGGAGACCGTCGCTACCGGTCGTCTCCCGGACGACCTCCGCGAGACCGAGGCGGGGTTGCAAAGAGCGCTCGAGCAGGCCGATGTGCTCGTCGTCTCGGGCGGGGTCTCCGTCGGCCCCCACGACCACGTCAAACCGGCATTCGCCGCCCTCGGGGTCGAGGAACGCTTCTGGGGCGTGGCACTGCAGCCCGGCAAACCGACCTGGTTCGGCGAGCGCGATGGCAAGCTCGCGTTCGGGCTCCCGGGCAACCCCGTGTCGACCGTTGTGACCTTCATCCTGTTCGTCCGCCCCGCGCTCGCCGCCCTTCAAGGGGCGGGGCCGAGCAACGATGTATCCACGGCCGCGCTGGGCGCCGCGGTGAAACGCAACAGCTCGAGGGAACAGGCGATTCGGGTCCGTCTCGAGCGTCGAAACGGGATGGAGGTCGCGATCCCCACCGGCCCCCAGGGGTCGCATCTCGTCACGTCGCTTCTGGGCGCGGACGCGCTCGCCTTCATCCCCGCCGGAGACGGCGAGCTTGCGGCGGGCACATCCGTCGCACTCGAACCCCTCCCTGGGTAACAATCACGGCGATGACCCTCCCGATCGTAATCGCGTTGCTGATCGGCTCGGCCGTCGCGATCGCTCGCCGCCACCGGCGCAGCCGGCTGCCGGGCCAGACGCTGATCGTGACGCCGAGGAGGTCCACGGTGACGGCCCACGACGGGGCCGTCACCTCGATCCAGAGCGCCGAGCTCTCGATGTCGCGGGAGCGGCTCGAGCGGCTTTGGATCCCGGCCAATCTCGAGAACCTGGGGCGGACCTACTGGCGCTTCCTGACCCGTGTCACGCTCGGTCTGATCCGAGTCATCTACGGCGAGCACTCGCGCTCGGTCGTGTTCCTGGCAAAGCCGTTCACGCTGCTGCGATTCGAACCACCCGAGTACGAGCTGGAGGCCGATCACGCGTCTGTCCGCTGGGGGATCCGTGACGGACTGCTCGTAGCGCGCGCGGGCCGCGGCTGCGGCTACCTGGCGCTCGACGTTCGCCGAGAGGGCCCATTCGAAGCCGATCCGGCGATGCTCCGGATCGAAGTCGAGGTGGCCAACTTCTATCCGGCGATCGCGGCCGGGTTCAGCATGCCCGTCTACATGGCGACGCAGTCTTTCGTCCACGTGGCGGTCACGCACGCGTTCCTGCGCTCGCTGGCCACGCTCGAGCTCGCCGAGTCGAAGGTGAAGCGCCTCTCCGAGCCCGAGCCCGAGCCGGCCGAGGCCACCGTGGCCGCGCCCAGCCCGCCTGCTCAGCCGTAACGGACGCCGCTCAGCGTGCGGAGCTTGGCGCGGTCGTGACGCGCGTGGATCCTCCGCACAGTCCCTGAGCGCGAGCGCATCACAAGAGATTCCGTGGTAGCGCCACGGTCACCCTGATAGCGGACACCCTCGAGCACGTCTCCGTCCGTCACCCCGGTGGCGGAGAAGAACACATCCTGGCCGGCGACGAGGTCGTCGCAGTCCAGCACCCGGTCGAGCTCGTACCCCTCGTCGACAGCAGCCTGGCGCTCCTCGTGGTTGCGCGGCCACAAACGCCCGAGCATATGGCCGCCGGTGCACTTGATCGCGGCTGCGGAGATCACACCCTCGGGCGTCCCCCCGATGCCCCACAGGATGTCGACGGGAGAGTTCTCGCTTACCGCGAGCAGCGCCGCTGACACGTCACCGTCCATGATCAGTCTCACTCTCGCTCCCGCCTCGCGCACCTCGCGCATCGCCTCGTGGTGGCGCTCCCGGTCGAGCATCACGACCATCACGTCGCGGATGTCCACCTCTTTGCGCTCGGCGATCAGCCCCAGCGTGTCGGACAGCGGCCGGTCGAGATCGAGCAGGTCAGCGATCTCAGGACCGCCCGCAATCTTCTCCATGTACACGATCGGCCCGGGATTGAACATCGTGCCGCGCTCCGCGAGCGCGATCACCGCGATCGCACTCGGCATCCCGAGCGCAGTGAGCCGCGTGCCCTCGAGCGGGTCGACGGCCACATCAACCTGGGGCGGGGTGCCGTCGCCGATCTGCTCGCCGTTGTAGAGCATCGGCGCCTCGTCCTTCTCCCCCTCGCCGATCACGACCACGCCGTCCATCGAGACCGAGTCGAGCACCGCCCGCATCGCATCGACGGCCGCCTGGTCGGCACCCTCCTTGTCGCCGCGGCCGACCATCCGCGCGGCGGCGAGCGCCGCGGCCTCGGTGACGCGCACCAGCTCGAGGGCCAGATTTCGATCTGGCCGCACGCTGCCCGCCGACTCGCTCAAAGCACCCCGGGGGGTTTGCGCTTGGCGCTGCTCTCCCGAGAGCGCCAGATCGAACCGGCGAGGATCAGCAGCCCGCCGAGCAGTCCCACCCACCATCCATAGTCGGTGCTGATCTGACCAGGCGGCGATCCGGGCTTGTCGATTACCCCGCGGAAGATCGTGAACGTCAGCGCCGCCAGTGCAGTGATCGCGGTCAGCTCGCCGCGCGGCCACGACAGCGCGTGGCCGCGGACGATGATCCACGACAGGATCAGCGGTGCGACGGCGACGAGCAACAACAGGTAGCGGAGGATCGTCAGCGAGTTCCAGCCGCTGCAGCTCACGTTCGGACCATGACATCCGTTGAGCGTCGCGTTGCGGTTGCCGAGCGAGTACCACGCCAGGAAGATCGAGATCGCCAGCAGAACGCCGCCGACGCAGGCGATGATCTCTCCTCTGTCCAGCTTCTTGAAGTCGAGCGCGGCGCCGGAGCCGGCGCCTTGCGAGGTCGTGGATGCCATCTCTCTTCCCGAGGAGCCTAACCGGTTTCGATGAGAGAAATGCGCCTACAAGCCCGCCGCGGCAAGCTCCGGTCGGGCGACGCCCGAGCGCTCTGCCGCGTCGTAGACGGCATCCGCGACGGCTTCGTGCACGCGCTGATCCAGCGCGTCCGGCACGAGCTGATCGTCTTCTGTCAGGGACGCAATCGCGCGAGCGGCCGCGAGCTTCATCTGCACGTCGATCCGCCTCGCCCCGGCTCTGAGCGCGCCGCGGAAGATCCCCGGGTAACCGAGCACGTTGTTGACGCTACGACCGTCGCCCGCGAAGGCGGCGCCGGCGGCTTCGGCGTCCTCCGGGGAGATCTCGGGGTCCGGGTTCGAGAGCGCGAGGATCACCTGGCCGGGGCGAACCATCGATGGCTCGATCAGGCCGGGGCGCCCCGTGGTGGCGACGACCACATCGGCCTCGCGCAGCACCTCATCCATCGAGGCGATCTCGATGCCCTTCTCCCGCGCCCTGGCGTGCGAGGCCTCCTGCGGATCGAACGCGAGCACGCGTCTTACGCCGCCGTCGACCATCAGCGACGCGATTCCGAACCCCGCCGCGCCCAGGCCCAGCTGGCCGACGGTCGCGGCGCGGAGCTCGATGCCCGCACTGCGGCACGCGACGATCGCAGCGGCCACCGACACGACCGCGGTGCCGTGGACGTCGTCGTGCATCACCGGCTGCGGCAGCGCCTCGATCAGCCGGCGCTCGATCTCGAAGCACTCCGGTGCCGAGATGTCCTCGAGGTGGATGCCGCCGAACGTCGGCGCGATCCTCACGACGGTCTCGATGAACTCGTCCGTGTCCTCCGTGTCGATCAGCACGGGCATCGCCGAGATCCCGGCGAACTGCCAGTAGAAGACGGCCTTGCCCTCCATCACGGGCATCGAGGGGACCGGCCCGATGTTCCCCAGCCCCAGCACACGCGTTCCGTTCGTACAGATCGCGACGCTGCGCGAGATCATCGTGTACCGCCCGGCAAGCTCGGGTCTCTCGGCGATCGCGAGGCATACGCGGGCCACACCGGGCGTGTACACGTCGCGCATCTCCTGGACGGTGTGGACCCTGTGGATGCCGTCGATCTTGAGCTTGCCGCCCTCGTGGCGGATCAGGGCCCGATCTTGCGCCCAGAGCACGTGCATTCCGTCGAGCTCATCGATCAGCTCCTTGATCTCCTCCGCCTGGACGGTGTCGCGCACCTCGACCGTGATCTCGCGGATCGAGCTCTCGCGGCCGATCGAGATCGTCACCACATCGCCGATCAGCCCCTCTCCCTCGGCGATCGCACCCATCACCTTCGCCAGCTGGCCCGAGCGATGCGGGATCTGCACGCGGTAGGTGCAGTCGAGCATGGCGCGACTCTACGGGTTCGCGAGGGCATTGCGCTAGGTTCGGCCCAGCGATGCAGTTCACTCGCCTGTTACCTGAGTACGGCACGATCGAGCTAGAAACGCTGCGCGATGAGCTCGAATTTCCGACCCGTCCCGATCTCCCGTACACGATCGCTAATTTCGTGTCCACCGCCGACGGCCGCGCGGCGCTCAGGGGTCGCTCGGCGCCGCTCTCCAGTCCCGGCGACCGGGCCATGTTCCACGCACTGCGGGAGCGCGTCGACGCGATCATGGTCGGGACCGGGACGCTGCGAGCCGAGCGTTACGGCCGGACGATCCGCGATGGCGAAGCCCGTCAACGGCGCGCCGACCGCGGGCTTGACCCCGAGCCGCTCGCGTGCGTGGTCACCCGCAGCGGCGAGCTGCCGCTCGACATTCCGTTGTTCGCGGACGAGCAGGCGGCGTCGAGGGTCGTGGTCTTCACGACGCCGCACGCCAATCTCCCCCGGCATCTGGACGTCGTTCGGATCGACCCGAGCCAGCTCACGCTGATGACGGTCAACCACATGCTTCACGTGGACTACGGAGTCCGCTCGCTGCTGTGCGAGGGCGGGCCGACGCTGTTCGGTTCACTCTTGCACGAGGAGCTCGTCGATGAGCTGTTCTTGACGCTCGCCCCCAGGCTGGCGGGCGGCGGAATGGCCCCGACGATCGCCATCGGCTCAGAGCTCGCGGAGCCCGACGAGTTGAGCATCCGATGGCTACTCGAATGCGAGGGATCGCTGTTCCTACGGCTTCGCGTTTGCCGGGAATCGGCGTGAGGCAGAATGTTGGGCATGCGCGTCCAGAGCACCAGCCCCGTCCTTGATGCGCTCGGCGAGGCGCGGGAGCGGACGCTCGCCCTGGTCGCTTCGATCTCCGACGACGACCTGATCAAGGTCCATTCGCCGCTGATGAGTCCGCTGGTCTGGGACCTCGGCCACATCGCGGCGTTCGAGGATCTCTGGTTGGTCCATCGCCTCGGCGGCGAGCCGATGCTCCGTCGCGACCTGGCCGACACATATGACGCGTTCGAGACACCCCGGGACCAACGCGGCGAGCTCGCTTACCTCGGCCCCAGCGAGGCGCGCCACTATCTGGACGCCGTGCGCGAGAGGACGATCGAGCTCGCCGAGAAGGACGGGATCGCCGACGAGCTCCTGTACGAGATGATCGTGCGCCACGAGCAGCAGCACGGCGAGACGATGCTCCAGACGATCCAGCTCGCGCGTCTGAACGGGTATCAGCCCGTCAGCGAGACGCTACGACCCTCGAACGGGGCCTCACCGCCGCCGACCGGACTCGAGCTCCTCGAGATCCCGGCGGGAGAATGCACGATCGGCGCGCCCGCAGCCCGCTTCTCCTACGACAACGAGCGCCCCCGACACCTCACCGACGTCCGCCGCTTCCTGATCGGCAAGACCCCGATCACGAACGCCACCTACCTGACGTTCGTGGAAGGCGGCGGCTACGAGCGCCGCGAGTGGTGGTCGGAGGAGGGCTGGGCGTGGAAGGAGGAGTACGACATCACCCACCCCGGCGCCTGGACGGCGGACCTGCGCGCCGAGTGGCGCCTGGGAAAGCTCGCGCCGCTTGACCCGCGCAGGCCCGTCGTCCACATCTCCTGGTTCGAGGCCGACGCCTTCGCACGCTCACAAGGCGCTCGCCTCCCCACCGAGGTGGAGTGGGAGAAGGCGGCGACCTGGGACCAGGAGCTCGAAGCGGCGATCGCCTTCCCCTGGGGGGACGATCCGCCGATCCCGGGCGTACACGCCAACGTGGACCACGTCGATCGCGGCCCGGGGCCGGCCGATGCGCATCCCGCCGGCGCTTCGCCCTATGGCTGCCTCTCGATGATCGGCGACGTGTGGGAGTGGACCTCGTCGACATTCGGCGGATACCCGGGCTTCGTGGCGCATCCGTACAAGGAGTACTCCGAGGTGTTCTTCGGGCCCGATTACCGGGTTCTTCGAGGCGGGTCGTGGGCCACTCGCGCGCGCGTTGCAAACCCGACCTTCCGCAACTGGGATTTCCCCCAGCGCCGCCAGATCTTCGCGGGGGTCCGGATCGCGAGAGATCCGTGAAATCGCTCGAGTCCAGCGCGGTGACGATCGAGTCGTTCCTCGAAAAGGAGGACGAGCGCGTCCTGGCCAATGACGTCCTCGACGGGCTGACGCGTCCGTTCAAGGAGCTCCCTCCCAAGCACTTCTATGACTCGCGCGGGTCGGAGCTGTTCGAGCAGATCTGCGAGCTGCCCGAGTACTACCCGACTCGGACCGAGCTCGCGATTCTGACCGAGCGCGCTGACGAGATCGTCGCCCGGAGCGGTGCCACCACGCTCGTCGAGCTGGGATCGGGCGCCGCCGAGAAGGCTCGGATCCTGCTCGATGCGATGGAGCGAGCCGGCACCTTGCAGCGCTACGTGCCGCTGGATGTGTCCGAGCGCGTGGTGAAGGAATCGGCCCACCAGCTGACCGACGAGTACGACGGGCTCGAGGTGCACGGCGTGATCGGAGACTTCGAGCGCCATCTGGTCCATGTCCCCGAATGGGAAGACGAGCCGCGATTGGTCGCGTTTCTCGGTGGCACGATCGGCAATTTCCCCCCGGGGACGCGCCGCACGCTGTTGCGCAAGATCAGCAACCTGCTCGGCCCGGACGATCGAATGCTGCTCGGCACCGATCTGGTCAAGGATCCACGCGTGCTCGAGGCGGCCTACGACGATCCGGCCGGCGTGACCGCGGAGTTCAACCTCAACGTCCTGCATGTGATCAATCGCGAGCTCGGCGCGAACTTCCCGACCGAGCAGTTCGAGCACGTGGCGTTCTTCGATCGCAAGCACGAGTGGATCGAGATGCGCCTCCGGGCACTGGAGGCCTGCTCTGTCGAGATCGGGGACCTCGGGATGAGCGTCGAGTTCGAGGCCGGCGAGGAGCTCCGAACCGAGATCAGCGCCAAGTTCACCCGACCCCGCCTCGAGGCCGACTTCGCGGCAGCCGGGCTCGTGCTCGACGACTGGTTCACCGACGAGGACGAGTTGTTCGCGCTCTCGCTGGCGGCGCGGTCGCAGCCCCCCGGGTAGGGTTCGCGCCCATGCGGATCAACGGCAACGGCGCCCTCGTCGCCGGCGGCGCGTCGGGCCTCGGCGAAGCGACCGTCCGCACGCTGCACGGTGACGGAGCGAGCGTCGTGATCGCCGACCTGAACGAGGAGCGCGGCGCGGCTCTAGCCCAGGAGCTCGGCGAACGAGCCTCATTCGCGAAAGCGGACGTCACGGACGCGGACTCCGTCCAGGCAGCGGTCGACCAGGCGGCAGATCAGCCCGGCGGCCTTCGGGTCTCGGTCTGCTGTGCCGGGATCGGATGGGCGCAGCGCGTAGCCTCCAAGCGCGGCCCCCACGCACTCGAGCCGTTCGAGACCGTACTCAGGGTCAACCTGATCGGGACCTTCAACGTGCTGCGCCTCGCCGCGCAGGCGATGATCGCCGCGGAGCCGACCCCCGACGGCGAGCGCGGCGTGTGCGTCAACACGGCCTCGATCGCGGCCTTCGACGGCCAGATCGGGCAAATCTCGTATTCGGCGTCGAAGGGCGGCATCGTCGGCATGACGCTCCCGGCGGCGCGGGATCTGGCGAGCGTCGGGATCCGGGTCTGCACGATCGCGCCGGGGACGTTCGATACCCCCCTCCTCGGAGCGCTGCCCGACGAGACGCGGGAGGCACTCGCCAGTGCGATCCCGTTCCCGAGCCGGCTTGGGCGCCCCGACGAGTTTGCGGCGCTCGTGGCGCACATCGCGGAGAACGAGATGCTGAACGGCGAGGTGATCAGGCTCGACGGCGCCCTGCGGATGCCCCCTCGGTAACGGGGATGACCGAGGAGCTCTCGCCGGCTGACCGATCGTCGCTCGCGGCCGAGCGTGGGGCGGTCAACATGGCCGTGGGCGGCCTGCTGGTGTTCGAGTCAGAGCCGGCGCTCACGCGGGCGATGGTGGTCGAGCGCATCCGCGAGCGCGTGCATCTTGTGCCCCGGCTGCGGCAGCGGCTCGAGGAGCCGCCGCTCGGGATCGCGAACCCGATCTGGACCGACGACACGGGTTTCGACCTCGACTGGCACGTCCGCCAGGCGAGTTCCCCGAGCCTGGCGGCGACGCCGAGATCGGCGTGCTCATCGGTCGCGAGTTCTCCCACCGGCTCGACCGCTCCCGGCCGCTGTGGGAGGCGACGCTGATCGAGGGCCTCCAGGGAGGCCGCAAGGGGCTCCTGATGAAAGTCCACCACGCGCTGGTCGATGGCATGGCCGCGATCGGAATGGCGGCGCTGGTGCTCGACCCGACCGACGAGCCACTCGCGATCCCGCCGCCCGAGGAGGAGTGGTCGCCGCGGAGGTACGACCTGCGCCAGCACGTCACCCGGCTGGCGACCAGGCCGCTCCAGCGCGCGCCGAAGCTGATGGTCGACGGGATGCTCCGCGCGCTCGACCCCGATCCGCGCCGAGCGGCGACGGATTTCAGGCGCGCAACCGAGGTCGCCCTGGAGCTGGCGCGGGCACGTCCCCAGGCCCCGATGACCCCCCTCAACCGTCCGATCTCCCCGAACCGCAGGTACGCCATCGCCCAGACCGAGCTTCAGACGATCAAGGATGTCGGCCGCCGCGCGGGCGGAACCGTTAACGACGTCGTACTGGCGATCGTCGCCGGCATGCTAGGTCGCTACCTCGCCGCCGCCGGCGAGGAGCTCTGGAGCGCCCGCCGGTCGCGCTCGTGCCGGTGAGCGTGCGTGAGGACGCCGACGCTGGCGAGCTGGGCAACCGGATCTCGACGGTGTTCGTGGACCTACCGGTCCTCGGACACGATCTCGTGGCCCGGGTCGGTGCCGTGGCGGCCCAGACGCGCGAGCTGAAGACCTCGGCCGCGGTCCAGGCCGGCTCGCTGATGATCGGCGCCTCGGGTTGGGCTCCGCCCCTGGTCTCCGGAATCCTCGCCAGAGCGATGGGTCAGGTGCGAGTGTTCAACCTGGTCGTCTCAAACGTCCCCGGCCCACAACAGGCGTTCTACCTGAGCGGGGTACGGATGGCCGAGGTGTACCCGGTCGTGCCTCTGAACCCGTCCAACCAGGGCCTGTCGGTCGGGGTCGTCAGTTACGACGGGCGGGTGTGCTTCGGCGTGCTCGGCGACCGCGACCTCGACCCTCCGGTTTCGATCGCGGCGGCCGGACTAATCGCGGCGCTGGGAGAGCTGTAGCAGCGCGCTACCGGCCTCTGGGCTCCACCTCCACCCGCAAACTGCGTGACGCGGTCGCCGCCAGCACGCTCTGGCTACCGCCGTAGCTGACTGTGATCGCGTAGCGCGGCGGGTTCGCATCGCTGCTGACTCCCGGAAGCACCAGCGGTGCACTGAACGTGCCGTTCTGAATCTGGGCTTGTGCGCTGCGGACCACGAACTGGCCCTTCACGCGTGCGCTCACCTGGACGAGCACTGACCCGGCCGCGGTCTGTAGCAGCGAGCCTCCGACCGTGAGACGGAATTTGGAGCAGCTCACGTGGCGCTTAGGCTTGCCTCGATCACGCTCCCCGGCGCCGGTCTCCACGATGCAGTTGTGGCTCATCGAGCGAGCGTGCGCGGAGCCGATACTCAGGTTTGCGTTCGCCGGCGGCACCGGCGGGGCTGGAACCACGGTGTAGGTCACGGTCTGGGTCGCTGTCTGGCCGTCGCTCGAGGTGGCGGTCACGGAGAACGTGTGCTGCCCGGTCGTTGAGGTCGCGATCAGCGCGCCGTTGGCGACGGTTCCCGAGCATCCCGCGATGCCGGGCCCGTACGCACCGTCGGCGCAGACGTAGATTGCCGCGGCGGGCTGCCCCTGTAGGTAGGTGGCGCCGTTCAGCGGCGCAGCGATCGAGACCGACGGTGACGCGGCGACGTTGTAGCTGACGCTTGTGGTGGACGTCTGGCCAACGTCGTTTGTCGCCGTCACCGCGTAGACATGCGGTCCGGCGGTAGACGTGTCGAGCGTCCCGCTCGGACTTGCGGCGCCGTTCGAGTCCGTGCACGAGCTCACGCCAGTTCCGAATGGGTCCGAGCAGCTAAAGCTGGTTGAGACCGAAGCGCCGACGGCAAAGGTGGCTCCTGAGCTCGGCGTCGTGGTGGTCTCTCTCGGCACGGGCGCAAACACCGACACGTTATCCGCCGTGTCATTGACCGTCCCAAGGAATCCCTGCGCGCTGAAAGTGGCCGCCGCCGCCTCGCCGGCGTTCCCGAGCGAGTACGGCGAGCCGGCCTGGTGCGTCACGGCGCCAGTCGAGGAATTGAACGCGAACACGTCGATCTTGTTCACGCCTTCCTCTGCCACCCCCAGCGCGTTGCCGTGCGGGTTGAAGGCAACCGATTCCGGCCCCCCGCCGCCTGCCACCGCGAAGGGCGAACCGCTGACCGTCGTCAGAGCCCCTGTGGTGTCGTTGAACGAGAACACGGACACGTCACCCGACAGGTTGTTGGCGCTCGCAAGGAAATTGCCGTTCGGCGTGAAGGCGACCGAGCGCGGCTGACTCCCGCCGCTCGGGAACGGCGAGCCGGCCACCGCTGACAGCGCGCCCGTAGAGGAGTTGACCGAGAACACGGTGATGTCGAAGGTTTCATGGTTCGCGGTCGCGAGGAACTTGCTGTCAGGGCTGAACGAGATCCCCTGCGGGAACGTGCCCGATCCGGTCGAGAAGGGGGATCCGCTGACGGCGGTCAGGACACCGGTGGCGTTGTTGACCGAATACAACGAAACGGTGGAGCCGTTGAAGTTGGCAACGGCGAGCCACTTGCCGTCTGGGCTGAATTGCAGTGCCCGTGGACTGTTGCCGGCGCCGAACGGCGAGCCGGCCGCGGGCGTCAGTACGCCTCCCGCCCCGACGAGGAACACCGACACGCTGGCGCCACCCGAGTTCGAGACCGCGAGCAGCCCACCGCTCGGGCTGAACGCCACCCCGAACGGCTGGCTGCCCGTCGCGAACGGCGAGCCCGAGACCGGCGTGAGCTCGCCGTTGGGGCTCACGGAGAAGACCGCGACGTGGTCGCCGCCGTTGTTCGCAGTCGCGAGCAGGTCCCCGGCCGGGCTGTACGCGACCGCCTGCGGCGAAGCGCCGGTCGAGAACGGGGAATTGGGCACCTGGTTGAACGCCGGTATCGCAGCAGAGGCCGAGGGGGCGAACGCCAGCAGCCACCCACATACGGCAACCGCGCATCCCAGCTCGACTCGCCGCCGGCCCATCGAAACCCACTCGCGCACCTCACACCCCCCTGCCGGATGACCGGTCCCGGGCGGGAACCTACCACCCGGGGCGACGCCACGACAGCCCGAGCGTGGCGGCTTACACGAAGCGCTCGACGAGCATCGCCTGGCCCATCCCACCCGCGACGCACATCGACTCGATCCCATACTTCCCGCCGGTCTTCTCGAGCCCGTTCAGCAGCGTGGTCATGATCCGCGCGCCGGTCATCCCGAACGGGTGACCGAGCGCGATCGCGCCCCCGAACGGGTTGAGCTTCTCGTCCGGGATCCCCAGCTCCTCCTTGCAGGGAACGATCTGGGCCGCGAACGCCTCGTTGATCTCGACGATGTCCACGTCCTCGATCTTCATCCCGGTCTGCTCGAGGAGAGCCTGGATCGCCGGGATCGGCCGAGCCCCATGATCTCGGGTCGGATCGCCGCCACGGTGGAGGCGAGGATCCGCGCCTTGGGCTTCAGCCCTAGCTTCGAAGCCTTTTCGGCCGACATCACGAGCAAAGCGGCGGCCCCGTCGTTCAGCGGGCATGCGTTCCCTCCGTCACCGTCCCGTTCTCGCGAAACGCCGGCTTCAACTGAGCGAGTACCTCCATCGTCGTTCCGGCGCGCGGACCATCGTCCTTGTCGACCACGGTCTCGGCGACGTCGATCTCGTTGCCCTCCTTGTCGACGTCCTTGTGCGCAGGAACCGTGACCGGGACGATCTCCGCGTCGAAGTGGCCGGAGTCACGCGCGTCGACCGCCCGGGACTGGGACACCACGGCCCACTCGTCCTGCTGCTCGCGGGTGACGTGGCAGCGGTCGGCGACGTTCTCAGCCGTCATCCCCATCGGGATGTATACGTCGTACAGCGATCCGTTCGATCCGTTCAGCTTCGGATGCTTGGCCTCCTCCATCATCCCGGCCCCGAGGCCTGCTCGGGAAACGGCCTCCACCCCGGCTGCGATGTACTGATCCCCCTCCCCCACGGTGATCGCGTGGAAGGCCATCCGCAGTGTCTGCAGCGACGAAGCGCAGAACCGGTTCACCGTGCAGGCGGGCACGTGGTGGTCGATGCCGGACAGCAGCGACGCATTCCGGCCGACGTTGTACCCCTGCTCGCCGATCGAGGAAGCCGCTCCCATCATCACGTCGTCGGTCTCTGAGAAGTTGACTTCCGGATTGCGCTCCTGGAGGGCCTCGAGCGGGATCGCCGCCAGGTCGTCGGCGCGGACGGTCTTGAGCGACCCCTTCACGGCACGGCCGATCGGAGTGCGGATGGCATCGACGATCACGGCTTCAGGCATGGCTGGTTCGGTCCTCCTCGGGGGTTTGGGACCCGGATCCTAGGGGGTGGTTGGCGAACTATGTCCCGCACGCACCACCCCTCGGGACAATTGGGACCAAGTTGCGCGGGCCGGGCGCGGTCGCGCCCCGCCACCCCGCGGCCCCGCCGCCTAGAGCCCCAGCCCCCGCACGCCTTTCTCCCCAACCCAGGTGGTGCGCCAGCTCGTGGCGCACCGTGCGGGTCACCTGCGCCCGCAGCAGGTCGGGGTCATGGCCGAAGTCGCGCAAGAGCGTGTCGCGGAAGATCACGATGCGGTCGTGGAAGAAGTCCCGGGACACCGTGTCCCCCTCGTACAGGCCGTACGCGCGCCGGCGGCGCCCGCCGTCGGACACGACGATGGCCCGTGCTCGAGCGCCGCGTGGAACTCGAGCGGGAGCTCGTCCAGGGCCGCGCGCACGAGCGCCTTGAAGTCCTCGTCGTCATACGGATCGAACCCTGAATCCTCGTCATCGCTTTCGCCATCCCAATCCGCATCAAACGATCCCTCTGCCGCCAGCGCCTCCGCGCGCTCAACCAGCGCCTCGAAGTCCTCCTGGACTCAGGGTCGCGCCAGCCGGCGAGCCGGAGCATGACGACCAATGCCGCGCCGCCGATCAGCACGGCGCCCGCGCCGAACACCGCGAGCCCTTGGAGCAGGCGCACTGGGAACGAGTCGCTGAACCCCGCGAGCAGACTGATCACGCCCAACCCCACCGTCAGCGCCGCCAGCGCAGACAGCAGGATCCGGCGAGCCGTCGGAGGCGAGCCGGGACCGGTGCCACCCGTGCCGGACATGCCCTACTGGAGCGTGCGGGCGATCACTACCCGCTGGATCTCGTTGGAAAGCAGCTGCCGCAGATCGTGCGGGTACTCGGCACGCTCGTCGATCGCGGCGGCGCGGGGCGCGATCTGCTCCCGCGCTATCTGCCGGATCGTGTCACGAAAATCGACGTACTCCTGCGGGATTGTGTAGAGGTCGGCAAGCGCGGACATCCACCAGGGATGCTAGTGCAGTGCCAGTGAGCGCCCGTCCCCCTGGACCCGCGCCCGAGCGCCCGCCCGCCGTCGCGCGCCGCTAGTAACCGACGGGATGGCGAACGACGAAGCCCCTGGCGCCGGAGATGTTCCGGCTCGACCAGCGGTCGTTGCTGTTCGACGAGCTCTGCGCGGCCGTATCGAAGTACAGCCCCGCGATTCGCATGTATGTGTGGCCGGCGTTGGCCCAGATCGTGATCCACTGGCCGGCACCGGCCGCGCCATAGGACTCGAGCTCGCCCGAATCCTCGGTGACCGACAGAAGCCCGGCGCCGTGCAGCGCAAAGCTCACAGAACCCGAGCAGTCATAGCCCGTGTCGATCCACCGTCCGTGACCGCCTCCGTAGATGTACGGCTTGAACGCGATCTTGTTCGCGGCCGCGATCACTTCCTGAACGACGACAGGCGCGTTCGCCGGCGCCGTGACGGTGCCGTCCGGGTTGAGACGGGCGTTGCCGCCCGGCGGGACGCTCGCCTCCATGGCCTTGACCGTGGACTGCAGCGTGCCCCAAGCCATCTTCTGGAAGACCCCGTTGGGCCAGAGGCCGTGCGCCCGCTTGAACGCGTTGACGCTCTGTTTTGTTACTCCGCCGAACCGACCGCTGACCGGGGTCGTGTAGCCGGCGAAGGTCAGGTCCTCCTGGAGCAGGCTGACCCAGCGAAAGTTGGTGCGGCCCACATCAACCCGGGAAAGATGATGCAGAACCGCCACGTCCCGCTGCTCGGATTGCGATACTGGATTGCGCTTTGCCTGGCGAGCGTATTTGGCGCCAACATGGGTGATTTCTTCGCCCATGACATCGGACTGGGCCACGTCGCCGGCTTGCCGTTTCTTGCCGTGGCCCTTGCCGTCATCTTGATCGGTGAGCGTTTCGACCGCGCGGCGCACGAGGCGTATTACTGGCTCGCGATCATTGTGGTTCGCACAGCGGCCACCAACCTTGCCGATTTTTTCAGTGTGGATTTGAGACTGCCGAAACCCTGGGTGATGGCGGCTTTGGCGGTTCTGCTGGCGCTCGGCGTTGCGGCAGCATGGCGATGGGTGTGGCGCAACCTGGCCGATAAAACCGACCTCCAGGGCAATCTGCTGCGTGCCGACTATGGCTATTGGACCGCGATGTTGATTGCCGGCACGCTCGGCACCGTGATGGGCGATTTCTTCTCGCACGACCTGCATCTTGGCAATGCGCTGGGTTCGGTTGTGCTGAGCGTCCTGCTGGCGCCGTTTTTGTTCCTGCAAGTGCGAGGGTTGTTGTTGTCGCTCCCGCTCTACTGGACCACCATTGTGCTGGTCCGCGCTGCCGGCACTACCGTTGGTGATCTCGTTGCTGCACGCAATGCCCTCGGGCTGCCATTGAGCACTGCAGTTACCGGAGTGCTGTTTGTCGGCTTGCTGATGGTCTGGAAAAGCTCGAAACCGGCAACGAAGGCGGTCGCAAGGTAACGCGTGCGCCGATCCGCTGCTGCGGTCACACGTGCTGGCCGCCGTTGATATGGATTTCGGCGCCGTTGACGTAGGACGAGGTGTCGGTGCACAGGACGTAGATGATCTTCGCCACCTCGTCGGGGGTGCCGAGCCGGTGCATCGGAATATTTTCGACAATTTTTTCGGTGCCGGGGGAGAGCATCGCGGTGTCGATTTCGCCGGGCGCGATGGCGTTGACGCGCACCCCGAGCCGGCCGAAATCGGCTGCCATTTCGCGGGTCAGCGCGGCGAGCGCCGCTTTCGAGGTGGCGTAGGCCGCGCCTGCAAACGGATGCACCCGCGAACCGGCGATCGAGGTGACGTTGACGACGGAGCCTTTTGCCGCTTGCAGCTCATCAAGAAGCCCGCGCGCCAGCATGATCGGGGCGAAGAAATTGACCTGGAAAATGTGGTGCCAGTCGTGGCGCGAGGTCTCGATCGAGCCGAGCCTTTTACCGCCCTCGGTCTTCGGCGAGATCGCCGCATTGTTGACCAGCGCGTGCAACTCGCCGTGCAGCCGCTGCTTGGTGTCGCGAATGGCCTGCTCGGTGTTGTCGGGATCGGACAGATCGACCTGAATGTGATCCTCGGGTCCCGCCTCCCACGGGCAATTTTCCGGAAACGGATGACGCGAGCAGGTGACGACGCGCCACCCCGCCGCGGAGAAGCGCTTCACCGTGGCATGGCCGATGCCGCGGCTTGCTCCGGTGAGAAGGAGCGTGCGGCGCGGCTGGTTGCTATTCGGCATTTATTTGTTCCCAGGCGTTGGCGCGAGCAAAGAACGACGACCGCGTCATGGATAAAGCCGCGTCTTGCGCCAGGGTCCGCCCGCATCGCCGCGCTTGAAAACGATCCGGTCATGCAAGCGAAATTGCCGCTCCTGCCAGAACTCGATCTCGTCGGGCGCCACGCGATAACCCGACCAGTTCGGCGGCCGCGGCACCGTGCCGATGCCGAACTTCGCGGTGTAGCGCGCGATCGCCTTCTCGAATGCCAATCGGCTCTCCAGTTCGGTCGATTGTTTTGAGGCCCAAGCGCCGATCTGCGCCATCCGCGACCGCGAGGCAAAATACGCATCGGCCTCTTCGCCGCTCACCGGCTCGACCGCGCCACGGACGCGCACCTGGCGCTGCAGCGATTTCCAGTAGAACGTCAACGCCGCCATGGGCGCAGTGCCAAGCTCACGAGCCTTGGTGCTGTCGAGGTTGGTATAGAACACGAAACCCTGTTGATCCGCGCCTTTCAGCAACACCATTCGTGCGTTGGGCCGTCCGTCGCCGTCGACGGTGGCGAGCGTCATGGCTTCGGGATTGACCGGTTCGGCACGCCTGGCGTCGGCAAACCATGCCGCGAACAGCCGAAATGGCTCGTCGGCGGCGGTGAAGTCACCGCCTGTTAACTGTGTCTGGTGCTCAATAGGCGGTGCGTCGGTCATTTGCTTCGGAGTAGGCTTGGTGTTCGAGTGGGGCGATCGGAAAAGGCGCCGCGCGCCTTTATATAATGGAAGCGCGGCGTTCCGCCTATGTGGATTGTCACGCGGCTTCCTGCAGGCCGTGACGCTGCTTGGTGCATTTGCAGTGGCGGGCTGCTCCTCGTACCAGCTTGAATCGCTCACCGCGAAGAATGACCCCGACGGGGACGTGACCGGCTCGGTGAGCCGGCCGTCCGGCGCTGCCGCCAAGCAGGCCCCGCTTGTTCCGCCGTCGGAAGTCGACCTGGCCTATGCGCGGGCCGCCGCGGCCGATGCGCTGACGCGGGGCGTAAAGGAGAACAGCGTGCCGTGGCAGAACCCGCATACCGGGGTAGGCGGCAACATCACGCCGCTCGCCGCTGCGCGGAACCAGGGCGGTGTGCCGTGCCGCGACTTCCTGGCGAGCTATGTCCGCGGCGGATCGCAGGCCTGGCTGGCCGGGGCCGCCTGCCGGACCAGCCGCGGCGAGTGGGAAGTCAAAAGCCTCAAACCCCTATCGGGATAACCCCGCCGCACGCACGTTCGGCTTACGTTGCGTCGCCGCGACTTTATTCCCACATTACGTGCGGGCGGGGCGGGGTCATCCCGTGAAAGGAAGCGGAGTCTTTGAGGGATGCGTGATCCCTATCAGGTGCTGGGGCTGGATCGCAAAGCCAGTGCGGCAGACGTCAAGAGCGCCTACCGGCGGCTCGCCAAGAAGCTGCATCCCGACGCCAACAAGAACGATCCGAAGGCGGCGGCGCGCTTTTCCGAGCTGAACGCCGCGCATGAAATTCTCAGCGACGACGCCAAGCGCAAGGCCTTTGACCGCGGTGAGATTGACGCCGAGGGCAAGCCTAAATTCCACGGCTTTGAAGGCTTTGGCGCAGGCGCACGCCCGGGCGGCGCTGGCGGCGGCGCGCATTTCGAAGGCTTCAGCTACGGCCCGGAGGGTTTTACCCGCAGCGGCCGCGGCGGCGGTGGCTTCGGCGGCTTCGAGGACATTCTCAAGGAAGCCTTCAGCGGTATGGGCCGCGGCCGCGGCCGTGGCGCGCGCGGCGGGGTCGAAGGCGCCGATTTCGGCATGGGCGCCGATGTTCACGCCGAGCTGACGGTCACGTTGCCGGAAGCTGCGGCCGGGACTACCAGGCGATTGCGGCTGCCGACCGGCAAAGACCTCGATGTGAAGATTCCGGCCGGCGTCACGCATGGCCAGCAAATACGGCTGCGCGGCCAGGGCATGACCGGGCAGGGCGGCACCGGCGACGTGCTGATCACGGTGTCGCTTGCGCCGCATGCGCTGTTCACTCTGGATGGCGCCGACGTCAAGCTCGATGTGCCGATCACGCTCTACGATGCGGCGCTCGGCGGCAGGGTGCGGGTGCCGACGCTCGACGGCCATGTCGAATTGACCATCCCGCCCTGGACCGATAGCGGACGGACCTTCCGTCTGCGCGGCAAAGGCTTTCCCGCCAAAGCCGGCCGGGGCGATCTTCTCGCCACGGTGCGCATCGCGCTGCCCGAGCGGAAAGACGCCGAGTTCGAAGCGTTGATGAAGAAGTGGCGGACCGACAAGCCGTACGATCCGCGCCGCGATCTTCCGTAGCCGCGGACGCGCTGCAGCCCCGGGATGGGCAGCACTCGTGTTTATTTCCTGGGGGGAAACCGCAGGCTCGCGAGATCGGTGCCCACAATCGTATTTCCGGTGAACCCGCCGGCTTCGACCGCTTTGCGGTAATCCGCTTGCGTTAACGGACCGCCCGGAACCTTCCAGCGATTGTGTATCACCGCTCCGAGCGATGGACCAAGATGCGTGAGCATGAGGTACTTCGCTCCCACCCGCTTTGCCATTGCGCCGAGATCGGAGGCCAGGCTTTGCCGATAAAAGGCCGATGGCGGAAATCCGCTCCCCCGGTCAGGTCCCAACACCGGGTGGAACGCTGAGTGCACGATGATGTCAGCCCCCTGCGCCAGTTTCTCGACTTGATCGGATGTCGAGGAAGCGCGTGGCGGCGCGAGGATATCGTTGCCGGCGTCCCCGCCGATCACCACACTTCCCGCTGGCGTGTCGACGCGATAGGAGGCATGGCCCGCAATATGAGTAGACCGGATCGCGCTGACTTTCACGTCACCGAGCGACCAGACGACCTGCGGCTCTTCCTTCGGATCGAATGTGATCAAATTGGTCAACTCGAAGGGACCACCCGCAAGACGCGCGTTGTCCTCGGAGCGGCGCTCGGCGACCTCGCCGGATTGGATGAAGGCATCGGCAACGTGCGTCACAAATTTGCGGCAGCTATGGGTGACCCCTAGAACGGATGTTGCATCCGAACTGCAAACGATGTCGATCTTTGGCCCCTTCAAGTACCACCGCAGCATCATGATATCGGCAAAACCCTCGGTGTGATCCCCATGCATGTGCGTAAAGAAGATTGCATTCAGTTGCACCGGAGTGACGTTGATCTGTGACAACCGCATGTTCGTGCCACGGCCGGTGTCGAACTGTAGCCTCATGGCCGTGCAATCATTGCTGTCGTCGCCGTAGCTTACCAGTGTTCCAGCGCCCGCCAGACCGTTGAAAACAGACGGACCGCTTTGGGTGCCCGTCAATGTCACGATGAGACAGGGAGAGGCCTCTGCTGGAACAGTGACTGCGAGCCACATGCCGCCCAAAACGGCTATAGCGATGGAAAATCGCTTCATGGGCAATCCCTCTGGGGCGCTGGAAAATTCAGCACAGGCTGCACGCATTTAGGGGCGGCAGCAAGGCCCGATGACCGCTCAAGGCGTATCGCGATAAAGTGGGATGATGTCTTGAACGGGTGCTCTAAACGTATCCTCCGATCGCCCCAGAGGCGGCGGACTAACAAACCCT
>CAVPKT010000019.1:0-29214 GCA_963705775.1 uncultured Solirubrobacterales bacterium | reverse complement strand
TGTTCTAGTGCGATCGATGGTGTTGTTGTACAGTGGAGGCATCGAGAATGTTTGAGAAGTTGTCCAGTCAAGCAGTGGATGCGCGAGCAAACGGCGGCGTGTACATGGCATCCCAACCCGCCTTCGGAGAACACCTGGACGTACGCCTCGGCTGTCACCCTGCGCCCGTTCCCGTTCCAGGACCGCCCCGTTTCAGCAGGTCTGCGCCGCGCAGCATCTCCCACGCTGACAGCGTGAACATCCGTCGAGACGGCGAATTCCCGACCGCCCAGGATTCGGTTGTGCATGGGCCGGCGCGCGCGTGCGGGGCTCACTAGAGAGAGGAGCCACCTTGTCATCGAAGCTCGGCGCGCTGGCGCTCGCATGCGCGGTCGCGCTGCTCGCCCCCGCAGGCACTGCACTTGCCAAGAAGAAGCACCACCATCATCCGAAACCGAAGCCGTCCTGTTACCTCGCCCTCGGCGACTCGCTTGCCCGCGGCGCGCAGCCGAACGCGGCCGGCCGACGGTCCCAACCAACCAGGGCTACGCCAACTTCCAGCTCGCGACCGAGAAGAAGAAGATCAAAGGCCTGAAGCTCGTGCAGCTCGGCTGCCTCGGCGAGACGACCACGACGATGATGAACGGCGGGATCTGCCACTACGCGGCCGGCAACCAGCTCGCTCAGGCGGTGAGCTTCATCCACAAGCACAAGATCTCGTTGATCACGCTCGACATCGGCGCCAACGACATCGACGGTTGCGTTCAGAACGGGACGGTGAACTTCGTCTGCGTCGGGCAAGGCATCAACACGATCCAGACCAACGTGCCGATGATCGCCAACACGCTGCGGCAGGCGGCGGGGCGGAAGGTCAGGATCGTCGGGATGACCTACTATGACCCCTTCCTCGCCGACTGGCTCACCGGTCCTTCGGGGCAGGCGATCGCGCAGGCGTCCGTGGGGCTCGCGCAGCAGGTCAACACCGACTTGACCAACGACTACCAGGCGCAGAGCTTCAAGGTCGCGGATGTGGCGACGGCGTACCAGACCTACACGCCGCTCACCTCGATGACCACGCTCCCTCCGTACGGAAGGTGCCGGTCGCGGTCGCCGAGATCTGCAAGCTCACCTGGATGTGCGCGGCCGCGCCTCAAGGGCCGAACATCCATGCAAACGTCGCCGGCTACACGCTGATCGCGAAGACGTTCGCCGCCTCTGATGCTCTAGTTGCGAGCCGCGATCAGCTCGTCCGGGAGCTCGAGCGGCTGACCGAACCGACAGGCGTACGAGCGCGCCCCCGCCGGGCGCGTTCTACGCTTCGGCGAAGCCGTCGTGGGCCTCGGCCGCCTGGCGGACGATCGCCAGCCCCAGGCCCGACCCCGGCTTCGATCGGGCGGCGCTCGACCGGTGGAAGCGGTCGAACACGAACGGGAGATCCTGCTCGGCGAACCCCGGACCGTGGTCGCGCACGCTGAGCACGCCGTGCTGGAGCGAGACGTCCACGACGCCTGCGGGCGGGCTCCATTTCGGGCGTTGTCGAGCAGGTTCGCGACCGCGCGGGCGATCCGGTCAGCCTCGCCGTGTACCAGCGTCGGTTCGATCGTCGCGTTCACCGTCAGCTCCGGCGCGCGCCGCCGCGTGTGCTCTACCTCCCTCGAGACGATCTGATCGAGGCGCACGTCGCCGGCCTCGCCGCGCCGCTTGGTCCCCCGCGCCATCTCCACCACGTCCCCGACCAGCCCTGTCAGCTCGTCGAGCTCCTCGATCATGTCCTCCCGCAGCGCATCCCGGTCGGCCTGCGAGAGGCGGCTCTCGTCGCGCAGCAGCTGGAGGTTCGCGCGTAGGCTCGCGATCGGCGTGCGGAGCTCGTGCGAGGCATCCGCGACGAGGTTTCGCTGCGCGTCGACCGAGCGCTCGAGCTCGTCGAGCGTGGCGTTGAAAGTCCGAGCCAGCCGGGCGAGCTCGTCGTCGCCGCTGACCTCGACCCGCTGGCCCAGTCGGTCGGGCGCCGACGCGATCGCCTCGGTCCGCCGCGTGAAGCGCGCGATCGGCTGAAGTGCGGTGCGTGCCACGAGCAGCCCGAGGAGCGCCGCGAGCGCGATCCCACCCGCGCCGATCAGGATCAGCAGCAGCAGCTGATTGTGGAGGGTGTGGTCGATGTCGGTCAGCGGCAGCGCGACCAGGAGCGCGCCGCGCGAGCCGATCCCGGTAGCGAGCACGCGGATGTGCGTCTTCCCGGCGGTCATGTTCGTGAAGTAGCTGCCGTGTCCTGACTTGGCCAGCGTCTTTGCGCGGGCGTCCGCGGGAATCGTTGAGCTCTCGTTTGGCGGCTTGTATTCGCGGCCGCTCCGAAAATCAGCGCGACCGTCGCTGCGGCGCCGCCGAACGCCTGCGGCGGCAGGCGGTCGAGGCCGAGACCTTCGTCGGGGTCGTGGTCATTGGGTTGTCCACGCCCGTCGCCTGGCCCTCCGCCGCCGGGGTTGAAGACACCCGGCCCTCCGCCGCCTGGTTCGAGTACCTGATGCACCCGGCCGCGCAACGAGTTGTCGAGCTGCCCGACCAGCTCCGACCTCGTTCCCGCGTAGGCGGAGACGACGACCGCGATCACCGCAATCGCAACCGCCACCCCGGCTGCGATCCCGAGCCGGGCGCGGAGCGTCATTCGGACGGCTCCCGCAACGCGTAGCCGACGCCCCGGACCGTGTGGATCAGCGACCGCGAACCCGCGTCCTCGAGCTTACGGCGCAGATACCCGATGTACACGCGCAGCGCGTTCGAGCTCGGACCGAAGTCGTATCCCCACACCCGCTCGTAGATCATCCCGTGGGGCAGCACCCGGCGCGGGTTGAGCATCAGCAGCTCGAGCAGCTGATACTCGGTGCGCGTGAGCTCCACGAACCCCTCGCCGATGGAGACGCCGTGGCGGGCCGGATCGAGCTTGAGCTCGGCGAACGAAAGGCCTCCGTCCAGATCGCCCTCTCCCGAACGACGCAGAAGGGCGCGGATGCGAGCCTTCAGCTCGTCGATGTCGAACGGCTTGACGAGGTAGTCGTCGGCTCCGGCGTCGAGACCGTCGATACGGTCTGAGATCGCATCGCGGGCGGTGAGCATCAGAACCGGGACCCGGTTGCCCTCGCGGCGTAGAGCACGACAGACCTCGAGCCCGTCGATGTCGGGGAGCCCGACGTCGAGCACAACGGCGTCGGGAACGGCCGAGCTGACGTCGGCGAGCGCCTCCGCCCCGGTCTCGCTCAGCCGGACCTCGTACCCGGCGAGCGTCAGTGCGCGGCGGAGGACGTCGCGCAGCGCGCGGTCATCATCGACGACGAGCAGTCTCATGCTCCTGCAATTGTCGTAGGTTGCGGCCGCGGGCGCGAGCCGTTCCTACGCTGCTCTTACTCGGCGTCGAGACGGCCATGATCGCGACCAACGGATCCCCTGGACACCGGTCAGCTCGAGGCTAGCCCTGAGAGTGATCCCTGCTGTGAGGCAACGGTGGCACGTCGCGCGGACCCGGCTCTGACGCTCCGGATCAAGAAGACGCAGGTGACCGCGGTCGCTGCGATGTAGGCCGCGTTGGCGACAGGGTCAGGGAGATACGACGGAAAGCGATCGAACACCCCAAACGCGACGGCCGCCGCGGCCAGTCCAATCGCCGGAACCGCCCGAGCCGCGAGCGCGTCGAGCGCGACCAGGCTCAGTACGAGCGCGAACGCGTAGTACCCGACCGACCCAGGATCCAGCGCGCAGCGAAGCACGAGCACGAGGCTGGTCGAAAGCAGCATTTGCTCGGCACTCAGCCGCCTGCCCGAACGCCACCAGAGATAGAGGGGAACCGCCACGCCGATCAGCAGGATCAGCGGACGCGCAACGGCGCCCTCGAAGCTCAGCAGACGATGGGCAGCCAGGATGCGGGAATCGCCGAAGATGTTTGTGATCCGCACATCGCCGCTCGGCGAGACCGGCCAGAGCCACGTGAAGAACGTCACGATCGGCTGCGGGTGCGAGATGTACGACAAGGTATGTCGGAAGCCGGCCATGCTTCCGGCGATCATCGGCAGCGTCGCAATCAACGCGACCGATCCGCTCGCGAGCAGACACCGGATCCGGTCGCGCTCGAGCACCAGCACCGCGGGCGGGACGAGGAGCAGCGCCCATTGCTTGCTCGCCACGGCGAGGCCGGCGAGCACGCCGGCCAGCAGCGCTCGCCGCTCGCAAGCGGCCAGCAGTGCCCCGATGCCGAGGCTGGCAGTGAGGAGCTCTTCGGGGTGCCCCCAGTAGAGCGCGTCGTTGACGAGCGGACCCAGCAGCGCCACGGCCACGATCAGGATCGGCGCAGCGCGCCGGCTTCCCCGTCGCACGGAGATCCGTCCCAGCCAGATCGCGATCACCGCAACCGCCAGCAGGCAGGGCAGCGTGCCCCACCGGTACAGGCCCACTGGGCCGTCGCCGAGCGCTGCGCCAAGCGCAACGAATGGAGCCCGCACGAACAGCGACACGCTGCCCATCGCCGGCTGATGGGAGAAGAATCCGCTCAGGTTGCCGTGGGCGATCGCGGTGAGCGCGGGGCCGGCGTCGGTCGGATAGTCGCCCACCCCCGGGGCCCGCACCGCGAGCACGCAGGCGAGCGCCAACCCCCCGACTGCGAGCAGGCGGCCGTACACGCGTTCGCTCATGGGAGTTCATCGGCACCGGGCAGGCCGGGCTTAATCGCCGCAAACGCCCGCGAGGACTGGCCGCCGCTGGCCGTGGCGATCAGTCAGCGCTCGAGGAAACGCGCTCTCGCAGAACGGCCCCGAGGATCCCGTTGACGAATCCAGGCGCATCGGCGCCGCAGAACCGTTTTGCGGTCTCAACGGCCTCGTCGATCGCCCCTTCCGGGGGGATCGCCTGCTCGCCGGGGACCTCGTCGGAATGAAGCATCTCCGCGAGGCCAACGCGGAGGATCGAGCGTTCGAGCGGAGCGATTCGCTCCAGCGTCCAGCCGGCGGCGTGCCGGGAGATCAGCTCGTCGAGCTCGGGCTGCCGGCGGCGAACGAGCTGCGCAAGGTCGCGAGTGAACGCGTGCGCGTCTCGGGGGAACGTCTCCTCGAGCGGTCGCCCGAGCAGATCGCTCTGATACAGGGCCCAGACCGCGGCGCGCCGCTGCTCGGTCCTACGCACGGGACACGTACTCGCCCGACCGCGTATCGACGCGTACGACGTCCCCAACGTTCACGAACAGGGGCACCTGGATCCGCGCGCCCGTCTCGAGCACGGCAGGCTTGGTCCCTCCCCCGGAGGCCGTGTCGCCGCGTACGCCGGGATCGGCCTCCGTGACCTCGAGATCGATTGCGCTCGGCAGCTGGACATCGGCGGGCTCTTCATCGATGTACAGCAGATCGACCTCCTCGGAGTCCTTCATGAACTGGAGCGCAGCCGAGATCGCCGATTCGGGGATCGTGAGCTGCTCGTAGCTCTCCGTATCCATGAAGTGGGCATCGGTCCCGTCCTTGTAGAGAAACTGCATCCGCCGCACCTCGGTGCGGACCGCCCGGAACTTCTCCCCGGCGCGAAACGTCCGGTCGATCACCGCGCCGTCGCTGGCGCGCCGGAGCCGCGTACGCACGAATGCAGCGCCCTTGCCCGGCTTGACGTGCTGGAACTCGAGGATCTTGAAGATCGTCCCGTCGACGTCGATGTGATTCCCGTTGCGGAACTGGTTGGTGCTGATCGACACAGCGGGCCAGTGTAGAAGGCGCCAGGCCGGGGGCGATACCGTGCGCTGGCGGGATGTTGCAGGCCGGTTTGCATGTCAATCGGCCACGATCAGCCGCTTCGGCACCCCGGTCAGGATTTCGCAGCCGTCGTCGCGACGACCACCAGGTCCTCGATCCGGACGCCGAGCCTCCCAGGAAGTAGATCCCTGGTTCGACCGTGACGACGTTTCCCGCCAGAGCTCGCCGCTCAGCCCCTGCCGGAGGTACGGCGCCTCGTGCACGGCCATGCCCACCCCGTGTCCCAGCCCGTGCCCGAACTGCTCGCCGTAGCCGCCAGCTGGATCACGTCGCGGGCGATTGCGTCGACCTCTCTGGTCGCGCGGCCGGCGCGGACCGCCTGGACGCCCGCGAGCTGCGCCTCGAGCACAGCTCGTAGATCTCCCGCGACTCCGGGCTGGGCTCGCTCGCGGCCACGGTGCGCGTGCAGTCAGAGCAGTATCCGTCGAGCTGTGCTCCCCAGTCGATGACGACGAGGTCGCCGGCACGGATCTCGACTTCCCGAGGATGTGCGTGTGGGAGCGCGCCGTGGGCGCCGCCCGCGATGATCGATTCAAAGCTCGGACGTTCCGCGCCGCGCTCGCGCATGTCGTGTTCGAGCGCGAGCGCGAGTCTCGCTCGGTCCTCCCGATCAGGCCCTCTCGAAGCAGACGCTCGAACGAGGCGTCGGCAAGCGCGGTCGCGGCACCGATCCGGCGACCTCATCGGCGTCCTTGACCGCCCGCAGGCTCTCGACCAGTCCGGCACAGGCGACGAGCTCGACCCGGTTTCCGAGCTCCTCCCGAAGACGCTCGTGCCGGTGTACCGAGATGTGGTCTGCCTCGAACCCGAGCCGCAGCTGACCCGGTGGCAGCGAGTCCTGGACCACCTCGAGAAGGTCCGTGGATGCCGGGACGGTGCGGCGCTCGAAGGCGGCGTCGACCTCCTCCGCGGCCTGCTCGATGTAGCGAAAGTCGCTGACGAAGGCCCGCGATCGGTCGCCGACGAGCGCAATTCCGTTGGAGCCGGTGTAGCCCGTCAGGTAGCGCACATTGATCAGGTCGGAGACCAGCAGGACGTCGACGCCGGCCAGCGGCAGCAGCGCGGCGAGACGGTCTGCGCGCTCGCTCACGGCGAGAGCTCCGTCTTCAATCGCTCGAGAGCCTCCCGATATCCGGCGGGGCCCTTACCCGCTACGCGCGCGATGCACAGCTCGCCGATCACCGACTTGCGTCGCCATTCCTCGCGGTGCTCGATGTCGGAGAGATGGACTTCGACCGCCGGGAGCGCGGCGACCTCGAGTGCATCGCGGATCGCGTAGGAGTAGTGGGTCCACGCACCCGGGTTCAGCACGATCGCATCGGCAAGCCCGTCGAGCCGATGCAGGTGCTCGACGAAGTCCCCCTCGTGATTGGTCTGAAAGAAGCGCGTCGCCAGGCCGAGCTCGCCAGCGGTCTCGGAGATGCGGCGCTCGAGCTCGGTCAACGTCAGCTCGCCGTACTGCTCCGGATCGCGGCGACCGAGCTGGTCAAGATTCGCGCCGTGCATGACCTCGATCCGGTTGCGCGTCAGGGTCGTCACTACCGTGCCAGCTCTCTCACCGCGGCGAGCACTTCGCTCGGACGGACCTCGCACCCCGTACGCGTCTGGCCCGGACCGTCGGTCAGCACGAATCGCACGGGCGCGGCACCGAGGCGTTTCTTGTCCTTTCCTGTCGCGGCCACGATTGCTTCAGGCGCCTCGCCGTCGAGCGCAGTCGGTAGCCCGCGCGCTTCGAGCAAGGCGCGCACCTCGTCCCGGAGTGCGTGCTGCTCGGACAGGCTGAGCGCGGCGAGCAACCCGATACCGACGGCCTCTCCGTGGCGGTAGCGGGCGTAGCCCGTGACGGTCTCGAGCGCGTGCGCGACCGTGTGCCCGAGGTTCAGCACCTGCCTGACTCCTCGTCGCGCTCGTCCCGGGAGACGATCCGCAGCTTCGTTCGCACGCACGCGGTGACCACGGCCGGTTCGGTGGGCTCCGCGCCCGAGCGGATCCGCTCCCAGAGCTCGCCGCCGGCGATCAGCGCCGTCTTGACGACCTCCGCGTAACCCGCGGCGAGCTCTGCCTCGGGGAGGCTTTCGAGGGTCAAGGTGTCGGCGATCACCGCTGCCGGCTGGTGATATGCCCCGACGTAGTTCTTGGCCTCGGAGAGATCCACGCCCGTCTTGCCGCCGTACGCCGAGTCGACCTGGGCCACGAGCGTGGTCGGGACCTGGACGTAGCGGACGCCGCGCTGGTAGGTCGCCGCGCAGAATCCCGCCAGGTCGCCGACGACGCCGCCGCCCAGCGCAACAACCACGTCCTGGCGGGTCATTCCCGCCTGCGCGAGCTCGGTCCACACGATCTCTGCGTGGGCGATCGTCTTCGACTGCTCGCCCGGCATCACCGCTACGCGCGCATGGACGGGCACGAGCGCGTCCGCGTAGAGCCGCCCGGCATTGCCGTCGGTGACCAGGAAGCGGCGGCCCTCGACCGTCGCCGGCCAGAAATGCTCGCCGAGAAGCCGGGGGCCTACGTACGCCGGGTAGTCGGCGGATGCACTCGCGGCCCACAGGAGCTCGGTGTCCCGCGGCACGCCGTCGAGCGCTCGCACGATCTCCCCCATCCGGCTCGACCGCGACGCCGGAACGGTGACATCCGCGAGCCTCGGCGTAGACCGGTTCGCGCTCGCGATGGAGGGCTTCGAAGCTCGCTCTATCCTGCGCGAGCGGGCGATCGCTCCCCTCGACGCGGGCCCACGCCTCATCGGGACCGGCGTCCATCCACACCACGACCTTGTCCGACAGCGCGGCGCGGACCTTGGCGGAGGCGATCGCCCCCCCGCCGAGCGACAGCACGGCGTCGCCGGCTTCGTCCAAGAGCCGCAGCGTGACCTCCTCCTCGGCGGCGCGAAACGCCCCCTCCCCTTCCCCCGCGAAAACGCGGGCAATCGGTTTGCCGAGCGCGCGCTCGACCTCGGTGTCGGCGTCGATCGCGTGGGTCGCGAGCGCGGCGGCCGCGGCTTCGGCGGCGGTCGTCTTGCCGGATCCCATGAAGCCGATGAACACGAGCTGCTTGCTCACGCCCGCCACCCGATCCGCTCCTTGTATGCCGCGAGGGCCGCGCGCGCGTCATCGATGTGGTCGCCGCCGAACTTCTGCCGGTAGGCGTCCGCGAGCACGAACGCGACCATTGCCTCCCCCACCACCCCGGCGGCCGGCACGGTGCACGAGTCGGTGCGTTCGCGCAGCGCCTCGGCCGGCTCGTGCGTTGCGATGTCGACGCTCCGCAGCGGCTTTGTCAACGTAGGCAGTGGCTTCATCGACCCGCGCACGACGAGCGGAGCGCCGGTCGTCATTCCGCCCTCGACCCCTCCGGCGCGATTCGTCGTGCGGAAATAACCCCGGTCGTCGTCGTAGAAGATCTCGTCGTGGGCCTGGGAGCCGGGGACACCCGCAACCTCGATCCCGTCTCCGATCGCGACCGCCTTGAGCGCCTGGATCGAGAGAATCGCCTGACCGAGGCGGCCGTCGAGCCGCGTCTCCCAGGACACGTGCGACCCAAGCCCGGGGACGAGCCCGAACGCGATCACCTCGAACACGCCGCCCAGCGACTCGTTCGCTTTGCGCAGCCGATCGATCTCGTCGACCATCTCGCTGGAGGCTTCGGGGTCGAGGCAGCGGACCGGGGACTCGTCGACGTGCTCGAAATCCTCGGGGACGAGATCATGCCGCACAGGTGCTCTGATGCTCGTGATCTGGATCACGTGGCTGAACACCCGAACGCCCAGACTCTCGAGGAAGGCCTTCGCGACGGCGCCGCCGGCGACGCGCGCCGCCGTCTCGCGCGCGCTCGCGCGCTCGAGAATGTCGCGCACGTCAGTGAGCCCGTACTTCTGCGTGCCGACAAGGTCGGCGTGTCCGGGGCGCGGCAGATGGACCTCGGGCGTATCGGCGTCGATCGGCCACGGGTTCATGCGCTCCTCCCAGTTCGCGTAGTCGCGATTGACGATCTGAAGCGCGATCGGCCCGCCGAGGGTGCGACCGTGCCGGACACCCCCGGTGACCTCCACCCGGTCCTTCTCGATCTTCATCCGCCCGCCGCGGCCGTGGCCGAGCTGCCTGCGGACAATCGCGATCGACCGCTTCGCGTTCGATCGCAAGTCCCGCCGGCATCCCCTCGAGGATGCAGGTCAATCCGGGGCCGTGGGACTCCCCGGCCGTTATCAGCTTGAGCGCCATACGGCGCTGAAGGTTACGGGGAGGCGGCGAATGGTTGCCCGAGACTCAGCAGCCCGCTGTGGGATCGGTAGTCGAGCTCGACTTCGGCGGGCACTGGGCGTAATACGCGCGGTAGTAAAGACCCAGCGCCGGATTCTGCAGTGGTCCGGTATCCGCCTCGTAGGTGAAGTGGGACTTGTTTCCGAGCGTCACGGTGTAGCCGACGATCGCGCCGACGAAGATCGAGTTGTTGCTCGGTGACACGGCTACGTTCGAAAATGGTGCGACGAGCGCGAAGGAGCTGGAGCCGTTGTTGTTGAGGTTGACGGTGTTCGTCGGCGGGTCATCTTGCGGGTCCCCGTAGACAAAGATCTCGGCGTTCAGCGCGGAGCCGCCGGCATTCAGCGACGAGTTCTGGTTCATCGTGAACGTTCCGGGCGTGACACCTTGGGAGCTGTTCGATTTCGAGCATGGCGGGTTCGTGATGCTGCCGGCAGTGCCCGAGTTGGGATCTTGCGGGGAGTCGATGTAGATCGAAGTCTGGCTTCCGGGCGCGAACGTGATCGACGAGTTGTTCGACAGATAGAGGCTGCAGAAGTTGTAGTAGCCGCCCCCGAGCACAAGCGAGGAGTTGTTGCCCAGATAGAGGGTGCGCCCGACCGGATCGAACGACACGTTTCCGACATGGGTGTCGCAGGCTGTGAGGATTGGGCAGCTGATCCGGTAGTTGCAGTTGGTCTGCTCCCAGTTGGACAGCCCGCCGCTGTTCACGCACGTGCCGCCCTGGAAGGTGCCCGAGGTGTTGTACGGCGATGCGGTGTTCATCCAAGTCCAGCCCGGGTTGATCGCCGTCGGCACCGGGTACGGGGTCGAATATGGCGTGGTTGGTCCGGTATTGGTGACGTTCTGGCCGAGGTTGAGCGTCGCACCGGGAGGCAGCTGGTAGCCGTCGATCACCGTGTTGCCGCCGCCTGAGGGGGCGGCGTTCAGCACGCCGTTCGTCCCCAACAGGGCGTGAACGCCGGGCGTGTTACTGACCATGTTGACGTTGTTGTTGATCGTCACGCTCTTGGTGCCGAAGATCGCAGTCGGGAACAGGGCATAGGACTTGTAGGCCGCAATGCGCTCCTGGATCCGGGCGGTGACGCCATTCGCCGTTCCGACGGCGGTAAGGCAGCGCTGGTGCAGGCTGCCGAGCGTGGTCGTCATCCAGTACCCCGTGCAGGGGGTCTGGCTGGTCGGAAGGGCGCCGGAGACCCAGTATGTGAAGCTCTCGCCGTTGCCGAGGCCCTGACTCTGCGGCGCGCACAAGCTGCTGGTCGGCGCGCCCGTCCCGCCCACCGCATCATTGCTTGGCGTCGGACAGTGAGTGTCGTCAGGGGCGAACGAATTCAGCCGGTAGATCGCCGCGCGCGCGCCCGCGTCGGCCGCGGCGAACGCGGCCTTCTGGTTCGTGTCGCGGTTTGAGAACAGGTTCGTGCCCGTCGCGACAGCGACGGCGACGCCGGCCATCAGGATCGTGATCACAAGCACGCCGAGCGCGAATGGAAGTGCGATGCCATCCTCCGAGCGAAGACCGCGACGCAGGTTTCCGAAGTGCTTGTTCATGTGGTCATCAACGTGATCTGGGAAGCGAGGTGAGCCTGGTCGTAGGCGAAGTTGACGGGCGTACTGGCGCTACCGGCAAGCCACATGACGACCTCGACGCGCGGGAGGCCGAGAATTCCCCCGCCGGCGATCGAGGTCGTTGTGCCGACGTTGAAGTTGAATGAGACCGGCGTTGGGAAGCCGACGCCGGCGGTCACGTTCGCCGAGACCACGGCTCCGATCGGCTGCGAGAGGAGGTTCCCGGTCAATGAGCCCAGTAGACCCCCGGGCACGAGGTACAACCGGAGGCAGACCGTGACGTTGACCACGACCCCGCTCGAGGATTGGAGGTACGTCGTCATGCTGCCGTTGCCGTCGAGGTTGAGCGTCGTCCCAGAGGGAATCCCAGACGTGACCCACGAATGCGCCTGTGAATTGCTCGACGGGGGTCCGCTGCCGCAGTTGGCCGCGGAAACTGGTGTGATCGGGACGCCAGCGCAACCACTCAGGACGTTCAGCCCGTAGCACGGGGGGGTCGGGTTGCCCGTGCCATCGGTGCAGAACCCGCTCGGCAGCGACGTTCCGAGCAGATCGGGCGACGGCGCCACCCCCAAAACACTCAGTAGCGTGTTGTGGAGGTTGTTACCGGCGCACGCGGGCGGGTTGCACGCCGAGCCCGAATACGTGGAGTCGCAGAAGAAATACTGCAGGGGCTTCTGCGGCACCGTGTTGCATTGAACGCTCTGGCCCTGCGAGTTCGTGCAGTTCGTGGTCGGGCTGTCCGGGTTCTGCTGGCTGTTCTGGTTCGGGTTCGGCAGGAACGCGGTGACGATCGCCGGGTGGCTCGGTTGCGTGGCGCCGGTCAGCGTCACGACGATCGTCAGGCGCTTGTAGTCGTTCGTCGTCGGACAGGCCGAACCGGGCTTCGAGCCTTGGCTGCACGTCGGGTCGCTCGTCCAGGTGACGAAGTCGTATACGTAGCCGCTGAAGCGCCCGTCAGTCCAGGCTGTCGCCGGAGCGAGCGCGCCGCCGGATACCGACGTCGTGCTGCCGTTCAGCGTGTAGCTACAGCCGTTGACGACGAGCGGCTCGGTGGCGGTCGATCCGCCCGGCCTGTGATCGGGCTGATAGCTCGGCGCCGCCCCCGTCGGCGCCCCGGGGCAACCGCCACTCGGCACGTTGACGTACGTGTAGGACGTCGACGTCGTCGACCAGTTTGGCGACGTGCCGGCCGACAGCGCGATCTGGTTGTAGGGCAGCGACTTGATCCGCTCGAGTTCGAGCGATGCCCGGTGGGCCATCGACGTTTGGCGCTCGGCCACGAGTGTCAGCTTTCGCGCGGCCGTGAATGTCGAGATCATCGCCCCTAAGCCGACGACCAGCACGAACATCGCCATCAGCAGCTCGATGATCGTGAATCCGTCCTGGCGGAGGAGGGCGCGCGGCGACTTGATCATCAGGCACCCGCGCTCAGGTTGGGGAGGAAAACCCCGGTCGAGAGGACCGTCATGTGCGACTTGCCGAGCGTCGTGCGTGCGCCGCTTGACGGCACCTGTACCTGGACCTGCACGAACTGGGGACCGTCCGCGACGCTCCCGATCTCCTGCTCGTATGCCTCGTCACACGCGGCCGTGCTGCCGTCGGTGTTCGCGAAGTTCGAGTTCGTCACGAAGAACACGGCGCCCGATTGGCCGGTACCGGCCGAGTTGCAGAACGTGGTGTAGCCGTTGGCGGCGTTGTTGTAGACATGCTGGATGTCGACCGGCCCCGGCTGTGAGGAAGCGGCCGGCGGTATCCCCGACGTGGACTGAGTGCGTGCGCACCGTCTGTACCCGCTGCCCAGCGAATCGCCGGCCGTGCAGTCGTACAGGACCGTCAGCGTGCTTCCCCCTGAGGGCATCTGGAACTCGAGTTTTGACGGCGTGACGATCAGGACCTGGGTAGCGCCGCGGAGGTCGTGCACGAGGCGCGCGAGCGCCGTCTGCGTCGTGGTCACCTCCTGTGCGTAGGTCTGGTCGCGTGCCTGCGCCTTGGACGTCGACATGAGCAGGCGGACGGTGGCGCCGAGGATCAGCACCAGCATCGACATCCCGACCAGCAGCTCGACCAGCGCAAAGCCTCGGTCGTGTCCGAGCGTCTTGGGGGGCGTCCGTTTTGTGAGTTGATGCGCGGCCATAGCAGGCGAAAGCAACTTGGTTTCCCCCCGGACCAAGATCAGTCACGTGGTGCATCGGCCTGCGCGGCTCGGTTGCGTGCACAACTGCAGGATGTGCAACGGATGTATGAGCGATGCTGTGCAGCAGGTGCAGCCGTTTTCCGGGGCGCTGGACCGACGCCCTGGACGGGTGGTCTAGCAGCCGCCGGTGTCGGAGGTGGAGCTAGAAAGCGAGGTCTTCGTCCCGTCGCACTGCACGTACTCGACCGGCTGGAGCAGGGTCGTGCCGGCGTACAGAGGGTAGTTGCCGAGGTCCAGGTCCTGGGTGATGGCGGTGGCGGTGACCTGGGTGTTATCGCCGATCACGGAGCCCGCAAAAGCCCCGGCCGTGCCGAGCGTGCACGAGCCCAGCACGCCGACCACGCACTGCCCCAGGTTGACGTTGACCGAGGAGGTCGGCGCGTAGATCACCATCCCCTCCGTCGTGATCGTGGGGACCGCCGAGAGGCAGACGCCCAAGAGCGAGAGCGATGTGCAGGTGGCCCCGTCGCCGATGTAGACCGACGTGTTGTTGTCGTAGGTACCGTCCCCCTGGACGTAGATCTGGACGCCGCTGGGATCGACGAGACTGCTGACATTGTTGATCGTGCCGGTCAGCAGGTTGTTGATACCGGGACTGGCATAGAAGTTCCCGACGGTCCCGCTCGTCTTCTGGGCGCTTGTGTACGTATACCCGTTACACGGCGATGAGTTGGGCGGCAGGATGAAGATCCTGACCGGCGTCGTCGACGACGCGTTCGTCTTGATCGTGCCTCCGGTGGCTTCGAAGTTGCAGAACACGTAGTCGCCGGCGGCGAACGTGGCGGTCCCACCGGTCAAGGTGAAGGTCTGGTTCGATGCGACATAACCGCCGCCGGTCGCGGACTGATACGTGATGCCCGCCGAGCAGTTCGCGCACGTGGTGGTGGTGATCGAGACGGGCTGGCGCTTGATCGCGCAGTTCGTGGCGGGCGAGGCGGCCGAGCAGAAGCCCGAGATCTGGACCTTGTTCGCGGTGCTCACCAGGCTGCCCGACAGGGTCTTGTAAGCGAACGTCGCGGCAACGCTCGTGTTGGGAACCGAGTTGAGCGTGAAATTCGTGTTCAGCGCCGCCGACAGCAGCGGGACCGTCAGCGTGGCGCCCGATGAGACGTCGCCGTTTACGGCGACTGCCGTGTTCAGCCCCAGGAGGCTGAGCCCGTTGAGCGTCACGTTGCCCATCCCCTCGACTGCCTGGAGTGGACCCGTGGGTGCGAAGATCGCGAGTTCACGCGAGTACGCGTTGCTCGACGAGCCCGTCGCGCAGTTCGCCGCCGACGTGGCGTCGCAGCCGATCGACAGGATCTCTGGGAAGTAGACGGCGGCGCCCACGCCGGAGCCGCTCACCTCCTTCTTGTTGTCGAGGTACTCCGCGTTGGAGTACGAATGGTTTCCGGCGGCGGCCCAGGCGTTGGATGTGACGGGACTACCGCCGCTTGTGAGCGCTTGCGGGCAGACGCCGGCCGAGCTCGCGTACGCGGTGATTCCGGCGACCTGAAGGTTGGCGTTGAACTGCGGGACGGCGCAGTCGAGCAGGCTCGAGAGGCCGAGCACGCCACCGGTGAAGTTATAGGCCGAGCCGACGTTCGCCTCTGACTGGCCGTAGAGCGTCGACTGGATCCCGGCATCTGCAGCTTGCTGAGCGCGGCGCGTGCGCTGATCATGGGTGGTCAGCTTGCGAGAGGACAGCGTGTCAGTGATCGCGACCGCGCCGACCGTGAGCACGATCGCGGCAAGCACCAGCACGTAGAGGATCACGAATCCACGCTCGTCGCGCGCGCGCGCCTGGCTCCGCCTTCTCATCCGATCGTCCCCCCGATGGTGAACCCGATCGAGCTCGTGGGCTCATTCGAAGGCGACGGATTAGTGAACACCGTGCTGACGTAGACAGGGCTGGTCGGGCCGAAGTCGTAGCGGGCGTGACCGCTGTACCCCGGCTGCTTGAGGATCACGGCGACGATCACTCGGCGGGCGTCCCCGCAGGTCGTGCTGGCGGTCGTCGACGGCCACGAGCCGCACGACACCGAGCCGCTCGAGGTCGTTGGACAGTTGCCGAGCCCGCTGCTGTTGCATCCGACGTACGTATCGGTCACGTACGTGTCGACGACGAACGTGTCGGTTCCGACGGTCAGGGACTGCTGAGGCGTGACGAAGCCGTTGGAGAGGATCTGCAGCGGCTCACCGATCTGTGCGCCGGTCCCGGTGAGCGTGCCCGTGTTGGTGCAGCTCACCCACGGCAGCAAGCTGCTCTTCGAGGTGTTCGCCGGGTTCAGCGGGACGCCCTCGCCCGTGTTATTGAAGTTCGACTCGATCAGGAGCTCCTCGTTGCTCGAGCCGCACCCCGTGACGGACTTCACGAACGCGTTGGGGTCGGCGTTCAGCGTCGAGCTGTAGGAGGAGTTGGTGATCGTGCCCGGGAGCGCGGCGGGCTGGCCACTCATCGCCAGCTTGTTGAACCCCGATGTCTTGACCTGCCCGCGGATGTTCTCGATCTGCTGATCCGCGATGCTGATCATCTGCGACTGACGTTGCGTCGCAACCGAGGCGTCGCTGCCGTGCAAGAACATCGCGGCCATGGCACCGACGATCAGCGACATCAAGAGCGCTGCAACGAGCACCTCGACGAGGGTGAAGCCGCGGTCGGACCTCATGAGAAGTTCCGCAGGTCGGCGCCGGCCTGGAGGTAGATCGGGTTGGAGTTCGCCGGGACGTCGCTGACGTTGTTTGCGCCGGAGTTGCTGAGCCTGGTGCGGTGAATCTGGCTGGGGATCCCTACCTGCAGCGTGATCTTCATGTAGGCGACGTTGGTCGCCGAGCTGAGCGGCAGCGACAGGGTCGTTCCCGTCGAGCTGAGCGGTGTGAGCTGAACCGACTGCACGCCGGTGATTAGCGTCTTGGTAGTGCCGTTCAGTGTTCGCGTGCACGTTCCGACGACATGTGTGGACGTGTTGTTGTTCGTGCACGTCCACGTCATCGCCTGTCCGGTTGCGTCGCTGCCCGGCGTGGGGATGTAGGACGAGATCGTGGTCGTGGTCGACGTCGTGGACGCGCTCACGCTCGTGATCGCCTCGCGCAGGTCGCGGGCGAGCTGTGCGAGGCCCGCTTCGGCCGTGCGCGACGCGGCCGTGCGGCTGACGGTCGTGTTTTGCTGATGGAACCCCGAGGCGACGAACGCCAGCGCGGCCGTCAGCACCGCCAGCGACAGCACGATGAACCACATCAGCTCTACGAGCGTGACGCCTTCTTCCCCCCCCAACCGCTGTGCGATCGAGCACCGGATCTTCACGGATCAGCCGATCAGTAGCGCCCTGCGGCAACGATTGCTACGTGCTGACCGTTCGCGGCTACGAGAGCGAGGCGGACGGTAAGCGTCGCGTGGCCGAGGCGCTTCAGCTTGGCGGCAACGGTGCGTGACATCCGCAGATGGAGGCTCACGCTCCCGTTCTTGATCCCTGACAGGGTGCCGACGCCGATCACGACCGTCGGTCCCCGCCCGAGCTTGATGTGCGCCCGCTTGGCGGCGCCGCGCGAGATCGAGACTGTCGCGATCCCAGCGGCCTTCTGATTCGCGGTCACTCGGGCCATCAGGCCACGAGTCAGGACCGTCTTGAAGCCCTGCGGCATCAGCAGGAGGTGGATCTTGAAGCCGGTGTGCTGCTTGGTGGGCTTCTGGGTCTGATTCGGGTTCGTCGTCGCGCCCGGTTGCTGGCCGCCCGGGCCGAGCACGATGATCGTCTGGCTCAGGCTCTGGACATTGCTGCCGCGGTCGGTCACGGTCAGCTTCACCGTGTAGGTGCCTGCGCGGCTATACGTGTGCACGACGCTCGGCCCGCTGACGGTGGTGCCGTCGCCGAAGCTCCACGCGTAGCCGGCGTTCGGGACGATCAGCGTCGAGGCCGTCGCCGACCCGTCGAACTGGACCACGTCGCCCTGGTCGACCGAGCTCGGCACGACGAACGCGGGATTTAGGAGCACGCCCGGCGCGCAGCCGAAGTACGTGTTCGGCTCGAACTCGATCGCGCCGGCGTTGTTGAACTCGTGCTGGAGGAAGTACGAGTTGTTGCCTACTGGGACGTTGTCGAGGTTGTGGGTGACCGGAACGCAGCGGCTGCCGCTGTTGACTCCGTTGTCCTCTGTCTCCGAGCCGTCATTCGCGAACCAGCCGTTGAGCGCAGGGTTCACGATCGCCGCGATTTCACCCTGGCTGAGCGGACTGACTAGGCGCTGGCCGGCACCGAGCGAGAGCTGCTGCGGATTGGGGGCCTCGGGAAGCGGCGGCACATCGGGCTCATCGCATCCGGTTCCAACCGTCCACGGCTGCACGACGTACGCGACCTCGGTGCCGCCGACGTTGACCTGGGAGTGGTACGAGCAGAACGTGGATGGGTTCGGCGGCTGCGACCCACCGCCGACCGAGCCGAGCGTTACCGGCGTGCCGATTGCATTCGTGCCGCCCTGGAGCGCCAGGGTCATTCCGTTCGCCTGCGTGACGTAGGCCTTCCAGCCGGTGACCCCGGGCGCGGAGGGAGGTGAGTCGATCGTGATACTCGACGTCGTCCCGGTGGTCGCCACATGCACAGAGCCGCTCGGCGCGGACTCGCCGCTACCTGTCACGTACGTGACCGCCACTGAGTACGTTCCCGGCTGGAGGCTCCCACCGGTGTTGTTCGCGCTCACGGTCGGCAGCGGCGGGATCGAGATGCCGGTGTTCGCCGAGCAGAGATTTCCTCCCGAATCGAGACAGGTGCCAACGCCCGGGGGAAGCAGCAGGACCACCAGCGGCGTGTAGCCGGATTGGGTGCGGCCGAGAATTCCGGTCTGGTTGACCATCGTCGAGACCTCGCCCTGCAGCTGTGCGTCCGTCTGGCAGGCGAAATTGGGGCTGACGATGCTGGGGGAGGTGAACGAGTCGCCGGTGACGGGGCAGCCACTCGCGGGGAAATCATGGCCCGCCTGGTTCGAGTTTCCGTACTCGCACGCCGAGCCGCCGGTGGCGCCGTAGTCGATGCATCCGCCGCCATAGACCGACGTGTTCCAGCGGCCCCCGCTGCCGTTGTACTGCTGGTGACGGCGTAGGCGAGCTCAGGATCCACTGCCGTCGGCGACGTCCCGGAGGTACTGTTCGACGTAGCCTCTCGTCCCGGACCAGTACGTGCGCTGGGGGTCCCAGGTCAGCGCGAAGGTTTCGTTCTTGTGCATCACGGCGCCGCCCTGGTAGCAGAGCGAGCGCTCGGGCATCGCCGGGCCGTGGACCACAGATCCGAGGAAAGCCACGGGTCAGTGCACGGGCTCCCGGAGGTCACGGCCGACACGCCCGCCGGTAGCCCGTTGCCACGCTCCGAGGGCACGATCGACACGCCGGCCTGCGCCCCGGCGTCATCGACGACGATCGCCTGGGCGCCGGCGACCGACACGACCAGCGACATCACGAACGTCAACGCGAGGATCAGTGAGCGACGGCGCATCAGCTAACCCCCCACCGTGAGGTTTCTCAGATCGACAAGCGCGCCGATGCTCAGGTCGTAGTTGAACAGCGAGAGGGCGCTGGATGCGGACCGCGCAAGGACTGAGCGCCCGGCTGCGGCGGTGTCGCGGCGCGCCTGGGTGGCGGCGGCGGCCGATCCGTGGTCTGCGGCAGTCACCTCGGTCACGGCGAACAGCGCCACCTGCTTTGCGCCGCCGGAAGTCCGCTCACCGAGCGCCTCGGTCGCACCCGGCGCGAGCGACAGGATCTCGCAATCGACCGGCCCAGGGATGCACGATCCGGGGCCGCTGATGAGGGCGCCCGGCTGGACCGCGAACAGCACCCGCTTACCGCCCTTGAGGACGCCGAGCTCTACTAGCAGCGGCTGCCTCGGCCCGGGTAGCGCGCTCAGGCGCTTGAGCGGCGCATACGTGTTCAGTCCGCCTGACCCGGTGGTGATGGCGAGCGAGACGTTGTAGGACTGGCTCGTTGTCAGACCGGTCGGTACCGGCTTGGGCGGTGCAGTGACTATCGACGGGGTGCCCGAGCCACCAGTTGTCGAGGTACCCGTCGAACCGGTGGTCGATGAAGCGCTCGTTCCTGCGCTCGTCGTGCTCGAACTCGCGCCTGTGGCAGTCGTCGTGCCGGTGGTCGAGGTCGTGGCACCGGTCGACGCGGTCGTGCCGGACGACCCGCCGAACTGGGTGAATGGATTGCGCCCCTTCCCCGTGAGCTTGCCCGGCTCGGCAGCGTGCTGACGCTCACGGCCGGAAGCCCCGCTGACGTGCCAGCCGACCCGGTGCTCGGGAGCTGTGCGATCGGGGCGGCGCCGCTGGGGCTGCGCTTCGACAGAACGATCGGAACCGCAACCACGGCAACGAGCAGCGCTGCGGCCACCGGCCAGAGCCGCTTGTCGCGCAGGTCGGAGATGATTGTCTTGAAGAAGCTCATCGCAACGTGGGGGCCGAGATGGCTGCCGGGGCCGGCGAGGTGCTCCTGCTGCCGGATATGGCGCTGCTGGAAGTGGTGCCGGGGCTAGAGGGGGTCGCGCCGTTCAGCAATCCCTGGGAGGAGGGCACCAGGTATGTGGTGGCTGAAATCGTCGTATCCATCTGTGGGAAGCCGGACGGCGCCGCGCCGAGATTGATCGCGTTCAGCGTGATCAGCCTGCCGCTGACCGCCACGTGACTGTTGTTGACAGTCACGAACGCCTGGAGCCGCCGGAGCAGGTCAGCGAGATTGAAGAAGTTGCCCTGGAAGGTGAGGGTGAAGTTCTCGGTCGGGAAGCCGGCTGGGCCGACCGTCGCACCCGGGGGCAGCGCGCCGGCGGCGCCCTGGCCGGCGGAGCTCGCTGAAGTGGACGGGGTCGAGCCGCTCGGAGCCGACGGGACCGACGTGTTCGCGGGCGAGCTCGATCCCGAGGGTTTCGAAGGGGACGAGCCGGTGCTCGAGCTGGAGGAGGAGCCGGACGTCGAAGGCGCCGGCGTCGGTGCCGCCGCGCCGCCGCTGCCGGCCTGAAGCACGACGTTACGGAAGTCGACGTGTGCTGCGCTCGCCGCGCTCTGGAGCTCGTAAACGAGCGACGGGACGTTGTCATCCGCGGGCACGGCCTCGCCCAGTCGGACGAGCTGGGCGTAGTCACCCGAGAACCCGCCCCGGGCCGCCTCGTTCTGGGCCAGCGTCGAGCGAGCGGTGGCCAGCTGCGCCTGGGCGGAGCTGATCTGCGATCCGAGCTTGGACGCCTCGTTGCGCTTTGGCTGGATCAGGAACAGCCACCCACCGACGATCGCCACCAGCACGACCACGACCGTGATCACGATTCGGTCGCGGCCGGTCACCTTGCTGCTCCCGTCGTGCTCACGGCCTGCGAGGCGACGCTCGCCACGCCGGTCGCCCCAGCGTTTGCCACCGGCGTGAAGAACACGAGGACGTCGAACACGGGCCCGTTCTGGCCGCATCCGGATCCCGTGCCGGAATTCACCGATGAACCGCCCGCCGTGCTGCCCGCCTTCTGCGAATCACCGAGCGTCACGCGCGTGACGCCGTTGACCACCCGCAGGCGCGACATCAGCCTGGCTACATCGTCCTGGGTCTTCGTGCAGCCGGTCAGCTGGAAGGCCGGGCCTGCCTCGGCGCCACGGAGCGAACCCGTCGATCCACCGGCGGCGCCGGTCCCACCGGGCGAGGCGCCGGCGACCACCGTTCCCGTAAGAACCTGCAACGAGGTATTCGACGGGACGACCTTCGACAGGTCGCTCAGCGCCCGATACCAGTTGAACCGCGCCGCAGCGATCTGCTGCACCGTCTGAGCCCTGGTCTTGGCCAGCTGCGCGAACTGGACGTAGTTGCTGAGCCGGGCCGCGGCGGCCTGCTCCTGAGCCACCTGCGCGTTGAGGCTCGCGATCTTGGCCTTCCGGCTCGAGATCGTGTTGCTCGTGAGCACGTACACGGTCACGAACGCGAGCACGATCACGAGCGCGCCGATGATCAGGTAGCTCGGGCTCTGCGGCAGGGAGACGGACGCGCCACCGCGACCACGCCGGCTATCGGCGGGGATCAGGTTTACGGCCTTCACGCAACTGCCTCGTCGATTGTTAGGCCGGCGGCGACGGCCAGCGAGGATGCATCGATGCCGTCGAGGCCGCCGGCTCGTCCCTCAGACGCGAGGCCGGTCTCCAGGGGCAGCGACAGCTTCTCGGCGAGCCGGTCGGTGAACCCGGGGATCGACACCGCCGTCCCGGTCAGCATCGCCCGCTCGACCGGCGCTGCACCCTGCTGCATCGAGTGGAAATCCATCGAGTTGCGGACCTGGTCTCCGATCCTGCGCACGCCTTCGTCGAGGACGTTGCGCGCCTCCGTCAGGATCGCCTCGTCTCCTTCGATCTCGTGCATCGGGAGCTCCAGCCCCACATGCTTCAGCCAGCCGTGCGCATGCTCGAGTGTGAGCCCGCGTCGCTCCGCCAGCTCGGCGGCCATCGACTCGGTTCCGTGGGGACGACGCGCGTGAAGACGCAGGTCGTCCCCTCGGCGATCGCCAGGTTGGTCATGCCCCCGACGCTCATGTAGAGCGTCGCCCCGTCACCTCCAGGGCGGTGCAGCGCGCGGATCATCGCGAACGCCGACAGATCGATCCCCTGAGGCCGAAGCCCCGCCATGCGGACGGCTGCGAGGAGCTTGTCGACCATGTCCCGGCGCGCGGCCACCAGTACGACGCGCGTTCGGGGCCCTCGGCGTCTCGACGATCCCGAGCGATTGATGCTCCAGGACGGCCTGCTCGAGCGGCATCGGGATCTGGTCCTGAGCCTGGAAGCGGACCGTCGAGGCGATCTCCTTGTCCTGCCGGAGCGGCGGAAGGTCGAGCGTCCGCATCACGATCCGCTGATTGGCGACTCCGAGCCTACTTTGCGGCTCAGCTTGTGCTCGGCGAACAGCGAGCGAAGCAGTCCGGCGAGCGTCTCAATGTCGACGACCTCGCCGTCGCGGACGACGCCGGGTGGCAGCGGCGCGACTGCCGCCCGCTCGACGGCCAGGCTGGCGCCTGCGCGTGTCTCCACCGCGGCCACGTGTCCTGGTTCGATCTCCAGTCCGGTGACCGTCTTATCGGCGCCTGTTCCCTTCAGCATCTGGTCACTGATCGGCCGAGCGAGGCTCAGGTTTAGGGCGTCCAGGCCTGTCTGGACGCTTCCTGAGCCACGATGTCCAGTTCTCCTGGACGCTTCGGGACCTTTGGCCCACCCGGGCTCGTCCGCCGACCACCAGCGCGGGAGCGGCAATCGTGCGTATCCGCTCTTCGACCCGTCAGCCGCCGGGTCGTCGCCGGGACGACGTCTGCCAGCAGTGAGACAGCACCAGCGGCACGACCCAGGCGAGATAAAGGAATGTCCAGTCCTCGGCCGCCAGCTGGATGCCGAGCAGAATCGCCGCCGCGAGCGAAGCGAGCCGCGGCCTGTCATCCGCGGTCGCCGGGTCCCGCCACAGCCGGATGCTCGCGCCGGAGATGAGAGCCAGGACCGCCGCCTCCGCGAGCGGCTGGAGCCCCGGTAGTCCCAGCGCGGTCCACGGCGAGGAGACCGTCTCGCGACCGAACTGGAAGCCAACGGCGTGCGCCATCGCCGACAGACCCACCGGGCCGCCCAGGCCCACCACGAGGCCGACGCTGGCTGCGGATACGGCCAGCATCACGACGCCCGAGGACACGAGCGCCCTGCCACGGCGCGGGCGAGCCATAGCGGGGCCGAGGGCGCTGGCGCCAGCTTGAACCACGCGGCGAGCGCGAGCACGCCACTCGAGGCCGCCGGCCGCGCGCCAAACAGCAGCGCAAACAGGAGCATTGCGCCGACCACCACGTCGGTCGTCCCGGTCGAGGCCGTGACAGCAGCGATGGAAACGCGAGGACGCCGATCGCCGCGCGCAGCCCGGCGGCTTCGCCCGGCGCCCGCCGTGAGCGGCTGACGCCGCTCTGCCGACCGCCCAACAAGGCCGGCAGTTGCGATCGCCGCAGCGCCGCGACCGCCAGCGCTGCATCGACCGAGGCCGAAACGGAGCTCACGGGCGAGACCCAAGCCAGCGGCGCGTACAGCGCGTAGCTCAGGATCGGGTATGTGTCCCCGTGCACCACGTCCCCCGGCATGTGCCCGTACGGCAGGACACCCTGCACGAGCCTCGTCGCGCCCTCCATCACCGCGTACACCACGTCGACCGGTCCCGGTGAGCTGACCACGACCAACAGGAACACGAGCGACATCGCACCGAAGAATCAGCTCGCAAAACCCGCACACGCTGTTCCGCGACTAAGCCGCCTGTGACGTAGTCGAACAACGGCTGCGATGGCTCGGGGCCGTGCCCGTCGCCAGGCCGCGCCACGCACAGCGGCCGGCGAAGTAGCAGAGGCGGAAGGGCGGCGATCGCGCTCGCGTCGACGTAGCGCCGCTGGAAAGAGAACGAGGCCGGGATCACCGCCAGACCTCCGACGATGTCCAGGTTGCGCACCCGCGCTGAGGGGAATCACGGCGAGCATCAGTACGAACAGGGCGCCGAGGCAGACGAGGACCGCCGGCTCGAGGCGATCCAGTCTCCCCAGCTTTCGCCGCCGGTGACCTGATCCACCGAGCCGTCGGAGCGGACCGCGACGGTCGCGGCGGTTTGGCCTCCGCTGAAGAACGTGACCCGTTCGAGGCTGCCGTCGAGTGGCGTCGACTGAACGCGAGTCCAGTGCGTTCCGGCCAGCGCCCGCTCGACCTGTCCGCTGCGGAGCGCGTCCGCGATCGCGGTCTTCGGCCCGAGCGGTGCCGCGGGGCGCGCGGTGTGTGAGCGTCAGCGCCAGGGTCGCGACGGCCAGGACGAGGAGCGACGCGCGCACGGCCGGCCATGTCCGGGCGGCGGACACGGTGCTCAGACGGCCACGAGCTCCCGAACTGGCGCCGGAGCGAGCTCCTGATCCGGCTCCGCCGGGTCGGCTGCGCGCACGGCGCCTGCGTCACGAGGCTCGGCCGCCAGCAACGCGACCGCGACGAACGGGAGGAACCAGACGATGTAGTAGTAGAACCAGTGAATCGCGGGAAGCTGAACGGCGATCGTGACGGCTGCGGCGAGCGCCGCGACCTGAGCGAGCGAGCGGCGCCGCGGGAGGAACGCGACGACCGCGCACAGCATCACCACGGCGACCTCGATCGCGATCTTCAGCGGCTCGAGGCTCGGATGGAGCGCCCACGGGGAGAACACGTCGGTGCGAGTGAGCTGGAAGCCGATCGTCTGCTTGTAGAACTCGCTCACTCCGCCCGAAGGCAGGAACAGCCCGATTGCTACCACGACGACCACAGCGAACGCGGCGCCGCACTCGAGCGCACCCTTGATCCCACGCCGACGACCACCGGCATACAGGCCGAGCAGTGCCGCGGGCGCGAACTTGGCCGCGGCCGCGAGCCCCAGCAACGCTCCGCGTGTCAGCGGAGAGCTGAAAGCAAGCAGACTGAGCACGGACAGCATCGCGATCAAGCCGTCGTTGGTGTGCATCATCAGCGCCAGCAGCGTGAACGGGCACGCGGACCATGCCCACCCGAGCGCGAGCCCGAGACGGAGCCCCTCACGCCCACGACGCATGCGACGGCCGAGCAGGACGAGGCCGATCACGGTCACCAAATCGAAGAACAGCGATGCCGCGTGTGCCGAGGGGAGATAGTCCCACGCACCGTGCCATGGGAACAGGAGCTCGAAGGGCAGGTAGGCGAGGTACGCGATCGGGCCGTACGTGTCCCCGTGCGCGGCGGTCTGGAGGTACAGAGTGTGTCCGGTCGCGATCTGGTGGGCGCCGATCACCGACGCGTACCCGACGTCGGCCACCTTCGCGTCAGTGAGCCCGAGGACGATCCGCGCAATCACCAGCAACGCGAGGCCGCCGGCGAGCACCGGCACTGTCAGGAACGAGGAGAGCCCGGTCGATTCCTGATCGGCGACCCGTCCGGCGCGCCGCGGTGCTCGCGCCCGCAAGCCGCGGATTCGGAGCCCGCCGAGCCACAGCATCCTGAGCAGCAGGTACACGAGCGGCGGATAGGCGGTCCAGACGCCCGGGACAGCTTGGCGTGGTCGAACAGCAGGTAGGAGACGAGAAACGACAGCACCGCGAGCGCGTCGAGGTGGCGCATCCGGCAGGACGCGCGCGGAATCGAGGAACGGGACCAGGAACAAGAGCGAGAACGGCACCAGTACCCACCACACGCCGAACGCCGTGGCGAAGTCACCGCGGGCGTACGGCGCGCCCGCCAGCGGCCCGGTCCAGACGGCCATCACGTGCGCCGCCGCGGTTGAGCGACGACCTCGGCGACGAGCTTGCGGTGGTAGTAGAAGTCGATCAGCCACTGACGCTCCCGAGCCACATGTTCGTCACGTAATGCAGCGGGTGCTGCTTGGCGTGGATCGCGACCATCTGCCGGCTGCCTCCGAGGCCTTGACCGCCTGGGCGCGCGGTGCTCGAGAACTGCGGGCGGAACCCAGTGCTGGTCAGCAACGCGACGATGGGGAGCGGGACCCAAGCGCGGCGCTCGACGGTTCGGCGATCGTGCCGCCCGGGCCGACGGTCGCTGCTGGCCGGAGCTCGAGCCCGAGCTCGCGAGTGCATCCCGGGAGCGCCGCCCAGCCTGCGCAGGCCAAGCGAGCACGAGATCAAACGCGCAAGGAGCTTGCTCACGGGATGCATATCGACCGCGGGCTGGCGATCCTTAAGCGAGCCGGCCGCTCAGACGACGGTGTGCAGGTACCAGTGCACGAGCGCGGGCCCCGCGAACAGCGCGATCACACCACCGAGCGCGAGGAACGGGCCGAACGGGACCGCGGTCTTACGCCCCTCGGCTGACCCCGCTCCGGGCAATGATCATCGGCGCCCACGAGCGTTGCCGCGAGCACTCCGGCGAGCACCGCGACGGCGACCGAACGGCCGAGGAACAGGCCGAGGACCGCCGCGAGCTTGACGTCGCCCATCCCCATCCCCCGCGGGTAGGCGAGCGCGAACAAGAGCAGGAAGCCGCCGGCCGCGGCGCCGGCGATCAGCTGCTCGGGGACCTTGGCTGGGTCCGTCGCCAGCCCGATCGCAACGGCCGCGACCGCCGCCGAGCAGCATGATCCTGTTGGGGATGATGCGGTGGTCGAGGTCGATCAGAGCCACCGGCACGAGCACCGCGATCAGCGCGAGCCCGAGCGCGATGTCGTGGGCCGAGTGCTTGGCGAGCACGACCGCGAGCGCCAGCGCCCGGTGAGCGCCTCGACGATTGGATAGCGCGCCGAGATCCTGCCGTGGCAGGCGCGGCAGCGGCCGCGCAGCAGCAGCCAGCCGAGGACCGGAATGTTGTCGTATGGCTTGATCGCGGTGCCGCAGCTCGGACAGTGCGACCCGGGAAACACGAGCGACTCGTGTCGCGGCAGCCGGTAGGAGACGACGTTCAGGAACGAACCGACGAGCAGGCCGCCGATCGCGGCAAAGGGGGCGACATGTCGTTCGTTATCGGCAGCCCCCGGCGTAGATCGAGATGGCTTTAACACGAATGGGCGGGCCCGAAGGCCCGCCCCGACGTAGCGTCAGTGAGCGGACCTGCGTGACTACCAGGTGCCGCCGGTGCAGGCGCCGCGGCGAGCCGCCGCCGGTTCCGGGTGCACGGTGTTGCTCTCAACCCCGTCGTTCTCGCCGATCGTGAACGTGTCGCCCGTGGAGCGGCGGTAGCCGACACGGTGTAGCCGTTGCGCCGCGCCGGCGGGACGTCGGCGTAACCGCCGTGTATCAGCGAGCGACGGGTCGATCGAGGTCAGTTCAGCCAGGTGCGTGGCGTACGTGCCGTTGTTGTTGGTCGCGAACGTTTCCTCGGCCGCTGCGCCGCTTGACCATCGACTGCGCGTTCGAGTCGTACGCCTTGCCGCGCTGGTTGAGGAACGTCGGGATCGCGACCGCAGCGAGAATCGCGATGATGAGAATCACGACCAGAAGCTCGATCAGGGTGAAACCCTTCTCGTCCTTGGCGCGACGCTTGAGGTTGGACAGCATTGATCCTCCTAGGGATCGGTGATTGGGTCTATGCGCCAGATCCCTCGGTCCCATGCCCTCCTTGGCACACTGAGCCTTGGTGGCAGCCCGACTCCCTCCGCTCCCCTGGAGGTCCGTGGCTTTGCGTCCCACCCTCACGAGTGGTTTGCCCTTGGCACCTCGTGCTCTGGCAGGAGCGTTTATCGGCCGCTGCCGGGCGTGGTTTAGCGCCCTTGGACGTTTGTGCTATGCAGGCTTTTCCTGGCCGCCTGCCGCCTGCGCGTCACGACCGGGTTCAAACCGCCCGGTGCCCTCACACCAGGGGCAGGTCACCTCGTGCGGCTCGCCGCCGAGAGACGACACCACGCGGCCCGTGCCCGGCACGGGGTGCACTTCGAGCGGTCCTCGGTGTCCTGCTCGCGGGCGTCATTGCCGCACCGCCACGAGCACGCCGTCGCCCACGGGAGTCACGGTGCCGCTGAGCCTTGGGTCGCCGAGCAGCTGCTCGTTCAGAGCCCGCGCAGTGTCGATCTGCTCCTCGCTCCAGTGACCGTCGCTTCGGTTCTCGGCGACCGTCCCGGACATCAGCACGTTGTCGACGGCCAGTACCCCTCCCGCCCGAGCAGCGGCAGCGCGAGCTCGAGGTAGTCGAAGTACTGGGCCTTGACTCCGTCGACGAACGCGAAGTCGAACGAGGCGGGCTCGAGCGTCTGAGACCCTCCCTGGCGTCCTCGAGCGCAGATCGGCGCGGCTCGACACGCCGGCGCGCTCCAGGTATCGTCGCGGCCGCTCGTGGCGCTCGGGGTCGATCTCGAACGACCGACTCGGCCGTCCTCGCCGACCGCTCGCGCGAGGTACAGCGTCGAGACCCCGATCGCGGTCCCCACCTCGACGATGCGCCGAGCGCCGGCGCGCGAGCGCCAGCACGTGCAGCAGCGCGCCCGTCTGGGCACGACGATCGGGATCCCGTCCCGAGCCGCGTGCGCCTCCATCTCTGCGAGCACGGGGTCGAGGCGGGGCGTATCTCGTCCAGGTATGCGCTGACTGCTTCAGTGACGATCATCGCGGCGCACGTAGCGCCCCGGCGGCCCCTAGCTACTTGATCGCGTTGTAGACGTCGAACAGCGGCAGGTACATGGAGACCACGATCACACCGACGATGGCGCCGACGACGATGATCATTGCGGGCTCGAGGATCGACGTCAGCGCCTTGATCGCGGCCGCGACCTCGTCCTCGTAGAAGTCGGCGATCTTGGCCAGCATCGAGTCGAGCGCACCGGTCTCCTCGCCGACGCCGACCATATGCGAGACCATTGCCGGGAAGACCTTGGCGTGACTCAGCGGCTCGGACAGCGTGCCGCCCGCCTTGACCACTGGGTCACGGACGCCATCGAGTCCTCGATCACCGCGTTGCCGGGGTCTTGCCCGTGATCTCGATCGACTCGAGGATCGGAACGCCGGCCGCGACCAGC
>CAVPKT010000018.1:0-34390 GCA_963705775.1 uncultured Solirubrobacterales bacterium | reverse complement strand
TGATGTCTCCCTCTTCTGGGATGGGTTCTTGTCCATTCAGAGCCATAGCGAGTGACACCAAAACTTCATCGTTCGGATGACCTCGCAGCCGTACAAAACCGATTTCGTCATAACGGGTTTCAAGCTCCCTTGCAGTTTGATACACCTGTTCGCAAACTTTGCCTCGTTCCAGAGTAAGTCTCCCGCCGTTAAAACGCGGCATTGCCGGTATGTTGAATTTCCGGCAAATGGTCGCCACGTCACCAGCCCACTCCCCGTTGCTGATCTCGCGACCCATAAGTGCGCTCGGGGAACACGGCCAGTGTGGCCAGCGCCGCGGCGATGGTAAGCGAGCTGAACAGGACGGTGTGACCAGCCGTGCGACGGACGGTGGCCAAGGCGGCGTCGATCGAAACACCTCGTCCGAACTCTTCGTGGAAGCGGGAGATGATGAGAAGGCTGAAGTCGACCGACAGGCCGATCCCGAGCGCGATCACCAGGTTGAGAGCGAAGATCGGAGAGCGGCACCACCACTAGCAAGAGACCCATGACGCCCAAGGTGATCGCGATTGCGAACACCGCTCCGACCAACGGCACCGCAGCGGCCCGAAGACCCCGGAACACGAAGAACAACAGCAACAGGAGGAACGGCAGGGCGTAGAGTTTCTGGCTCGTCCGAGGTCCTGCGATGAGACGGATGCGATCTGGACACCGGCCACCGTGGGGCCGCCGAGCCAGGTATTGCCCTTCAGCGACGGCTGGGCCGCGATGGACTTCTGCAGAGCGGTCACCGCCTTCTGCTCGTCCACGGCTCCGACGGTGGCCACCACCGTGGTCAGTGTGCCGTTGCTCGAGATCATGCTGGGGTTGGCGGTGTTGGCGTAGCTGAGGACGTCGATCACCTCTGGTCGGGCCCGGAGGATAGAGACGACCGCGGCCACTCGGGCTGGACGGCGGAGGAGGTGGTGATCGGTGCGGCAGTCCGCACCATCGACTCGACGTTCTCGTACCCGAGGTCCTCGATCAACGTCCGCGCGGCATACGCCGAGCGGTTGCCGAGGCGCAGTAGAGGATCAGGTGCTGCGAGCGATCGGGCACCGCTCCCTCGATTCTCGACTCGAGATATCCGCGGGGCACGTGGCGGGCGCCGGGGATGTGGCCGGCCGTGAACTCCTCGGTCTCGCGTACGTCCACGATCACCGCGCCATTCCCCATTTGGGTATGAACATCGGCCGGATCCACCTCAGTGATCCGACTCTTGATCAAACGCGTCAGCTCGGCTCCGGACGGGCTCATCGGAAACTCCTCAAAGGCACCCTGAATTTATTACTTCACGGAGTATAGCGATGCCGGGACGGGGCGCCGCGGGCCCGCGAGGGGGGCGAACAAGGCCTCCGCGACGCGCCCGCCCCCACTTAAATGCGACAGGGCGCCCGGGGGGAAGCGCCCTGTCAAGTTAGACCCAATCGCGTTTCGGCTGAGGGACGAGAAGCTTGCACAAGGGGTATCGGCGGGGCCCGTTTTAGCCGATATCGGGTGAAGACCCCATCTTCAGATGAAGTCCCGTTCACTCTCGCTCAAGTCCTGGCGGTCAATCTGCTGCTCGTCGCTGGGACCATGCTTGTCGCGACAGTCGCTGTCGACGCCCATTTCACGAGCCTCACACGAGGCCGCGAATGGCTCGTGCTCGGCCTGGCGAGCATCGCCACGCTGCTCGGCAACTGGCTCCTGCTGCACCGCCGGTTCGCGCCACTCGAGCGGCTGATCTCGGCGATGGAGATGATCGACCTCGCCGATCCCGGGAAGGCGCCACCCGACGTGGACCGAGTCGACACCCGCGAGGTCCAGCGCCTCGACGCGGCGTTTCACCGGATGATCGCTCGGCTGGAGGCCGAGCGCCGCGAGGCGGGCCGCGCGGCGATTCGCGCCCAGGAGCGCGAGCGCCGGCGAATCGCTCAAGACTCCACGACGAGGTCAACCAGGCGCTGACGGCCGTATCGCTGCGGCTCCAGGCGTCGATCGAGCAGGCGCCGCCGGGCCTGCGCCGCGAGCTGACCGAGACAAAGCGACTTTCGAGCCAGGCGATGGAGGAACTGCTCGCGCTCGCTCGCCAGCTGCGACCCGCGGTGCTGGACGACCACGGCCTGCTGCCCGCGCTGCACAGCCATGTGCAGGACTTCGGCGAGCAGACCCGATCCGAGCTCGTTCAGCTCGCGGGCAGAGGTCCCGAGACTCAGCCCCGAGCAGCAGCTCGTCATCTACCGCGTGACGCAGGAGAGCCTCTCGAACATCGCCCACCACGCGAACGCGAAGACCGTCGACGTCGAACTTTCATTTGTCGGGCGGACGCTGCTGCGAATCTCGGACGACGGAAGGGTTTCTCGAGAGGCCGTAACGGCGGTCTAGGGCTATCGGGAATGCGCGAGCGAGCACTCATGGCGGGAGGTCGTCTGTCCGTTTGGTCGGCCGACGGTAAAGGCACACGCGTGGAACTGACGATCGGATGATGCGATGCGAGTCTTGATCGCGGACGACCACGGAATTGTGCGCTTCGGGAATCCGGCTGCTGCTCGACCGCCAGCCCGACATGGAGGTGGTGGCCGAGGCTGCCGACGGCGTCGAGGCGATCGACGAGGCGCTGTCGAACCATCCCGACATGTGCATCCTCGACGTGGGAATGCCGCGCATGACCGGCCTTCAGGCTGCACGCGCGATTCGATCTCACCTCCCCGACGCGCGCGTGCTGATGCTGTCGATGCACGATGACGAGCACTACCTGTTCGAGGCGCTGAAGGCAGGGCCTCGGGCTATGTCCTCAAGCGCGAAGCCGACCAGGACCTGGTGGGCGCGATCAGAGCGGTGGCGCGGGGCGAGGCCTTCCTCACCAACGCGGCCGAGCGATCGATCATCCGCCAGTGGATGGCCGACGGCGCCGACGGTCCCGCGGTGCCGTTGACCCCCCGCGAGGAGGAAGTCGTGAAGCTGATCGCCGAGGCGTTCACGAATGCCCAGATCGCCGAGCTCCTCCATCTCTCGGAGAAGACGATCGAGTCCCACCGCGCGAACGTGCTGCGCAAACTGGGAATGCGCGACCGCGTCGAGCTCGTGCGGTACGCGATCCGGCGCGGACTGGTCGAGCCTGAGCCACTTCCCCTCCGTATCCTGGGCGGGTGCGCGCCCCCGTCGACCACATCGCCGCCCCTCTGTTTCCGGCCCGCCTCCAGTGGATAAATACCGGCCCGCTCCGCCTCGAGCGGCTGGCGGGTCACCCGGTGCTGGTGGAGTTCTGGGACTTCTGCCGTCCCAACTCCATCCGCACGCTCCCCTACGTGAAGGCCTGGCATGAGCGGTACGAGTCGCATGGGCTGAGGTGATCGGCGTTCATTCCGCGGGTTTCGAGCCGTCGAGCGATCCGGATTCGGTTCGAGCTGCGGTGACACGCCTTGGCGTCCCGTACCCCGTCGTGGTCGACGCCGAGCACGAGATCTGGCGGCTGTACGGAACGCTCGGCTGGCCCGCGCGCTACCTCTTCAACGGAGAGCTGATGCTCGACCACTATCACTACGGGGAGGGCGCCTACGATGAGACCGAGCGGGCGATCCAGGAATTGTGTGGCGTAGAGCTGCCGCCGCTCGAGCCGCTCCGCCCCGAGGACGCGCCCGGCGCGAGGCTCGTGCCGCAGACCGATGACGTCGAGGGGATCTACGAGGGGCCGTACGAGGCCGGCGGCGTGTGGGCGGTGCTGGAGGGCTCCGGCGTGGTCCGCGTCAACGGCCGCGAGGTGAGAGTCGACCATCCCGGCTGCTACGAGCTCATCACCCACGACCAAAGCACCGCCGGCACGCTCGAGCTCTCGCTCTCAGACGGCGTTCGCTGCCACGCAGTCTGCTTCACGCCCGGACTCGCGCGCTAGTCCAAGAGGTTGTGCAGCGACGGGTCGCCGGCGTCCTCGAGCAGCATGCAGAATCCCGGCCGGTACGGGCTCGAGCTTGGGTCCGAGCCGAGGAAGCTCGGCTCGGACGTCCAGCTGCCGATGTTCATCATCCGCGCGCCGGTCGGCGCCGTCCACTCGTATGCCGAATCGCCGGAGACCGGCCCGGCCCGATGCGTGTGTCCGAAGACCACGTGCTTCGCGGTGATCCCGAGCCTCGAGATCACTTCGGCGAATCCCCGCAGCCCGCCGCGGCGGAGCCCGGGGCCGGACACATCGGCCTCAAAGGGGCCGAGCCGGGCGCGGTTGAGAGCGCCGACGACCAGCGGCCAGCCGGCCCGGAGGGCCGCCCGGCGGACGCGGAAACCGCCGTCGGGCGTCGTCAGGTCCTTCCACATCCGGATCTGGATGCTGTCGTGGCCTCCCTCGGGCCACTGCTCGCGTCCCTGCGCGACGGCGTCGATCCAGTCGTACATCGGCCGCAGCGTCGCCTCGTAGTCCTCTGCCCGCACCGGACCGCCGTCGACCTCGGGCACGAGTCGCGCCATCACGCCGGCCCCGAGCCGCTCGATGATCGGAGCCGCGTTGTGCCGGTCGGCGTAATGGCCATGGGTGGCGTAGACGTCGTCACGGAGCCACACGCCGGGATACGCCGCTCGCACGCGAGTGGGGCTCAGGAAATCCGCGAGCACCCCGAGTAGCTCCTCCTCGCACCAGTCGATCTCCGAGGACAGACCGAGCGGAGGCGGCGGAGGCCCGAACGAGCGGCGTTCCAGCCAGCCGCGCAGCAGCATGTGGTCGTGGTTGCCCGGGACGATCACCACTTCCCGCTCGCCCCCGAGCGTCCGGCCGAGCTCCGCCAGAACCGGCCTGGCCGCGTCAAGCGCCTCCCGTAGCGGTCCATGACGCAGCTCGAGCGCGTCGCCGAGGAGGACCACCCGATCGGAGTCCACCGCGGCGCTCAGGAACCGCGCCCGCTCGTCGTCCCGGCGCACGACATCGACCGCGTTACGTGCCCCGATGTGCAGGTCTGAGACGACCAGCGTTCGCAGCTGAGATCCCTGTCCCGGTGCCTAGGCCGAGGACGCCGCGACGGCCTCGCGGATCGTCTTCGGGAGCATGAAGCGGACATCCTCCTGCACCACTTCGAGCTCCTCGACGTCGTGCGTTCCGCGCTCGCGGAAGAACTCGACGAGCCGCCCCACCAACTCCTCGGGCGCGCTTGCGCCAGAGGTGATGCCCACCACCCGCTTGCCGTCGAGCCACTCCTCCTCGACGTGGAGCTCGTTGTCGATCAGGTGCGAGGCGGCTCCGTGCTCGCGTGCGACCTCCACGAGGCGGTTCGAATTCGACGAGTTCCGCGAGCCGATGACGAGCACGAGGTCACAGACCTGGGCCAGCTGCTTGACCGCGGCCTGGCGGTTCGTCGTGGCGTAGCAGATGTCGTCCGTGCGGGGGCCGACGATGTCCGGGAAGCGCTCGCGGAGCCGCGTGATGATCGTTTGTGTCTCGTCGACGGAGAGGGTCGTCTGGGTGATGTACGCCACCTTCGACGGGTCTTTCACCTCGAGCTGGTCGACATCCTCTTCGGTCTCGATCAGCACGATGCCGTCCGGCGCCTCGCCCATCGTCCCCTCGACCTCCTCATGCCCGGCGTGGCCGACGAGCACAATCGTGTAGCCCTGGGAGGCGAACTTCTTCGCCTCGACGTGGACTTTCGTGACCAGAGGGCAGGTTGCGTCGATCGTGTGGAGGCGTCGTGTCGCGGCATTCGCGTGCACACTGGGGGCGACTCCGTGTGCCGAGAAGACGACCGTCGCGCCCTCGGGCACCTCGGTCTCCGACTCGACGAACACCGCGCCCCGGGCGCGCAGCTGCTCGACCACATGCTTGTTGTGGACGATCTCCTTGCGCACGTACACGGGCGCGCCGTAACGCTCGAGCGCACGTTCGACGGTCTGCACGGCCCGATCCACCCCGGCGCAATAACCGCGTGGGGCAGCGAGCCAGAGCTTCTCGGGGGCGACTGGCATCCCCTGACAGTGTAGGGACGGGGCGCTCAGTCGTTCGCGGTAACCGCGTCGAGCAGCTCGGCGAACTGCCTGCGGGCCGCCTCGCGCCGGCGGGGCACGTTCTCCGACGGGATCTCGTCCGCCGGCGGCTCGTATCCCCGCAGGATCTGCCGTGCCACGGACGCCCGGTGGACCTCGTCAGGACCGTCGTAGAACCGAGCGCCGCGCGCGAAGCGGTACATCCCCTCGAGCGGTAGGTCGGTCGAGTAACCGAGTGAGCCGTGGGCCTGGAGCGCGCGGTCGACTACTTTGTGCAGGACCTCGGCGCCGTAGAACTTGATCAGCGAGATCTCCTTGCGCGCGGCCGACACTCCCTCCGTGTCCATCTTCCACGCCGCGTGCAGGGTCATCAGCCGGGCGGCCTGCATCTCGGCCGCCGAGTCGGCGATCCAGTTCTGAACGGTCTGATGGCCGGAGAGCGTGGAGCCGTGCGCGTAGCGGTAGAGCGAGCGCTCGCACAGCATGTCGAACGCGCGGCGGGCCATCCCCAGCCACCGCATGCAGTGGTGGATGCGGCCGGGATACAGTCGCTGCTGCGCGATCAGGAAGCCGGCCCCCGCCGCGCCCAGGAGCGCGTCGGAGGGCACACGTACGTCCTCGTAGACGATCTCCGCGTGATTGCCGTAGCGGCCGAAGCTGTCCCAGGGATGCTCCATCGTGGCGACATCCCGGAGGATGTTCACGCCGGGGGTATCGGCGTCGACGATCAGCATCGACGCACGCTGGTGGGGTCTCGCATCCGGATCCGTCACTGCCATCACGATCAAGAAGTCGGCGATCGAGCCGTTCGAGGAGAACCACTTGTGACCGTTGATCACCCAGTCGTCTCCGTCACGGACGGCGCTCGTCTTGAGCAGCGTGGGATCGGAGCCGGCTGTCTCGGGCTCGGTCATGCTGAACGCCGATTTGAGGTCCCCCTCGAGCAGGGGATACAGGTAGCGATCCTTCTGCTCGGGCGTGCCCGGCGAGCGCCAGGATCTCCCGAGTTGCCCGAGTCCGGCGCAGCGTTTCCGAATGCGAGCGGCGCGATTGGGCTCGTGCCGAGGATCTCGTGCATCAGCCCGAGCTTGACCTGACCGAACCCCTGACCGCCGAGATCCGGGTCAAGATGCGCCGCCCACAGGCCGCGCTTCTTGACGTCGTCCTGCACCGGCCCGAAGCGCGCGCATGAGACCGTCCCAGCCCAGCTCGTCGAGCAGCGTCTCGAGCGGCCAGATCCCGCTCGCGCACCAACGTCCTCCATCCACTCGAGCTCGCGCTGGAACTCGGCCTCGGTCGAGAAATCCCACGCCATGCCCCGCACTCAGCCGTACCCTTCAGAGCCACGATGCCTCAGCAGCACCTCGACCGCCTGACCTCGACCGACGCCTCGTTCCTTCACCAGGAGGGGGCGGCGTCGCACATGCACATCGGCGGCCTCCTGCTGTTCGAGGGTCCTCCGCCGGCCTTCAACGATTACCTCGATCACGTTCGGGGACGGCTGCACCTGGTGCCGCGCTACAGGCAGAAGCTCGCCACGCCGCCGCTCGAGACCGGCCGGCCGCTGTGGGTCGATGACCCGACGTTCAACATCGAGTACCACGTCCGGCACGCGGCGCTGCCCTCGCCCGGCAGCGAGCAGCAGCTGTTCCACTTGGCGGGACGGATCGCCTCGCAGCGACTCGATCGCTCCAAGCCGCTGTGGGAGAGCTGGCTCGTCGAGGGCCTCGAGGACGATCGCTTTGCGCTGATCTTCAAGACCCACCACTCGCTCGTCGACGGTGTCTCCGGCGTAGACCTGGCCACGGTGCTCCTCGACCTCGACCGCGAGCCGGCGCCGCCGAGCACCGCGCTCGAGCCGTGGCAGCCCCACCGCGAGCCCTCGGCCGCGGAGCTGATCCTCGCGGGGCTCAGAGGCTTCGTAGGCACCGCACTGGAACTGGTCGAACGTACGCTTCAGGCGGCGACTCGGCCGGCGACGTCGGTCGGGCTACTCGCCGAGGCGGCCGAGGGACTGGGAGAAATAATCTGGGCCGGGCTCAACCCGGCCCCCGAGACCCCGCTCAACGTAGAGATCGGGCCGCACCGCCGGTTCCGTGTGGCACGTCAGGAGCTCGCCGATTACAAGGAAGTCAAGAATGCGCTCGGCGGAACGGTCAACGACGTAGTGCTGACGGTGGTCTCCGGCGCGCTGGCAAAGTGGCTGCGCTCGCGCGGGGTCCGCACCGAGGGGCTCGAGATGCGCGCACTAGTGCCGGTCTCGATCAGAACCGAGAGCCAGCGCCACACCCTCGGCAACCAGCTGACCGCGATGCGCGGCCCACTTCCGGTCTACATCACTGATCCGGTCGCGCGGCTGAGGTTCATCTCCCAGGCGATGGACGGGCTGAAGGAGTCAAAACAGGCGGTTGGAGCAGCCACGCTCGCCCGGGTGAACAATCTCGCACCGCCCACCATCCTCGCCCAGGCCTCGCGGCTCAACTTCTCAACGCGTCTCTTCAACCTGCTGGTGACCAATATCCCCGGGCCCCAGCTTCCGCTTTACGTGCTCGGCCGGAAGCTCGAGGATCTGTTCCCGATCGCGTTCCTGCCGGAGAATCACGCACTCGCCATCGCGATCATGTCCTACGACGGCGGAATCGACTACGGGTTGCTCGGCGACTACGACGCGCTCCCCGATATCGGCCTGATCGCCGAAGGGATCGACGAATCGCTCGACGAGCTTCTGCGCGCCGCGCGCGCCAAGGGACGCCGGTCTGCTCCCGAGCCGACATCGGCCGGCAACGGCGCTCCCGCCCCGATACTGCCTGCAACGCGCCGCGACCGAAGCGCGGCCCGGCCTCGGACATGCGGGCCAAGCGGGCGCGTGGACGGCGAGGCGGCCGTGACGCGCCGCACGCGCGCAAACGCGACGGATAGAGTTCGCGCATGAACGACGACCTGATCCGTCCAGGCGAGATCGCTTACCGCCTGGAGCTGACCGCCGCCCAGCTGAAGATCGTGCACACCGCGCTCAAATCGCTGTTCGACGACCTCGGGCACGAAGAGCACGACGTCAAGCAGGTCGTCTCCTCTGTGCTCGACAAGCTCCCGGGCGAGCACGAGATCCGCGCGATCGATCTGGGCCACGAGCTCGGCGGCGCGGCGAGCTCCTAGCGACCCGGCCGCACCCCGCGCCCGCGCCGCTGCACCGTCATGTCCGCGACGACGTTCTCCAATGCCCGGGGCCGCGGGGGTTACCGGGAGCGGCTCAGCGAGCGCTGGGCCGTAGAGGCGTGGGCGCTCCCCGCGATCCTCGTGATCGCGGGTCTGAACTTCTTCTGGCAGCTCGGCTCGTCGAGCTATTTCATCGACGAGGCGTTCAGCGTGATGCATTCGCTGCCGGCCTTCCACACGATGTTCCACGTGATCGCGCGGACGGAGACGACGCCCTGGACCTACTTCCTGTTCCTGCACGAGTGGATGATCCGGACCGGTTCGCAAGCCGAGTGGGTCACGCGACTGCCCTCCGCTGTCGCGGGGATCGGGCTCGTATGGGGGACGTATTGGATGGCGGGCGCTTTTCTCGAGCGGCGGGCCGCCCTGGGCGCCGCGGCGTTATGCGCAATCAGCCCGCTCGTCCTCAGCTACGCGCAGGAGACGCGTGCCTACGTGTTCCTGATGCTCGCGTGCGTGATCGCCGTCGGAGCGACCGTTCGAGCAAACCAGCGAGCCAGCGGCCGCAACCGCCGGCTGGCCGTGGGCGCCGCGGCCGCGTTCCTCGCGATCTGGTTGCACTACACGGCCGTGTCGGTGATCTTGCCGCTGGCGGTGTGGGTGGGCGCCGCCTCCGCGTTCTCCCGGCGGCAGCGCCTGATGTTCATCGCGGCGTGCGTGGCGGGCGCCGCGACCGTGCTCCCGTTGCTGCTCGAGCAATACCACTACAACCCGAACGGCGGCGCGATCACCGGCGCGATCAACTGGCGGAACCTCGTCGCCGTCGTCGGAACGCCCTTCACATCCCGCGTGGGGACGCCGGTGAATGTCCGCACGGTGGTCGGCGCGCTGGTCGTGCTGGCGAGCGTCGCGGCGTTGCTGTTGCGGCGGCGCGAGCGGGTCGCGCACCGCGGTCTGCTCGCGGCGCTCGGAGCATTCGGCGTGGTCGCCCTGATCGTGGTCGACCTGACCGGGAAGCACATCCTGATCACGCGCTACACGACGATCACGGCGCCGTTTCTGATCACGGCCGTCGTCGCCGCCTGCGTGCGGCTCCGGCGCGCCCATGCGGCGCTGTTGGCGATCGTGGCGGTGGCTGTGTCAGTCGCCGGGCTGATCGACAACCACAGCTCGCGCCAGTTCTATGCCCCTGCAAAGCAGGCGGTCGAATACATCTCGGCCCATCAGCGGCCGCGCGACTTCATGTTCGCCCCGGGCGTCCCGGTAACCGACACCGCGCTGTTCTACTACGTCACGCACAGGACCCATCCGAAGCTTCACTTCTTCGGCCTTTTGGACCCGGGCGTCCCGCACGCGTTCCGCACCCACGAGCGGATCTGGATTGTCGACAGGCCGCGCAAGCCAACGGACGCCTCAGCGCTGGCTGCGGTTAGCCGCCTGCTGCATCGGTACCGGTGGCATTCGGTGACGACCCGCGTGTACGCCACCTCGATCAACCTCGGCGTGCTGCTGACGGTTCCCGACCCCTCGCGGCGCGGCCCGGCGGCGCGGCGGACTCTTCACGGCGCCTAGGGCGTCAGAAGCCCAGGGCGAACTTCGCGTCCTCGCTCATTCGCTCGGGCGTCCACGGGGGCGAGAAGGTCATTGTCGGCTGGACCTCCTCGACGCCCGCGAGCTCGGATACGAACTCTTCGATCTGCTCGGACACCTGGGGGCCGATCGGGCATCCGGGGCTGGTCAGAGTGTAAGTCACTCTGACCGTGCCCCCCTCGACCTCGACGTCGTAGATCAGGCCCAGCTCGACGAAGTCGAGCCCGAGCTCGGGATCGATCACGTCGCGCAGCGCATCTGTCACATCGTCGACTGAAACCATGGCCACAGTGTAGGAAACTCAGCTTAGCCCTTGCCCGACCGACGGAATGTCGTATAGGTTGCGGGGATCGTCCATTTCGATGACAAGCCCCCGACGTTGCGGTGCCGAGGTGACGAGGATCGAAGCACACAGGGCCGTCGGCGGCAGGCGCTGGCGCGGGCGATCCACGCCGAGGCCGATGTGTTCGTCGACCTGCGCGAGCTTTCGTTTGCGGATGCGTCATTGATGGTCGACTTGGCGATGCTCGCCCGCCGTCTGCGGGCGGGAGGCCGCGGCATCCGCCTGCACGGCGCCCAGCCACAGATCCACACCCTGATCGAGCTGGTCGGGCTTCACCGGCTACCGGGCGTGCGAGTCGAAGCCGCGGCGCGGGCGCTCGCCTGAGCCTCCGCCCGTTCGCCTGAGCGTCCTCCCCATTACGCTTGCGGCATGCTGCGCACGCTCTCGTTCGGCGACCTCGCATCGGGCACGTGGGGAACGATCTGGGCCCTCGACCGAGGGGCAGGCTTTGCGCTACTCGACGGCGACGCCGTGACGGGCACGAGCGTGACGGGTTCGAGCGAGCAGGACGGCTGGCAGGTCACCGGGCAGGACGTAGAGCTCGAGGCCTCGCCCGAGGGAGCGCCGGGTGAGCTCGACGGGGGGTTCGAGCAATTGATGCGGATCCGGGGCCGCTGGAAGAGTGGCGGCTCGGAGCGCACGGTCGATTGCCTCGGTCGTAGGGGCGTGCGGGAAGATCTCGATCCGGGCCGGTTCGAGGCGGTACGTGACGTCTCCGCGTGGTTCGAGCCGGATCTCGGTATGGCGGTCGTTTCGGCCAGGCCGCGAGGTTCCAGCGGCCACGCCGACGATCTCGTCAGCGCGTGGGTGCTCGAGGACGGGCACGCGCTGCGAGTCGCCGACCCGCGACTGTCGACGACCTACGCGGCCTCGGGGTCACCGCTTCGGGCGAGCTTCGAACTGTGGCTCGAGCGCCCTGAAGACGCACCGGAGCCCGAGGACGGCGAGGAGTCTGTCGAGCGGTTTCCGAGGCGGGCCGCGGGCGAAGCGCTCGGAGTCCGAGGCACGGCGTCCAATGGTTTGCTCGAGGCAGAGGCCGAGCTGTTCCGGTGGCATGCCCGCGGCCGCGAGGGCGCGGGCGTGTACGTGCTGGCCCGGCTGGCGTCCTCCTGACCGATCCCATGAGCTCAATCGATGCGGTGATCTCGGATTTCGGCGGCGTGCTCACGTCTCCCTTGCTCGACTCATTCGCCGCGTTCCAGGATTCCTCGGGAATCTCCCTCGAGAATCTGGGCGTGGCGATGGCCGCGCTCCTCGAGCGAGACGGCAAGCAGCCGCTGTTCGAGCTCGAGACCGGCCGGATGACGGAGGCCGAGTTTCTCCGGGAGCTCGGCGACGAGCTGACGCGTCAGCTCGATCGGCCGGTCGAGCTGCACGAATTCGGGGAGCGTTACTTCGAGCACCTGCACCCCAACGAGCGGATGATCGATTACATGCGCGAGCTCCGCGGTCGCGGCTACAGGCTCGCGATCTGCACGAACAACGTGCGCGAGTGGGAACAACTGTGGCGAGCGAAGCTCCCCGTCGACGAGATCTTCGAGGTCGTGGTCGACTCTGCGTTCGTCGGCACGCGCAAGCCCGAGCGACGGATCTATGAGCTGACCCTCGAGCGGCTGGGCGTCGCGCCCGACGCCGCGTTGCTAGTGGACGACATCGAGCTGAACTGCGAGGCCGCCCGCGGGCTCGGGATCGACGCGGTCTGGTTCCGCTCGACCGAGCAGGCGATCGAGGATATCGAGGCGGCGCTGTCCTCAGGCGGGGACGTGCGCCAGGGACACAGTTCTCGGAGCCCATCCGGTCCCAGCAGTAGAGCTCGAGGCATTCGCGCGCGAGCTCGATGCACCGCTCATCCGAAAGCCAGGGGAGCACCGTGTCGAACGCCTGCTCCTCGCCGACGCCCGCTTCGAACGCTTCCTCGCCACGGAATCCCGCGGCGATCTTCAGCGCCTCCCGACGGTTCTCACCGAGGGATGGGAACACCGCCGTGAGGAACTCCTTGTTCGGGACCGGATGGCCCACTTCGAGCGACGCATGCCAGGCCGCGAGGAGAGACAGGTCGTGCTCGTCGAGATCGGCGACCGCTTTCGCGTAGTGAGACTCGAGCTCGGACTCCGGGATCTCGTCGACCCACGCCCGCACGACCTCTCCGAGGATCTGGCGGCGTGCCTCACGCCCAACGGAGTCGGCGATGACCCTGATGGCGTTCTGCGGTTCGATGAAGCAGAGTGACATGGCGTCTCCGGCTCGTGGATGCTGACGCCGCAGAAGGTAAGCGGTGGGTCGGACGGAGTTCTGGGAGCTCAGAACTTCACGCGGACCGGCTTCGAGAATGACCGCAGGTTGCGGCTATCCGCCGGCAGCACGGCACGCAGCGTCTCGGAGCCCGGTGCGAAAGCGGCAAGCGGCACCCTGGCGCTCGACGAGCGCGAAAGCCGCCCCCGCACGAAGAGCTTCCAGCCGTGCTGCGCCCTGACCTGGATCAGGAAGCTCTGCCCTGCGTGATTGGGGTTGACATGCACGCGCAGCGACCGGCTGAGCGTCACAACCGCCTTCACGTTCTGCGAGAGCGTCAGGCTCGTAGCCCCGGCGGCGGTCACGTACCACTGACGGTTGGTGTTGACGTCGGATCGCACGAACTGGTAGGTGCCCGAGCTCCCGGTGGACGTCTGCGCGACCTGCTTGAAGCCGCCTCCGGGGAGCGCCTGCCACAGGTCAACTGTCGCCCCGGCGGCGGCGGTCGCGAGCCGTCCCGAGACGGTGACCTGATGGCGGGCGACCGACGGATTGCTCGAGGACGTGATCGACACCCCCGCCACGCACGCGACGTTCGAGCCCGCGCAGCAGGGGACCGGCTGAACGGTCGGAAGCGGGCAACAGCTCACGACGTGGGCGCTTGGCTCGAGCGGGCAGACGATCAGCTGCGAGTGACTGGCGGCGGATGCCGGCGTGATTCCGGACGCCCCGGCAGCAACAGCGGCCGATGCGACGAACAACCCAAGCGAGCGACGCATCACAACCACCCTACATTCCCGGGCGCATCTCCTCACAAACCCAGCGCTTTGCCGGCCGAGGAGAGCGCGGCGGGATCCCGCTCGTCGTCCGCGCCCAACCCGAGCGTCGCCCGTTCTCCGCGCTGCCAGTTGTAGAGCGCGACGTCGAGCGCGTCGAGCGGGAGCTCGCACGCCTCAGCGAGCGCGGCGGCGCGGCGCTCGAGCAGCAGGGCGTCTCCGATCCCGAACGCCCGCTTGGCGGCCAGCGTGACGTCGTCCGAGCCGCCTAGGGCGAGCATCGACGCGCGCAACTCGAATACCCCGAGCCGGCCCAGCGTGACGAGCAGATCGAAGCGCGCGTCGCGAGAGAGCCCCGGCAGCGCAAGGCGCTCGAACACACGGGCGAACCGGCGCTCGGGGGTCCAGCTGTGTTCACCGGTCAATGCCTCCCGCTGGGATCCGGTTCGGCCCGCCCAGGCGCGATAGGCGGCGATCGTCGAATCGCCGCGCGCGGGATCGTGCGTGGTTCGCGGACCCGTCACCGCGCCGTCGAGCAACGGCAGCTCGCCGGAGGCCCAAGTCGTCCGGACCGCGCGGATCGTCGCGAACGGGTCCTCGCCGTCGAGCGGACCGACGTACGCGATCAAGAACGCCAGCCACGCGCGTTCCTCGAGATCCGCGGCGCCGGCCACCTCCGCGTAGAGGCCCGGCGGGTCGCCTGAGAGCCGGTGAAGCCGGTGCATGGCGAACGCGAGCTCGTCGGCCAGCCGCTCGGCGTCCGCAGTCGCGCGCAGCCCTGGCACGAGCGGCGAGCGGTAACCGTCGTCGGCCGCCCTGTCGAGGTGGCGTACACGCACGCCCTCCGAAGCGCGACCGTGTCCGCCTCGTGATCTCCGGGCGGGGACCGAGGGAGCGGAACGCTCATCCGCGGTCCGAGGCGCGCCCGGGGAGATGACGGGCCGCATCTCGACGTCCTGCTCGCGCGAGCAGATCGGGCAGTTCTGGAGCAGGCGGTTGTGGCGGCAGAACGTCGGCATCGTCACCAGAGGTTAGGTGAGGACCCGCCGACAGGAGTTTGCGTCAAACGTGGGTGCGCGGGTCTCGAGCCGGGCTCTTAAAAGGCCCGGGGGGCCCAGATCCATCTGGGCCCCCCGGAGAGTCAGGGAAGTGGGGGCGCAGTTCCCTGACCGACAGGGGCGAGTTTCCCCGTCCCAAGCTAATGGTAAACCTTAATTTTCATTTCGACTACGCCCGTCCCAGCGGTCAATGAAATCCCAGCTCGCAAAAGATAGCATCCTGCGGACGTTTGGTGGGGTCGATAACACGCAGTTAGCGACTTCGCCTACCGGGACCGCTAAAGAACTCCTCGCCCGGGCGGACTGTGCCCGCGGCCTCGGCCTCGTGTCGCAGCGTGCGGTCCGCCTCGCCACTCCAGGCACCGAGCGCCAGCATCTCTCGGTCCGCGTCCATGGGGCTTCCACCCAGGTCCTTGTTGACGATCCGCGCGCATTTACGCCCCTCGGAAATCGCGGTCACGATCAACGACTGCCCGATCCGTGCGTCCCCGCACGCGTACACATCCTCCACCGATGTGCGGTACGTCTGCTCCGTGCGGAGATTGCCACGGCGATCGAGGCTCAGGCCCAGCTGCTCTACAAGCCCATGATGCTCCGGATGCTCGAAGCCAATGGCGATCAGCACCAGGTCCGCCTCCAGCACGAACTCGCTACCAGGCACCGGGGTGAGATCGCGGGAGGAGGTGCCGGTCACCTTCCTCGCATACACGTGGCTGACGTGGCCGTCCTTGCCGCCGAATCCCGTGACCTCCGTGCCCCATCGGCGCTTTCCCCCCTCGTCGAGCGCATACGTGGTCGGAGTCCGCTTCGGCGGCAGCGGCCACGGATGGCGGGGGTCATGTCCATTGGCAGGTAGTTCCTCATACACGTCGAGCACCGCGACCTTGCTCGCTCCCTCGCGGTGCGAATTGGAGATGCAGTCCATGCCCGTGTCGCCGCCTCCGATCACGATCACCTGCTTGCCCGCCGCGGTGATCTCGGCGCCCGGTTCGGGCGGCCGTGAGCGCCGTCCCTCCAACGCGGCGACGGCACGGTTGCGCTGGTAGAGGTAATCCATCGCGAAGTGGATCCCGCGCAGATCGCGACCTGGGGCTTCGAGGTCGCGCGACACGCGCGAGCCGATCGTCACGACCAGCGCGTCATGGCGCTCCTGGAGCTCGGCGGCGCTGATGTCGTGGCCGACATCGGTGTCGTAGACGAACTCGATCCCCTCCTGCTCGAGAATCGATACGCGGCGGTCGATGATCCACTTCTCGAGCTTGGCATCGGGCACTCCGAACCGGAGCAGACCGCCGGGTCCTTCGTCGCGCTCGTAGACGGTCACGGTGTGTCCGCTCTTGTTGAGCTCGGCAGCGACCGCGAGCCCAGCTGGACCGGACCCGACCACGGCGACCGTCTTGCCCGTCCGGCGTCCCGGCGGATCCGGCACGACCCAGCCCTCCGAGAACGCGCGCTCGATGATCGCGAGCTCGATCTGCTCGATCGACACTGCCTCGTCGTTGATCGCCAGCACGCAGGCCGATTCGCACGGCGCGGGGCAGATCAGCCCGGTGAACTCGGGGAAGTTGTTGGTCGCGTGCAGCTGCTCGATCGCCTCCCGCCACTTGTCGCGGTAGACGAGGTCGTTCCAGTCCGGGATCAGGTTGCCGAGCGGGCAGCCCTCGTGACAGAACGGGATCCCGCAGTCCATGCAGCGCGCACCCTGCTGCCGCAGCTCGGCTTCGGGCTGGAGCGCGAAGTACTGGTTGTAATCGCGCACGCGCTCGCCCGGCTCGCGCTTGTCGAAACCGACACGGTGAATCTTCAGGAATGCACCAAGCTCGCCCATGAGGGCTGCTGAGGGTACCAGCGGGCCCTCACGCCGCCGTGCCCGCGCCTGGACGGAATCCCACCCCGTCATCCACCCCCGCGTATAAGGTGTTCTTCATGGGATGGAGGTGCGTGCCGGTCGCGCTACTCGCGAGCGTTCTCGTCGCCTCGCCGGCGCTTGCTCAGACCCCCTCGATCACGCTCCACGCCGGGGCCACGACGGTCACCAGCGGCTCGCCGCTAACGCTCTCGGGACAGACCTCCGAAGTCACGCCCGGAAGCCAGGTCGTCGTGCTCTCCAGTCTCCCTATCCGTACACCACGTCGACCACCGCGGCGACCGGCGCAACGGATGCGAACGGGGCGTTCTCGTTCACGGTTTCACCCCAGGAGGACACTCGCTACCGCGTCGCGGCGACGGGGACGAGCGCGCAGGCGACCATCGAAATCGACGTGACGGACCGCGTCGTGGTGCGGGTCAAGGCGCTGCCGCTTGGCCGGGCGGCGATCAGGGTGCTCGTCTACCACCCGGCGGCGCTGCGCTGGGATAAGCGGCGGGTGCGGTGGTCCTTCGCCACCGGATCACGGTTTAACGGCGCTACGTCGACGCTCACCCGCAGGCTGGGCCCGAACCTGATTGCGCTGCACACGACCGTCACCCTCCCGGCGGGGCGCTTTCGATGGCGGGCGTGCTTCAGCGCCACCGGCGACCACGCGCTCGTAAACGATCAGCGTCCGCCTGGGTGCAGCGGCCGCGGCTATCGGGGCTGGGGCCAGCTGCCGGACGGGTATCCGGGTCCCGGTGCGATCCGCAGCGCGGCGTCCTACTTATCGTCCCGCGCCGGCCGGACCGCATTCGCCGTGATGGACAGCGAGGGCCGCGTGTCCGGGGTCCACATCCACTGGACGTTCGTCTCGGCGAGCGTCGTCAAGGCGATGCTGCTGGTGGGCTACCTGCGACGGCTGGATGCGATGGGGCAGCGCACGGTCGATCCGGCCAGCAATTCGTTCCTGTTCCCGATGATCAACGTCTCCGATAACAGCGCCGCGACCCACACGTGGTCGATCATCGGCAACGGCGGTCTGTACGCGGTCGCCCGCGCGGCGGGGATGACCGACTACTCGGTGACCACCGACTGGGCCAGCTCGCAGATCTCGCCTGCCGACCAGGCAAAGTTCTTCTTCGAAATGGACTCGCTGATTTCCCGCGAGTTCGTCGGCTACGCCCGCAACCTGCTCTCGACGATCGCGGGCTTCGAGAGCTGGGGGATCCCCGCGATCGCGAGACCACGCGGCTATCAGGTGTTCTTCAAAGGGGGCTGGCGCGGCACGGGCCTCGGCCAGCTGGTCCATCAGATAGGGCGGCTCGAGGGCCACGGGAAGGTCTTCTCGATCGCCGTGATGACCGATGGCGATCCCTCGATGGGCTACGGGATCGACACGATCCAGGGCGTCACGGCAGCGCTGCTTTCGGCGCCTCCACCTCGCCACATCGGGCGGCTCGACCCGCGCGCCCTCGCCGGCGGCTGAGAGCCCGTTCAGGCCGGCTCCGCCGCGGCTCCCGCGCGGCCGCTTCCTCGGCCAGCACGCGCTTGTAATCCCGAGGCATCACCTTACGAACCGCTCGACCGCGCGTTCCCACGAGGCGAGCACGTTGCGGCCCACAAGGGATCCGGTGCGGGCGACGTGTTCTGCGATGAGCGCCTTGACCTCGTCCGCATCCTCGTCCGTCAGTGGCTCGAGGTCGACCAGTTCGAGGTTGCAGCGCCCCTCGAACCGCCGGTCGACGTCGTACACGTAGGCGATCCCGCCGCTCATCCCGGCGGCGAAGTTGCGCCCGGTACGTCCAAGCACCACCACCCGGCCTCCGGTCATGTACTCGCAGCCGTGGTCACCGACCCCCTCGACCACCGCGTGGACACCCGAGTTGCGGACGGCGAACCGCTCGCCCGCCAAGCCCCTGAAGAACGCACGCCCCGCCGTCGCCCCGTACAGCACCGTGTTGCCGACGATCATGTTCTCCTCGGCGCGGAACCGGGCGCGCTCGGGCGGACGCACGGAGACGACCCCGCCTGAAAGGCCCTTGCCGGTGTAGTCGTTGGTCTCGCCGCGCAGCGAGAACGTGACCCCCGGCGCAAGCCAGGCGCCGAAGCTCTGGCCCGCGGACCCGGAGAAGGAGATCTCGATCGTCCCCTCCGGCATCCCGTTCGCGCCATGCCGGCGGGAAATTTCGCCGGACAGGATCCCGCCGACGGTCCGGTTGACGTTGCGCACCAGCACCGGACCGAGCTTGACCTGCTCGCGGCGCTCGAGCGCCGGCTCGCACTTGCGCACGAGCTCCCAGTCGAGCGCGTCGTCGAGCACGGGCAGCTGGTGGCGAGCGTGGTGCCGCGCGGCGCCAGGCGGAAGCTCCGGGACGTTGAAGACCATCGACAGGTCGACGTGGCGGGCCTTCCAGTGCTTGATCGCTTCATCGGTGTCGAGCAGCTCCGCGCGGCCGATCATGTCCTCGAACCGCCGGATGCCGAGCGAGGCCATGATCTCCCGGACCTCCTCGGCAACCAGCATCAGGTAATTGACAACCTGGTCGGGCGTACCGCGGAATCGTCTGCGGAGCTCGGGATCCTGCGTCGCGATCCCGACCGGACAGGTGTTCAGGTGGCAGACGCGCATCATGATGCAGCCCATCGCGATCAGCGGGGCGGTCGAGAAGCCGAACTCGTCAGCACCCAGGAGCGCCCCGACAACGACATCGCGGCCCGTGCGCATCCCGCCGTCGACCTCGACCGTGATCCGGGAACGGAGGTCGTTCAGCAGCAGGGTCTGCTGGGTCTCCGCGAGCCCGATCTCCCAGGGCACACCGGCGGACTGGATCGAGGACTGCACGGCGGCGCCAGTGCCGCCGTCGTGGCCGGCGATCGTCACGTGATCGGCGTTGGCCTTGGCGACACCGGCGGCCACCGTCCCGACGCCCACCTCCGACACGAGCTTGACTGACACCGAGCTAGTCGGGTTGGCGCAGCGGAGGTCGTAGATCAGCTGCTTCAGGTCCTCGATCGAATAGATGTCGTGATGCGGCGGCGGGCTGATCAGGCCCACACCGGGCGTCGAGGAGCGGATCCGCGCGATGTACTCATCGACCTTGTGCCCCGGTAGCTGACCGCCCTCGCCGGGCTTCGCGCCCTGGGCCATCTTGATCTGGAGCTGGTCGCAGTTGACGAGGTAGTGGATGGTCACGCCGAAGCGGCCGGAGGCGATCTGCTTGATCGCCGAGCGCCGCGAATCGCCGTTCGGGTCCGGCGTATAACGCGCGGGATCCTCTCCCCCCTCCCCGGTGTTCGACCGTGCGCCGATCCGGTTCATCGCGATCGCCAGCGTCTCGTGCGCCTCGCGGCTGAGGGCGCCCAAGCTCATCGCGCCCGTGGTGAAGCGCTTCACGATCGCGGTGGCAGGCTCGACCTCGTCGAGCGGAGCGGGCTCGGCGGCCGTGCGGAACTTCATCAACCCGCGGAGCAGGGACTTGCGCACGGCGTCCTCGTTCGCCTGTCGCGCGTACTCGGCGTAGGTCTGCCGCGGATCGCCGTTGACGCCCTGCACCGCGTGCTGAAGCGTCGCGATCGTGTCCGGGTTCCAGACGTGGACCTCACCGTCGCGGCGCCACTGGAGCACACCGCCGACCGGCAGCACTTCACGGTCCGTGCGCGGGTAAGCCCGGAAGTGCCGCTCCATCGCTTCGGTTGACAGCTGCTCGAGCCCGACGCCGCTGATCCGCGACGCGGTGCCGGTGAAGTACTTGTCGATCAGCTCCCGTTCGAGTCCGACGGCCTCGAAGATCTGCGCGCCGCAGTAGGACTGAATGGTGGAGATGCCCATTTTCGAGATCGTCTTGAGGAGGCCCTTGCCGATCGCCTTGACGATCCGCTTCTCCGCCTCCTCGCGATCGAGGTCCTGGGGAAGCAGCCGGTGTTCGGCCAGCTCGTCCAGCGACTCGAACATCAGGTAGGGGTTGATCGCCGACGCCCCGTAGCCGATCAGCGTCGCCATGTGGTGGATCATCCGCGGCTCCCCCGACTCGATCACGAGCCCCGTCCGGAGCCTCGTCCCGCGGCGCACGAGGTGGTGATGGACGCTCGCGACCGCCAGCAGCGACGGGATCGCGACACGCTCAGGGCCGAGGTTGCGATCGGACAGGATCAGGATGTTGGCCCCGTTGTCGACGTACCGCTCGGCCTCCTCGCACACCGCCTCGAGCCGGGCCTCCATCCCGTCGGGGCCTTGCTCGATCGGCCAGCTGATGTCGATCGTGGCGGCGTCGAACACCTCGTGCGAGACCTGGCGGAGCTTCTCCAGCTCGTAGTTGCGGAGGATCGGCTGGTCCATCACCAGCTGGTGGGCCTGCTCGCATACTTCGCAGAGCAGGTTCACCTCGCCGCCGACGCCGGTCTGGAGGCTCATCACGACGTTCTCGCGGATCGGGTCGATCGGGGGGTTCGTGACCTGGGCGAACAGCTGCTTGAAGTAGGAGAACAACGGCGGCTGCCGGTCCGACATCACCGCAAGTGCGGCGTCGTTGCCCATCGAGGCGACCGATTCCTCGCCTTGCGTCGCCATCGGCGCGATCACCATCCGCAGGTCCTCCTGGGAATACCCGAACGCCAGCTGCTTCGAGCGAAGCGGTTCGATCCGCGGTGTTCTCGGCTCACGCTCGGGGAGGTCGTCGATGTGGACAACGGATTGCTCGTACCACTGGGCGTACGGCTTGCGCCGCGAGATCCGCCGCTTGACCTCCTCGTCCTCGACGATCCGCCCATCCTCGAGGTCGAGCAAAAACAGCTTCCCGGGCGCGAGCCGGCCCTTGCGCTGAACGTGCTCGGGCGCGACGGTCATCACGCCCGTCTCCGATGCCAACACGACGTAGCCGTCGGTGTCCTGCACCCAGCGGCCGGGCCTGAGCCCGTTGCGATCGAGCACCGCTCCCGCCCAGCGGCCGTCGGTGAACACGACAGCGGCCGGGCCGTCCCACGGCTCCATCAGACAGGAGTGGAAGTCGTAGAAGCCCTTCACGTCCGGATCCACGTCCTTGCGCGTCCGGTAGGCCTCGGGAACCATCATCATCACCGCGTGGGGGATCGGGCGGCCACTCAGCACCAGCAGCTCGAGGACGTTGTCGAAGACCGCGGAGTCGGATCCGCCCTCGCGGACAACCGGGATCACCTTGTGCAGATCATCGCCGAACAGGTCTGAGGCGAGCTGCGACTCGCGGGCCCGCATCCAGTTGATGTTCCCGCGCAGGGTGTTGACCTCGCCGTTGTGGGCGATCATCCGGTACGGGTGGGCGAGCTCCCAGCTGGGGAACGTGTTGGTCGAGAAGCGAGAGTGGACAAGCGCCAGCCGCGTCGCGACGCGCGGGTCGCGCAGGTCGGTGAAGTAGCGCGGGAGCTGAGGCGCGGTCAGCATCCCCTTGTAGACCATCGTCCGCGAGCTGAAGCTCGGGAGCGCCAGGTCGGCACCCGCGGTCCGCTCGATCAGTCGCCGGATCACGTAGAGCTTGCGCTCGAACTCGTCCTGGTCCTTGATGTCGTCGGATGCCTCGATCAGCACCTGGCGGATCACCGGCGCCGCCAGCCGGGCGGTGTCGCCTACGTACCGGTCGTCGACGGGCACGTCGCGCCAGAAGATCGGTCGCTGTCCTTCCGCTTCGATCGTCTCCTCGACCAGCTGCTCGAGCACGATCCGCCGGTCGGGATCCGTGGGCAGGTAGCACACGCCGACGGCGTAGCGGCCGGGCGGAGGCAGCTCGACGCCGGCGAGTGCCCCGCGTAGGAAGGCATCGGGAATCTGGAGCAGGATCCCGGCGCCGTCACCGGTGTTCGGGTCCGCGCCCTCGGCGCCGCGATGCTCGAGGTTCTCGAGCGCGTCCAGCGCCTTCTCTACGACGGCATGGCTGGCCTCTCCCCACAGCTTCGCGACGAGCGCGATCCCGCATCCGTCGTGCTCGTTTGCGGGGTCGTAGAGGCCAGTGGCCCCGGGTGGGAGGAAGCGGTGCATTTCGTCTGAGAGTGCGTAGTCCGGCGCACGGGTGGGAGCGCCAAAGGCTACCAGCGGAATGGGATGTGAGTGGGGCGTGAGGATCGCGTTAGCCGCCCACTGACAACGGCCCATGCGCCATCAAGCGGTGCTACAAGACGCCGTCCGGGTGTGAACAACCGAAGGGAGTCTGTATGCGTGTTCGCGCAGTGAGCCTCGTGCTCATCGTCTGTTTGGCGATCGCCTCACTCGGCGTCGCAGGCTGCGGTTCGAGCAAGAAGCACCACACCGCGAGGAATGCCGCGATCGCGGCCGGCGTCGCCCTCGCGATCCACCATCATCACAAGAAGGTGCAGGAGAGGAAGGCTGCAGCTGCTGCAGCCGCGGGGAATTACCACGCCGGCGAGTTCTGCTCCAAAAAGAAGGCGTCGACGTACGCTTCGGCGGGCTTGAAGTGCGTGAAGGTGCACGGGACGTACCGCCTGAGAAGCGCTAAGGCGGCCGGCGAGCATCCGGCGGCGGGACGCGTCGCGCGAAGCGCACACGCGTCCCGACGTCGGTGGTCGCCGACCGTTACGCCTTCGTCTTCGCGCGGCTCTTGGCCGGAGCCTTCTTGGCCGGCGCCTTCTTCTTCGCCGCCGGCTTGGGCTTCGGCTTGTCCGCAGGCTTGTCGTCGCTGCTGACCGCGGCTAGCGAAGCCTCCAAGGCCGCCATCAGGTCGGGAGCCGCTTCAGGCTCTTCGGCCTCGGGCTCGACCGCGATTTCCTCGCCGGCGGCCTTGCGCTCAATCAACGAGATCACGCGCTCGCGGTAATCGTCCTTGTACTTCGTTGGGTCGAACTCCCGTGAGAGGGAGCCGATCAGCTGCTCGGCCATCTGAAGCTCGCGGTCTGAGGCCTCGGCTTCACTCAGGCCGTCGAGCTCGTCGATGCGATCGGGTGGCAGGACCTCGTCACCGAACAGCATCGTCGAGAGCGTCAGCACATCGCCGGTCGGCCTCAGGGCGCACAGCTGCTGCTTGGAGCGGATCACTACGCGTCCGATCCCGACCTTCCCCGATTCCCGCATTGCGTCCAGCAGCAGCCGGTAGGCCTTGGCACCCCCGGCGCTCGGAGCGAGGTAGTAGGAATGGTCGTAGTAGATCGGGTCGATGTCGCTGAGGTCGACAAAGTCCTCGATGTCGATGGTCTTCGTCGCCTTCGGATCGAGGGCCTCGAGCTCCTCGGGGGCGATCGTCACGTAATGCTCGGGGCTGATCTCGTAGCCCTTGACGATCTCCTCGAACGAACCTCGTCCCCGGTCGACGGATCGACCCGCTTCTGACGGATCCTGGCGCCGGTCTTGGCGGACAGCTGATGGAAGCGGACCGTCTTCGGTGACGTCGCGCTGTACAGCTTGACCGGCACGTTCACCAGGCCGAAGCTGATCGCACCGCTCCAGATCGCGCGTGGCATATGGACTTTGTATAGCGCAAGCGCCTAACGGGCAACCCGCGGGCGCGGTCTTGCTTCCATCTCACGTAATGCCCCAGCGGGTCGTTTTATCTCAAGTGAGGCTCCCGCCTTTCCAGGCGCTACTAGATGCCAATGGACGAGACATCCATCGTTTCCTGGTCGCGACCGTCGGCCGCACAGACGCCGATGACTGCTACCAGGAGACGTGGCTGGCGGCGTTGCGCGCCTACCCACGCCTGCGGAGCACCGAGAACCTCCGCGGCTGGATCTTCACAGTCGCCCATCGAAAGGCACTCGACCACCTGCGAGCAAAGGGGAGACGGCCGGTCCCGGTCCCGGAGGTCCGCGAGCGGGCGTTCGACACCCTTTCCGACGGCCAGCCCGAGGTCTGGGAGCGCGTCCGGGAGCTCCCGACCAAGCAGCGAACCGCGATCGCGCTGCGGTTCATCGTCGACGCCACCCACGCTGAGATCGGCCAGGTGATGGACATCAGTGAGGAGGCCGCACGGCGCAACGTCCACGAGGGACTCAAACGACTCCGAACGGAGCTGGCGGCATGAACGAGATCGAAACGATGTTGAAGACACAGCTTCCCGACGCCGATCCGCCGGAGCTTGACCGAGCGGCTGCGGCGGCCGGGCTCCTCGATGTCGCCTACGCCACGCTGGAGTCGCCGGTCGGGACGCTGCTGCTCGCCCGCACGCCGCGGGGATTGGCGCGAATCGCGTATCTGGACGGACCCGACGAGGACGCGATCCTGGAGGACTTGGCCTCGCGTATTTCTCCGAGGGTGCTGTCCGCCCCCCGCGAGCTCGACCTCGCTCGTCGCGAGCTCGATGAGTACTTCGCCGGCGGCCGGCAGGCCTTCGACATGCCACTCGACTGGCGGCTGACGCAGGGCTTTGGTCGCCGCGTGCTGCAGGCGACCGCACGGATCCCGTTCGGGGCCGTGTCGACCTACAAGCAGGTCGCGGCCGCCGCCGGGAGCCCGCGAGGCTTCCGCGCTGCCGGTAATGCGCTCGGAGCCAACCCGCTGCCGATCGTCGTACCCTGCCACCGTGTGTTGCATGCGAACGGCGGTCTTGGCGGATACACGGGTGGGCTCGAGCGTAAGCAGGTCCTGCTGGGGGTCGAAGGCGCTTTCGATTTGTGATCAACGTCACGTAACTCGCATACTCGCGAGTATCTAATGGGCGTAGGGATGAGACGGCGCGACCGCAAGCAGCAGCTTCCACCCGGCCCCGGCGTTCCGGCAGCGCTCCAGATGCTCGCCACGTGGAAGCGGCCGGCGGCCTCGCTCGAGCGCCTGCGCCAGCGCTACGGCAACCGAATCACGGTCCAGATCCCGTTCCAGCCGCCATTCGTGATGGTCTCGGATCCGGACGAGATCAAGCAGCTGTTCACCGCCCCTCCGGACGTGCTCCACCCCGGCGAGGGCGCACGGGTGCTGGAGCCGCTGATCGGGCGCAACTCGGTCATCCTGCTGGACGAAGGAGCGCACCTCGAGCAGCGCAAGCTGATGCTTCCTGCCTTCCACGGCGAGAAGATGCAGGGCCTCTCGGGCCTGATGGAGGAACTGGCTGCGCGCGAAGTGGACAGCTGGCCGGCGGGGGAAGCGATCGCGCTTCATCCACGTCTCCAGCGGCTGACGCTCGAGATCATCCTGCGCGCGGTGTTCGGGCTCGAGCAGGGCCAGCGCTTCGAACAGCTACGGGACCTGCTGACGGGCGTCCTCGCGTTCTCGGAGAGCCCCCTGTCGGTGCTGCCGGCGGCGCAGCACTTCGCGCGGTGGATCCGGCCGCTCAGGGACTTCAACCAGACGATGTCGCGGGCCGACGAGCTGATCTTCGCGTTGATCGACGAGCGCCGCGGTGCGCCCGGCGGCGATGATGTCCTCGGCATGCTGCTCGAGGCCCGGCACGAAGATGGCAGCCCGATGTCGGCCCAGGAGCTCCGCGACGAGTTGATGACCGCACTGGTCGCCGGACACGAGACAACCGCCTCGCAGCTCGCTTGGGCGTTTGAGCAGCTGGCTCGGGAGCCGGGAGTCGTGGACCGCTTGACCGAAGGTGACGAGGACTACCTGACGGCCACCGTCCACGAGATCCTCCGCCTGCGCCCCGTGCTCCCGAACGCCGAGCCGCGGCTAGTCAAGAAGCCAGTCAGGATCGGGGATTGGGAGTACCCGCCCGGCGTCTCGCTGCTGGCCAGCGCCTTCCTCATCCACCACGATCCGGACATCTACCCGGAGCCGTACGCGTTCCGTCCCGAGCGCTTCCTCGGCAAGGCGCCCGGGACGTACACATGGATCCCGTTCGGCGGCGGCCGTCGCCGCTGCCTCGGTGCGAGCTTCGCGCTGCTGGAGATGCGGATCGTGATCCGGACCGTGCTTGACCGGTACGAGCTCGTGCCCGCGAGTGAGAAGCGCGAACAGACCGGCCGGCGCAGCATCACGTTCAGCCCGAGCGGCGGGGCATCGGTGATCGTCCGGCCGCGACCGTCGCAGGGGGCCGAACCCGAGCCCGAGGTGCTCGCAGAAATCGCCTGAACGGGGTAGTACTACGCGGGTGAAGTTCCTGCGTGCGCTCGACGAACGCCAGCAGCAGACCAAGTGGCTGGCGATCCCGGTCGCCGTGATCAAGAAGTTCTCCGATGACGGGGCGGGTGGGCTTGCGGCACTGATCGCCTACTACGGGTTCTTCTCGCTGTTCCCATTGCTGTTGGTGCTGTTCACAGTGCTCGCCTACGTCCTCCATGGCGACCCGAGTGCCCAGAACTCGATCAAGAACTCCGTGCTCTCCCAGTTCCCGGTGATCGGGCCGCAGCTCAAAACAAGCATCGGCACGATTCACGGCCATGTGGTCTCGCTGGTCGTCGGCGTCGTGGGGTCGATGCTCGGCGGGCTCGGTGTCACGCAGGCCTCCCAGAACGCGTTCGCCCGCGTCTGGGCCGTGCCGATGAAGGAGCGCCCCAACTTCATCCAGTCGCGGCTCCGGGGCCTCGCGCTGCTGACCGCGCTCGGGCTGTTGTTCATCGTCTCGACGCTCGCCGCCGGGCTGGTCACAGGTGGGCTCGGGGGCGCGTGGGCGAAGGTCGCCGGGATCGCGATCTCATTGGTCGTCAACTTCGCTCTGTTCCTGACGGCGTTCAGATTCATGACTCCGGTCATCGGGACGAGTGTGCTCTGGGTCGGGATCGCAGTGGCGACCGTGCTGTGGACGATCCTCGAGGCCGTCGGGGGGTATTACGTCGGCCACGTGTTCAAGCACACGGGCAGCACGTACGGCGTGTTCGGGTTCGTGATCGCGCTGATCGTGTGGCTACACCTTGGTGCCCAGGTCGTGGTCTATTCGGCCGAGATCAACGTCGTCCTGACTCGCAAGCTGTATCCCCGCAGCCTGTTCGGACCCCCGAGCACCGCGGCCGACGAGGACACCCTGACCGAGCTGGCAAAGGTCGAGGAGCGCTCGGACGAGGAGCAGATCGACGTCGAGTTCAGAACAGACGGCCCTGAGCGAGAGAAGCCGAATCTGGCGGCTGATGCGGAGCCGAGGGGTCCGGGTGATCGGGCGCCTCGCGCCTAGTCATCTCGAGCGGCCAGCTGCACAGCCCGCCCTCGCCCGGGCAGCCGTTGCAGACCGCTGCGCACGGCTCCTCGGCAACGGGAAACTCCTCGGCCAGCAGACCTTCAACGAGCGGGGCCAGTTCGTGCTCGAGCGCCTCGCGGTCGGTGAACGACGCCGTCACCGGTTCGCCGGGGCGCTCGAGGAAGACGTGCACCACCTCCACCGAGCTCGCCCCAGCCCGGAGCGCGGCGAGCGCGTAGATCAGCCGCTGCGTCCCATACTCCCGAGCCACGACCTCGGCGGGCTCGACCCCCTCGAGCCGATCGGTCTTGTAATCGACGATCAGCAGGCCGCCGTCCGGCTCGCGCGCGACGGCGTCGAACGCGCCGGTCACCAGCGACCCACCCGGAAGCAGGAACGCGAAGCGCTCCTCCCGCCGGACGTCGGTCGCCTCGGCGAGCCGCTCGAACAGCGGGGTCTTCATGAAGCCGCCAATCAGCGCCGAGATCTCGCCTGACACGCCCTCCGGTACCCGAGGACGACGGAAGTCGAGCCGCTCGAGCAGCTCGTGGACGAGGATTCCGCGCTCGAGCGCACCCTCTCCGGAAATGCGACCCGACGTCTGCGGAAGCCCGAGCACACGCTCGAGGTAGAACCGGTAGCCGCAGCGCTCGTAGCCGGCAAGGGCCGTGTAGCTGAGCGCTGGTGACGCGGGCGGCTCTGGCGCCGGGGACTCGCGTGGCGCTGGCTCCTCGATCGCGCGACGGACTGTCAGGCGGCGCTCGCGCTCCGCCGGCGGCTCCTCGGAGCTCACGATCGTCGGCTCGACGCCCGCCTCGCCCATCGACTTCGCGATCCAGCCGATCGGGGAGCTCGGTCCATTCTGCGGCCGCTGAGCGAGCCCTCCGTGCTCGTCCAGCTTCGCCGCCCCGGTCAGGATCAGCCGCTCCCGCGCTCGCGTCATGGCGACGTAGAAGATCCGCCGCTCCTCCGCCGCATCGACCTGCTGCCGCTCATCACCCAGCGCGGCGTAGTCGAGCGCCGGCACCGGCTTGCGCGTACCGGGTCGCGAGAGCCGCAACCCGATCCGCCCGTCGGTCCCCACACGTAGCAGCGGCGCCCACCGCCATGGCTCGCGCCCGAGGTCGGCGACGACGACGATCTCGAACTCGAGCCCCTTCGAGCGATGGATCGTCATCAGCCGCACCGCGTCCAACGCCTCACCCTCGACTGGCGCCTCGCTCTCGCGGGGGTCCGCTCGAAGGCCCCGTGAGCCGACAAGGCCGAGAAAGCCACGCAGATCCCGTCCGAAGCGCTTCTCGAACTCGCGCCCTAGACGCATCAGCTTGCGGATGTTCGCCAGACGCCGCTCCCCACCGGGGAGGCCCAGCACGTGAAGGTCGTATCCGCCGTGGACGATCGCGCGCTCGATCAACTCCTCGAGCCCCAGCCGTCCAACGAGCCCGCGCTCCGCGTCGAACCAACCGGTGAATGCCAGCAGGCGCTCGGCGTCATCGGCCGCGAGACCGTCCGGGGCGTCCTCCCTCGCGCGCCGAGCCGCCGCGACGAGCACGAGCGCGTCGATCGAGAGCCCGACCAGAGGCGACGCCAGCAGCTGGTAGTAGGCCTCCTCGTCGAGCGGGTTGGCGAGCGCACGCAGGTACGCCACCAGGTCCATGACCTGGGGATGGGACCAGTAACCGCGACCGCCGATCAGGTAGGTGGGAATTCCGTGCTCCTCGAGCGCGCGCTCGTATGCGCGGAGGTCCGTCGTCGCTCTGGTGAGCACTACGACGTCCTTCGCCGCCGCGCCCGAGTCGATCAGCTCGCGCACACGCCGGGCGAGTGCCCGAGCTTCGGCGGCACGCCATGGCGAAGCGACGCCGTCAGTTGCCGCCCACTCCTCACCCTTGTCAACGACCAGCAGCTCGACCAGCGGGTCGGGAGCGGGCGGTTCGTCTCTCCCCGCTCGCAGCGGACGGAACCGCTCGTCCGCGAACGCACGGTTGATCACCTCGACGATCTCGGGCCGGGCACGGAAGCTGGTCTGGAGGGTGGCTCGCCGCCCCTCGGCTCGAGCCGCGCGCCGAGGCGCTCGAACAGCTCGACATCAGCGTGCCTGAAGCCGTAGATCGACTGCTGTGCGTCCCCGACCACGAACAGGTTGTCGCGCGTGATCCGCTTGATCAGGTCGAGCTGGACCTGGTTGGTGTCCTGGAACTCGTCGACCATGATCTGCTCGAAACGGCTCGCGTATCGCTCGCGGAGCTCGTCGTCGCCGAGAACAGATCGCGGACGATCAGCTCGAGATCCTCGAAGTCGACTCCGGAGGCGGCGCGCTTGTAATCGGCGTACCGCGCCGCGAACAGGGCGAGCAGCCGGTCGAGCGACGCGTGCGTCCGCTGCGCCCATCGATGCTCACTCCAGCGCCGCACGCGTCCGAGCGCCTCCTCGTACGACCCACACGCCGCGGTGGAGAGCGCGGCGCCGTTGCCCCCGGGGAGCTTGATGGCGTCGAGGTCGCCCGGCCAGGGAACGTCGGTCGACGCGGGTACCTTCTCCAGCCGCGCGAGCGCCTCCCGGACCTTGGCCGACGGGTCTGTGATCTCGCCCAGCTCGGCAGCGACCGTCGTGGCCGCTTGCAGGAGCTCCTCGCGAGCGTCGGCCGGTTCCGGTGGCAGCGGCGGTAGCCTCGGCTCCCGCTCGCCGCGAGACCGAAGCTCTCCGTAGGTCCCGACGATCGCTCCGCGTAGTGGCCCCGTCCCGAAGGAGGCGATCAGCTCGACATCGCCGAGCTCGCCCAGCGCGTCGTCGAATGCCTGGTCGGCGAGCCTCCTGGCATCGAGCTCGTCGAGAACGACGAAGCGAGGATCGATGCCGGCGGCGAGCGCGTGCGCCCGCAGCACCTTGGCGCAGAACCCGTGGATCGTGGAGATGAACGCGCCTTCGGTCGCGCGTGCCTGGGCGGCGGCGCCGAGCTCCCGGAACCTCAGCCTGATCCGCTCACGCAGCTCTGCCGCGGCCTTGTCGGTGAACGTGATCGCCAGGATCGCGGTCACCTCGACGCCGTCCTCGAGCGCTGCCCGCACGAACCGCTCGACCAGCACAGACGTCTTGCCGCTGCCGGCGCTCGCGTCGAGCAGCAGATCGCCGTCGCGGCGCTCGATCGCCTCGAGCTGCTCAGGCGTGAACGTCAACTCCGGCACGGTCACCCGCTCCGGCAAATTCCCGGGTACCGACACCCGTCACGCGAGCAAGTCTCGGGACGCGACTCGAGCTCGCCTGCACGCAGCCGCGCGGCGAGTTCGACCGCTCGTACGCGGGCTTCCTCGAGCACCTCCTCCAGCTCTTCGCGCGAGCGTGCGTCGGTCCCCACGACGCTGCTGCCGACCTCGGCGCCATCGAGGAACACTCCGCGGGCCCGTAGATCCTCGCCGCCCAGGGGCTGATAGAGACCCGCCACTGGATCGAGTCCCACGAGCTCCTTGGCCACGAGCATGTAGAGAGCGACCTGGAGCTGGCGGTCGACGCGCCAGCGTGCCCCCGAATACTGCTGGCGCCGCGAGCCGCTCTTGTAATCGCGGACGATCGCATGCCCGGCGCCGTCGACATCGAGGCGGTCGACCACGCCGCGCACACGAATCCCGTCCGCCAGTTCGAGCGCCGGCAGCGAGTCCTCTTCGTCTGCGAACCCGAACCTGAGCTCGAGCGCCTCGGCGTCCCAGTCGCACCCGGACGCGGCTTCGTGAACCAGATATCGGCGCAGGTCGGCCTCGATCGAGCGCAGCAGCGCGGCCCGGACCGCCTCGGGGCGGCCGCGGCCGAGCTCAGGCGTGGGCTCGACCAGCAGCCGCTCGAGGATCAGGCCCGCGTCCTCGAGCGACTCGTACGTCAGGGGTCGACCAAGCTCGCCGAGGAGCCGCTCGAGCACCGCGTGCATCACCGAACCCTTGACCATCGCATCCGAATCGGGTTCCAGAGCCCGCGGCTGCAGCTCGCGCTCCACCAGCCATTTGACCGGGCAGTCTGCATAGGACTCGAGCGCACCCGCGGACAGGATCTCGCTGTGGCGCACCCTGCCGAGCGCGTTTTCAGACAGCGCGGGCAGCCCGAGATCCGCAACGGCCCCGCCTGTCGCCACGACAGCTTCGGCCCGCATCCGCTCCCTCTCCGTCGGCGCCTGGCTCGTTGGCCAGCAAACATCCGCGAGCAGCCGCCGCCGGCGCCGCCGGCGCCACTCGGGGACGAACAGCTCGGCGAGGTCATCGATGAACGGCGAGGGGAGCTCGATGTTCCCCTCCTCGTCGGAGCTGCGGTAGCTGAGGACCACCTGCTCAGTGGCTCGCGACACACACGAGTAGAACAGGTACCGTTCCCGCGCCAGCACATCCTCGCGCGGCCGCAGCCTGAGACCCGTGGCGGCGGTGAGCTCGCGCCGCCGATCGTCGGACAGAAACGGCTCGGGCGAGCCGGGCGCCGGGAACGAGCCTTCCTGGAGTCCGCCCACGAACACCGCGCGATAGCGCTGGGCTCGGATCTCGAGTGGCTCCGCGACCACTACCGCCCCCCGCGAGGCGATCGGAACCTTGAGGTTCTCGAGCAGCTCGATCAGGTCCCTCCCGGTCAGCCGCTCGCCCACCTCCTCGAGCTCCGAGAGCGCGCGGATGAGCACCGCGACGGCGCGGGCGTCGTCCAGCTCTTCAGGCGCCAGGACCGAAGCCGATCGCTTCCGCGGCGCCGCGAGCAGCCGTCGTGCCTGGCGCTCGAGCTCGAGCTCGTCCAGCTCCCGCAGCCTCAGATTCAGGCGCTCCCGCGCCTCGGCGGCGGTCCGAATCCCCTCGCGCAGGACGATCGCCTCTGCCTCGTCGGCGCGCTCGTAGACGCCGGGCGTCCTCAGGTACGCGATCAGCTCCGAGGCGGGCGCGTGCTCGAGGAGCGCACAGCGGGCCAGCGCGAGCAGCCCGCGCCCGAGCGTCGTGTGCTCGAACGGGATCTCGCGTTCGACCTCGACCGGGATGCCGTATTCGGCAAACACCCGCTTGACGAGGCCCGTGGGGCCTGCTCTGAATGCGACGGCGATCTCCTCTCCGGCCACGCCGGCGCGCAGCAGCTCCAGCACCTCCGCCGCGATCAGCTCGATCTCGGCGCGCTCGCCGCCCGCCTCGAGCAGCCGAACCGCGTTGCCCGGGTCGATCGGCTCTCCGGTGCCCTCGAAGATGTGGCGTTCCAGGAAATGGAGTGCGGGCTCGTCGTAGTGCTCGTCGAGCGGCGGCAGCTCCATCACTCGCTCAGCGAGCGGGCGGAGTTCCTCGACCGCTTCGGCCCGTGCGGCTAGCGCAGCGCGTCCGGGCTCGTACGTCAAGGAGACGGTGAGCTCGGCCCCCGCGATGCGCGAGAGCGTCTCGATCGCGTCGCGTTCGAGCGGCGTCAGGTCGTCGAAGCCGTAGAAGAACACCGGCGTCCCGCCCCAGCGGCCCGGGTCCGCGCGCAGCGCGTCCAGCCCGCGCCACGCGAACAGTTCCGCGTCCACCCTGCCGGTTCGCTCGAGCTCGTTCGAGTACGCGGAGTAGATGGCCGCGAGATCGCGGGCGTAACCGCTTTCGGGCGCCCACGCTTTGAGCGCCTGGGCGAACCGCTGCGGTGTTATCAGCGAACGCTCCAGCTCGGAGATCAGGTCGAGCGCCGCGGATGGAAAGCCGGCCGACGCGGCCGACGCGGCCAGCGTCCGGAATTCGACCCGCTTCAGTGCCCGGGCGAGCAGCCGCTCGCGCTGGAGCGTCGATACACGCCGGGCGTCGTAGCTCACGCGCGTGCCTATCTCTCTGCTCAGGCCCGAGAAGGTCAGCACCGCCCCGCCCATCACGCTGCCGCCGGCCGCCAGCTCCTTGCTGTACAGCTGAACGTCCCTGGCGGTCGGGACGACCAGCAACGCCCCCCTGCGGCGCTGCGCAGCGAAGGCCGTGAGCACCTCGCCGGCCTTCGCAGAATTGGCAGGGCCGGTGATCAGCGTCAGCGGCATCGGAGCCTATGTTGGCGATGCCGCCGGACAGAGGGTGGCGAATTTAGGCCGCCGCCGCAGGCGCTTCCGACGAGGACTCCACAGCGGCCTCAGGCGGCTTGGCGCCCTCCCGGGCCCACGGTTCGTCGAACTCGACCCGCCACTTGCCGTCCTCGTTCTGCTGCAGCGCCAGCCGGGCCCGGAACGAACGGCCGGAGCGGCCCTTGAAGCCGGTGACCGCCTTCTCGGTGCGGCCGGTCTTTATCAACTCGCGTGCAACTGAAACAGGGAGCGACTTGCCGGCCTTCGACTTCCAGATCACAAACCCGCAGCCAGGGTCCTCGCGTGACCAGCAGCCGGTGGCCCGGCTCCGGCTACTGGGTGCGCGTCCACGACGGGCGCAGCCAGCGTGAGCTCGCGG
>CAVPKT010000017.1:0-64221 GCA_963705775.1 uncultured Solirubrobacterales bacterium | reverse complement strand
GGGGGGGGGGGGGGGGGGGGGGGGGGGGGGGGGGGGGGGGGCTTGGCGCCAGTTACGTATTGCTCCAAGAGCGCCCCGACGCCGGTCCAGGACGCCTCCAACGCCGGGAACGCGACGTTGCCGTTCTTGTCACGCAGATAGGCGAGGAAAGTAAATGCGGCGAAGTCCGGGTCAAGGATCGCTTCGGACCCGACGGTCGCGTACTTCGCCACGATCTGGACCTCGCGGACCGCCGACTTGCAATTGGGACCGGAAGGACAATCGCTGATCGCCGCGAGCCTGTTACTGCCGTTTTGTCCCAGCAGCGTCAAGATGCCGGTGGCGATCACCGCCTGGGGGTCCTTATCGAGGTTTGCGCGGGCGGCCGCAAACTGCTCCGGGGTAAACGTGCTGACGTCTCCCTGCGCCAACGACTGGGCACCCCAGCTGGACAACGAGGCGACACACACCAGCGCCGCCAACGCAAGGGCGATTCTTGCCCGCCGCTGCGGGTCAGCTCGCATTCCCTCGCTCCCGTCCCGGAGCGCGGACTGGTACTTCACCGTGCGCCACCTCTCGGTCCCACCGGCGAGACACGTATCTCGCGGAGGCCAGATCGAAGACTCCGCGCTCAGCGTATCCCCTGCGGACGGGCGGGTCAACGGAACGACTGATCGCCGAATCACCGGGATCTGGCGATGACACCTCACCCGCGCTCTGGCGACGATCGCGATCGAGAGCTACCGACCCGAGGAGAACGAGATCCATGTCCGATGTCGGCAACGGTCGCGCCGGTCGCGCTGACGTAGTCATTGTTGGAGGAGGCTCAGCCGGCAGCGTCCTCGCTAGCCGTCTCAGCGAGGATCCAACTCGCTCGGTGCTGGTGCTTGAGGCCGGCACGGCATACGGCGTCGACGGCTATCCGGACGACCTCCTCGACGCCGCGCACGTGCCGGCCAACCCCGAGCACGAATGGGGGTACACCGCTCGAGGTGGTGCTGCCTCCCCGGAGATCGATGCCGCGCGCTGCAAGGCGCTCGGCGGCTGCTCGGCCCACAACGCCACCGTCGCGATGCGCGCCCGGCCAAGCGACATAGCTGACTGGCAGCGACACGGCCTTGATGACTGGACAATCGACCAGGTCTTCGCGACATACAAGGAGATGGAGAACACGCCCGATGGCGACGACGCCTACCACGGACGTACGGGGCCGTTCCCAATACGTACCCGCAAATACGACGCGCTTACCTGCTCACGACAGCCCCTAGTGGCGGGAAAGCCGGTGGACGCTTTTCCACAAAACTCTGGACGCCCTCTGCGAAGTCTGGCTTCGAGAACGATTCGAGCATCAACACATTGGCACGCTCCAGTGCATCGCCGAGCGGTCCGGTCAGCGCCTCGTACACCTGGCGCTTGATCGTTGCCATGCTCGCCGGGGAGACGTTGGCTGCGACGTCGCGCGCGTACTCGAGCGCGACCTCTAGTACCCGCTCGTCCTCGACGGCACGGTTGACAAGCCCGAGCTCGGCCGCTTCCGAGCCACGAAACACGCGTGCGGAAACGAGCAGATCGAGCGCGCGGGCCGGACCCACCAGCCGGGGAAGGATCCAGGAGGTTCCGTGCTCGGCGATCAATCCCCGCCGCGAGAACGCGGTGGTCAGTTTCGCGTTCGAGGCGCAGAAGCGGACATCGCAGGTCAGAGCAAATGCAAGCCCGAGGCCTGCGCAGGCGCCGTTGATCGCGGCGATGACGGGCTTCGGGATCGACATCGCGAAGGTGATCGGTCTCGTATCCGTGCGATCGGCTCTGGCCTCGACGGCACCGCCATCGCTCGAGAGCGCGGTCAGGTCGTTCATGTCGGCGCCCGGGCAAAACCCGCGGCCCGCGCCGGTGATAACGATCACCCGAACGCGCTCGTCGTCGGCGCATCTCTGGAGCAGGTCGAACAGCTCAATCTGCATCTCATACGTCCACGCGTTCAGACGCTCGGGGCGGTTCAGCGTCAACACCGCAACGCCGTCGTCGCCGACCTCAAACAGCACCACGTCTTCCATCCTGTCCTCCTTCAGCTTTCGCTTTGGCTCACTCGACGTTGTCAACGATCTCATTCGCACGCGACCATTGCGCTGGCGGGACCACGAGGTAGATGTCGCCCCGGCCGAAGCGGTCGAGCGGATGATCGGCGACGCAGCTCGCGTCAACACCCATGGACCGCAGCTGATCACGCCAGGCCACCGCCGTCTTCTGGTCCTCAAACGTGCTGACCGTCTCCCACCCTTCCACGCGGGGATCGCCGATCAGGACCACCCCTTCCTTAGCAACGCGACCCTTCAGGAAGCGCGGGATCGGCATGCCGCAAGCGTACGCGTCTTCCTGCGAGGATTCGCGCGTGGATCCCTCCGCAGCCTACGAGTCGATTGCTGCGGAGGTCGATGAGCTGCTTCCGGCCGGAGCCGTCGTTGTGGACGCGCATACGCATCTGGGCCGGGATGAGGACGGACAGGCGCTGGACCCGAACGGGCTTGTCGGGTTTCTGGATGAGGTTCGTCCGACCGCTCGCGCCTGCACGTTTGCACTGCACGATCCCGATCGTGCACCTGCCTACCGCGTGCCGAATGATCGCGTCCTGCGCTGGGCGGAGGAGTCTGGTGGGCGGCTTTATCCGTATTGCCGTTTAGACCCAGCAGAGGATCCGGTAGGCGAGGCGGAGCGCTGCCTCGCTCTCGGCGCGCGCGGGATCAAGCTTCACCCGCGAGCGCAGGCCTTCGGGTTCGGCGATGCGGCGGCCGAGTCGATCTGGCGGGTCGCGGAGGCGGCGCACGTCCCGATCTTGGTCCACGCCGGGCGCGGGATGCCGCGGATGGACCCCCTCGCTGACCTCGCGCTCCGTTTCCCCGACGTTGTGGTCGTGCTCGCGCACGCCGCGATCGCCGATCAGGGGATGTTCGCCTCTAGGTTGCGCGATCACCCGAACGTCGTTTACGACACGTCTACGTTCTCGGTGTTCGATCAGCTCGAGTTGTTTGCTCGCGTCCCGGTTGAGCGGATCGTGTTCGGCTCGGACGTTCCTTACGGACGGCCACTCGGCGGTTTGCACACCGCGCTGCGGATGGGCCTGTATGCCGGTCTTGACGAGCGAGACCGCGCGCTCCTGGTCGGCGCGACGATGACCGACATCCTCGAAGGGCGGCCGCTTGCTGCTCCCAAGGCTCCAAGGGTCCCGGAGATCCGCCGCATCAGCGGCCGGCTGGCCCGGGTCAACGGCTACGTGATGATGTCGTTCGCCGCCGCGATCGGCTCCGGCCCGCCACCCGACTTCGCACGCGCGCTGCCATTCATCTCGCTTGCCCGCGCTGCGTGCCGCGACCCCGACCCAGGAGTCGTCGGCCCGACGATAGAGCGGGTCGACGGGCTGCTGGCCGCAGCCGAGCAGCTTCTCGCCGCCAGCGATGATCGCGCTCGTGTCGCCGTCGGCCTGGTGATGGCCGCGGGGGTGATCGCCGCGACCGAGCCCCTCGCCGCGTAGCCCACTCCTCTTCTCAGCTTGCCGGGGCTAGTGAACCGGGCGGTCGGGGTGCTCCGACCGGCACCCTGACGATCGAGCCGCAGCGGGCGCAGGTCCAGGCGACGGAGCGGGGATCGAGCTTCATCACCACCGGGCATTCCCACGCATGGGGCGGGCAGCTCCCGTCAGTCGGGCAGACCTCGCGCCGCCGCGGCGCGAGCGCCGTCCGGCTGAGCTTTAGATGTTCCGGGTGTGGAGTTGTCATGCAGCGCGCCTTCGGGTCGATTCGCTTACGAGTACGGATCGGAGGGTCGAGCAACGCGATCAAGATCGGATAACGGTTTGACACGAAGAATCTTCAATTCCACGCCGGCGACCTTCACCACCTTTGCGGATCCGCAAGGCCTTGCCAGCTTTGCGGCGAAGCTGCTCTCAGTGCCAGAGGCCTGGGTGTATCTGCTGCGCTGCTGCGATGGCTCGCTTTACACGGGATGGACGGTCGATCTCGAGCGCAGGATCGCTCGCCACAACGCCGGCACCGCCAGCCGCTACACCGCCAGCCGGCTGCCAGTCGAGCTCGAACTTGCGATCTCGATGCCCGATCGCACCACCGCTCGCCGCGAGGAGGCGCGCATCAAGCGGCTACCGCGGTCAGCAAAACTCGCCCTCCTCACGTCGCGGCGGTGCAAGCTGAAACACCCGAGTGCAACACGAGGAAGGAACGATCATGGATCTTAATCTCACGGACAAGGTCGCCGTCGTAACAGGGGCGAACAAGGGCATCGGCTTTGCAGTAACCGAGGCGCTCTTGGCCGAGGGCGCCTACGTCGTGGCGGGATCGAGGAGTACCGACAATCTCGATGGTCTGAACCGCGTGATCGCGGTGCCGGTGGACCTGGCGGCGCCAGGCGGACCCGGCTCACTGGTGCAGCGCGCGATCGGTGAGTACGGCCGGCTCGACGTGCTGGTCAACAACGTCGGAGGGGTACGGATCCGCATGGAGGGGTTTCTGGGCACCAGCGACGAGGAGTTCGAGTGGGCGATGCAGATGAACTTCTTCAGCGGCCTCCGCGCTACCCGGGCCGCTCTTGGCCCGATGATCGAGCAGGGCTCGGGATCGGTCGTCAACATCGCTTCGGTCAACTCGTTCTTCCAGCCGGATGCCGCCACGATCGATTACGGCGCAGCCAAAGCCGCGATGGTGAACCTCAGCAAGTCGCTCGCGCAGGAGTTCGGCCCGCAAGGCATCCGCGTCAACTGCGTGTCCCCAGGACAGGTCGACACGGACCTTTGGCTCGGCAAGGACGGCGTCGCCGACACGGTCGCGCACGCCACCGGTGTCGACGCCGATCAGGTCCGCGAGACTGCAGCATCAGCAATCGCGACGGGGCGGTTCACCACAGCCGAGGAGGTCGCCACGCTGATCACGATGTTGGCCTCCGACCGAGCGGCCAACATCACCGGCGTGAACTACGTGATCGACGGCGGCCTGATCAAGACGACCTGAGAGGCAGTCCGCGGCGCTCGGCGTGCAATACGCTCCGCCGTGGACACGACCACCGACAAAGAGGGGCTAACGCAAAATGCCACTATTCGGCGGCAAGAAGCGCAAGCAGCGACTGGAGCAGGCGGGCGTCAACGCCCAGGCCGTACTCGTCACGGTCCGCGATACAGGCGTGACTGTCAACAACAATCCGCGCATCGCCCTGACCTTCCGGGTCGCAGCTGCGGACGGGACCGAGCCCTTCGAGGTGCAGACCAAGAAGACGGTCTCGCGAGTCGCGATCCCACGAGCCGGCGACACATTCATGGTGCGCTACGACCCCGAGGATCACGACAACTTCGAGCTTGTCGGTGCGGTCAGCAGCGGCGAGGCCGGTGGCAGTCAGGTGAGTCTTGATAGTGCCAGCGCGAGCGATATCTCCGCGGCGGTCCAGGCGACAGGCGGAGGCGGGGTGCAAAGCGGTTCGGCGGCGGAGCTGCTGGCAACCGGTCAGCGGATGACTGCGGTACTGCGCGAGTTCTCGCCGTCGGGGCGCACCGTCGGCGAGTCGAACCCGGCGGCGCCAGATCCCAACGATCCGGTGTACGTGCTCAAGGCCGAGCTGCTCATCGAGGGATCCAGCCCGATTGAGGCCGTGTTTATGCATCGCGTCCCGGAGGCCAAGGTCGCGAGCCTCCGCCTCGGAGCGCAGCTGGACGTCGCGGTCAACCCGGCCAACCCAACCCGCGAGGTCGCGATCGACTGGGCGAACTCCCCCGCTCTCGCCTGACCCCGGGCGCGACGGTTTCTGGGCGTTTGGACGGCGCCTTGTGTACGCAGCGGTTGTGAGAAATGTCCCAACGATGCGCCGGTGCCCTGCCGTAACGTGCGGCGAATGGCAGACACGGCCACGCGGACCGCGGTACGGCGCTCGAGCGGCGCACCCCTCGGCGTGTTCGGGGATGTCAGTTCGCTTGAAGCTCGGTCGCTCGCCGGGCCGGTTCTCTCGATCGAAGTTGCGTCCGGCGCAGAGCTGATCCGGCAGGGTGAGACGGTCGGCACGTTCTTCGTGATCCGTTCCGGCGAAGCACAGCTGTTGTGCGACGGCCTCACGCTCGGGACGCTGCACGCGGGCGACTGCTTCGGGGAGATCGATCCCTGGATCGAGCACCCCCAGGAGTTCAGCGTCACCGCATCTTCGCCGATGCGTCTATCGACGTTCAGCGCGGTCGGGATAGCGCGTCTTTGTGACGCGTTCCCCGGCATGCGGCGGCGGCTAGGTGCCGCGCTCCCGCAGCCTTGACGCGGAGGCTGGCTCGCCGGTCGGTAGGCGCGCGCCTCCGCTAGACAGGGGTGTTGGTGCCGGATAGCGTTGCGGGGCGTGCGAGAGGTCATCAACACGCCCAAGGCACCCGGCTCGCCGCTATACAGCCAGGCCGTGAAGGCCGGGCAACACATCTATGTGTCGGGCTTGGTCGGCATAGACGTGGGCACCGGGAATGTCGTTGGCCCGACGATTGAGGAACAGACACGGCAGGCACTGACCAACTGCGAGACGGTCCTGCGCGCGGCGGGTGCGACGTTGGACGACGTCATCGAGGTTGGCGTGCTGCTGACGAACCCGAGCGACTTCGAGGGCATGAACAATGAGTACGCGACCTGGTTTCCGGCCGAGCCACCGACTCGTTACGTCGCCAAACTCGGCGTCGAGATCCCCGATCTCCTGGTCTCGATCCGCATGACCGCGTTCGTCGGCTAGAGCACGCTGCCGCAGACCTCCAGTTCCGTTTGCAAGCCGGCGGGTAAGCCGGAGTACGCTCAGGTAAGTGAGCCACGGCCATCACGACGCAGCTAGGAGGTTTCGATGCCCGGACTGAGGGGACGGCTTTCGACTGTGGTCAAGTCGAAGATCTCCAAGCAGGTTGACCGCGCCGAGAACCCGAACGAGACGCTCGACTATGCGTATCAGCGCCAGGTCGAGAACCTCCAGAACGTCAAGAAGGGGATCGCCGACATCGTCACCGCCAAGAAGCGGCTGGCGCGTCAGCAGCAGCAGCTCGGTGAACGGGGCGCCAAGCTCGACGATCAGGCCCGCGCGGCGATGTCCGCGGGCCGCGAGGATCTCGCTCGCGCAGCCTTGGAGCGCAAGCAGCTGACCGTTCAGGAGAGCGGCTCGCTCGACCAGCAGATCGCACAGCTCGAGACAGACCAGGAAAAGCTGATCGAGTCCGAGAAGCAGCTCGAGGCGAAGACCGAGCAGTTCCGCTCAAAGAAGGAAGTCATCAAGGCCCAGTACTCGGCTGCCGAGGCGCAGGTGCAGGTTTCCGAGGCCGCCACGGGAGTCGGTGACTCGATGGCGGATATCGGCATGGCGACGCAGCGCGCCCTCGACAAGACCGAGACAATGAGGGCTCGCGCGGAGGCCGTCGATGAGCTTGAGGCGGCGGGAACCTTCGCGGACCTGACAGCGCTCGGCCCCGCCCAGGACGATGTCGATCGCCAGCTCGACGAGCTCGGCGCCAAGAGCGCCGTCGACGACGAGTTGGCCCGGATCAAGGCGGAGGTCCAGTCAGGCGCTCCGCAGTCCGCGCTCCCTGCCGGCGACACCGGTGCAGCTGACCACCCAGAGGCACAGCAGCCGACTGCTGGCGACAGCGAGGCCCCCTCTCCCGGTTAGTTCGACGTGATGGTGTTCGGTCGGCAATCGAAGCTGCGACTCGGGGCGGGCATCGGAGCCGCTGGTAGTCCCGCTCAGGACTGCTGGTGACGGTAGGCGTAGGTCGCCTCGCGCACGGCCACGTCGCTCTCGAGCGAACCGCCGAACGCACCGCCGACGGTGGCCAGCGCGCCAGCGAGCAGCGCCAGCCGGAGGTAGTCCGCAAAGTCCGAGCGATGACCGATCTGCGCCGACATCAGCGACGGCTCGAGCATCAGCTCGGACGCGGCAAGCGCTATCAGGCATGCGCCCGCGTAGAGCGCAAGGATGCCGAAGCTGACGGTGATCAGCGTGACGATGTTGAACAGGATCGCCTGCTCCCGCACGCGGCTGCGAGTAGCGCGCTCCCACAATCCGTGCACGAAGATCAACGTTGCGGTTGCGATCGCGATCGCCGCGAGGCATACCCCCGCCATGCGCGGCGCGTTAAGCCCGGAGGCGATGCGCCACACGTCGGCTGTGACAATCGAGAACGTCGCGACACCAAGCGCGCCGACCATCGCGCGGGACAGACGCGTGGTCAACCGCCACGGATGGTTGGCGCGCACCATCCCGGCGAGCAGCCGCAGGTTCCCCGTCAAGACGCGATGTGTCAGTGCGAAGCCATCCAGCGAGTCAGGCCCTCCGAGCTCGCTCACCGGCACGATCACGCGTCGTTGAACGAGGCGCCGGCTGCCGGACTTGGGTTCGCCAGCGGCGCCCCTGTCACCCGCGATCACGCCCACCGCGTCTGCCACAGATTCGGCTAAGTGCCGGGCGTGCCGCGGTCCGAGCGCAGGCAGCGAGACCAGGGCCGCACCGTGGGTGGGACTCGAGTGCATCAGCAGCGGGCGCCGTGAGAGCCGCAGCGGAAGCTCGGTGACGTGCACAACCAGGTCCCAGTTCTCGTCCAGCAGCCGCGAGCGCGCGACATCGACAAGCTCAGGGAGCTCAGCCGGGGGTGGCAGCAGCGATTCGCGAACCGCTGTGATCTTCCAGTTGACCCCCGGGTAGCGCTCCGCGAGCACGTGCTCGAGATCGCGGATCAGCTTCTCGACGTCCTCGGCGTCGAGCGCCGGCGTCACAACCAGGCCGAGGACGATCTCGTCGTCGTTCTTTTCTCTTCCGGGTCCAACCGCGACGGCAATCTCGCCGTCGGCCGCGACGTTCGTTGAAGCAGCGGGATCAGTGGGGTCCATCCGCTGCGACTCACTCTACGACCTTCCGGTTCTGGTGATCGCTGTCTGTTCGCGTTCGGTGTGTTCACGGGACGGACACAGCGGCTACGGAGGCGGCTTCCTAGGATCGCTGAGTCGTGAGAGTCGTACCCTCACTGTTCGCGGTGGTCGGCATCGCGGGGCTGATGTCGAGTACCAACGCGGCCGCGAAGCCGACCGTCCCGCCGGGCTTCACGATCACGAAGCTCGCCGCCGCTCCTGCGGGCGCGACGAATTGCGACGACCTCGCGTACCTGGGCGGCAACCTCTTCATGGGCTGCCAAAACGCCACCCAGAGCAACGGCGGAGGCGGAAACAGCACTCTCGTAGAGGTCGGGCTGAACGGCACGGTCGTTCATACCTGGTCGATCAAGGACAAGATCGACGGGCTCGCCGCTGACCCCAAAAGCGGGCGGCTGATCGTGACACTCGATGAGGACCAACACACGCATCTGGCAACCGTGACTCCGAGTGCCCCGGCTAGCCAGCAGGTCGTGAACTACGCGTACTCACCAAATCCGGACAGCCCCTCGACCCCGGCCGCGCTGCAGACCGGCGGAGGGACCGACAACGTGAGCGTGGACGCCAACGGGAACATCCTGATCACCGCCTCCCACGCCAAGGTCAGGACCGGAACCGCCGTCTTCAGGGTGTCGCTGACCCCGCCGGTCAGCTCCGGCGGCACCGGCACGGCGACGCTCAGCTCGACATTCGCGGACAACGCCACGGCCCAGAAGGGGAACGGTGGCGCTGGATCCACGACGCTGAAGCTGACCGACGTGGACTCCGGTGCGATCGTCCCTTCAGACAGCCCTCGCTTCGCTGGCAGCTACGTCATCGACGACCAGACCGCGCTCGAGCTCGTGTTCGCCAAGAACATCTTCTCCGGGGCGAATTCAACCGGGCCGAGGATTACCTCTCGAGCGCCGCTGAAGCCGCGGGTTCGACCGGCGACTCGATGCATCTCGGACATCTCACGGACCGACCTGTGCTGCTGGCGCTGCTTCGCGACGATCCCGATCGGGCCGCGACGCTCGTCCAGGCGACCGTCGCTCGGATGGCCGACGACGAGCTGGTCATGTATACCGCCAGAACCTATGCGCTCGGGCTGCGCGCCCATGCGGCGCGAGCCTGCCGAGCCCGCGCTCTGCGCGACAGCCGCAAAGCGGACCAGGCGGAGCAAGCGGGCGCCGTTCTGCTCGCGCGCCTCGAGGGGCTGCTGGCACCCGAGCATTGGATCGAGTCACCGCCCCCAGAGGCCGCCGCCTACGGAGCGCTTGCAGCGGCGGAGCTAGAACGGCTTCGCGGCGGGAGCGACCCGGCAAGGTGGGATGCCGTCGCCGAGCTTTGGACGCAGCTCGATTACCGGCTCGAGCTCGCGTACGCGCGCTTGCGCCAAGCCGAAGGCGCCTTGGCCGCGGGCGCCGGCAAACCCTCCGCCAAGGCCGCGCTGCATGAAGCTGCCGAGATCGCCGGATCCGCCGGAGCGCCATGGCTCACTTCTCAGATCGAGGGGCTTGCCCGCAGCGCACGAATCGACCTCGCGCCTCACACCACGCGGGTGCCGACCCCGCCTGAGCCCGAGCTTGGGCCACTCGGGCTCACCCATCGCGAGCTGGAGGTACTCGCGCTGCTGGCCGACGGCCGCACCAATCCTCAGATCGCCAAGGCCCTGTTCATCTCGCCGAAGACGGCGAGTACCCACGTCTCCCACATCCTCGCCAAGCTCAGTGTCGGAAGTCGCGTGGAGGCGGCCACCGCCGCATATCGCCTCGGACTGATAAGTCAGGGCGGGCGGACCTCCGCGCGTAGCCCGTCAGAGCCGACTCAATAGCCCAAGGACCACCTTGGTCTCAGCGACTGGGCCGGGCGATGAACGTGGTATCGCACCTGATCCAAAGCAGGTCTCTCGCCAATCCGGAAGCGAGCCGCCCCCCGGCCCGCAGTGATCGACCTGTTTCGGTACGAGGAGTGGAGCTTCAGCTGGGCGAACCGGCGGTCAGGTCGGTCGATTGCATCGGCTCGCCCTCTTCGACGACCACCGCGGGCATGGGCCGCTCGTTTACCGAGAGGCGGAAGATGTCGGGTCGGGCGTAGTGACCGACGACGTCGAAGTCGTACTTGCCTTCGGCGATCCGCGCGAGGTCGAGGTCGGCTCGCAGGATCGTCTCGCCTGAAACGTCGGGTCCGGCGAGGATCTCGCCGAGCGGTGAAACGATCACTGAAGCACCTCGGCACAGGACAGCATCGGGCTCGTAATCGCCCTCGATCGGATAGTCCTCGGGGTAATCGCTGCGTCGCGCGAACTGCTCGGCCGAGAGCACGAAGCAACGGCCCTCACAAGCAATGTGCTGCATCGATGCGACCCAACTGTCGCGGGGATCGGCGGTCGGCGCGCACCAAAGCTGGATTCCCTTGGCGTACATCGCCATCCGCATCAGAGGCATGTAGTTCTCCCAACAGATGACCGCGCCGAGCCGGCCCAACGACGTCTCGAACACAGGCAGCGTCGAGCCGTCGCCAGTGCCCCAGACGAGCCGTTCGGCAGCGGTGGGCATCAGCTTGCGGTGCTTGCCCAGATACTCCCCCGAGGGCGCGAAGAACAGCGCCGTGCAATACAACGTCCCCGCGTCGCGCTCGATCACGCCGATCACCAAATGTACGCCGTGCTCGCCAGCGATCGCCCCCAGCCGATCAACTGCGGGACCCGGCACGTCGATAGAGGACTCCCAATAGCGGCGGAACCATGCCCTCCCCTCCGGAGTCCGCGAACCCACGGTCGCGCCGAACGTCAGCCCCCGCGGATAGCACGACACGAACGCCTCGGGGAACACCACCAGCTCCGCTTCGCCAGAAGCACTCTCGGCGGTGAACCTCTCCACCTTCGCCAGCGTCGCGTCCACGTCGAAGGCCACCGGCGCAGCCTGCACCACGGCCGCCCTTACAACGCGCGACTCTAAGCGGTCGCCCATCAGCCCGTTCATCATGCCTCCTGGTCGCTGTCGCCTGCAGCGCGTGCCGCGCCAGATCGGGCCGATTCTCTCGCGCTCGCCCGGCGGCCACAAGAGCCGCCACCGAGGTCCCCGCCCCACTGGCCACGGCGTGGGACCCCGCGGGATCGCGTGGGTCGAGATCACCGTCGAGCAGGAGCAGCTGCATGCGTGGCTGGGCGACTGCGAGCTTCCATTGCGAACCACCGAAGGCCCGACTCCCGAACGCCGGCATCGATTCGTCGCCATTGCGCTCGCCCGAGCGTGCCCGGACCGCGCGACCGCATTCGTGGAAAGCACTCGCCCGGTCTGGGCCTGCGTGGAAGTTCGTTGCGCGCCGAAGGACGCGCGGGGCGAGAGGCTCGCTCAGCGTGAAAGCGACAGTCTCGCGCCTTCCCGCCAGAGTGATCGTCATCGTCCTTGACGCATAGTTGCCGGGCGCGGGGAACTGTGCTGCTTCCCGGAGCCAGCGTATATCGCTGCCGTGGTCCGCGGCCAGCGGGGTGGCGCTCAAGGTCCGTCGCGTGGGAGCGGTCACTTTACCGGCGCCGTCGACGAGGCCGCTCCCTGTCGAGAAATGGCGGCCAAGAGTTGTGCCCGTTCCCCGCAGAGGTGCAGGCAAGGCGGCTGTGGGTGTCGTGTCCCGGCAGGGGGCGGGACCACGGCGGAGGGTCCTCACGACATGCCCCCGCCCGGCGGGCCGCGGCGGTTGCGCCATCAGGTCCGGCCGGTCAGGTCAGGATCTTGAAAGTGATCGACTGGGGCTTGCCGGTCTGTCCGCCCGCGGCTGGGGTGGCGGTGAGCTGGTAGGTGCCGGGGTCGATAGTGTGGCCGGCGATCTTGCCATTGAAGGTGAAGCGGTTGGCGCCGGCGATACTCGTCCGGCCGATCTTCCCGCTGACGTCGACCAGTCGCGTGCACTTCGGCTGCTTGCGGTTCGTGGCGCTCGGCTTCACGCACCGGCCCTTGATCTTGCGACCGGGCTCGAGGCGCTTGAGCGTAAAGGTGACAGTGGCCGCGCCGTTGAGGGCGTAGCTGACGCTCAGCTTGATCGGCCGCCGGCAGTGCTTGTTGGCGGCGTTCTTGCGCGTCGCTTGGACGCAACGGCCTTTGACCCGTCGGCCGGCGAGCACAAACCTGCGCGGGAAGACACGCAGCGCCGAGAGCGTGGGCGGCGTCAGCGGTATGACGGGGACGATCATGATCGATCGCTTGGTCGTGGTGATATTGCCATTGCCGTCAACCGAGGTGACCGTCACTTGGTAGGTGCCCGCCGTCGCGTACGTGTGGGAGACCGCGGTGCCGTTGGCACCCTGTCCGTCGCCAACACCCCATGTGGTCGATGCGACCCCCGACCACACATCGACCGGCGAGACCGAAAAGGAAACCGGTACGCCGGCCACGCCAGACGCAGGGATCGAAAGGTTCCTGAGCTCCGGGCCGGCGAAGTCATAGCCCGCGGCTTGCACAATCTGGTTGGTGCCGTTGGAGCGGGACCATGTCACGATCGCGTCACCTGCCTGGTCCATCGCCACGTCGGCCGACTCGGCGTCCTCGCCGGTGGCCGAGAGGTCGTGCGGGGAGCTGAAGCTGCCAGTGGCAGGGCGTGTGACCGCCTGAATGATCACGTTTGTGCCGTTGGAGCGCTGCCATGCCACGACAGCGTCGCCGGCCTGGTCCATCGCGACCTGCGGGGAGAGAGCGTTCTGGCCGGTGGCCGATAGATCGACCGATGCGCCGAAGCTCCCGCCCGCTGGCCGCACCGCCGCCTGCACAATCTGGTTGGTGCCGTTCGATCGTTGCCACACCGCGACTGCGTCGCCAGCGGGGTCCGTTGCGACCGCGGCGTTGAGGGCATCCTCGCCGGTGGCGGAAAGGTCGGCAGGTGTCTGCCAAACGCCGCTGGCCGCCGGGGCGACGGATGCCTGCACAATGTTGTTGGACCCGTTCGACCGGTACCAAACCGCGACTGCATCGCCCGCTTGATCCATGGCGACGTGAGGAAAGAATGAACCCGCCGGCGCGTTCTGGGAGACGTCGACCGGCGAGCTGAAGCTTCCGCCCGCCGGGCGCGCGGCCGCCTGTATCACCTGGCTAGTGCCGTTGTAGCGGAACCACACCACGACCGCGTCGCCGGCCGGGTCCATCGCCACGTCCGGAGCAAACGCGTCGTGCCCATCGGCCGTCAGGTTGACCGCCGCTCCGAAAGCGCCGCCCGCGGGGCGCACCGCCGCCTGCACGATGAAGTTGGTTCCGTCGAAAATCCGCCACACCGCGATCGCGTCGCCGGCCGTGTCTACCGCCACGTGCGCATCGCTGACGCTCGTGCTGGCGGCCGACAGGCCGACCGGCGCGCCGAAGCTTCCACCGGCCGGGCGTGTTGCCGCCTGCGCGACGCCGCTGCGGGACCACACCGCCACCGCGTCGCCGACCGGGTCCAGCGCCACTTGGGGGCTGTTCGCAGTAGCCCCGCCAGCGGAGACGTCGACCGGTGCATCGAAGCTGCCGCCGGCCGCACGAGCGCTTCCCTGGATGATCCCGTTGACGCCGTTGAAACCCTGCCAAACCGCGGCCGCGTCGCCGGCCGGGTCCATCGCCACGCTCGCTGCGACGGAGTCCTCGCCGGCGGCCGACACATCAACCGGTGAAAGCCACGTTGGCGCAGCAATCGCAGGCGCCGCTCCTGCCACCGCCAAGCCAACACAAGCAAGCACGATGATGCCAACAGACCTTGCCCCGACTTGAGGTCCCCCCATCGACACGAGTTTCTCAGGCCGCGAGGAGGAAAGTCAAGCTCGGGCTCAAGCCCAAGCGCTGGCTGGGGGCCTTGCGCACCTACATCGGCGGCGGGCAGTCCAGCGTGCAAGTCGGCGCCGCCTTGGCAGAGTGCCGGCCGTCGTCTAACGGGACGGCTCTCGGCCAACTTGCGCCAGCCGCTCGACGACGCTCGCGAGAGGCTGTGCCGCGTCGATCTCGTGGGTGCATGTTCTGCGCAGAAGCGGCTCGACCTCGGCCAATTGACGGAGAACGAGTTCTCGTTGGTCCGGGCTCTAGCCGTGGGTGTTGGTGGTCCGGCTCTCGATGCGGCTGAGCAAGACGTCGACGGGGGCGCTCAGCAGGACGACCGCATCGAAGCCTGGGTAGAACCGGCCTTGGTTCGACACCGTCCCCGAGACGTATAGGGACGGCCCTCCCTCTCGTGCTAGAAGCGTCCTGATCCGATCCTCCCGCCACACGTATCCGCCGTCTTCATCAGACCATTCGGTCCAGCCAGGCTCGTCGGTGTCAACCGCCTGGAATCCGAGCCTGTCCAGCTCAGCTAGCGCGGTCGACTTCCCGGTTCCCGACATGCCGGTGACAAGAACCCTTCGCATGTCAAGCAGGCTAGAGCTACGACCTCCAGGAACGTGGGTGAACGCGACGCGAGCTTCCCGGTCGTCCCACACCCACCAGCCGGCCGGCGCTCGCTTTCCCGACCGGGGCCCACCGGATTCCGCACCTGCTAGCGACGAGACCGGAAGCCGGTTCGCCTCACGCGGGACAGCTCGATTTCGATCGACTTAGCGGCGCTCCGGGGCAGTGACATCCTCGTGACATGCCAGATCAACCCGTGAGGGCTTAACGACCGGTCAACGAGCGACCGGGCGCGCCCGCGGCTTACCAGGGCGCGCAACCCTCTTCCCTGATTTGCGCGGAAACCGAGCATCACGCTGGCGATCGCTTTCGGGTTCGAGATGGCGTCGCGGCACGCGAGCGCAACGGCGACGTTCCGAGCGCCCGCGACGAGACGCGGATTTGGGCGAAGAGCGGGTGGCTCCCGCGCATTGGCGAGGCACCTGCTCTGGTCGCAACACGACACTCAAGAAGTCTGATGGAGCCGCTCTCAACAGCCTCTGGCAGACACCCTTCCGGTGTCTAGGACCAGAACTCGTCCCAGGCGTAGAGGTCCTCGAAGTGCTCCCGGCCGTCAGTAATCCGGCCGTCCTTGAGCTGGAAGACGATGCAATCGGCGACGTCCAGATCCTTGCCGTCTCGCTTCGCGGTGCTGCGCTGGATGCCGACCACGCGGCCCTCGCCATCTGCAGTCAAGCGCTCCAGCTCGGCCCGGAAGGTCCCTCCAGTCTCCTGCGCGAGCTGGCCGAAGTACGCCAGCGTCGCGCCGCGGCCCTCATAGTCGCCGGCCATCGAGCTCCGTCCCGGCAAGTGCCACACAGTCTCATCCATGAGCTCGGTGAGTGTGTTCATGTCGCCCGTGTTGAACGCGTCGTAAGCGCGCTGCATGATCGCTACGTTCTCATCCGGTCCCACTGCGTCTCCTTCGCTCGAGCCCGCGGACGTCGGCCCGGGGGCGTTGAATCCTTCCCGGGACACCTTGAACGGCCGAATCGACTCGACGCGTCGCCTCAGCGACCTACCAAACACAATACTCCCCCTCCGCGCAGGAGTGGGTTTGTTCACGTAGTCCGTCGCCTTCCGGTGCTCAGGAACCTGCTCGGCCCAATCCGCCTCGAGCCAGTCATGCCCGACATCGGCCGCCCGTTGTACCGCGCCGTCACGACCCTCGACGCACTTGCCCTAGTAGACAAACCGCCCCCCGGTGCGGAGGGCGGTTCGAATCTTTGCAGAGGTGGAGACGGCGGGAATCGAACCCGCGTCCGCGGTTGCGTAAAGGATGGCGTCTACGAGCGTAGCCGGCGATCTGTTCTCGCCCTCGACTAGCCTCGCCGGCCGGGTTGTCGAGAGCCAGCTCCCTAAGAGTCCCCGGATCGGAGGGAGCAAATCCTCACCGGGCTAGCCTGCTAATTGATCCCGCTTCGCCGACGCAGGCAAGCGGCGGGCGAGAGAACTTCAGTTACCGGCTGTTAGGCAGCCGCGTAACCGAGGTCGTAACTGTGCGAGTCCGCACTTATTGATTTCCGGGTGATTTACGAGGCCGCCCGGAACCTCGGCTCGCAACCACCCCCACGAACCAACCACGTCGAAGCCGATCGTCCCCGGGGGTTTATGTGTGCAGCTCTCATTTTAGAGGGTGGCAGGAAAACACGCCCATAGTTCCGCTTTTCCTGCCACCCTCGTCCGGGCGGCCCGCAAAGGCTCACGCCGCCCGGCCCGCAACGGCGAGCCCGTGCGACCCGCGCAACGTCGGCCCGCAACGGCGAGCCCCGTGCGACGCGCACAACGACCGCCCAAAACCGAAGAACCCCGTAAGGGTTCGCGGGATCACACAACCGCGCTGTCAGAATCAATACAGACATGGAGCAGTGGTTTCCGCCAACGCAGATCCCGGTGAGGCGGCCTCGGACGGACCCTTCGCGCCCGCCCCTGGCCGACCAGCCTCGAAGCCCCCTGGGCGACCCGCCGCCGAGGCAGCAGTCGTTCTTCAAGCGCCGGCTGGCGCCGATCCTCGCGGCGATCGCCGCGTTCATCGCCAAGTTCAAGACCGCTCTACTCCTGCTGCCGAAGCTGAAGCTGTTCACAACCGCGGGAACGATGCTCGTCTCGATCGCCGCTTACAGCTTCGTGTTCGGCTGGTGGTTCGCGGTCGGCTTCGTCGTGCTCTTGCTCGTGCACGAGATGGGACACGTTATCCAGCTCCGCCGCGAGGGGATCAAAGCGAGCGCACCGATGTTCATCCCGTTCCTCGGGGCGGTGATCAGCGCCCGCTCGCTGGGCGACAACGCGCTGGCCGAGGCCCGCGTTGGGCTCGCCGGCCCGATTCTCGGCAGCATCGGATCCGCGGTCTGCATCGTTATCTGGCACGTGACGGGCGCCGATATCTGGCGGGCGCTGGCGTTCACGGGCTTCTTCCTGAACCTGTTCAACTTGCTGCCGGTGGTTCCGCTCGACGGCGGGCGGGCGATGGCCGCGATGGCGCCGTGGATGTGGTTTGCCGGTCTCGCGGCAATGGTCCCGCTGGTCCTGATCTTCCCCAACCCGATCATCCTGATCATCATCGTGTTCGCCGGTCTAGAGACCGCCAAGCGCTGGCGTGCGCGCAAACGGGGCGGCCCGGTGCAACGGGCCTATTACAAGGTGCGAGCGGTTGACCGGGCGCTGGTCGCGGCCGTCTACCTGGCCCTCATCGCCCTCCTGGTGGTCGGAATGGACGCGACCCACCTCAAGGCGACGTTCGGCTAAGCACCCCAAGCGCCCTTACCGATTCGCCTCCCGCAACTCCCGCTGTATCTCCCTCGCACCCTCGCGCCGGCGGATCGTCTCCCGTTTGTCGTAGACGTCCTTGCCCCGAGCCAACGCAATCTCGATCTTCGCCCGGCCCCCGGAGAAGTACACGCGCGTGGGTATCAGCGTTAGCCCGCGCTCCTGCGTCCGCCCGATCAATCGCTCGATCTCTGACCGATGCAGCAGCAGTTTGCGCGGCCGCTCGGGATCGTGGTTGGCCCGCGACGCGGGGCCGTACGGCGCGATGTACATCCCGATCAGCCACACCTCGCCGTCACGCACGGCCGCGTACGCGTCCTTCAACTGAACTCCGCCCTCGCGAAGCGACTTGACCTCGGTACCCGTCAACATCATCCCGGCCTCGAAGCGCTCGAGCAGGTTGTAACGGAACGACGCTTGGCGGTTGGTCGCCACGTCGCCCGGAGCTGCCTTGCGTTTGCGTGATTTGGCCATCGGAGCATCAATCGTCGGATTCGGGGTAGAGGTCCACCCTACCCCGCGGTGCTTCGATTCTGCCGACCCGGACTCGCACCGGATCTCCTAGCCGTATCGCGCGACCCGTACGAGAGCCGATCAAAGCGGTCTCGAGCTCGTTGAGCTCCCACCAATCGCCGGGCATGCGCCGGACAGGGAGCATCCCCTCGAACGCCAGCCGAGGCCCGAACGCCACGAATGCACCGGACCGATGCAATCCCACGACTTCGCCCTCGAACACGGTCTCCCAGCCCGTCTCGACCAGCTCACGCTCGAGCAGGAAGCAGCGCGCGATGTCGTCGGCATCGCGTTCGATGGCCATCGCCTCCCGCTCGCGCGCCGAGGTCCAGGGTCCCGCAGCGGTCACGAACGACGCCTCGGGCGCGGGCCCCTCGCCCGCGACCGAGGACAGCAAGGCACGGTGGCAGATGAGATCCGGGTAGCGCCGGATCGGGGAGGTGAAGTGGCAGTAGCGAGGCGACTGAAGGCCGGCGTGCCCGAGGTTCCGGTGGTCATAGTAGGCCTGCTTCAACGACCGCAGCACGAGCGTCTGGAGCCCCCTCCCGCCGTGGCCGGTGCGCTTCACCCAGTCGGACACGAGTCGCGAAGCCTCGCTCACCACCTCGGCCGCCTGCTGCGGTGTCAAATGCCCCTTGGCTAGCTGCGGCGTTGGGACGCCGAGCGAAGCAAGCTGCTCGATCAGTCGCTCGACGGCGGGCATGTCGGGACGCTCATGAACGCGATACAGGGTCGGCACGCGGCGCTCTTCCAGCACGCGAGCGACCTGCTCGTTGGCAGCCACCATCAGATGCTCGATCAGACTGTGTGACTCTGTCTGCTCGACCGGCGCGACGCCGGCCACGTGGCCGGCTTCGTCGAACACGAAGTCGGGCTCCTCGGCCGAATCGAGCGTCAGGGTCCCGCGGGCCGCGCGCGCGGACGCGAGCATCGCGGCCGCACCTCTAGCCGCGTCGAGCGCCGGACCCCAAGGGTCGGCGGCGCGCTCGGTGCCGGCGAAGATTCGGTCCACCTGGCCGTACTCGAGGCGGGCGTCGGAGCGGATCACCGAGCGGTAGAACGAGGCTCGTGTCGCTTCGCCGCGCGCCACGGTGAACTCCGCCGTCACCGTCATCCGGTCTTGTTGCGGCACCAGCGAGCACACGTCGCTCGAGAGCTCGTGCGGGAGCATCGGTTCGACTGTGCCCGGGACATACACGCTGCAGCCGCGGCGATAGGCCTCGCGATCGATCAGCGAGCGCGGACGGACATACGCGGAGACGTCGGCGATGTGCACCCAGACCCGCCATCCGTCTCCTCCTTCCGGGGCCGCGGAGATCGCGTCATCGAAATCCCGCGCGCTCGCGGGGTCGATCGTGAACGTCGCCATCCCGCGCAGATCTCCGCGCGCCGACAACGAGTCCGATTCGCCCTCCGACACCAAGCGCGCCTCACGCTCGACGGCCGGGTCGAACCCGCGTTGCAGACCGCGGTCGAGCATCAGCGCCTCGATCACGTCCCGTGCGACGTCGGGCCGGCCGAGGCGTCGCGCGACCGTCGCGCGGCCACCGCTGCGACCGTCGCGTCTCCGACCCGGCCGCACCAGGACCAGATCCCCATCCGAGTAGCGCTTGTCGCGACTGACGACCAACCGCGGGCCCCGCTCGAAGAACGGTTCCGCGACGATGAATTTTCCCCGCCGTTCGAGGACGGCCACACGGCCGGCACCCGGCGCGCGGGCGTCGGCCGTCGCCGTCACCCGACTCGTGCGGCGAGTGTGCGCTCCGCGGTCGCCAGCGCTCCGTCGGTCCGCGCGCGGGGGTTCGACGAGGCATACACGTTCGGGGCGATCCCTGCCCCCTCGCGCACCCCTCCGCCCCCGAGGTTGTGCCCGTCCGGAGTGAAGTACTCACCCACGGTGATGTCCAGCGCGCCGCCGTTCTGAAGCGGCTGAATCTCCTGGAACACGCCCTTGCCGTACGTGTGGGTCCCGACGACCAAGGCTCTGTGCCGATCCTGGAGCGCGCCGGTGACGATCTCCGCGGCCGACGCGGTGTCCCGGTCGACGAGCACCACCATCGGGATCGTGGCCGCGATCGCGCCCCCCTTGGCCAGATACACCTGGCGCGGCTGGGAGCGACCGTCCGTCGAGACGACCGTTCCGTCGGGGATGAAGAGGCTGGCGACGTTGACGGCCTCGTCGAGCAAGCCGCCGCCGTTCTCGCGCAGGTCGAGGATCAGTCCACGCGCCCCCTGGTGCATGACCTTCTCGACCTGGGTCCTCACCTCCGCGCCCGCGCCGTCGACGAAGCTCGTCAGCTGCACGTCCCCGAGCTTCAGCCCCTTGTAGGTGACGAGCTTGCTGCTCGTCACGGGCACCGCGATGTTCGCGCGGGTGATCGTCACGACACGCTGATGGCCATCGCTCAGGACTGTCAGCGTCACCTTCGTTCCGGCGCGCCCCTTGATCAGGCTCGAGGCGAAGTCCTGCGATCGGTTTGCGAGCGACGTCTTCCCGACCTGGATGATCACGTCTCCGTGTCTCAGCCCGGCCTTCGCCGCCGGTGACCCTGGGAACGCATCGACCACACGCAGCCCATGCGGATCGGGCAGGACATCGACGCCGATGCCGCTCAGGTGCGGATTAGACCGGTTGAGGAATGTCTTGTAATCCGACGGGCTGAAGTAGTGCGAGTACGGATCGCGCAGGCTGGCGATCGCCGCCGCGATCCCGAGGTTCTCGACCTTGTTGGCGTCGATCGACCGGTAGTAGTCGTGCTTGAGCAGGTTGAGCACGTCCTGCATCAGCTGGCCGTTCGCATCGTCCGTGAACGTGCTCCGCAGCCCCGATGGGATCCAGCCCGGATGACCGCCGAGCCACACGCCCGCGAGCAGGATCACCAACGCGACCAGCACAAGACTGCTGCGTTGGCGCAGGGGCGAGCGCTTGGTCCTTCGGGAGCTTTGGATCATTCCCGTGAGGGTAGCCAGCGGGCTGGCTCTAAACCCTCAGGAAGCGGCGCAGCGAGACTCCAGACCCAATCGCCGACACTGCCACCCCGGCTCCCAGCAGGATCGCGAGCAGCGCCGGGAAGGCGATCGTCCGGATCCCGCCGACGAGCGCCCAGCCGGACAGCAGCGGATCGAGCAGCGCCACCTTCGCAACCGCCAGCACGACGACGGCGATCGTCGATGCCACCGCCCCGACGAGCACCCCTTCGAGCACGAACGGCCAGCGGATGAACCAGTCGGTCGCGCCCACGAGCTTCATGACCTCGACCTCTCGGCGCCGTGCGAACAGCGACAGCCTGATCGTGTTCGCAATCAGCAGGATCGACGCGATCGTCAGCAGCGCCGCGAAGGCGAGGCCGCCCCACTTGACAGCCGAGGTCAGCTCGAGCGCCTTCTTCGTGTACGACTTCTTGTTCGAGACGGTCTGGACCGAGGCATCAAACGGGCCGCCGCCGCTGCCTCCATGAGCTCTGAGTGAAGCGTGAGGACGTCCGACGCGTTATCCGGGCTTACGTGGAACGTGTCCGGCAGCGGGTTATAGCCGAGCAAATGAGTACGCGGCCGGGTCCTGGGCCTTCTGCTGGTCATAGGCCTGCTGCTTGGAGACGAACTGGACCGATTTGACGTGCGGGAGTGCCTTGATCTCGCGCTGCACGCGCGCGTCGTCGGCGGCCGTCGCCTTGGTGTTCATGAACACGTCGACGATCAGCCGGCTGCGGACGTTGTTCGCGGCGTCGCTGGTGACCTCGACCGCCGGGATGAACACCCCCACGACCAGCATCGTCACGAGCACGGTCGCGAGCGCCGCGAACGTGGGCGCCGCGTTGCGGCGCATCGTGCGCAGCGCCTCGCGCAGGAAGAAACCGAGTCGCAAGTGTCAGACCCCCGGCGGCCGGCCGGAGGGACCGCGCAGCCGCTGCGCGAACTCCCGCGTGGACTCATCGCGGGTATAGAGCCCCGTCGCCTCGTCGCGGACGATCCGCCCGTTCGAGAGCTCGATCACGCGACGGCGCATCTTGTCGACCATCGCTTGGTCGTGGCTCGCCACGAGGATTGTCGTCCCGGTCCGGTTGATCCGGTAGAGCAACCGCATGATGTCGATGCTCGTCTCCGGATCGAGGTTTCCCGTCGGCTCATCGGCTAGCAGCAGGGGCGGGTGGTTCACAAACGCGCGTGCAATCGATACGCGCTGCTGCTCACCGCCGGAGAGCTGATCCGGGTAGTTGTGGAGCTTGGTCGAGAGCCCGGTGAGGCGGAGGATGTGCGGCACCTTGTCGCGGATCTGACGACGGGTTCCACCGGTGACCTGGAGCGCGTAGGCGACGTTGTCGTGCACGGTCCGGCTGGGGAGCAGCTTGAAGTCCTGGAACACCACGCCGATGTTGCGCCGGTAAAACGGCACCCGCTTGCGTGTGATCGCCGCCAGATCGTGACCCGCGACACGCAGCGTGCCCTCGGTTGGTTCGGTCTCCTTGATCAGAAGCCGCATCACCGTCGATTTACCGGATCCCGTCGCTCCGACCAGGAACACGAAATCGCCGCGGTCGACCGAGAAGGTCGCGTGGTCGAGGCCCACGTCGCCGCCTTCATAGCGCTTGGAGACGCCGCGGAACTCGATTACTGGGGAGCCGCTGGGCGACGGCGATCGTCCGTCTCGTGCTTGCCGGGACACGGGGCTCGTCCCGACTCCACGAACGGTCTGCCGCCGACGCTGGGCCCGTTGCTCGGGTCGTTTAGTAGCCATCGGGTGTCGGCCAGCGTAGCGGGCTCGCGCACCTCGGCGTCCTCTAGAGGGGGTAAAAACCTGTGTCTGCAACCGGACTTGCAAGCCGGCTCGCTACCGTTGTCGTGCAGATGTCGGAGATCAACATCGTCACGCTCGAGAACGGCCTGCCGCTCTACCGCATCCCCGTCGCCGGGACACGCGCAGTGACGATTCTCGTGGCGTTCGACGCCGGGGCCAGAACCGAGCGGCCCGAGGAGAACGGGATGGCGCACTTCCTCGAGCACTTGGTTTTCAAGGGGGGCGAGAAGTACCCGACGTATCGAGACGTGAACGAGGCAGCGGAGGGGATCGGCGCCGTTTTGAACGCCTACACCAGCCACGATCTCGTCGCGTTCCACATCACCGCGAGGGCCGAGAAGGCTCCCGCCGCGGTCGATCTGCTCACCGACTTCGTGGGGCGCGCGCGGATCGACGCCGGGGAGCTCGATCGCGAGCGCGGGGTCGTCGTCCAGGAGATCGCGCGCGCGGACGACCAGCCGGCCGTGACGGCCGAGCACTTGATCGACGAGGCCGCGTTCGGGGACCACCCGCTGGGCCGGCCGGTGCTGGGGACCGTGGAACACATCCGGGACGAGTTCACGCGCGAGGGGATCGTCGGCTTTCGCACACGCCGCTGGGCTCCTGCCCGGGGGGCCGCGTTCGCGGTCGGCAACCTGGGCAGTCTCAACGGCCAGCTCGAGGAGCTGTTCGGTCGCTTTGCGGCCGAGCCCGAGCCCGAGCCGTATGAGCCGGCGCCGCCGGCCGAGCCTCGCGTGCTCGTGCGTGAGCGTGACTCCAACCAGTCTCACCTGCGGATGTCCTACAGACCCGAGGCCGACGTCTCGGACCCGCGCGAACGCGCCGCGCTCGGGATCTACTCCACCCTGCTCGGCGGCTCGATGGGCTCGCGGTTGTTCGACGAGATCCGCGAGCAGCGGGGCCTCGCGTACTCGGTCCACTCGATCGTTCACGCGTACGCCGACATCCCGGTGCTCCAGCTGTCGGCCGGCCTGGAGTCGAGCAAATGCCTCGAGGCGTACGCACGCATGCGGGACATCGTCTCTGAGTTGCGAGACCAGGGCCCGACGGAGGCGGAGGTCGAACGGGCGCGCGCGTACGCCGCCGGCGCTCGCGCAATCGCGTTCGAGAACACCGGCGCGGTCGCGCGATACGCCGCCCAGCAGGTGATCCTGTACCGCGAGGACCCCGATCCGGACGCTACGATCGCGCTGCTCGACGAGGTCACCTTCGGCGAGGTCGCCGAGGCCGCCCGCCGCATACCCGAGCAACTGTCGGTCGCGATCGTCGGGCCACACACGGTGGAGGAACTTCGGTCCGCTTAGCGGCCGAGATTGGGCTCGGGGCGTTGGTCGCGAGCGTCGTGGCCGCCTGCGGTGGCGGCGGCAGCCCGCGACCCGTTCCAACCGTCGGGGGTAGTACTCCGCGGGCCGCCGGTCGGCCCGCCACGCTGGTTCACCCGTCCAAGCATCCACTCCCTCCCGGAACCCAGGCTCTGCGGGCTTCCCTGGACCGTGAGTTCGCGAGCGCCGGCCGGAGCTCCGGTGCGTCGGTTTACGATCTCAGCGATCACGTTCCGCTGTTCCGGTTGCGTGAAGGCGTAAACCGCCCCCCGGCTTCGGTGGAGAAGCTCTTCACCACGGTAGCGGTGCTCGACAAGCTCGGCTCGAGCACGACGCTACAAACGAGCGTGATGGGGACGGGTGCCCTCGGCGCGCGCGGCGTCTGGCACGGAAACCTCTATCTGCGTGGCGACGGCGACCCAACGTTCGGTGACGGCACGTTTTACCGGATCTGGGAGCACGGGCAGGGCTCGACGGCAGCCGAGCTCGTCGGGCAGCTCAAGCGCGCGGGGATCCGCCGCCTCGCGGGCCAGGTGATCGGCGACGGTTCGCTGTTCGACCCGCGCACTGGACCGCCCTCGAGCAAGTATCAGCCGGACATACCGGACCTTGGCGGCCAGCTGGGCGCGCTCACATATGACCACGGAGCGACCGCCAAGCTCGCGCCGCCGACATTCGCTGCCAGGCAGCTGGCGCTCACGATGCGCGCAATGGGCATCGACGCCCGAGCGACGAAGGCCGCGGGCTTGACGCCGGTCGACGCGCGGCCGCTGGCCACCGTTTCCTCGCCGCCGATGTCGGCGATGCTGCGGCTCATGGACGTGCCGTCGGACGACTTCTTCGCGGAGATGCTGGCCAAGCAGTTGGGGGTTCGCTTCGGTGCCGGCGGCACGACCGCCTCCGGTGCCCAGGTGATCTCGAACACGATCGACGCTTACGGCATCCACCCATGGGTGATCGACGGCTCGGGCCTCTCGCGCGCCGACAGCGCTTCGCCGGCGGACGTGGTCCATCTGCTGTCCTCGATCCACGGTACGGCGACCGGCGCGGCGCTCGAATCGGCGCTTCCGACCGTTGGCGTCGACGGAACGGTGCGCACGATCGCCGTTCACACCGCCGCGCAGGGACACTGTATTGCTAAGACCGGCACGCTCGACAACGTCACGAACCTCGCCGGCTATTGCCACAGCCATTCCAACAAGCTGCTCGCGTTCGCGCTGTTCATCGATGGACCCAGCAATTACACGGCCCTTCTGCTCATCAATCAAATGGCTGGCGCAATCGCCCGTCTTTGAGAGACAATCGCGTCGGTGGACGTCGCGTCGATGATCAATCGCCGGGAGCTGCGCCGGTATATCGATCGGGTCAGCGACCGCTGGGCGCTCGAGACAGCGCTGCTCGGCGGCGCGCGGTTGCGGACGAGCGCGGCGCGCCCCCGCAGCGCGACGCGGACCGGAGTTCGTCGTGATCCTGGTATCCCCCACGTACGACGGGATGCCGTGGCTCGAGCGGGTTTACCACGCCGCATCGTTGTGGGACGCGCTGGAGATGGGCGCGCCTGCAGACGTGCACTGTTACACCCCGCTCGAGTTCGGGCGAAAGCGTGTCTCGCTGCGGGCGGTGCGCGAAGCGGTCGAGCAGGGCTTCGATCTGCTCGCGCTGCCGGCTAGCTGATCGCGACCATCCGCTCGATCGGAACGCGCGCGCGCTCAGCGATCTCGGGCGGAACCTTCACCTCGTGAACGCCGTCGCGCAGCGCATCGCGCAGCTTCGGCAGCGTGATCATCTTCATGTAGCGGCAGTGGGCCGCTTCGTTGGCCGCGATGAACTCGGTCTCGGGGGCGGCCTCGCGAAGCCCGTGGAGCATTCCGGTCTCGGTCGCGACGATCGCGGTGCCGCCGTGGTGCTCGCGCGCAAACGAGAGCATCCCGCCGGTCGACAGCATGTGAACGCCATCACGATCGACGTCGCCCGACGCCACGTACTCCATCACGCTGGTCGAGCACCCACATTCGGGATGGATCAGGAAGTCGGCTCCCGGATGGGCGCTCCGCACCGCCGCGATGTCGTCGGGCTTGATCCCTGCGTGGACGTGGCACTCGCCGTCCCAGACGTGCATCCGGCGGCCGATCGACTTCTCCACGTACGCACCGAGGAACATGTCCGGTCCGAACAGAATTGCAACCTCGTCGCCGTGCTCGCGGTAGATGTGCTCGACGACCTTGACCGCGTTCGCCGACGTGCAGCAGTAGTCGGTCAGCGCCTTCACCTCGGCCGTCGTGTTGACGTACATGACCACGATCGCGTTTGGGTGCATGGCTTTCCAGTCGCGCAGCTGCTCGGCGGTGATCGAGTCCGCGAGCGAGCAGCCGGCGTCGGGGTCGGGGATCAGGACGCGCTTCTCGGGGCATAGGACGGATGCGGTCTCGGCCATGAAATGAACGCCACAGAACACGATCGTGTCCACATCCGCCTTGGCGGCCTGCTGCGAGAGACCGAGCGAGTCGCCGACGTAGTCGGCCACGTCCTGGATCTCGGGGAGTTGATAGTTGTGGGCGAGGATCACCGCGCCGCGCTCCTCCTTGAGCGTTCGCACCTCGTCCTTGAGCGCGGGAATGTTGTCAAGCATGAGCGGTGCGTCAGTTGCACCAAGCATGGGAAGGTTCATGAGGGAAGCGGTTCGAGGATGAGGGAGAGATCTAGCGCCGGCGCGCTGTGGGTCAGCGCACCGACCGAGATAAAGTCTACGCCGGTCCTCGCAACATCCCGAACGGTTTCCAGCGTGACGCCGCCGCTCGCCTCGAGCGTCGCCCTTCCCCCCACGCGCTGGACCGCGGCCCCGAGCTGATCGACGGACATGTTGTCGAGCAGAATTTGAACGTCTCTTACTCCGCGACCCGCAGCGAGCGCGTCGTCGACCTCCTCGAGCGTGCGGCATTCGACCTCGAGTGGCAGTTCGGGAAACCGGGCTCTCGCATCCCTGACCGCCTCCCCCACCCCCCCGGCGATCGCGGCGTGGTTCTCCTTGATCAGAATCGCGTCGTACAGCCCCGCCCGATGGTTCGTCCCGCCGCCGGCAGCTACGGCGGCCTTCTCGAGGGCTCGCAGCCCGGGGGTCGTTTTGCGGGTGTCGAGGATCCGCGCGCCCGTGCCCTCGACGGCTTTGACGTAACGGGCGGTCAACGTTGCGATCCCCGAGAGCCGCTGGAGAAAGTTCAGTGCGGTCCGCTCGCCGGTCAGGATCGCCCGGGCGGACCCCTCGAGCTCGAGCACCGGGCCGTCGTCGCGCCACTCGCCTTCGGCGACCAGGCGATCGATCCGGATCCCGGGGTCCAGTGACCGGAACGTCTCCTCGGCGACCTCGAGCCCGAACACCACCCCAGCCGCCTTCTGTGTGATCAGCGCACGTGCTCGCGTGTCCGCGGGCACGGTCGCCTCGGTCGTGACATCGCCGTCGCCGACATCCTCGGCGAGCGCGCGATCGACGGCGCCGCGGATCGTGGTCAGCGCGGCTTCCGTCATCCCGTCGGCACGATTGCGGGGCTCTCCGCCAGGACCCTCACGGTCGCGAAGCTCGGATCGGCGGCACCGTGGAGCCGCGCGCCGGCGGCGTTCAGCTCCCGCAGGTACGCCACCACCTCGGCGGTGATCCGCTCGCCCGGCAGCAAGGCCGGGACGCCAGGCGGGTAGCCGGCGATCGCCTCGCAGGAGATCCTGCCCACCGCCTCGTGGACCGGGACGTTCTCGCCGTTGCCGAGGAACGCCTCGCGCGGGGTGGTGGCGGTCTCGCTGTCGCCGGCGATCGGAGCGCTCGCGATCTCGTGCTGCCGTCCAGGGCGTGAGATCTCCCGGACCGTTTCGGACAGGTCGTGCGCGAGCCGCTCGAGCGGCTCGACCGCCTGGCCCAAGCCGAGCACGAACACGACCGTCGCATGGGTGGCCAGCTCGGTGTAGGTGTCGAAGGAGCCCCTGAGCGCGGCGGCGACCTCATAGCCCGTGCAGCCCGTCCCGCGCACGTCGACTACCAGCCGCAGGGGGTCCCAGCCGGCTACCCCAGGGCGCCCGACGAGCTCGCCGCCGACCAGGCTCAGCCCCGGCACCGCCGCGATCGCCTCGCGCGTGCGCGCCCCCGCCGCAAGCGTCCGCTCGAGCAGCGCATCTCCGTGGACGGCCAGCTGCCGGCGGGCCGCGTCGAGCGAGGCGAACAGCAGCGAGCTGGGGCTGGTCGAGCGCACCAGCCGGACCGCCCGCGCAACAGCGTCCTCGTCGACCAGGCCGTCGGCCGCGACGTGGAGCATCGCCGATTGGGTCAGGCTCCCGACGATCTTGTGCGTTGAGGCGAGCACCGCGTCGGCCCCCAGGCGCAGCGGCGATTCTGGGAGGTCGGGGTGGAACCCGAAGTGGGATCCCCAGGCGTTGTCGACCACCAGCGCCACGCCGGCGGCGTGCGCGACCTCGGCACAGGCTCCGACGTCCGCCGCCATTCCGTAATAGGTCGGGGAGACGATGAACGCCACCCGCGCGTCGGGAGCGGCTTCGAGCCCTCGTTCGAGCGCCTCCGGCGTGAGCCCGAGCGCCATCCCCAGCTCTACGTGGTACTCGGGCGCCACGTACGCCGGCAGTCCGCCGCTCAAGACGAGGCCGTCGATCACGCTCGCATGGCTATTGCGCTGGATCAGCACGCGCTCGCCCGGCGGCGCAAGGGCCAGACAGAGGGCGTGGTTGCCCTGGGTCGCGCCGTTGGTCAAGAACCATGTGCGACCGGCGCCGTAGGCCTCCGCCGCGAGCTGTTCGGCCCGCTCGTACGGAGTCGGCGAAGGGCCCATGTCGATGCCCTCGATGTCCAGCGGCACGTCGAGCAGCAGCGCCCGCTCGCCGAGCGCCGCGCGCAGGCCGGGATCGGCGCCCTCCCCTCCCTTGTGGCCCGGGATGTGGAAGCGGGTCGAGCCGCGGAAACCGTACGCGGTGACTGCGTCCAGATAAGGCGCGGTGGGCTGCTCGGGCGGGTGCCTCATGACCGTTCGCCGCGCGGGCTCACTTGGCCCCGTTGCCGTCGGGCCGCGCGCCATCGTGGGCCGCCTGCAGGAGATATGCGCGCACAAAGCCGTCCAGATCGCCGTCCAGTACGCGGTTTGCGTCGCCCATCTCGAAGTCGGTGCGGTGGTCCTTGACCATCGTGTAGGGGTGCAGCACGTAGGACCGGATCTGCGAGCCGAAGTTGACATCCTGCGCCTCGCCCCGCTCACGGGCGATCTCCTCCCGGCGCTTTCGCTCCTCGAGCTCGAGCAGCTTGGAGCGGAGCATCGTCATCGCCTCCGCCTTGTTCGAGGACTGGGAGCGCTCGTTTTGGCACTGGACGACGATCCCGGTCGGCTTGTGCGTGATCCGCACCGCCGAGTCGGTCTTGTTGACGTGCTGGCCGCCCGCGCCGCTGGCCCGATAGGTGTCGATCTGGAGGTCGTCGTCATCAATCTCCACGTCTTCGATCTCCTGGACCACCGGCGAGACCTCGACGCCAGCGAAGCTCGTCTGCCGCCTGTGGGCGGCATCGAACGGAGACAGGCGAACGAGGCGGTGCACCCCCTTCTCGCCGCTGAACAACCCGTAGACGTTCTCGCCCTGGACGAGGAAGGTGGCCGATTTGATCCCGGCCTCCTCCCCGGGTGAGGCCTCGAGCAGCTCGGCCTTGAACCCGCGCTTCTCGGTCCAGCGCATCAACATGCGCAGCACCATCTCGGCCCAGTCCTGGGCGTCGGTGCCGCCCGCGCCGGCGTTGACGGAGACGAGCGCGTCGCCGGAGTCGTACGGGCCGGAGAACAGCCGCTGTTCCTCGAGCTCTTCGAGACGACGCTGGACCGAGCGCACCTGCTCATCGAGTTCGGCTTCGAGATCCGGGTCCTCCTCGGCCAGCTCTGCCAGCGGCTCGAGGTCGGCTACGTCCTGCTCGAGCTGCCGGTACTCGGCCAGCCGGCGCGTCGCGCGCGCGTGCTCGGCCGAGACCTTCGATGCGCGCTCCTGGTCGTCCCAGAAGCCCGGTTCGCCCATCTCCTGTTCGAGCGAGGCGATTCGCTCGCTCAGCGTATCCGGGTCAAAGATAGTCCGCCAGCAGCTTGAGCTGCTCGCGGATCGCCGCGAGGCGCTGGGACAGCGGCTCGGAGGGGGCGCTAGGCATCGCCGAGGAGGCTAGCAGCGGGCCCTAGGCGCCCTCCAGCTTGCCCTCGGCAACCTGGGTTCGCAGCACCTTCTTGTCGAACTTGCCGACCGAGGTCTTCGGCACCTCGGCGATGAACTCCACCCGCTCGGGGATCCACCACTTCGCCACCTTCTCGCGCAGGAACGACCGCAGCGCGTCGGCATCGAGCTCACATCCGTCGCGGCGAACGACGCAGGCGCACGGTCGCTCGTCCCAGCGCTCGTCGGGCACCGCCACCACCGCCGCCTCGATCACGTCCGGGTGAGCCATGATCACGTTCTCGAGCTCCACCGAGCTGATCCACTCGCCACCGGACTTCACGAGATCCTTGGTGCGGTCGACGAGCTTGATCATCGCGTCGTCCTCGATCTCGGCCACGTCCCCGGTCCGGAGCCAGCCGTCCTCGGTGAACTTCTCCACGCCCGTCTCGTCGTTGTAGTACGCCGACGCGATCGTCGGACCGCGGACCTGAAGCTCGCCGCCCGATGCCTCATCTGCGCGGAAGTCGACGAGCGGCATCACGCGTCCTTGGAGCGCCCGGGTCGCGTACGCCGCCTCTCCCGTCGGACCGTCGGGCGGGACCCGGCAGATGGAGGCCATCGGGCTCGTCTCGGTCATCCCCCACGCCTGCACCATGGCTACGCCAAAGCGCTCGTCGTAGGTCCGGATCAGGCTCTCGGGGACGGCCGAGCCACCGCACGCGATCCGCTCGATCGTCGATAAATCCGCCGGCGGCTCGAGCTGCGCGATGCCCTGCCAGATCGTCGGGACGGCGCCCGCGAAGGTCACCCGCTCGGAGGCGATCAGCTCCGCCAGCGACGCCGGATCCATGCGCGGCCCCGGCAGCACGAGCCTGGTGCCGGCCATCGCCGCCGCGTACGGGATGCCCCAGGCGTTCGCGTGGAACATCGGCACGATTGGCAGTGCCGTGTCGCGCTCGCGCAGCCCGATCCCGTCCGCCTGGTTGGCGAGCAGCGTGTGCAGCACCGTGGACCGGTGCGAGTACACGACGCCCTTCGGACGCCCCGTCGTGCCGCTCGTGTAACACATCGCCGCGGCCGCGTGCTCGTCGAGCTCCGGGAAATCGAAACCGGGATCGCCGGATGCGATCAGCTCTTCGTAGGGCATCGAGCCGTGACGCGACGCTTCGGCGTCCGGCATCAGCACCTCGTGCTCCACTCCGTCGAACGTGGGCATCGCCTCGGCCAGCGAGGCGTCGAGGAAGATCATCCGGTCCTCCGCGTGCGAGACGATGTAGCGCAGGTCGTCCTCGAACAGGCGGATGTTGAGCGTGTGCAGAACGGCACCCATCGACGGAATCGCGAGGTACAGCTCGAGATGCCGCCGCGAGTTCCAGCCGAAGGTCGCGACACGGTCCCCGGGGCGGATACCCAGCTCGCGGAGCGAGCTCGCCAACCGCCGAGCGCGCTCCACGACTTCCCCGTAGGTGCTGCGCTCGACGCCGGACGCCGTCGCGCTCACGATCTCCCGCCGCCCGAATAGCTGCTCGGCCCGCTCGGCTATCGAGCGCACGAGCAGCGGGGTGCGCATCATCAGCCCCTCGAAGGTTGTCGACGCCTCCTGGATGCTCACAGGCGCGTCAGCCTAGCGCGCCGCCGTCAGGCGCCGTGGCACTTCTTGAATTTCTTGCCCGAGCCGCACCAGCACGGGTCGTTGCGGCCGATCTGCTGGCCTCATCGACTCGACGCTGCTCGACGTGGGCGGCTTCCATGGCGGTTGGCCCGTCCGCCTCGGCAGCGCCGTCGGCCGCAGCGGCCATCGCCATCGCGCCCTGCGCCTGGCCTCCGCCGGAATAGCTGACCCTGCCGCCGCCAGTCGACGAGCTCGAGCGGCTCGGTCGCTGCGGCACCGCTGACGGCGGTGCGCCACCGTTCTCGCCCTCTACGACCACCTCGACGTGGAAGATCATCTGGGCGAAGTCACTCCAGATGTTGTTCATCAGATCGCCGAATAGGCTGAAGGCCTCGTTCTTGTAGGCGACCAGCGGCTCCTCCTGCGCGGCAGCACGCAGGCCGATGCCCTGCTGTAGGTAATCGAGGTCGTAGAGGTGCTCGCGCCAGCGCTGGTCGATGATCTCGAGCAGCAGGTAGCGCTCCAGGTCGCGCATCAACTGGGCACCGAGCTCTTGCTCGCGTTGGTCGTACAGCGCGAGCGCCTCGTCCTGCAGGCGCTGCGTCAGCTCCTCGCGATCGATCCGATGCGGATCCACCTCCAGGTCACTGGGTGCGAACACCTCATTAATCCGGCGCAGAGGCCTTCGACATCCCAGTCTTCGACGTAATCGCCGGCGGTGTACTCGAGCACCAGCCGCTCAATCAGGTCGGCGATCTGGGCACGCGCAGGCTCGCTCATATCGCGGCCGTCGAGGACGTCGTCGCGGTACCGGTAGACCACTTCGCGCTGCTGGTTGGCGACGTCGTCGTACTCGAGCGTGTGCTTGCGCATCAGGAAGTGCTGCTCCTCGACCTTCTTTTGCGCCTTCTCGATCTGCTTGGAGAGCATCTTGGCCTCGATCGGCTCTTCGTTGCCCTCCTCGTCGGTCGTGCCGAGGCGATCGAGGATCTTGTAGATCCGCTCGCCGGCGAACAGGCGCACGAGGTCGTCCTGGGCGGAGAGGAAGAAACGGGACTCGCCCGGGTCGCCCTGGCGGCCCGAGCGCCCGCGGAGCTGGTTGTCGATCCGCCGGGACTCGTGCCGCTCGGTGCCGAGGATGAACAAGCCGCCGGCGTCGATCACCTGCTCGCGCAGCTGCTCGACCCTGTCGCTGATCGCCGGGAGCACCTTCTCGTAATGTGCGTCGTAGTCCGGCTCGCCCGGCGCCAGCCCGAGCTTCGCAACCTCCAGCTGCGCCAGATGCTCCTCGTTGCCGCCGAGCTTGATGTCGACGCCGCGGCCCGCCATGTTGGTGGCGATCGTCACTGCACCCGGCGCGCCCGCCTCGGCGATGGTTTCGCCCTCGCGCTCGGCGTATTCCGGCTTGGCGTTCAGCACGCTGTGCTTGATGCCCTTCTTCGTCAGCTGGCCTGACAGGAGCTCTGACACCTCGACCGAGATCGTCCCCACAAGCACCGGCTGGCCCGCCTTGTGCCGGGTCTCGATCTCCTTGACCACCGAGGTCCACTTGCCGTCCTTGGTCTTGTAGACCTGGTCGTTGAAGTCATTGCGGACCATCGGGCGGTTGGTCGGGATCTCGACCACGGGCAGCTCGTAGATCTTCATGAACTCGACCGCCTCGGTCAGCGCGGTGCCGGTCATTCCCGCGAGCTTGTCGTACATGCGGAAGTAGTTCTGCAGCGTGATCGTCGCGAGCGTCTGGTTCTCCTCCTGGACGCGCACGCCCTCCTTGGCCTCGATCGCCTGGTGCAGCCCTTCTGACCAGCGACGGCCTTCGAGGATCCGGCCGGTGAACTCGTCGATGATCTTCACCTCGCCGTCGATCACGGCGTAGTCCACATCGCGCTGGTACAGCGACTCGGCCTTCAGTGCCTGGATCAGGTGGTTGACGAGGTGGCCGTTCTCGGCGCGGTAGAGGTGATCGATACCGAGGAACCGCTCGGCCTTTGCGACGCCCTGTTCGGTGACCGCAACCGTCTTATGCTTCTCCTCGAACTCGTAGTCGAAGTCGGCGACGAACTCCTTCTTCGACCGTGGATCCATCCCCTCCGGCGTCTTGCCGGGGTCCATCTGCGGGGCCAGGCGCGCGAACTTCATGTACAGGTCAGCCGCCTGCTCGGGAGCACCGGAGATGATCAGCGGCGTCCGCGCCTCATCGATCAGGATGTTGTCGACCTCATCGACGATCGCGAACGTGTGGTAAGCGGACTTGCCCTCCTCGGGCTTCGGCCGGCCACCGTGCTGGACCTTCTCCTCGAGCGACTTGGCCATGTTGTCGCGCAGATAGTCGAAGCCGAACTCCGAGTTGGTGCCGTATGTGACGTCCGCAGCGTAGGCGGCGCGCTTCTCCTCGTAGGGCTGCATGTTCTGGAGCACGCCGACGGTGACGCCGAGCGCGTCGTAGATCGGCTTCATCCACATCGCGTCGCGGCGGGCGAGGTAGTCGTTGACGGTGATCAGGTGGACCCCCCGCCCAGCGAGCGAGTTGAGTACGACGGCGAGCGTGGCGGTGAGCGTCTTGCCCTCGCCGGTCCTCATCTCGGCGATCGCGCCGTCGTGGAGCACCATCCCGCCGATCAGCTGGACGTCGAAGTGCCGCATCCCCATCGAGCGCTTGCCGGCCTCGCGCACGAGCGCGAAGCACTCGTACATCAAGTCCTCGAGGCTCTCGCCGCCGCGGGCGCGCTCCCGCAGGTCGTCGGCCGCCTCGCGGAGCTCAGCATCCGTGTAGAGCTCGACTTCCTCTTCGTAGCCGTTGATCTGGCCGACGCGCCGCTCGTAATCTTTGAACTTCTTCGCTTCGCCCATGCGAAGCGCACGGTCCAGGAAGGACATGGCGTCAGCGTAGCAACGCCGCGCTAAGACGCTACGGGGGCTATTTCAGGCCGCGGGCGACACCCCTCCAGGCATCTGCGGCGTCGCCGCAGCCCGCGATTCCCGCCGCTTGCGGCGCTTGTCGCGGTGCCTCTTTACCTGACGCGAGATTTCGTCGCTGACGAGGTTGATCGAGTGAAGGATGTCCGGTGAGCGGTTGCAGGCGCGCAGCGTCACCCCTTTGAGGTGAAGCGTTGCCTCGGCCACCTGGGAATCGGCGATCGCCGGGTTACGCTCCTCGAACAACTCGACCTCGAGCTCAGCAAGCTCTGACACCTGCCTGGCGACCTTGCGAAAGCGCTTATTCACGTGCTCCCGCAAGGCGTCGGATATCGGGAGGTTGCGCCCTTTTACCTCGATGCGCATCGGCCGACCTCCTTGCTGTCAAGGATGGGTGCTTATGAACCCCACAGAGTAATGCCGGCCCCGCCGTTTGTCACGGCCTGTCTACCGCGCCAGGAGTGCCGCCCCGATCGCCCCGCCCAGGTCGCCGAGCGACGCCACGCGCACGTCGGGTGGATTGGCGTCGTTGAAGATGTGGGGCATCATCGCTTCGTTGATCCGATCGGCCATCGGCTGGCCGAAGCGGACACCGAGACCCCCGCCGATGATGATCGCCTCGACGTCGAGCAGGTTCTGCGCGGAGGCGATCGCCGTCCCGATCGCCTCGACCGCCTCGTCGATCAGTTCAATCGCCAGCTTGTCTTCCTTGTCGAGCGCGTGAGCCCAGACGGAGCTCGTGAGCCGGGTGCGCCCGCGCTCCTCCATCAGCTTGAAGAGCTTCGTCTTCTCGCCCTTATCGGCGCGCTTTCGGGCTCTGGCCTCCAGCGCGGCGCGACCTGCGTAAGCCTCCATGCAGCCGCGACGCCCGCAGGGACAGTGAGCCCCGCCCTCCTTGACCACCACGTGTCCGATCTCACCCGCGCCGCCCCGTCCCAGCCAGGGCTTCCCGCCGAGAATGATGCCGCCACCCACCCCCGTGCCCCAGAACACGCCGAGCAGCGACTTGTACGGCTTGCCCGCGCCGAGCTTGAACTCGGCGTCGGTCGCCACCTGGACGTCGTTCCCGACCCGGATCGCTGTCCCGAGCGCCTTTTGGAGGTTCGCCGCCAGCTCGAACTTCCCCTCCCAGTCGGGCAGGTTTCGCGCGGTCGACACGGCCCCGGTCTCCGGGTCGATCACGCCGGGCGACCCGACTCCGACCCCCCGCAGCTCTGACGGTTCGAGCCCGGCCGCGGACGCCGCTTCCTGGACCGCCTTGATGATCTCCGCCGCCACGTCGGACGGCCCGCCCGATTGAGGCGTCGGGTGCCGCGACGACCCGAGCACCTTGTTCCGGGCGTCGACGATCACCACCTCGATCTTGGTTCCGCCGAGGTCGACCCCTCCGCGGGCGGTCTTGGTCGTGGCACGGGTCGCCGTCGCCATAGCGGGGATCCTACGCCCACGACTCGCGGTAATCGGCCTGTTCCGCGGTCGGCTGGTCGATCTCGACCCCCAGCGCCTGAAGCTTCAGCCTGCCAACCTCCTGGTCGATGGCCGGCGGCACCGGGTGAACCGCGGGTCCGAACTTGGTCCCGTGACGCACCAGCTCCTCGGCGCACAACGCTTGGAGCGCGAACGACACGTCCATCACCGCAGCCGGGTGCCCCTCGGCCGCGGCCAGGTTCACGACCCGGCCCGCGGCGACCAGGTTCAACCGGCGCCCATCGGGAAGCGAGTACTGCTGGATCAGCGGGCGGACCTGACGGGGGCCACCTCGCGCGAGTGACTCGAGCTCCCCCAGGTCGATCTCCACATCGAAGTGACCGGCGTTTGCCAGCAGCGCGCCGTCCTTCATTCGCCGGAAGTGCTCGGCCCGCAACACCCGCCGCGACCCAGTCACGGTGATGAACACATCGCCGCACTCGGCGGCCATCAGTGCCGGCATCACCTCGTAGCCCGCCATCCGAGCCTCCAGCGCGCGCAGCGGATCCACCTCGCAGACGACGACTGCCGCACCCGCCCCGCGTGCCCGCTCCGCGATCCCCTGACCGGCCCATCCGTACCCGATCACGACGACCGTGTGCCCGGCCAGCAGGACATGGCTCGCCCGGATGATGCCGTCGAGCGCTGACTGGCCGGTGCCGTGACGGTCGTTCAGCGCGCGCTCGGTCCGCGCCTCGTTGACCGCGAGAACTGGGCAGGCGAGCTCGCCATGCTGCTCGAGGCGCCTGAGCCGCACGAGGCCGGTCGCCGTCTCTTCGACCCCGCCGATCAAGGCCTCGAGCACCTCGCCTCCCTGGGCGTGAGCAGTCACGAGCAGATCGGCGCCATCGTCGAGCGTGATCTGCGGAGCGGCCTCGAGCAGCGTGCGGACATGCGACGCGTAGGTCTCGGCGTCCTCGCCGTGAATCGCGCGCACCTCTACGCCGTGGCGCGCGACGAGCGCGGCCGCCACGTCGTCCTGGACAGAGAGGGGGTTAGCCGAGCACAGGGCCGTGTGTGCGCCCCCCGCGATCAGCGTTCGCACGAGGTTGGCCGTCTCCGCCGTGACGTGGAGGCACGCCGCGATCTTGACGCTAGCCAGCGGCCTCTCGTCTTCGAAGCGCGCGCGGATCCGGGCCAGCACAGGCATCTGCTGATCGGCCCACTCGATCCGCTCCTGGCCCTGGTCGGCCAGGGCCAGGTCGGCTATGTCGTGTGGGGGAACCGACGCGCGCGCCACGAGGTTCGCCCCAGCGGCCGTCTAGTACCTGTAGTGATCCGGCTTGAACGGCCCCTCGAGAGGAACCCCGAGGTAGGCCGCCTGCCCAGGCGTCATCTCGCTCAGCCGCGCGCCGAGCGCATCAAGGTGAAGCCGGGCGACCTTCTCGTCGAGGTGCTTTGGCAGGGTGTACACCCGCTTCTCGTAGATGTCGGTGTGCCCGTAGAGCTCGATCTGAGCGATCACCTGGTTGGTGAACGAGTTTGACATCACGAAGCTCGGGTGCCCGGTGGCGTTGCCCAGATTCAGCAGCCGTCCCTCCGACAGCACCAGGATCGAGTGGCCGTCCGCGAACACCCACTCGTCGACCTGTGGCTTGATGTTGATCTTCTTGACGCCCGGCAGCTGCGCCAGGCCGGCCATGTCGATCTCGTTGTCGAAGTGGCCGATGTTCCCGACGATCGCCTGGTGCTTCATCCGCGCCATGTCCTCGGCGGTGATCACGTCGCGGTTGCCGGTGGCGGTGACGAAGATGTCACCCGTCTCGACCACATCGTCGAGCCGCACCACCTGGTAGCCGTCCATCGCCGCCTGGAGCGCGCAGATGGGGTCAATCTCGGTGACGACCACGCGGGCGCGCTGGCCGCGCAGCGACTCCGCGCAGCCCTTGCCCACGTCGCCGTAGCCGCACACGACCGCGAGCTTGCCGCCGATCAGCACGTCGGTCGCGCGGTTGATGCCATCGATCAGCGAGTGGCGGCAGCCGTACTTGTTATCGAACTTCGACTTGGTCACCGAGTCGTTGACGTTGATCGCCGGGAACAGCAGCGTGCCCTGCTCCGCGAACTGGTAGAGCCGGTGAACACCGGTCGTGGTCTCCTCCGTGACGCCCCTGATGCCGGCCGCGATCTTCGTCCACCGCTGTGGGTCCTCCGTCAGGGATCGCTGCAGGAGCCCGAGCACGATCCCGAACTCCTCGGACTCCGCCGACGCGGGGTCAGGCACCGCCCCGTCGCGCTCGAACTCAGCTCCCTTGTGGACAAGGAGCGTCGCGTCGCCGCCGTCGTCGAGGATCATGTTCGGGCCCTCGCCGTCCGGCCAGGACAGCGCCTGCTCGGTGCACCACCAGTATTCCTCGAGCGTTTCACCCTTCCAGGCGTAGACCGGCACCCCCCGGGGATCGTCGGGCGTCCCGTCGGGACCCACGACGATGGCCGCCGCGGCGTGGTCCTGGGTAGAGAAGATGTTGCACGAGGCCCACCGCACCTCGGCCCCCAGGGCCACCAGCGTCTCGATCAGCACCGCGGTCTGCACGGTCATGTGAAGCGAGCCCGTCACCCGGGCGCCCTTCAGCGGCTGACGCTCCGCGTACTCGCGGCGGGTCGACAACAGGCCGGGCATCTCGTGTTCGGCCAGGCGGATCTCCTTGCGGCCGAACTCGGCCTCACCCAGGTCGGCGACCTTGAAATCGATCTTGGCGGCGGCAGTCGTGCTCATTCGTCCTCCGGTTTCAGTTTTGTGTCTGAACGACCATTAGGCGGCCGCCAGCAGCCTCTCGTGCTTGGCTTGCTCGAAGCGCAGCCAGTCCTCGGCGGTGACGTCCTCTGGCCGATGAGCCTTCGACTCGAGCCAGGTCTGCACCGCCTCGCGCAAGCGGCCCTCGCTGCGCAGGCGCGCCGCGAACGCTACGTCGGACAGGCCGACATCGAACCGTTGCAGGAGCTCTCGGAGCGTACGCAGCCGCTGGAGCTCTCCAGGCCCATAGAGCCGGTAGCCCGACGGCGACCTGGCCGCCGTGACAAGCCCCGTACGCTCTATGTAACGGAGCATTCGTGGAGACCAGCCCGTAGTCTCAGCGGCCTCGTGAATAGTCAGCGCTTCCATCAGCACAACATTACCACGAGAGTGTCAAGGTTTGACATTGGGGCCCGCCGGCATCCAGCCCGTACGACACTCGTCCATATGACGCGCGCGCGGACGCTCGCCACCGTAGGATCATGTGCGGGGAAACGGGTACAACTCAAGAACCTGGGCTCGGTAGGGTCCAAAGTTGCGTCCACATGCTGATCGCGCGCGGTAGGTCGAGTCTCGTCGTTGCCGTTTTCATGCTCGCGGGGGTTCACGTGATCCCCGGGCACACGGCGCATCACCACCGCATCGCGGTGGCACACCGGGCTGCGCTGGTCCACCGGCACGCCGTCGCGGCGAGCCACGCGGTCCCTTCGGTCCCTGCCCGCACGCGCCGGCTCCACCACGGTGCAACGCACTCGCGTCATCGTCACGCCGGCGCCCATCGGCGCCATCACCAACGTAACGCCCACGCGCGCCACCACCGACGCCATGCCCACGCGCGCCATCACCGCCGGCACCACGCCGCACGACACCACGCGGCACGGCACCACCACGCACGGCATAACCACGCACGCGGCGCCACCGGCATCTCGATCGCCGCAGCTGGCGCGAGCGGCGTTCTTAGTCCCGCTGCGGGAACCACCGATACCTCAGCCCCCGGCGCGGGCACGCCGGACCTCTTGACACCCGGCGCCGGTACGGCGGGGACGCTGACCACCGCCACCGGAGCACCGGGTCTCGTGACACCCCCAACCGGGACCGACTGTCGTTCCGGCTTGCAGGACGTGGGCATTGGGATCTTGGCGCCGCCCACGCTGCCCGGCCTGCTCACGCCAGGGACCCCGCCGAGCTGCAGCGCGACCAAAAACGGCCCTGGCGTGATCCCGATCAGGGGCGGCGGAACGCTCGGTACGTTGACCCCGGGAACCACGGCGCCCTCCGAGCAGACGCCAACGACCACCACCCCGGCCGCCACGCCCCCATCGCCGTCGACGCCGGCGGCGCTCCCGCCCGGGCTCTTGTCGCTATCGATCCACCCGACCGCTCGAGGCGGCCAGCCGGCCGCTGCCGTCAACCCGCTCACCGGCGGGGCGACGGGCGCCACAGGTCCGGCTGCGACCACAGGCGCGCTGCGCGCCGCCGTGGCGCCTTCGGTAACCGCCGCAGCCACGGCTCGCGCCGCGCGCGCGGCAACCACGGGGACGCGCTCCTCTAAGGGAACCACGGCCAGACACCGCGCGGCTCCTATCCTCGTTCCGCCCAGGCCGGCGGCTCCGAGTGTGATCGCCCGTTTCATCCGCGTGATCCCGACCGGCATCTGGATCGCGCTCGCGGCGGCGCTTGCGCTGGCCACGCTCGGGGGAGGCGCCACGCTGATCACCGGCCGCCGGGCCCGGCGCCAGGCGGCGCGGCTCGAGGCGGTCAGCGCTCAGGCCCTGACCGACCCGCTGACGGGCGTGCTCAACCGCAGAGGCTTCCTCGACGCGGCCGAGCGTGAGCTGGCCAGAGCTCGCAGGTACCGCCGGCCGTTCGTGCTTGCCTACGTCGATGTCCGCGGGCTGAAGGCCGTGAACGACTCAGAGGGACACCTCGCGGGCGATGAGTTGCTTCGGCAGACGGCGGCACTCCTGCGCGATTCGGCACGTGCGGACGATGTCGTCGGACGGATCGGCGGCGACGAGCTTGGGCTGCTGCTCGCCGAACAGTCGGGCGAAGGCGCAACGGCGGTCGCGAACCGCATTCGCGCAGAGGTCCCGGTGCGCCGCCGGGACATGGGACTGCGAACGCCGTGGGACCTAACGATCGGGACCGCCAGCTATCCGCGCGACGGCCGGACGATCGAAGAGTTGTTGGCGGCGGCGGACCGGCGGCTGTACGAGCAGCGCGGAATCGCGCTCCGCTAGCCGCGCTCCGCTAGCCGCGCGCGAGCTCGCCCTTGAGCCGGTCGAGCAGGACCACCGGACGCGGGTCGACGCCCCGCAGCACGGCTAGATAGAGCGACAGGAGATCGCCCAGCAACAGGAGTGACACGAGCCGTTCGGTCCGCGTCTCTCCGCGGCTCTCGACCCTGTAGGTCGCGGCCGCATGAGCCGCGATCAGCCCTCGCGTCAACTCGATCCTCTGACGAATCCGGGGATGAAGGTCGGAGTCGTCGAGGAACACAGCGCTGAAGCGGCCGAGTCCATCGGCGCCGCTCCATCCCTCGATCTCGTTGTGATCGATCTCCGGCAGCTCCCCGGCGAAGCACGGAATCTTTGCGTTCTCGTTGATCTGGGTCTTCCAGCGGTACGCGATCGGGGCAGTCAGCCCCGCCCCGGCGATCTGGGCGACCGTTCCGTGCAGACCGTGCGCGAGCGTCTTCGGCAAGGAGTCATCGGCACCGTCCGGCCCCCACTGCTCTACGAGTCGCTCGGCGTGTGCGGCAGCGACATCGACCTCGGCGTGTAGACGCTCGCCGGCGCCGCAAAGACCCGCGACCTCGAGAGCGATCACGAGCGAATACGCGACGGCCGCACGGGGCTGGAAGCCGCCCGGAAGCGGAATCACCGGCATGGTGTCAGCACGGGCCGCTGCGGCGAGCCGCCCGCCGGTGGTGGCCACGATCCTGCGGGCTCCGAGCGCCCCGGCCGCCTCGTAGGCGGCGAGCGTTTCCTCGGTGTTGCCCGAATAGCTTGCACACAGGACCGTCGTGTCGGGCGTCGTCCAGGCAGGCAACGCATACCCGCGCGCCACCACGATGGGGCGCGACGCCCGATCTCCGAGCGCCGCCCGGGCCAGCGAGCCCCCGATCGCGGATCCACCCATTCCCGCGACGATCAGACCACGGGGAGTGTCGTGCGGTTGCAGGTTGGATGACTCCACGCGCCACAGCGCGTCGCGCAGATGATCTGGCAGGCCGAGGATGTCCTCGAACTGACCGGATGTGTCGACGGCCGCCACCGCCTCGCGGGTGAGCGCTCTCTGTCCGCTCGTGGCGGTCACGATGGGATGGCTTCGGGCAGCTCCACGCCGGGGAAGATACGCGCCCCGGGCTCAACAACGTTTCCCGACCCGACGACGGCCCCCTCACCCAGCACCACGTCCCCCTCGATCCGGCACCCCTCGCCGATCCGCACCCGGGGACCGACGATTGCGGAACGCACGGTACTCCCAGCGCCGATCGTCGAGCCCTCGAGCACGACCGAGCGCTCCACCACGGCGCGTTCGCCGATGCTGACGCCGGGACCAAGCACCGCGAGGGGGCCGATCGTCGCGTCCAGAGCGACTTCGCAGCGCCGCTGGATAACCGCGGGCGCGACGACGTTGCCTTCCATGGACGAGCCGATCTCGATCAGGGCCGACGAGGCCGCTGCGAGCCGCCGGCCGAGCTCGGTCTGGACTTGCCCCTCGAGGATGTCGAAGGTCCCTTGGAGGTAGCGCTCGGGCGTGCCGATGTCGAGCCAGTAGCCGCTCCCCGCATAGCCGAACAGGCCGCGCCCGATCAGCTGTGGGAACACGTCGCGCTCGATCGAGATGTTCGTGCCAGCAGGGGCCATGTCGTCGAGGACGTCGTGCTCGAGGACGTAGGCGCCCGCGTTGATCAAATTCGTCGTTGCCGCGCCCGGCTCGGGCTTCTCGATGAACTGCTGAACGGCGTGGTCCGAGCCGCATTGCACGAGCCCGTACGCCGAGGGGTCCTCCACAGGCACGAGCGCGAGCGTGGCGCGGGCCTCGGTTCGCTCGTGCTGGGCGAGCTGGGAGCTCAGGTCGATGTCCGTGAGCACGTCGCCGTTCAGCATCAGGAACCGGTTTTCCAGCAGCTCTTCCGCGTACTTGAGCGCGCCTCCGGTCCCGAGCGGCTCCGGCTCCTCGATGTACCGGACCCGGACCCCGAGTGCAGACCCGTCGCCGATCACGCTCCGTACGCCCGCGGCCATGAATCCGCACGCGAGCACCACGTCCTCGACGCCATGGGAGCGCAACCACTCGATCATGTACGCGATGAACGGCCGGTCGCCGAGCGGCACCACCGGCTTGGGAATCGTCGAGGTGAGCGGGCGCAACCGCGTCCCCTCACCCCCGGCAAGGATCAATGCCTGCAAGCTAACGCCCGATCCCCTCGTACGTGAACCCGGCCGCCCGGACCGCCTCTGGGTCCACGAAGTTGCGACCGTCGATCACGAGCCGGCCACGCATTCGCTCAGCGGCCTGCCGCCAGTCGATCTCTGCGAACTCCGGCCACTCGGTGACGATGATGCATGCGTCGGCGCCCTCCAGCGCCCCAAGCGCCGTATCCGCGAGCTCGACGCCGGTCATGAGCTTGCGTGCCTCATCCTCGGCCACCGGGTCATACGCGTGGACCTTCGCGCCATCGGCAAGCAACCGGGCGGACAGCACCAGGGATGACGCCTCGCGCATGTCGTCGGTGTTCGCCTTGAATGCCAGCCCGAGCAGCGCCACCTGCTTGCCCACCAGCGAGCCGAGGTGCTTCTGGAGCTTGCCGATCACGCGCCGCTTCTGAAGCTCGTTGACCTCGATCACCGCCGTCAGCAGCTGGAAGTGGTAGCCGGAGTTGCCGGCGAGCTGCTTAAGAGCTGAGACATCTTTCGGAAAACAGTTGCCAGAAATCAGATTTGCGGATGTCGCCATCGTGTGGGCGTATGGGACCTCGAGCGAGTAAACCGGTCCCCGATATGGATGACGCTCGGCCGAGGTCACGCGCACCCAGGCGACCCCATCGCTGAAACGTCGATATCCGGTCGGCGCGATCCGCTTCTGCTGGCGGCCAATCGAAGCGAAGACGCCCGGTCGATCACGTGTCGGCACAAGTTCGATGGCCCGCTCCACCTGATCCGCACCTGCGATGCGGATCCAGTGGGTGTCCTTCGTTGACTTGCTTGTTCGGCCGATCCGACGCGTCGCAACGACACCAACGTCAGCCAGCAGGCGCAGTACGCCATCCGCCAGCTCATCGCTCACGGTTCCAAACTCGATCACCACACTGGGTCCGCCGTTCACCAGGGACCACGATCCGTCTCCCTCGAACAACCCGGAAAGCAGGGCCCACTTCGCGGAGTCGGGCTGATCCCAAATTAGATCCGGGAGACGCTGTTCGTAGGCGTTCCGCCCTAGGCCGAGCACACGAACAAACCAGGTCGTCACCAGTCGGGATGACAGGGAGATCTCCTGCGCGGTGGCCGTATTGCGGTCGAGCGTCCGGACGTTCTGCCGGAGCCAATACGCGCGAACCTCGTCGACTAGATGCTGCTCGCGGGTCGGATGGAAGGACCACCGGAGCGACCACTTCCTCGTGTCGCGGGGCGCACATCCCTCCGCGACGTACAGCCCGACAACACGCCAGAACGCGTAGTCGAGCACCAGCTCACTCCGTGGCCGGTTTCCGTTCTCGGTGGTGCTGATCGTCGAACCCTCGAGCGCCATGTCCGCCAATGCCAACTCGTCCAGGCGAAGCGTTCCTGTTCGCCGTACGTCGCCTGTCCGCGAGGCGACCGAACCCGACCTGGCGAAAACCCCCCTCCGTTCCTCGATAGGCCGGCGGACCAATTCATCGATCAGCTCCCGGCGAGGCCTCACGATCAGCTTGTCGGGCGCCAGCTCCGCCGCCTCGGCGGCCGCCATCAGCGAGGCCACCTTCACCCCATCCGGTTCGTCGGCCCTTCCGAGCGCCAGCGGTAGCCAATCCTCAGGCGCCAAGTCCTGCGCGAGCTTGAACACCGGCTCGCCGCCCCGGCCATCGCCCACTATCCACCCGTGGTCCGGCGTGCACCTCACTCGCCGGCCCATCTTGGTGCGAACCTCAACGAGGTCGCCGTCATAGTCCCGGCTGGTGACGCACATAACCGGGAGGAAAATCGGGCGCTCCGCCCCGGGGACCCACGAAAGGACCTCGAGCCGGTGGGGCTCGATCAACCCCTCCTCGAGCTCGTCCTCCTCGGCCGCCAGCCGGTCCCAGAGCCGCTCGAACGTCAACAACGTCGTCCGACCGCGGTGACGCACAAGCACGGTTTCGTTGGGCGCGAAACAGCTGCCACCGAATCCGATACCCGGCTTCAGGAAGTGCGTTCCGATCCGGTGATCGAGACCCATGCCCCGCGCGACCTCGAGCACGTTCGCCCCGGTCTCCTCGCACACGTTGGCGATCTCGTTGATGAAGCTGATCTTGGTCGCGAGGAACGCGTTGGCCGCCAGCTTGATCATCTCGGCGCTGGCGACATCGGTGCGCACGAGCGGCGCATCCAGCGGCGCATACAGCTCCACGACCGCGTCCCCCGCCCAATCGCCGTTGTCGCCGACCACCAACCGGTCGGGATTGAGGAAGTCCTCGAGCGCCGAGCCCTCCTTCAGGAACTCGGGGCACGACACATACGCAAAGCCCGGCTTTCCCTGCGCTGCGAACTCCCGCTCGATCGCGGCACCGGTGCCCACAGGGACGGTGGACTTCATCACGAGCGCGTGGCGGTCGGACGCCGGCATCGCGTCCACGACGGCCCGGACCGCTGAGAGGTCGGCGTCGCCCGAGTACGTGGGCGGCGTCCCGACGGCGACGAGCAGCAGCCGCGCGTGCTCGAGCGCGGAGGTCAGCTCGGTCGAGAAGTGGAGACGCTCACGATTCCGCGCCACACACTCCCCGAGCCCGGGTTCGTAGATCGGAATCTCGCCGTGCTCGAGCTTGGCGATCTTGTCGGCGTCGATGTCAACGCACCACACGTGGCTGCCCAGCTCAGCGAATCCCGCCGCTGTCACAAGTCCCACGTACCCCGTTCCGATCACCGCGACCGGTTCGCGCTGACTGCTCATCGACGGCGGAGGCTAGCGGGTCAGCGACGCTGCAATCGCGATCATCTGCTGGTTCGAGAGGCTGTCGGTGAGGGTGTTCGAGACCCAATAGACGCCCTGCGCGGTGCGCCAGGCGACGACCGAAACCTTGCCCCCGTTTGCGTACACGAGCAGCCGCTTCCCGTTCACGGAGCGTGTGAACGAAGGGCTGTTCAGCAGTGGCGGCTTCTGCCACGTCGTGCCCTCGATGCCGTAGTACTCGCCGAGCACCGGGTTGAGCGCGAGCGTCAGTCGGTATGAGGAGTACGGCTTGCCGTGCTGATCGTGGAGCCAGTACTTGCGCGGATATGAACCGGGGCTCGGAATCTCCGTGTAGCAGTTGTCCGCGAGACCTGAGCAGTACTCAGAGCCCTGGGCGATCAGCCGCGGGAAGTAGACGGGCAGACCGGCGTTGCCGAGCGCCGCTGCCTGCGCCTTGCCGCCGGGCACGTTTCCGGTCAGGTTCGGCGCACCCGATCCACCTCTGGAGCGACGGCCACCCGTGCCCGCTCCCAGGTGTACAGGAACAGTCGGGGCCGGCTGGCTCGCGGTCGGTGTCATCAGCCGGGTGAACACGTGCGCCTCGGCGCTCTGTTCGGCGGTGACATAGCAAGCGGCCTGGGTCACGCCTCCACCGCCCGTTCCCCCGCCGCCGGAACCACATGGCTGGAGGACGGCCGGGAACGGAATCTGCTTGATCTTGTGCCCGTCCATGAACGCGACGAGGTTGAACAGGTTGATCAGACCGTCACTGTGGTGAAGGTCGGCATCCGTCTGCGTGTGCTTTCCGAAGATCCTCACGAGCGGGTCGCGGTTCTCGATCAGCTGGGTCTGCCCGTACTGATCCTTGGCCCAGCGGACGAAGTCCTGCTGGCGCGCGTTGCGGACGATGTCCGAGTCCGTGTGACGAAAGCGCACGAACGACAGCGCCTGCGCGCCGCACAGCTTCTGATAGCCGGGCTGGATGTTGATGCTCGAATAGTTGGTCAGCGCCGTGTTGTTGTAGTAGCGATGGTCGACGTCCGTGTAGACGCATCCGATCGCGTTCACCAGGTCCCGGAAGCCGCCGAAGTTGACGTCGATGATGTGGTTGACGACCAGGCGGGGGAAGACGTTTTGCTTGATCGTCTTGATCAGGAGGTTCGGACCGCCGTAGGAATAGGCGGCGTTCACCTTTGCCGTGCCGACCCCGGGGATGTCGACCTCGAGATCGCGCGGGACCGACAGGACGTTGATCGTCGAGGAGCTCGGGTCGAGACGGATGAGCATCATCGTGTCGGTGTTGGCGGCGTTGAACGGTTCACCGGCACGATGATCTGACCCGATCACGAGGATCGTCTGCGGATCGCCCGGGCTGGGGATCGTCACATTGGCGTGTTTGAGCGGCGGGGTCACCGAGATGTACGTGGCCAGCTGCTTGAACTGGAGCAGGCCGGCAACGGCGGTCGTCCCGGCGGTGAAGGCGACCACGATCAGCGCACCGAGGGCAAACCGCAGCAGCGCTCCGCCGCGCGAGCGGGGGATGAGACTCACGCGGCACCGCCGCGTGAGCGCAGGTCAATCAAGCGAGGCCTCCCTCGATCGCTCTCAGTTCAGGCCCGGGCTCTGCCTCCTCCAGCCAGATCGGCAGGCACCGGACGAAGTCCGTCAGCGCCCGGCGATACCTCGCCAGCGATGACAGCGACACCCACTCCTGCGGACCATGGTGTCCGGAGCCAACGGGGCCGAACTCGACCGCCGGTATCCCTGCTTCGATAAACGAGGCCGCATCGGAGGCCCCGTCCCGGCCGACACTCATCGTCTCCACGTCGGGCGACGACCGCGTGACCGCATCCCGGAGTGCGCGGACGAAGGTGTTGGTCCGCGACACGGTCACCGGCGGATGGATGAACGTCCGCGCGACGTCGATCCCGTCGATCGTCCGGATCTGCTCGAGAATCTCCCCCGGGTCCTGCCCCGGCAGGTAACGGACGTCGACGGCCATCGTGCATTCATCCGGGACCATGTTGAGCGCCTCGCCGCCCTCGATCCGTCCGAGGTTGATCGACGGCGCGTCGAACAGCTCCGAGGACTCGCGCGTGAATGGCAGGGACTCGATCGCCCGGAATGCGTCGATCGCCTTGAGCACCGCGTTGTCGCCCAGCCAGGGCGTCGAGGAGTGCGCCGCACGGCCGTGCACCTCGATCCGCATCGCAAGTACGCCCTTGGCGGCGACCCCGATGTGCATGTCAGTCGGCTCCCCGGTGATCGCAAAATGGCCACCCAGGCCGCGTTTGACGGCCGCGTCTGTCGAGCGCTCATCGAGCTCCTCGGACTCCTCGTCGGGAACGCATACGAACCGCACCCGGACGGTCGGATGGCGCTCCAGATCCTTGAGCGCGCACATCATCGCCGCCAGTCCGCCCTTCATGTCGTACGCGCCTCGGCCGATCAGCCGATCGCCTTCGACGCTGGGCTCAAATTGCTCGGGCCGCGCGGGAACGACGTCGAGGTGGCCGTGAAAGATGACCGTGGGCAGCGTGTCGTCCGGCGGCCCGACGTCGGCCAGGAGCACGGGCAGGCCATTGTGATCAAAGCTACGCACTTCGATGTCGCGTGATTCGAGCCAACCCTTGACAAACCCTGCTGCCGCGACGAGCTCCTCCTGCTTGGAGGTGTCGTAGGCGATCAGGTGTTCAGCGAGTACGCGCTCGGGTTGCATAAAGCTTTCACAAGCTTAAAGTGCCGAATCACGAGTAAATAAGGGACTTACTGCGACGCTACACCGAGGAAAGTCTCCCAGCGGTCCTTGTCTCTTAGCGCGTTTCGGCGCCGCTCGGTGTCATCCCCGGCCTCTTCGAGCTCTCGCTCAGCCTGCTGAAGCCTGTCGCGCAGCTGGTCGGCGTCGAGTTCGCTCGGAGAATGGGCTTCTTCGACGAGCAGGAGAGCCCTGCCCTCCGCGATCTGCATGTACCCCTCGGCCTGCGCGAATCGCACGACCTCGGAGTCGCTCTTGTACAGCCGCAGCTCCGTCGGTTCGAGCATCGCCAGAACGGGCTCGTGCCCCGCCAGGATCCCGATCGACCCGACCGCGGTCTTGGTCGAGATCTGTTCGACCTCGTCGCTGAACACCTCACCGTCGGGCGTGAGGACCTCGACCGGGAACTTCGTATGCGGCATTACTCGCCTTCCGAGCTCTCGCCGCTCTCGCCGCTCTCGCCGCTCTCGCCGCTCTCGCCGCTCTCGTCGCTCTCGTCGTCCGAGGTCCTGTCACTCGAGCCCTCGCCGCCGGACTCTTGACCGGCGTCGCGGACGACGTCCTCGATCGTGCCCTTGAGGAAGAACGCGCGCTCCGGGAGGTCGTCGTGCTTGCCCTCGAGGATTTCGCGGAAGCCGCGGATCGAGTCCTCGACCTTGACGTACACGCCCGGCGTACCGGTGAACTGCTCGGCGACGAAGAACGGCTGCGACAGGAAGCGCTCGATCTTGCGGGCCCGCGACACGGTCACCTTGTCCTCGTCTGAGAGTTCGTCGATCCCGAGAATCGCAATGATGTCCTGCAGCTCCTTGTACCGCTGGAGCACCTGCTTGACCTCGTTGGCGACACGGAAATGCTCCTCGCCGAGGATCTCCTCCTTCAGGATCGTCGAGGTCGAGTCGAGCGGATCGACGGCCGGGTAGATCCCCTTCGACGCGATCGTCCGGGACAGCGTCGTGGTCGCGTTCAGGTGGGCGAAGGCCGACGCCGGCGCCGGGTCCGTGAGGTCGTCGGCGGGCACGTAGATCGCCTGGATCGAGGTCACCGACCCGTTCCTCGTGGAGGTGATCCGCTCCTGGAGCTCGCCCATCTCTGACTCGAGCGTCGGCTGGTAGCCGACCTGGGAGGGCATCCGGCCGAGGAGCGCGGAGACTTCAGAGCCGGCCTGGACGAACCGGAAGATGTTGTCGATGAACAGCAGCACGTCCTGGTGTTCGTGATCGCGGAAGTACTCGGCCATCGTCAGGCCCGACAGCGCGACGCGCATGCGTGCACCGGGCGGCTCGTTCATCTGGCCGAAGACGAGCATCGTCTTGTCGAGCACGCCCGACTCCTTCATCTCGAGCCAGAGGTCATTGCCCTCGCGCGAGCGCTCGCCGACGCCGCAGAACGCGGACAGGCCACCGTGCTGCTGAGCGAGGTTATGGATCAGCTCCTGGATGATCACGGTCTTGCCGACGCCTGCGCCGCCGAACAGGCCGACCTTGCCGCCGCGGGCGTACGGTGCGAGCAGGTCGATCACCTTGATCCCGGTCTCGAACATCTCTGCAGTCGGGATCAGGTCCTCAACGCTCGGCGCCTCGCGATGGATCGGCCACCGCTCGGTGTCCTCCGGCACAGGCTCGCCGAGGTCGATCGGGTCGCCGAGCAGGTTGAAGATCCTCCCAAGCGTCGCCTTCCCCACGGGAACGGTGATCGGTGCGCCGGTGTCGATTACCTCGGTGCCGCGGGCCAGCCCGTCGGTGGTGTCGAGCGCCACAGCGCGGACACGGTCGTCGCCCAGGTGCTGCTGCACCTCGCAGACGAGGTAGGGCTCTTCCTGGGCCGCGATGTCGACGTCCTCTTCGGCCCGCGTTGCCTCGGGCCGCTTGATTTTGATCGCGTGATTGATCTCCGGAAGCTTGCCCTCGAACACCGCTTCGATTACGACGCCGGTGATCTCCTCGATCCGGCCGACGTTCTCTGTGCGCGCCTCGCCTTCGGACCTGGATTCTTCAGTAATTGCCATATCGCTCTCCAGTCTAGGGTCTCAGCCGAGCCCCTCGGCTCCGGCGACAACTTCCATGATCTCCTGAGTGATCTCCGCCTGGCGTGCACGGTTCATCTCGAGGGTCAGGTCCTCGATGAGCGTGCCCGCGTTGTCCGAGGCGTTGCGCATCGCCGTCATCCGCGCTCCGTGCTCGGAGGCGGTCGACTCGAGCAGCGCCCTGTAGATCGAGATCTCGACGTAGTCCGGCACCAGCCGTCGCAGGATCTCCTCGGGGTCGGGCTCGTAGTCGACGAGCGCCCGGTGCTCGGGCCGCTCGCCCTCTGACTCTTGTTCGGAGCTCTCCTCGAGTACGGTCGCCTGCTGCAGCGGCAGCAGCGTCTCACGGGTCACGACCTGCGAGATCGGCGAGCGGTAGCCGTTGTAGAAGATCTCGACCCGGTCGACCTCGTCGTCGAGGTATGCGGCGATCAGCCGCTCGGCGATCCGGCGCGCATCGGCGTATGACGGCCTGTCGGTGAAGCCGGTGAAGCTCTCCTTCAGGTCCAAGCCCCGGAACACCAATGACGAAGCGGGCCGGCGGCCCGATGCGTAAAAGACGATCTGCTTGCCGTCAGAGCCGTACGCCCGGCCCGCGGCAACGCCCGCGCGGACGATGTTCGAGTTAAACGCCCCAGCGAGGCCGCGATCGCCGGCGATCACCAGCAGACCGACCGAGTCCGTCGAGGAGTGCTCCTGGAGGATCGGCAGCTGCGGCAGGTTGCCCGCGGCCTCCGCCGCCTGCCTGGTCATCCGCCGGATCGCCGCGGCGTACGGCCGAAGCGCCTCGATCCGCTGTTCGGCGCGCCGCAGCCGCGCGGCCGCGACCATCTCCATGGCCCGCGTGATCTTCTGGATGTTCTTGACCGCTCCGATCCGGTTGCGGACGTCGCGCTGAGACAGGGGCATGCGGTTCGGGCCGGCCGTGCCTGGCTAGGCAGGGACGGCTTCTTCCTCCTCTTGCGGCTTCTCGGTCTCCTCGCCGCCACCGTTCGACGTGGACCGCGAGCTCAGACCCGGCTCGTCGCCTTCCTCGAGCGGGTGCCCTTCCTCGTCGAGGTCGAAACCGAAGTCCTCGGCGAACTGCTCGACCCGCTTGTCGAGTGCGTTCTGGATCTCGTCGGTCCACTCGCTGCCGGCGATTTTCTTCAGCAGCTCCGGCTCGCTGCCGCGCACGGAATCGGTCAGGTCGGCCAGGAAGTCGCCCACCTTGTCGACGTTGATCCGGTCGAGATAGCCGTTCGTCGCCGCATAGATCTGCACGACCTGGTCCTCGATCGCGAGCGGGTGGCGCTCGGCTTGGTTGAGGGTCGCGACGAGGCGCTCGCCGCGCGCGAGCGTCCGCTGGGTTTCGGGGTCGAGCTCAGACCCGAACTGGGCGAACGCCTCGAGCTCGCGGTACTGCGAGAGCTCTAGCTTCAGGGTGCCGGACACCTTGCGCATCGGCACGATCTGCGCGTTCCCGCCGACGCGGGAGACGGAGATGCCGACGTTGATCGCAGGCCTCACGCCCGAGTAGAACAGTCCCGGCTCGAGGAAGATCTGGCCGTCGGTGATCGAAATCACGTTCGTCGGGATGTAGGCGGACACGTCGCCAGCCTGGGTCTCGATCACCGGAAGTGCGGTCAACGACCCGGCGCCGAGATCATCGTTCAGCTTGACGGCTCGCTCCAGCAACCTCGAGTGCAGATAGAACACGTCACCGGGGTAGGCCTCGCGGCCGGGCGGGCGTCGCAGCAACAGCGACATTTGCCGGTACGCGTAGGCGTGCTTGGTCAGGTCGTCATAGACCGCGAGCGCGGCCTTCCCGTTGTAGAGGAAGTACTCGCCCATCGCGCAGCCGGCGTACGGGGCGATGAACTTGATCGGCGCGGCCTCGTCAGCAGCTGCCATCACGATGATGGTGTTTTCGAGCGCGCCCGCGTCCTCGAGGGTCTTGGCCAGGGCGACGACCGTCGACTTGCGCTGGCCGATCGCCACGTACACGCAGATCAGATCACGGTCTTTGTTGTTGATGATCGTGTCGATCGCGATCGCGGTCTTGCCGGTCTGCCGGTCGCCGATGATCAGCTCGCGCTGACCCCGGCCAATCGGGATCATCGAGTCGATCGCCTTCAGTCCGGTGAGCATCGGCTCCTTGACCGGCTGGCGCTGCACGACTCCAGGCGCCTTGTGCTCAGCGGGGCGCTTCTCGGTAGTCCGGATCTCCCCCTTCCCGTCGAGCGGGTTGCCGAGCGGGTCGACGATCCGTCCCAGCAGCTCCTCCCCAACCGGGATCTCGAGCAGACGCTTTGTGCGCTTGACCGTGTCGCCCTCGACGATCTTCTCCCAGTCGCCGAACAGCACCGCGCCGACATTGTCGGATTCGAGGTTGAGCGCCAGACCGGTCACGCCGTGAGGCAGGTCGAGCATCTCGAACGACATGCAGTTCTCGAGCCCATGGATGCGACAGATCCCGTCCGCGACCGACAGCACAGTCCCGACCTCGGTCAGCTCGGCGCCCGAGGGGTCAAGGCCCTCGATTCGGCTCTTGAGGATTGAAGTGATCTCGTCTGGCTTGATCTGCATGTCTTTTGAGTGGCTCCTTGACGGGGCGCTCGCTACCCCAAGCTTATGCCTGTGCCAACTGCTTGCGCAGCTGATCGAGGCGATTTCTGATCGACGCGTCGAGGATGAAGTTGCCCACCCGCAGCACGATTCCCCCCAGGATGCCGGAATCCACGTTGCTTGACAGCTCAACGTTTAGCCCGGTGCGATCGCGGATCTGATTTCCGATGCTCGCGATCGTCTCTTCGTCGAGCTCCACGGCGCTCGTCACCTCGACCGGCAGTAGCTTGTGCTCTTCGTCCCAGAAGGACTCGTACCGCGCCCTGACGCGGAAAATCACCGGCATCCGGTGGCGCTCGATGAGCGTCTCCAGGAAGTTGATGAACGTGGGCTCCGCATCCACGACCGCGCGCTGGAGCGCCTCCTTCTTCTCCGCGGTCGAGAAGTACGGGGAGAAGAAGAACACCGCCAACTCGCGGTTCTGGTTCAAGGCGTCAGCAAACTGTCCCAACTGCTCGCGGATCACGTCCTCCAGGCCGTGCTCCCGAGCCACCTGGAACAGCGCCCGGGCGTAGACGAGGGCGATCTCTTCCACTAGCGCTCGTCCCCGTCCACTAGTTGAGCTCCGGGGCGCCGAGGGGGCTGAAGTCGAGCTCGCCGACCGCTTCCTGTACGAGCCGTAGCTGGTCCTCGGTCGTGAGCGTCTTACGTGTCACTTTCTCGGTCGCTTCCACCGTCAGGTCGACGACCTCGCGGCGGATCAGGTCGATTGCGCGGCGCGTCTCGGTTTCGATCTCCTTCCGGGTCTGCTCCATCATCTGCTCGCGCCTCGCCTGGGCCTGCTCGGTCGCCTCCCGTTCGTGCACCTCGGCGGTCTGGCGGGCGCGGTGGACGATCTCCTCCGCCTGCTTGCGCGCCTCGGCCAGTCGCTCGCGGTACTCGTCGAGCAGCTGATCAGCGTCCCGGCGTGCGCGCTCAGCGGTGTCGATCGCCTCCTCGATCGCCTTCTGGCGACGGTCAAGCGCCTCTGAGATCCGCGGGAACGCGAGCCGCCAGAGGACGACCATCGAGATTACGAACAGGATCAGCGTCCACACCATCAGCCCGACGTTGGGCTTGACCAGGAACGAGCCGCTCGACGATGCGACCGGGGCTATGACTCCCAGGGCCGCCATCTACGTGAGGACGTACGAGAGCAGGCCGGCGACCAGCCCATAGAAGAAGACGGCTTCGGTGAGCGCGAATCCGAGCCACTGGATGCTCGTGATCTCGTCGCGCATCTCCGGCTGGCGCGTGACGGCTTCGATCACTTTTCCGAAGATGATGCCAATGCCGACCCCCGCGCCGACGGCGCCGAGGCCGCCGCCGACAGCGATCCCGAACCCTTTGGTAATGCCCGAGGCGGCCGCTAACGAGACGACATGTGAAAACACTTGAGATCAGCTCCTTGTTTCGTTTAGTGGTGTGTCGTGGCGCCAGCGATGTAGATCGCGGCGAGTGTCGCGAAAATGAAGGCCTGGAGCGTCGCGACCAGCCCGAGCTCGAACAGGTACACGAGCACGGCTAACGGCATCGTGAACCAGCCAATGAACGAGAGCCCCAGGATCACCGCAAGCCCCCCGGCCATGAACAGGATGATCAAGTGGCCGGCGAGGATGTTTGCGAACAGTCGGACCGTGAGCGAGATCAGGCGCACGAATGTCGAGACGATCTCGAGCGGGAAGATCAGCGCCAGAATCGGCCCATGCACGCCGCCTGGGATCAGGCTCTTCGTGTAACCGATCGGGCCCTGCGCTCGGATTCCCTGCGCGTTGAACAGGACGAACACGATCAATGCCAAGATCAGCGGGACCGAGATGTTGGCCGTCGCCGAGTACAGCGCGAACGACGGAATATGCGCGCCGAACAAGGTGAACTTCTGATCGCTGTTCGTCGGCAGCGGTAGGTAGCCGATCAGGTTGCTCCACCACACGAACAGGAACAGCGAGCCGAGGAACGGGAACCACTTGGCCGCCATCGAGTCGGGCATGTTGCCGCGGGTGATGTTGTCCCGCATCAGCGAATAGAGCGTCTCAACCGCGGTCTGAACTTTGTTAGGGCGGGCCTGCATGCGGTTCGAGATCCAGACCATCGTGACGACCGTCAGGATTGCCGCGATCAGCAGGTAGACGACGGCGCGATTGATGCTGAGCACCCCCAGGTGGACCCAGTTGCTGAGCTTGAACTCGTTTTGGATCTGAAACACGTTGTTCCTGTGGCCGCTGAGGCCGTACACGGCCCCCAGCAGCACAAGGCCCGCGACCCAGACGCCGGTGATTCCCCACAACACCTTGCGCGTGTTGCTCATTTCGATCCCATCCGGTCGAGCGCCGATGTCGCCAGCTGGACCGTGAATGCGACCACGACCACGACGACCGCCGTGACGCCGTCATTCTGGTTGCCGCTGCGCCGCGCGATGATCACCGCGAGCGCGATCGCGAACAACCTGCCGAGCATGTAGCCAAGCCGGAGGCTGATCTGCGTGCGGGCGTCCTTGGAAGCCTCGGCAACGCGCTCGACCGCGACGCCGACGACCCGCAGCACAATCCATGCGCCGCCGCCGATGGCGTAGCCGCGCGACGGCACGCCGATCAGCAGCAGAATCGGGGCGGCAATGAGCACCAGCGCCACGTCGAAATAACGCAGGATCAGCGGCATCGGAGCCTCAGAGGGTGCGGAAGCGCTCAGCGACACGGTCCATCCCCTCCGGTCCGGTCAGCGACGGCCGGCGATCGGTCATGGTGGTGGTCGGATGGGGACATAGCGGCAGGCGACGCGGGTACCCTACCTGCGCGCGATTCTCAGCGGCAAGTAAGGCTGACGGTGAGCGAACTGGCGGCTTCCGCCGTGGTCCGGCGGAGCCGCGGCCGCGCAGGATCCGGGTGGCGAGGAACGCCAGGACGGTCCTTGCGGCCGCCTCTATTTTCACATACAGACTGTATGGATGTCAAGCGGAGGGCGCCGCTGAGGTCCAGCTGAGCGAGGGCTTCCACAGCTGTCCCTCGGCCCATAGCGCCGCCACGCTCGCCCGTGGAAGCCCGAACGCACCCTGGTAGACGAGGTATCGCGGCTCCCAGCGCGGAAAGAACTTCGCGTTGAAGCGATACAGGCTCTCGATCTGGAAGAACGGATTGCCGAGCGCGACGAGCCTGCCGAGCGCGCGCTCAGAGCGCTTCTCGGGGCTATGTAGCCACTTGGCGAAGGCCGCGAAGTTCAGCGACAGCTCCGCGATCCCGCGGTCGCGCAACAGCTCCGTGGCGCGAGCCACCATGAACTCCATCAGCCCATTCGGAGTGCTGGGGTCCCGCCGCATGAACGACAGGGACACGGCCGGGCGGCCGTAGCAGGGAACGAAATGCAGCACGCCTCGGATCGCGTCCTCGGAGTCGCGCGCGAGCAGGACAAGCGTGTCCTCGATGATGCTCGCCCCGGAGCGTGTCGAGCGCCATCGAGAAGCCGCGCTCTGGCGCCCCCTGCCGGCCGGCGTCGAGTACCGCCTCCACCTGCTCAAGCGTGCGCTCGTCGAGCGTGCGCAGCTCACAGATATCGGCGGTGAAGCCCGCCTTGGTCAGCCTCGTCACGGACTGGCGGACCTTCCGGATCGGCCTGCCCTCGAGCGAGAATCGCTCGAGCTCGATGATCGCCTCGTCACCGAGATACAGCGTCCGCAGGCCGCGATCCTCGTACAGCGGGCAGAGGCCTTCACTGGCGCCGACGGCGCCGAGCCTCAGGCCGCGGGCCTCGGCGAAGGCGCGGAGATCCTCGAGGAGCGGGGCGAACGCCCGCTCGTCACCGACGGGGTCGCCCGAGCACAGCAGCACGCCATTCTCGATTCGGTAGGCGACGAACGCGCGCTCGTCCGCCGAAAAGAAATACTGCTTGTCCGACCGGAGCTTGAAGTGCGAGAGCGTGTCGCGTCCGTGTGCTCGGACGAGCTCGGCGGCCGCCGATCTGGCGCCGGGATCCGGCAGGCCTCGCGACGCGGCCAGAGGGCGGAAGATCACGTAGGCGACCGTCAGCAGAGTTGCGACCGCCGTGAGCTGGATCGCGTCAGGCTGGGATGCCCAGGCGGCGAGCACCACCACGGCCAGTCCGCCGAGCAGGAGCAGCGGCGCCCGCCACAGAGCCGACCGAGGCGTGATCGGGTCGTGGCGAACGCGGAACGCCCCCCGGCCGAACCACAGGACTCCAGCGGCGCTCCATGTGATCGCCGCCTCTTCGAGGTCGAACCCCTTCAGGACATCGAACGCCCCGAGCGCGAGCATCAGCCCGATAGCGAGCTGCCACGCCCGCCGGCGGCGCTTACCCAGATACGGTGCCGCCAGCAGCAGGGCGGCCCCGGCGGGAAGCGCGAGCGCGTGGAACAGCTGCATCGCCTGGACCGGCTCATACGACAGCAAGAGGTGCCCCCGCCAGCGGATGTTGGGGGTCAGCGACGAGCCGACGTTGATCGCGCCGACGAGCGCAGCGCTGAGCGCCGCAAGGCGCGGCAGAGTACGGGCTGTCCGTTCAGTAGCAATAGTCATGAGCGCCGCCCCCGGGGCCTCCCTCGGCCCATAGTCGAAGTACTGCCAGGGTGGCAGATGGTTACGCCTTTATCGGCGCATATCCTCTAACGCTAATGCCTCTTTACGAGTTCGAGTGCCCCGCTTGTGGCGAGCGTTTTGAGGAGCTTCTCACCGGCTCCGAGTGCCCGCCGTGTCCTGAATGCGGCGCTTCGGACCCCGTGCGCGTCTACTCATCGATCTCGAAACCGCCGAAGTTCGGGCTCCGGGGCGCCGAGGCCCGGCGCTCGAACGCCGTCAGGCGGGCTCGCGAGGAGCAGCGACGCGAGCGGCGCGCCGCGCGGCGCGAGCGCCCGTCGGAAGGCTGACCCCGCGCCCGGGTAGCCACACCCCGGGTGCGCCGCACCTCACGCCCCCTGGAGCTCCCGAAGCTTACGACGGACCGACCGCCGCTTCTCATCGAGTTCGTGCTCGAGCTTCTCGAGCTCCCGCTTGCGACCGCGGACGAGCTCGAGCTGCGTGGAGATGTGCCCCAGCGCTTGCTCGAGCAGCGGGCGACGCTCGGCCGGGTCCTCGGCGCGCTGCAACTCTCGGCGAAGCTCCGCCCGTGCCGTCTCGGCCTCGAGCAGCTGCGAGAGCTGCTCGAGCGACAGCCCGAGCAGATCGCGGAGCCTGACGATCTCGCGCACCCGCTCGACGTCCGCTTCGGTGTACCAGCGATGTTTACCCTGCTCACGTTCGGCACCCGGAAGCAGCCCGATCTCCTCGTAGTAGCGGATCGTCCGCGGCGTGGTGCCGGTCAGCTCTGCCAGCTCGCCGATCCGGAGCTTTGCTCCTGCCGCGCTCATGCCTCGTCGCCGGCGCCTCCGCGAGCCGCGTTTTACTGGCCTGCTTCGGCCGCGCCGCGGCAACGAATGCACCCAGCACGGAGACCGCCGCCAGCGTCCACAGGGCCGTATGCATGTTGCCGATGAATGGCTGCAGCTGGGAGTTCGAGATGTGTTTCGCCAGGCCGGAGAAGACCTTGAACAGGACGTTCCTCGGCACCGACGAGGTGACCACGGCGAGCACAAACGCGATCGAGATCACCGCACCCGTGTTCTGGACGAGGACCCGCGCGCCCGCCGCGATTCCGCGCCGGTGCGGCTTGACCGCCCCCATCATCGCGGCCGTGTTGGGGCTGTTGAACATGCCCGACCCGAGCCCGACGATGAACATGTAGATGCCTGGGGCCCAATACGTGGTATCGCGCTCGAGCAGCGTCATCAGCGCCAACCCGAGCGCCGTCACGAGCATTCCCAGCACGGCCAGACCGCGCGAGCCGCGACGATCGGCCCAGATTCCGGCGAGCGGCGAGGAGATCAGCATCCCGACGGCCAGCGGCGCCAGCTTGAGTCCGGCGAGGATCGGCGAGTTGCCCTGCACGCCCTGGAAGTAGAAGACGAACACGAACATCAGCGCGAACCGCGCCAGGCCGTTGATGAACGCGGCGGCCGAGGCGGCCGAAAAGAGGCGATTGCGGAAGATATCTCAGGTCGAGCATCGGCGACTCGCGCGCGACGCTCGATCAGCACGAACAGCGGCAGGAGCACGGCCGCTGCGACCAGACCGCCGATCACCAGCGGGCTGTTCCACCCCTAGATGCCGCCCTTCGAGATCCCGAAGACGAGTCCGGTGAGCCCGATCAGGAACGTGATCGTGCCGGCGACGTCGAATCTGTGGTCCTCTTCGAGCCCCCGGTCAGCTCGCGCAGCACCGAGCGCTGCCCAGATGCTGCCCGCGAGCCCGAACGGGCACGTTGAACCAGAACACCCAGTGCCACGAGATCGCGACCAGCGCGCCCCCGAGCACCGGACCGATCACCAGCCCGACGGCGGCCACCATCGTGTTGGTTCCCATCGCCAGCGCCGAGCTGCTCGCGCGGGAAGGCGTCGGTCACGATCGCCGCCGCGTTGGCGAACAGGAACGCGCCGCCGATCCCCTGGAGGATCCGCCACAGGATCAGCTCCGTCCCGTTGGCCGGCGAACCCGGCGCCGAGCGACGCGGCGCGAACACAGAAAGCCGCCGATGTAGCGCCTTCTTGCGGCCGAACTGGTCCGACAGCCGGCCGGCGCTGAGCACGAGCACCGTCGAGGCGATCATGTAGACGAGGATCACCCACACCAGCTCCAGCAGGCTGGTGTGGAGGCTCCGCTCGAGGTCGGGCAGCGCGATGATCAGCGTGCCCGAGTTGATCGTCGCCAGCAGCATCCCGAGGCTCGTGCACGACAGCGCCCACCACTTGTAGGTCTCGTGGCTCGGCATGGACGCCGAACCGCCGCCGCGGCGTCCGCGGTCTTGCGACGCTCCCTGTGACGGACTCAAGTGACCAGCTCGTCACTCGAAATCGAATCTTACGTAAACGTCAGAGTAGCACGCGACGCGCGCAGCTCTCGAACGCGGCCACGGTGGCCAGGATCACGAACGCCGCGACCAGCGCCGCGCCCTCGAACGGCGTCGCCTCGCCGTCGCCGGTGATCTGCCACACGATCACCGCGGTCCCGAGCAGCGCTCCGATGTACACCGGCGCGAGCGCGAACGTCAGCGGGTCGAGGTCAGCAGCGAGACCAGCACCAGCAGCGGGTACAGAAACGCCGCGATCTGGGCCACCGAGTTCTTGACCACCGAGATCGCCAGCTCGGACCGCCCTTGCGCGGCCAGCACGATCCCGACGGCGTGCTCGACCGCGTTGCCGGCGATCGCGACGATCACCAGGCCGGCGAAAGCCTTCGAGATGTGGAGCGTCTTGATCGTCGGTGCGAGCGAGTAGACGAACCAGTCCGAGACGAACGCCGACGCGGTCCCGGCGACGATGAGCAGCGCGATCGCAGTCGTCGTCGACAGACGACGTGCCGGCGCCGGCTCCGCGTCGCGGACGCCTTTCTCAGTGCCGTTCTCCGGCGCGCCCACCCCGCGCAGGTACTGACGCAGCCACGCCCCGTAGACGACCAGAATCGCGACCGCGCCTACGATCGAGATCGCCCGGTTGTGGTGGCTCGCCGGATCGTGGGCGGCGTCGGCGAGCCCGATCAACACGATGATGAACGTCGAGGAGAGCAGCAGCGTCGCCGTGTCGTTCGGGAGACGAGGGCTAAACCGCATCACGCCGTCGCGGGCGCGCACCGCACCGGCGATGATCACCAGCCCTAGCACCAGCAGCGCGTTGACCAGGATCGAGCCCAGGATCGCGGTCTCGGCGACGGTCCGCTGCCCCGCGTTCAGGGCGAAGATCACGACGAAGAACTCGGGCAGGTTGCCGATCGTCGACTGCATCACGCCCGTCAACGCCGAGCCCAGCCTGTCCCCCACCTGTTCGGTTGCAAACGACACGATCCATGCCGTGCCCGCGAGCGCGAGTGTCGCGATCACGAACGCCGTGACGTGCGAGAAGCCGCCGGCATACCGCGCCACCCCGGCAAGGACGGTCGCCAACGCGACCAGCCAAGCAGTACCCGCTCGGTCCGATTCACCCGACGCGCTCGAACTCGCCCGTCTCGATATCGCGCTGAACCTGGACGTCGATCTCGTGCTCGGTCGTGTCGGGGTCGATGGTGCGCAACTCGCGGGTTCGCCGGCCCTTGAACTTCAGGATCTCGAGCACGTACACGAGGTAGATGCTCGCGGCAAGCGCGAACAGGAGGATCGCCCCGAACAGAAACGACCACCCGAGCCGGTAGTGGCCGTGGTGATCGGAGTAAGGGATGAACCGCGCCGCGATCGCCACCCCGGCGAGCATCACGGTCCGCTGTACAGGTAAGCGACCGTCTTGCGCTGGCTGAAGCCGATCCGCGCCATTCGATGGTGGAAGTGGTTTGCGTCGGCCGACCACGGCTTCCGCCGGTACTTCAGGCGCTTGGCGACAACAAAGCCGGTATCGAGAAACGGGACGGCGAGAATGAACAGGGGGACGACCAAAGCTACGACCGCATTCGTCTTCAGCGATCCGATAACGGCTACCACCCCGAGTAGGTACCCGAGCAGGTTCGCGCCAGAGTCACCCATGAACACCCACGCTGGGTGGAAGTTCCAGAAAAGGAAGCCGAGCGACGCGCCTGCTGTCAGCGCAGCGAGGATCGCGGCATCGGAGCTGTGGAGGTCGAACGCGATGATCGCGAACGCGATCCCGTCGATTGTGCATAGCCCGGCGGCCAGTCCGTCGACTCCATCGGAGAACTTGACCACGTTCATCAGGGTGACGAGCCACAGCACCGTGATCACCCCGCCCTCGTTCGGGAACTGGAGGGTGTGGACGAACGGCAGCGTCACGTCGGTCACCTTGACGCCGCCCTCCACCGCTATCACCGCCGCCGCGACCTGACCGATCAGCTTGACCAGCGGCCGCAGATCGCGGGCGTCATCAACCGCGCCGACTAACGCGATCAGACACGCCCCGGCGTGATCGCCCACATGTGGACGACCCCGCCTGATCCCTTCAGGGTCCCGACGGTGTGCGGCAGATTGATTGTCGGGTGGATCCAGATCGCGACCGCCGCGAGCACGCCGGCGAGGATCGCGAGGCCCCCTAGCTCAGGCGTTTCGGCCTGCGCGAGCCCGCGCTCGCTCGGCTTCGCGACCGCGCCGATTCGGCGCGCGAGCCGGGCGGCCAACGGCGTCAGCAACGCCGCGACGGCCATCGCGACGAGGAAGGCGAACACGGCGTCCCAGTAGCGCATGGCGTGGACGTAGCATGCCAGCCGAGCTGGACTGGTAGTTATGCGGCGCGCCGGACGAGCGTTTGCGCGATGCGGGCTATGACCGCATACGACTCCTCCCAAAGCTGGCGCCACGTGACTCTGATCACGAGGTAGCCAGCGGCCGCGAAGCGCTGATCCCGGCGTCGGTCGTTCTCGAAGGCGGTCCGATTCGAATGGAACCCGTGCCCGTCAACCTCAACGATCAGTCTGTATTCCGGCCACAGAAAGTCAGCGACGTATCCGAGAAGTGGCTCGTTGGCAATCGGCTGGGGCAGCTCCGCGGCACGCAGGAGCGCCGGCATCCGACGCTCCGACTTCGCCCTCGAGAATCCCGACACAGCGCGTGAATCGAGGATGCGTTTTAACCCGAGCGCCCCTTTCCTGCGTGGGGCCCGCAGGATCGCCGCGCGGATGTCCTCCAGTTGGGCGAGCTTTCGCATCCTGGCGATCGCAATGCCGTCCTCGACCTCCGCGTCTGAGGCGTCTGCTGCAAGGTCCGGCGGCGCTAGAGCCGCGGATGTGACCGGCATGCCGAGACGAACGTCTAGGTCCTCTCTCTCAAGATGCGCCACGCGGTGGAGCCGAACACCACGAGGCGCGCGGCCGTTCTTCCCAACGATTGTGAGCGATACCTCCGGCGGCCACGCATCGATCAGTCCCCAGGCCGCAGCAGCGCTCCGATGGCTGAGGATTGCGTGACCACGGAAATGAAGGACAGCGGCCATTTCCTTGCCCCGCGGCTCGGGCGAGGGTCGATCGACTAGGTACACGCCTCGATACCACTCGCGGAGGCGACCTGTTCCGAGGCGGTGGGCGATCGCGCCGCGCCCGAGGCCCGCGTCGAGCAGCTGCTCCCGCTGCGCACACCCCGGTTGTGCCGCCGCGAGCCGCGCCGATGCTCACCGTTCGCCGCGACCTCG